>CANRIP010000001.1 GCA_947630715.1 uncultured Acetatifactor sp.
ACAGAGCCATGTTTTTTACATAACTCTGTCTGCTGCTTAATAAATGCTATACGATTCCTAGTGCCCTGAACGCCTCTTAAGAAGGGATACCCCAAATGCATCCCTTCATAGTCAGATCATCTTAAAATGCTTCAAGGCCGCTTCAATGGCGGCTTTCTTATCTGACGGACATTGTGGCACTCTGGCGTTCTCCAGCTTTCGCTTATTGTAACACTCTCTTTCAATGATCCCATATTTTTGCTTGATTTGAGCCACATACAGGGAAGATACCTTCATACCGTTATAATTATCGTATACCCATTGTTTGATCTCTCGATAAGTTGCTGTAGCTGGCATCTTATCTAAGTAATCACCATTCTTTGGCTCATAATCGACATGAAAATACTCGGTAGACTTTTGGTGGTACAACTGGACAACCGTTTCCACATGCACCGTCATGCCAAACTGGTCCACGCCCCGTATGCGTTTTATCTCATAACCGCCGCCGCACAAAATTTTCAGATCCCTTGCCAGCGTAGCGCTGTCACAGCTTACATAAACGATTTTGTCCGGCTGCATGTGCCAGATGGTGTTCAGGCAGATTTCATCACAGCCTTTCCGGGGCGGATCCACCACAATGACATCCGGGTGGCCGGCTGTTTCCAGGGGTTCCCCGGCTTTTCCCAAAAAGAATTCCGCATTTTTGATTCCGTTTCGTTCCGCGTTGATTCTGGCGTCCGACACTGCCTGAGGAATCACCTCCACGCCGTAAACCTTTCCCGCTCTCTGCGCCAGGAACAGCGAAATCGTTCCGATGCCGCAGTAAAGATCCCAGACGGTCTCCCGGCCGGTCAGCCCCGCAAATTCCAGCGCCAGACTGTACAGCTTTTCCGTTTGAACGGGATTTACCTGATAAAAGGAGAGAGGGGAGATAGAAAACGTTAATTCCTTTCCGGTAAAGGGATACCCCGGCTTTGTCATGTCTCTCACATGAATGGTGTCAGAGATAGCGGGTTTTCCCCATATCGTATAAACCTCTTTTCCCATAATTACGTTGGTTCGTTCCGTGTTCAAATTTACCGACACGCTTGTCATTCCTTCAACCTGGGATAATTTCTGCAAAAGTTCGTTTTGCTTTTCCAGAAAGGAAAAATCAACTGGTGCGCCCGGTTTGTGAAATGACGCTTGCGTCAGTTTTTTGACCGGCCTGTGATTCAAGATCAGGCAGACCATGATTTCCCTGCTGGTAAAGCCTTTCCGGATCAGAATGTGCCGAACCAGCCCTTTTCCCGTGTTTTCATCGTATGCGCTGATATGATGCCGCCGCAGATGATCCAGAATAATCTGAAGGATTTCCCGATTTTCCTCCGTTTCCAAAAGGCAATCCGTATTGGGTACAATCGTGTGAGTCCGGCCCGCGTAAAAACCGGCAACAATCCTGCCTTCCCGATCCGTTCCCACGGGATATTGGGCTTTGTTGCGATAGCGAAGGGGGTTTTCCATCCCCACAATGCTTTCCATACAGGCGTCTATACAATCGGGAGAAAATCCGCCGATCCGGATCAGGTTGTTTCGTATCTTCGCCTGTTTATACATCAGTTGTTTTTCATAGGAAAGCGCCTGCAACTGGCAGCCGCCGCATTGCCTGTGAAAAGGGCATGGCGGTTGTACACGAAAGGGAGAAGGCGTTACCACCTTCTCCAGCTTTGCAAACCCATAATTTTTTTTCAATTTCAGGATCTTCGCCTGCACGGTATCGCCCATCACGGCATCCTTGACAAATAGCGTAAAGCCCTCATTCGTTCTGCCGATGCCCAGGCCGTCGTTTTCTATGTCTTCTATGGTCACCGTGACAATATCGTTTTTCTGAACATTCATGGTTTCTTTGTCTCCGCGGATCTTCCTCTCCCGGACAAAGGCCGGCAGGCTGCAGGAATTTACTGTGCCAGTTCTTCGGCCAGCTTTTTTATCTGTTCCCTGTTTTCATCCGTCATGGCGGAGCGGATGGTCACGTTATTCTGCGCAAAGACAATCTCCTTGCTTTTTTCAAACGCCGCCTTCATGGTTTTTGCCGCCACAGGAACCCAGGAGCCGTTTTCTATCAATGCGACAGTGCGTTTCTGGTAATTGCGCTCGGTAAGGCGTCTTAAAAAGTCGTCCATAAAGGGATTGACGCCGCCATTATAAGTGTTTGCGGCAAGCACAAGCTTTCCGTAGCGGAAGGCGTCCTCCACTGCCTCCGCCATGTCTGTTCTGGCCAGATCGTGAACGGCGGTCTTCACTCCCTTTTCCCTCAGTTCCCTGTCCAGATCAAGAGCCGCCTCCCTGGTATGTCCGTAAATGGAAGCATATGCGATCGTGACGCCCTCGCTCTCCACGCCGTAGGAGGACCAGATCTGATAGAGATTCAGGTAATAGTCCAGATTTTCCGAAAGCACCGGGCCGTGCAGGGGGCAGATAATGCGGATATCCAGCTCCCCGGCTTTTTTTAACACGTTCTGCACCTGGGGACCGTATTTCCCCACAATGCCGAAATAATAACGTCTGGCCTCGCAGGCCCATTCCATTTCCACATCCAGCGCGCCGAATTTTCCGAAACCGTCCGCGGAAAACAGGACTTTATCCGCTGCGTCATAGGTCATCATTACCTCCGGCCAGTGTACCATGGGAGCCTGGAGAAAACGCAGGGTATGTCTGCCGAGAGAAAGCTCCCCGCCGTTTGCGGCAATCACTTTATTGTCTCCGGGATCCAGGGCAAAAAACTGACGCATCAAATCAAAGGCCTGGGCGGTGGCAACCACCTTGACATGGGGATATTTGTTTAAAAACGTGGGAATGTTTGCCGCGTGATCCGGTTCCATGTGTTGAACAATCAGATACTCCGGCGTCCTGCCCTCCAGAGCTTTCTCCACGTTGGCCAGCCATTCCTGTCCAAAACGGATGTCCACGGTGTCCATGACCGCCACATGTTCATCCAGTATCACATAGGAATTGTATGCCATGCCATCCGGCACCCGGTACTGTCCCTCAAACAAATCAATCTGGTGGTCATTGACCCCCACATAGCATATTGTGTCCGTAACTTTCATAAAAGCCTCCTTTTCCGGGTTTACCCCTGTTGCTGTTTCTTTGGAAATGTATCCTGCCGATCGGAACCTGTTACAGTCTGGTGGCTCTCAGATTGGATTCTAACAGTCTGTTATATCCCAGCCAGTCCGTCCGGTTTTTGTTGTTTTCCAGGATTTCCTTAAAGGTTTCCAGCTTGGCGTCCGTATCGTCCGCATAATACAACGCCAGCGCCTCGATTAAAGACGGCGTTTTGGGAGAACCGTATTCATTTTTTCCGTGATGAGCCAGAATACAGTGCTGCAGTTGGATCAAAAGCTCCGGGGGGAAATCCGGAATCCAGGACGCTTTTTCCGCCACCATCTGCGCCCCTATGACAATATGTCCCAGAAACTGTCCCTCGTCCGTATAATCATTTTCCGGAAATGACGAGATCTCCCGGATCTTCCCTATGTCATGGCACATGGCCGCGGTGAGCAGAAGATCCCTTTTCAGCACAGGATAAGCGGTACAATAGTAATTGCAAAGCTTTGTCACGCTCAAGGTATGTTCCAGAAGGCCGCCGATAAAACCGTGATGGATGGTCTTTGCCGCGGAGGATTTCCGAAACGCCTTGATAAAAGCCTGGTCTTCCTGAAAAAAGGATCTCAAAAGCTGTTTCAGGCAGGCATTTTCCACGCTTTCCGCCAGGCCTAAAAGCTCCTGATACATGCCATCGATATCACGGGCGCTGACCGGCAGATAATCCGCCGGCGTGTATTCGCCCTCCCGGCAGAGCCGGATCCGTTTTATGTTGGCTTGCAGGGTTCCCTGGAAATTGTTTACGTCTCCCACCACCTCCACATAGTCAAGCGCGTCAAAATCATCGATGCCGGGACTGTTGGGCTCCCAGATCTTTGCGTCCATGGTTCCCGTTTTATCCTGCAAAATCACGTTTTCATAAGGTTTTCCGTTTTTGGTCACGGCGGACTGCTTATGCTTACACAGATAAATGTCGGAGATCCTGTCCCCTTCCTTCAGTTCCTTCAAATATTTCATGGTATCCTCTCATTCCGCCTGTCGGCCCTGTTTTTCCCGTTTTAAAGCTCCCCCAGCTCTACGGTAAAGGTCATTTCCCTGTATTCGCTCTGGGACTGTCTGCTCACCGTAAGCTCTACCGTATCTCCGGGATTCAGAATCATCAACTGATTACAGTAAGAGGAATAGTTGATGACGCTGTTGCCGTTGATCGCAAGGATCACATCCCCCACCTGCATTCCCGCCAGCATGGCAGGGGAATCCATTTCCACCCGGGTGACGTAAGCCCCGTAAGGCACCCCCAGATCGGAATGGGCGTAAGCCGTCACATCGGTGCCTGTAATCCCCAGATAGGCAAAGGTGTTTCCATTGGAAAGCTTCTCTATAATGCGCCGGATTTCCGTGATTCCGTAAGCATGGATCAGGTTCCCCGTGTCACTCCCGGACGGGCTGTCCGTGATAACGCCGATCATCTGTCCCTTCAAGTTAAAAAGGAACCCTTCCGCGTTTTTGCTGCCGTTGATATCCGTCATCAGCAGGCGGTAGTTTCTGTCCGGGCCTGTCATCTGGGAACCCGCGTAAGTAATCATGCCGTATCCTATGGAATCCCCTGCTCCCATGGGACTTCCCATGGCGATTACCGGCGTCCCCGTCATTTTGTTTCCCGCGGAGGAACCCAGCGCTACAACCGCCAGTCCGCCTTCCTCCAGAAAGCCCGCAGGAATGGAATCCCTGTTCACCGCCACAATGGCCAGCTCCGTATCCTTGTCCACTCCCTTAAGGGCCGCGTCGATCCGATAGACCAGTTGGCCCTGAGACAGCTCCACCACCAGATTTTCAGCGTTTTTTAAGGAAGAATAATCCACCAGAATCAAAAATTCCACGCCGTTGTCCGCCACAATCACGCCGGTAGCCTGATTGCTGCGCTCCTGCACATCGTCAAACCAGTCGATGCTGGACGTGACCCCTTTTACCGGAATCATATACTGACACAGTGCCGGGATAACGCTCTCTCCGTCCTCTTTCGTGCGTCCGTTGTAAATCAGCTCCTGAAGCGCGGCGTACAGACCGGCATAATCCTCCAGATCCCGATCGGCGCCGTCAATCATTTCCTGGATCTGCTCCTTCGTCAGACCGGACAGCTCCGGCAGAGTTTCCCCGGAGGAATCTTCACCGCCGGGAGCGGGGGAGGGGCTTTCATCGGGAAGATTTTCCGCCAGCATCTCCTCCGGAGACATCTCGTTCTGATCTTCCGGGAAAACAACAGGCTGCGGCTCCTCCTCCGGATATAACTGGTTGCTGATCACAGGCTCCAGAATCAAAAACGTCACACAGGCCACCGTGCCGAACAAAACCGCCATGACGGCGGTGATGATCGTGCGCCGGATCAGTTTTTTCCGATTGATGGGACGCGCTTTGATTTTTTCGATCATAAAATCATTCTGGCTGTTTGGTTCCTTATCCGGCATGCTGACTCCTTTCCCATGGATCGGCCCGTCTGATCCGCTTTTATCAGTATAACGAATCCACCGGAAAAAGTAAAGCGGGATTCCAGCGGGAAAACCGGAAAGAAACGCCAACCTGAGGACAAATGATCCAAACTGTGATAAAATAGAAGGACTGGCACCCATCCGATCCATTCATCCGGGAGAGTTTAGTGTGAAAAATAAGCTCGATAGCTTATTGTTTCACAAAACAAACTTTGTTCGTTTGAGAATTTGTGCCGGAGCGTCACAAATTCCCCTGATGGCAGACGCGAATTGGAGATTCGCGTCGCCCCGTCGCGAAAACGCTCCGGAATGGAGAATGACATGAATACAGAAAAAAATTATCAGGGAACCATCCGCGCCTGTTTTATCGGATATATTGTACAGGCTGTGATCAATAATTTTGCGCCCCTGCTGTTTCTTACCTTCCAGAGCGCCTATGGAATCCCTCTTTCCCGTATCACCATGCTGGTGACGGTAAACTTTGGGCTGCAGCTACTGGTGGATCTTGTGTCCGTGGGTTTTGTGGACAAAATCGGCTACCGGGCGTCCATGATAACCGCCCACCTTTGTTCCGCCTTTGGAATCGCCGCCCTTTCCTTTCTGCCGCAGATAACGCCGGATCCCTTTGCGGGCCTTCTCTGCGCCGTGGCAATTTACGCGGTGGGCGGCGGTCTGCTGGAGGTGCTGGTCAGTCCGGTGGTTGAGGCGTGTCCAACGGACAATAAGGAAAAGACCATGAGCCTTTTACACTCTTTTTATTGCTGGGGGCATGTGGGGGTGGTCCTGATCTCCACCCTGTTTTTCGCCCTGTTCGGCGTAAAACACTGGAGAATCCTGGCCTGTGTCTGGGCCCTGCTGCCGCTTTGCAATTCCCTGCTTTTCGCCCGGGTCCCCATCGCCCCCCTGATCAAAGAGGGGGAACAGGGCTGCACCCTGAAGGAGCTGATGCATAAAAAAGCGTTCTGGGTGTTTTTGCTGATGATGATGTGCGCGGGGGCCAGCGAGCAGTCGGTGAGCCAGTGGGCCTCCAGCTTTGCGGAGAAAAGCCTGAAAATTAACAAGACGGCGGGGGATCTTGCCGGCCCCATGGCTTTTGCGGCGCTAATGGGCGTTTCCAGAACCTTTTACGGAAAATGGGGAGACAGGATTGACCTTAACCGATTTATGAAGGGTAGCTGTGTGTTGTGCATCCTTTCTTATCTTTGCGTTTCCTTTTCTCCCCATCCGGCGATGGGACTGATCGGCTGCGCCCTGTGCGGCCTGTCCGTTGGGATCATGTGGCCCGGTACCTTCAGCCGCGCTTCCGCTGCGATGCCAAAAGGCGGCACGGCCTTATTCGCTCTACTGGCTCTGGCAGGGGATCTGGGCTGCTCAGGCGGGCCCACGCTGGCAGGCATGGTTTCTCACGCTTTCGGGGATGATTTGAGAAAAGGAATTTTGGCGGCGGCTTTGTTCCCTCTGCTGCTGCTTGCGGGACTTGGTATCTGCGGGCGTTTCGCCAGTGAAAGTTGACGGTTTTTCGGATTCACAGGGTAAATCTCTCGCGTTTTTTCCTGATTCATGGTATACTTTTAACACAGCCCGAACATTTCCCGGTTTGATTGTACCGAGCGGACAGGAGAATTATGAATCAAAAGGTTTTAAAAACACTGGAATATGATAAAATCATAAAAATGCTGGAGGAAAGGGCGGATTCCGAACCCGGCAGAAAATTATGCCGGGAGCTGGTTCCTTCCGGCGATCTGGAGGAAATCCGCAAAAACCAGACCGAGACGGAGGACGCCTTAAACCGGCTGTTCCGATCCGGCGGCACGTCCTTCGGCAGCAACCGCGACCTGGGATTCACCATCAAATCCCTTGAGATCGGAAGCTGCCTTACGGCGGCGGAGCTTTTGGGGATCGCCTCCATGCTGGACAATGTAAACCGGATCCTCCTTTACGGAAAAAAGGAGAATGAGGAAAGCCCGGATGACAGCCTGGACGGATACTTCCGGGATCTCACCCCTTTGACCCAGGTGGCTAACGAGATTAACCGGTGTATCCTCTCCCCGGAGGAAATTGCGGACGATGCCAGCCCCAAGCTGAAAAACATCCGCAGATCCATGATTTCCGCCAATGAAAAAATTCACGCTCAACTGACCGATATGCTCAGCGGATCCTTTCGGAATTACCTTCAGGACGGGGTGGTCACCATGCGGAATAACCGCTATTGTATCCCTGTCAAAGCGGAATATAAGTCCCAGGTGGAGGGCATGATACACGACCAGTCGGCCACCGGCTCCACTTATTTTATTGAGCCCGCCGCCGTGGTCAGTCTGAATAACCGGCTGAGGGAGCTGGAGCTGGAGGAAAAGGAGGAAATCCATCAGATTCTGGCCGGCCTGAGCGCGCTGGCGGCGGCGCATACGAAGGAGCTGGCGGCGGATCAGAAAATCCTGACCTTACTTGACTTTATTTTCGCCAAGGGAAAGCTGGCCATGGATCAAAACGCCACGATCCCTTTGTTAAACCAGAATCATACCATCCGCATCCGCCAGGGAAGGCATCCGCTGCTGGACAAAAAGAAGGTAGTGCCTATCGACGTGCGGTTGGGAGACGATTTTGACCTTCTGATCATCACCGGCCCCAACACGGGAGGAAAAACCGTGTCCTTAAAAACCGTCGGGCTTTTTACCCTGATGGGACAGGCGGGTCTGCACATCCCGGCTTTGGATCGTTCGGAGCTTTCCGTTTTTACGGAAGTGTACGCGGATATCGGGGACGAGCAAAGTATCGAGCAGAGCCTTTCCACATTTTCCTCCCATATGAAAAGCATCGTCCATATCTTAAAATACGCGGATCAGGATTCCCTGTGCCTGTTTGACGAGCTGGGCGCCGGCACGGATCCCACGGAAGGGGCGGCTCTTGGCATTTCCATCCTGAACTACCTTCACCAACGGGGAATCCGCACCATGGCCACCACCCATTACAGCGAGCTGAAAATTTACGCCCTCTCCACGGATTTTGTGGAAAACGCCTGCTGCGAATTTAATGTGGAAACCCTCAGGCCCACTTATAAACTTCTGGTGGGTATCCCCGGAAAGAGCAACGCTTTCGCCATTTCCTCCCGGCTGGGACTGCCGGATCACATCATAGAGGACGCCAGGGAACGGATCGGCAAGGAGGAAAAAAGCTTTGAGGACGTGATCGCGGACCTGGAACAAAACCGCTCCGCCATGGAAAAGGAAAAAAGAGAAATCCAGGAATACAAGGCCCATATCCTGGCGCTGGAAGAAGAACTGAAACGAAAGAACGAGAAAATAGACCAGTCAAGGGACCGGATCCTTCGGGAAACAAACGAAAAAGCCCGGGAAATCTTACAGGAGGCAAAGGATCTGGCGGACGATACGATCCGGGATTTCAACAAAGCGAACACCGGGACGGACATCAAGGAGCTGGAAAGAAAGCGGCAAAATCTCCGGGATAAAATCGATGAAAAAAACAGCCGGCTGTCCCTTCGCATTCCCCCTCAGCACCAGAAACAGGCTCTGGATCCCAAAAAGCTGAAAAAAGGGGATACGGTGAAAATCCTGTCCATGGGATTGACGGGCACCGTCAGCACTCTGCCGGACGCAAAAGGCGCCCTTTTCGTACAGTGCGGGATCATTCGCACACAGACCAATGTGCGCGATCTGGTTTTGGCGAAAGAGGAAGAAACCCCCGTTTCCAGGCCCAGGCAATCCGGATCCGGCAAAATCAGGATGTCGAAAAGTCTTTCCGTTTCCACGGAAATTAACCTTCTGGGTAAGACGGTGGACGAAGCCATTCCCTTACTGGACAAATATCTGGATGACGCATATCTCGCTCATCTTCCCAGTGTGCGGATCGTCCACGGAAAGGGGACGGGGGCGCTTCGAAACGCGGTTCAGAATCACTTGAAACGCTTAAGGATCGTAAAGGAATTTCGATTGGGAGAATATGGAGAGGGGGACGCCGGCGTCACCATTGTCACATTCCGATAACAAACCGCCGGCGCGGACCCTGTCTGAAAGGAAAGGAGTATTCCCATATGGTCAGCAAACAGAAAATTCTGATCGTGGACGATGACGAAAACATTGCGGAGCTGATTTCTTTGTACCTGACAAAAGAGTGTTTTGAGACGCTGATTGTCAACGACGGAGAATCCGCCCTGCCCGCCGTGGAAAATTTCTGCCCCAACCTGATTCTTCTGGACATTATGCTCCCGGGTATGGACGGCTATCAGGTGTGCCGGGAGATCAGGGCAAAGAATCCCGTCCCCATCATCATGCTCTCCGCCAAGGGGGAGGTGTTCGACAAGGTGCTGGGACTGGAACTGGGCGCGGACGATTACATTGAAAAGCCCTTCGATTCCAAGGAGCTTGTGGCAAGGGTAAAGGCGGTGCTTCGCCGTTACAAGCCGACCGTGTCCGTCTCAGAAAGCATCGATGAAAAACATGTGGAATACGCGGATTTGTCCGTGAATCTGACAAACTATTCCGTCCTTTATATGGGAAAAACCGTGGAAATGCCCCCCAAGGAGCTGGAGCTTTTGTATTTTCTGGCTTCTTCGCCCAACCATGTGTTTACCAGAGAGCAGCTTTTGGATCAGATCTGGGGCTATGAGTATATCGGCGACACCCGCACCGTGGACGTGCATATCAAACGCCTCCGGGAAAAAATCAAGGATCACGCCAACTGGAAAATCAGCACAATCTGGGGCGTGGGATATAAATTCGAGGTAAGAAACGGATGAGAAAGACTCTCTACTTGAAATTTGTGCTGGCTTATTTTATTTTCGGCGTGTTCAGCTTTATTATGGTGGCAACCTTTGTGCCGAATATGACCAGGGAACAACTGATCCGGGAAAAGGCGGAGGATCTGTACGCGGAGGCCACTCTGATTGCGGATACTTACGCCAGCGGGCTTTATGCCAGCGAAACGGATCTGGAAACGGTCAAAGCCCAGCTAGATTCCCTTGCCGTCTATATGGGATCCCTGATCCGCATTATCAACCCTTCCGGCCGGCTGGTGCTGGATACCGGCGCCCCTTTGAACGTGGAGGATGTGGTGATGATTGAGGGGTTCGACCCTACCGTTACCATCGGTTCATATTACAGGATCGACAATTTTTTTGACAGCTTTGAATCCGACATGCTCACGGTGCTTTCCCCCATCACCTATAATTATAAGGTCAGAGGGTATGTGGTGATTCATTATGACATGGAAAAGATCCGGAAATCCTGCGACAGCCTGGTCAATATTTCTTATATCTCCCTTGTGGTGCTGCTTTTGCTCTCACTGATCATCCTGATCTTTTTCACGGAAATTGTGTACGTTCCTCTGCGGAAAATCACCCATGCCACGGAGCAGTACGCCGCCGGAAACATGCACTATGAATTTCAGGTGGAAAGCGACGATGAGATCGGATACCTGGCCGCGTGTCTGAATTACATGGCAAGCCAGATCGCCGGGGCGGAAGACGATCAAAAAAAATTCGTGGCAAACATTTCCCATGATTTCCGCTCGCCCTTAACCTCCATCCGGGGATATCTGGAGGCCATGCTGGACGGCACCATTCCCCCGCAGATGTACGGGAAATATCTGGAAATTGTGTTGAATGAAACGGAGCGCCTGACCAAGCTGACCAACAGCCTTCTCACTCTCAACAACCTGAACACCAAGGGAATGCTGCTGGATCAGACGGATTTTGATATCAACCGCATCATTCGCAACACCGCCGCAAGCTTTGAGGGAACTTGTCGGAAAAAATCCATAACCATCGAGCTGATTCTTACAGGCGATGAGATGACGGTCCATGCGGATATGGACAAAATTCAGCAGGTGCTTTATAACCTGATTGACAACGCGATCAAATTCAGCCATCACGATTCCGTGATCCGGGTGGAAACCTCCTTAAAGAAGAACAAGCTGTTTGTATCGGTAAAAGATACCGGCATCGGCATTCCGAAAGACGATTTAAAACTGATCTGGAACCGGTTTTACAAATCCGATCTTTCCCGGGGAAAGGACAAGCGGGGAACGGGACTTGGGCTTTCCATTGTAAAGGAAATCATTCAGTGCCACGGGGAAAATATCAACGTGATCAGCACGGAGGGAGCCGGCAGCGAGTTCATCTTTTCTCTTGCGGTGGCTGCGGAGAATGAAGACGAGGATTAAGACGGCGGAAAGGAAACATCCAAAACAGCGTAAAGATACTGGTTTCCCTTTTTTCCCACCCGCGTCAGGGTTCCTGTAAAATAAAGGATATTCAGCACAACCTGGGACAGAGAAACGGAGATATGGGCTGCCTTGGCAAATTCTTTGGACGTAAAGGGTTCTTCCAGGTCAAAGGGCACAAACTGCATATAATCCCTGAGACAGTCGATTTCCACTTCCTCCACAAAACCCACGGGGATCCGGTCGTACCGGCTGGATCCTCTTTTTTTATCCCTGCTCCAGCCGTTTAACAGCCTGTATTCTTCCATATCCAGCAAAACGAACTTCAGTCTCAGGTTGGGATCCTTCAAAAACATCTTGATTTTATACAGCTCCGGAAAGGCCATGTAAGGGTTTCCCTTTACAGGAGACTTGTGTTTTTTGCTGCATTCGCCGCTTTCTTCATCGATCCAGATCACCCATTTTTCCCTTGGGATGGGGTAAACCACCGTAACCTGATAAAGAGGAAGAAAGGCCTTCAGTTTCTCCCGAAGCTTATTAAACTGCCTTGTCTGAATTTCTATAATGGCGCCGTCCGCATAAATATCCGCCACAAAATTTTCAATGGGGATCTCCTGGCGGCTTTCATCCGGCTCATAATAATTCTTTAAAACGGCATGAACCGATTTCTCGGCCAAAGTGCCGATACCGATTCGCTGTCTCTCCGTTCCTGTCCACTTTTTGACTGCTGCCTCAAAGGCCTGCTGATCCGGCATAAGTTTCTCCTCTGTGAAACATTCTATTCCCTTTACCCTTCGCGGCTCAAAGGGCGGCGCTGTCCTTCGCGTACAACAGTTTCAGCACAATCGGCGTCATAATACTGGATACGATAATTAAGAGGATCACGGAAGTAAAATATACGGGCGTCAAAAGGCCGACGGACAACCCCTTCTGAGCCACAATCAGGGCCACTTCCCCCCGGGTCATCATACCCACGCCGATCTTTAAGCTGTCCTGAAAACGGAATCTGCACAGCTTTGCCATCAGGCCGCATCCTATGATCTTGGTAATCAGCGCCACAATCACAAAGCCCAGGGAGAACAGCAGAATATTTCCGTCCACGTTTTCTATGTTGGTTTTTAAACCGATACTGGCAAAAAATACGGGGCCGAAGATCATATAAGAGCTGACTTCCATTTTTTCCTCAATATAAGAAGAATCCCTCATGGAGCATAAAATGATGCCCGCCACATACGCCCCTGTAATATCGGCGATCCCAAAGAATTTTTCCGCCGCGTAAGCAAAGAAGAAACACAAAGCCAGGCTGATAATGGGAATTCTTCTGGTATGGGGGTAACGGTTGTCGAATCCCTGAAAAATCTTAAACAGGATAAATCCCACCACCAAGGCCATGGCAAAGAACAAAACGGTGGAAAGAACCACCTTTCCAGGATTGGAATCCGGGTTTTTAAAGCCCACCACAAAGGTAAGGACAATGATACCGATCACGTCATCGATGATAGCGGCGCTTAGAATGGTAGTCCCTACCTTCCCTTTCAGCTTTCCCATTTCGCGCAGGGATTCCACCGTAATGCTCACGCTGGTTGCCGTCATAACCACGCCGATAAATACGGCCTTATAAAAGCCTTCGGATCCCCAGGGAGCCGTCCCGTAAAATCCCATGTACAGCAAAGTGCCCCCCAGCAAAGGGGTAAAAACGCCGGCGCAGGCAATCAGAAACGCCACAGGGCCGGTTTTTAACAGCTCCTTCAGATCCGTTTCCAAACCGGCGGAAAACATCAAAAGCACTACGCCCACCTCCGCCATTCCGTTCAAAAACTCCGTCTGATTCACAAACCCCAGTACGCTGGGGCCGATCAAAAGCCCCGCGATAATTTCCCCCACCACCTGAGGGGCCTTGCACTTTCTCGCCAGGATCCCAAAAAATTTTGCAAAGACAATAATAATCGCCAGATCCTTAAATAAATAATAGGTTTCCATTTTTACACCTCATTTCCTCGCTGATCTTTGCGCAGATTGAAAATTTTAATTTTCAATCTTTTTCCTCCCCTGTCTCCTCATATCAGGCAGTCAAACACCCCGCCGCAAGCGGCGGGGCATTCGGATAAAATCTTTTTTCACGGACTTTTTAAGAATTGCCGTTTTCCTCCGGTTCTTCCAAATCAGTATCGTCATATGTATCTTTGTCCGGCAGGCTCTGTTCCGACGGAATTTCTTCCATGGCGTCGTCGATGTTGTCAAATTCCTGATCCCCGTTGGATACCTTTTCCCTGACCTTTGCGATTTTCGCAATCTTGACGCCGGGGTTTAAATCCATCATCTTGACGCCGGAGGTAATCCTGCTGTATGTGGAGATATCCTGACTTCTCAACTGGATAATGATTCCCTCCGTGGTGATCAGCATAATTTCGTTTTCATCGTCCACCGCCTTTACGCCGATAACGTCCCCGGTCTTTTCTGTAATTTTATAACATTTCAGTCCCTTTCCTCCCCTTTTCTGAACGGTAAATTCATTTAACAGGGTACGCTTACCCATCCCGTTCTCGGATACCACCAGCAGGGATCCGCCCTGGCTCTGAAGCTGCATTCCCACAACCTCGTCCTGATCGTCCAGGTTCATGCCGATTACGCCCATGGAGGACCTTCCGGTATTGCGCACGTCCGTCTCTTTAAAACGGATACACATGCCATGCTTTGTCACCAGGAAAATTTCACTGTTCTGATCCGTGGATTTGACTTCGATCAGTTCATCATCGTCCTTTAATGTGATGGCTGTCAAGCCGTTTTTACGAATATTGGAAAATTCCTTCAGGGATGTCTTCTTCACAATGCCGGATTTCGTCACCATGAATAGATTTTTATCCTCCGAATATTCCCTGATCGGAATCATGGCTGTAATTTTCTCTCCCGGAGAAAGCTGCAGCAGATTGACAATCGCCGTTCCTCTGGCAGTCCTTCCCGCCTCCGGAATTTCATAAGCCTTTAGACGATACACGCGCCCGTAGCTGGTAAAGAAATTCAGGTAATGATGGGTGGTGGTCATCAAAAGATCCTCGATAAAATCATCATCGATGGTCTGCATTCCCTTGATTCCCTTGCCCCCGCGGTTCTGGGCTTTAAAGTTATCCACGGTCATTCTTTTGATATATCCCAGATTGGTCATGGCGATCACGGTATTGTCAAGGGGAATCATATCTTCCACGGAGATGTCGGAAAGATCATAACTGATCTTGCTTCTCCTGTCATCCCCGTACTTCTGGGAAATCAGAAGAATTTCCTCCTTGATGACCCCAAGAAGAACCTTTTCATCCGCAAGAATAGCCTTTAACTGCTTGATGCGCATTTCCAGCTCGGCGTGTTCTTTTTCCAGCTTTTCTCTCTCCAGCCCGGTGAGAGTCCTCAAACGCATATCCACAATCGCGGTGGCCTGAGGATCCGACAGCTCGAAACGCTCCATCAGGCGTTCCTTTGCGATTTGCGGCGTACTGCTGCTGCGGATAATGGAAATCACTTCATCAATATCATCAAGGGCCTTTAACAGACCCTCCAGAATATGATTGCGTTCTTCCGCCTTGTTCAGCTCATATTTTGTCCTTCTTGTGACCACGTCCTCCTGATGCTTCAGATAATAATGCAGCATATCAAGAAGATTCATGATCTTTGGCTCATTGTTTACCAAAGCCAGCATAATCACGCCGAAACTGTCCTGAAGCTGGGTATGCCTGTATAACCGGTTCAGAACCACGTTAGCGTTCACGTCTTTCCTTAATTCAATCACTACCCGCATGCCTTCCCGGTTGGATTCGTCCCGGATAGCGGTGATGCCGTCGATTTTTTTCAGCTTGACAAGCTCCGCAATCTTGATGATCAGATTGGCCTTGTTCACCATATAAGGCAGTTCCGTGGCTACAATCTGCGTCTTGCCGCCGGGGAGCGTCTCAATGTTCGTCACCGCCCGCACCACAATTTTTCCACGGCCGGTTCTGTAAGCTTCCTCGCATCCCCTGGTGCCTAAGATCAATCCTCCGGTGGGAAAATCGGGAGCCTTGATAATCTCCAGGATTTCTTCTATATCCGTCTCCCTGTTTTCGTTGATCCGGTTGTCAATGATTTTCACAACGGCATTCACAACCTCACGGAGATTATGAGGAGGAATATTGGTTGCCATACCAACGGCGATACCTGTTGTGCCATTCACCAAAAGGTTGGGATACCTGCTGGGAAGCACAACGGGCTCTTTTTCCGTATCGTCAAAGTTCGGCATAAAATCCACCGTATCCTTGTCGATATCAGCTAAAAGCTGGGTGGAAATTCTGGAAAGCCTGGCCTCCGTGTAACGCATGGCGGCAGGGCTGTCCCCGTCCATGGAGCCAAAGTTTCCATGGCCGTCCACCAGAGGATAGCGGGTAGACCATTCCTGGGCCATATTCACCAGAGCGCCGTAAATGGAGCTGTCCCCGTGGGGATGGTATTTTCCCATGGTGTCGCCAACGATACGGGCGCTTTTTCTGTGAGGCTTATCGGGCCCGTTGTTTAACTCTACCATGGAATAAAGTACCCGCCGCTGCACGGGCTTTAACCCGTCCCTTACGTCGGGAAGGGCTCGGGAGGCGATTACGCTCATGGCATATTCAATATAAAAGGTTTCCATCCGTTCCTTCAGGTCAACTTCATGAACCTGATCTCTCGCAGGAACCTGATCAAAGATATCGTCGTTCATTTTTCCTCTCATTCTGCCGTATTCACAGCAAGGTTTTACTGGTCAGAGTGGTCAGAGATCGGTACGCAAAGGATCTTTCTCAGGTAATGTCCAGATTCTTCACAAATTTAGCGTTTTCTTCGATAAATTCGCGCCTGGGATCCACCTTGTCTCCCATCAGGGTGGTAAAAGTAAGATCAAGTTCGGATTCCATTTCCTCGTCATAATTCACTTTTAACAGGATTCTGCGCTCCGGATCCATGGTAGTTTCCCAAAGCTGCTCCGCGTCCATTTCTCCCAGACCTTTGTATCTTTGGATCTTGTTGTTCTGATCCCTGCCAACCTCCTGAAGAATTCTGTCAAGCTCCTCGTCGCTGTACGCGTACCACACCTTCTTGTTTTTCTCCAGCTTATACAAAGGGGGCTTTGCCAGATAAACATGCCCTTTTTTGATCAGTTCCGGCATAAAACGGTAAATAAAGGTAAGCAGCAGGGTGCTGATGTGAGCCCCGTCCACATCCGCATCCGTCATGAGAATAATCTTGTCATAGCGAAGCTTTGAGATATCAAAATCCTCATGAATGCCGGTTCCGAAAGCGGTAATCATGGCTTTGATTTCCGCGTTGGCGTAAATTTTGTCAAGCCTGGCTTTTTCCACGTTCAGGATCTTTCCCCGCAGGGGAAGGATCGCCTGCGTGGCCCTGGATCTGGCGGTTTTTGCGCTGCCGCCTGCGGAATCTCCCTCAACAATGTAAATTTCACAGTTTTTCGGATCCCTGTCGGAGCAGTCCGCCAGCTTTCCAGGGAGAGAAAGCCCATCCAAAGCGGTTTTCCTTCTGGTAAGATCCCTGGCTTTCCTTGCCGCTTCCCTGGCCCGCTGAGCCAGAATGGACTTTTCGCAGATAGACTTTGCCACCGCAGGGTTCATTTCCAGGAAATAAGTGAGCTGTTCGCTGACAATACTGTCAACAGCTCCCCTGGCTTCGCTGTTTCCCAGCTTTTGCTTTGTCTGTCCCTCAAACTGGGGATCCTCGATTTTAACGCTGATAATGGCAGTCAGGCCCTCTCTGATATCCTCGCCGGTCAGATTCGGCTCGCTGTCCTTTAATAGCTTGGCGTTTCTGGCATAATCGTTAAAGGTTTTTGTAATGGCGTTTCTGAAACCGATCAGATGCGTCCCGCCCTCCGGCGTGTTGATATTATTCACAAAACTGAATACGCTCTCGTTATAAGAGTCATTATGCTGAAACGCAACCTCTACATAAACATTGTTTTTCTCACCTTCAAAATACAGGATATCATCATAGAGGGGGGTTTTGCTTTTATTCAGATATTCAACAAACTGTTTAATCCCTCCCTCATAATAAAATTCAAGAATCTTCGGTTTCTTTTCAGAAACGGCGGCCGTATCCTCCTTTTGGTCCGCTTCCGCCCGTTCCAAAAGCTCGTTGATCTTCTCATTTTCCGTATTTTTTTCCAGATCTTCTTCCGTTCTGTCGTCCTTTAAAATAATGTGAAGGCCTTTCGTAAGGAAAGCCATTTCCCGCAGCCTTCTTTTCAACACGTCAAAATCAAATACCGTGGTTTCCGTAAAAATAGTGTCATCGGGAAGAAAAGTAACCTTTGTGCCCGTCTTTTCAGGATCGCATACGCCTATCTCCTTCAAGGGATAACAGACATGCCCCTTCTCATAACGCTGTTTGTAAACCTTCCCCTCCTGGCAGATTTCCACCTCAAGCCAGCTTGACAGGGCGTTTACCACACTTGCGCCAACTCCGTGAAGGCCTCCGGATACTTTGTATCCCCCGCCGCCGAACTTTCCGCCCGCGTGAAGAATGGTAAAGACCACTTCAACAGCCGGTATTCCCGCTTTATGATTGATTCCAACAGGAATGCCGCGGCCGTTATCCACCACAGTAACGGTATTTCCCTCATTGATGGTAACCTCTATGGTATCGCAGAAACCGGCCAGGGCTTCGTCCACTGAATTATCCACAATTTCATAAACCAGATGATGAAGACCGCGGCTCGCCGTTGTCCCAATATACATACCGGGACGCTTTCTTACCGCTTCAAGGCCTTCCAGGATCTGAATCTCATCAGCCCCATATTCATGATTGACAGCAGTATTATTCATGGTTTCTTCGCTCATTCAATCCTCTTTCCGCCAAAAACGGCCGATTACTCTTTTCCGGCGTCGTTTACACAAACGACGGTTCCTTCCGATACATGAAATATCCTGTTCATCTCAAACCTTTTATTTACAAATTCTTCCAGGCCCGTACAGGTAATGATAGTCTGTATCTCTCCTATACTGTTTAACAGATCGTTTTGTCTGTTGTGATCCAACTCCGAAAGAACATCGTCCAGCAGCAAAATCGGCGTATCCCTGGCAATTTTTCTGACCAGCTCGATCTCGGAAAGCTTTAGGGATAACGCGGCGGTACGCTGCTGACCCTGGGAACCGTACTTTCTGATATCCACGTCCCCGATAAAAAAGGAAAAATCATCTCTGTGAGGGCCCACCGACGTCATTTTTGCCTTTAAGTCCCTTTCGCGATGAAGTTTCAACTGTCTTTCAAATTGATCTGTTTCCACATCCGGTTCATATTTAACCTGTAATGTTTCCCTGCCGCCGGACAATTTTTTATGAATGTCATAAATAATCTCATTCAACTGATCCACGAACAGCCTGCGGCGTTCTATAATGCTGCTTCCGAAGGAGGAAAGCTGCATATCCCAGATTCCAAGGGTTTCCTTTAAATCCTCGTTCAGATACATATCCTTTAACAGCTTGTTTCTCTGGTCAACAATTCTGTTATAATGATTGAGATTATGAAGATAAAGGGCGTCCAACTGGCAAAGCTCCATATCCACAAATCTTCTTCTCTCGGAAGGGCCGTTTTTGATAATGCCAAGATCTTCCGGTGAAAAAAAAACAACGTTGCATAAACCGAGAAGATCGGCCGCTTTTTTTATTTTCTGGCCGTCTATGGCAATTCCCTTGGATTTATTTTTTCTAAGGTGCATATCGACTCTCGTCTCAACGCCTTCTTTTTCCAGATAAGTTCTGATATGCGCCTCTTCTTTGTCAAATCCTATAATTTCCCTGTCCTTGCTGCCCCGGTGGGATTTTGTGGTCGCCGCCAGAAAAATAGCCTCAAGAATATTGGTTTTTCCCTGAGCGTTATCCCCATAAAGAATATTTGTTCCCTTGTCAAACTGCATGGTGAGAGAGTCATAATTTCTGTAATCCGCCAGTTCTATGGACTTAATAATCATTTTCTTTACCGTCTTACCATCTTAAAAATTTGCGAAATAGCAGCATTACTCGATTTTGACCGTTTTCCCTTCAAACTCCACCAGATCGCCGGAAACCAGTTTCCTGCCGCGTCTTGTCTCCGTCTGACCGTTCACCTTGACAAGCCCGTCCAAAACCGCATATTTCGCTTCCACTCCCGTCTGTACAAGGCCGGCGGCCTTTAACGCCTGACCGAGCTTGATAAAGTCCTCCCTTAACTGAATCCTGTCCATTGTGTACTCCTAGTCAACGGTGGTAAAGTTTATGGGAAGAATCAGGTAGATATAACTTTCCTCCTGATTCTTGATAATACAGGGAGCTTTGGGATTCACCATGTAAAGATCTATTTCCTCATCGTCGATCACGCGTAAGACATCGATCAAAAACTTGGGGTTAAACCCAATCATCAGATCCTTCCCCTGCTTATCGATGTCAATGTCCTCATTCATGCTTCCCTGTACGGAATTCAGTTTCAGTTCCATTTTTCCGTCAAGGATATGGATGATCACAGGTTTCTTATCGCCCTCCTTCACAAGAGAAGTGGCTCTGTCTATGCTGCTGAAGAATTCTTTTTTATTGATTCTGACCTTTGTCTCATAATCGCTGGAAAGCATCTGGTCGATTCTGAAATACTCCCCTTCGATCAGTCTGGACACTACGGTGGTACGGTCAAAATCAAACACAATATGCCTGGAAGTGAAGGAAATCGTCACATCTTCATCCGCCCCTCCCGGAAGAATCTTACTGACTTCATTTAAGGTTTTGCCGGGAACCACCGCTTTTATGGGATTATATTTTTCCTTCAGGGTGATCTTACGAATGGAAATCCGATGTCCGTCAAGAGATACGATTTTCATCTCATCTCCCTGGATTTCAAACAGTTCGCCGGTCATCAGCTTATTGTTATCGTTGTCGGAAATGGAAAAAATTGTCTGCCTGACCACTTCTTTCAGAGAAAGCTGGCTGATGGAAATGCTGTTTTCTTTTTCCACAACGGGAAGGTAGGAAAAATCCTCGCCGGATTTTCCAATAATGGTAAAATTGGCTTTTTCACAGGTGATAACCGCTTTATAGGAGGAATCCGTCTCAATCACCACATCGCTGTCAGGAAATTTTCTCACGATATCGACAATGATTTTCGCATCCAGCGCTATGATTCCTTCCTCCAGAATATCGCCGTCTATCACGGTTTCAATTCCAAAATCCATATCGTTTCCCGTCAAAGTGATCGCTCCCTTTGTGGTGTCTATCAAGATGCACTCCAATATGGACATGGTAGTTTTATTTGACGCCGCTTTTGAAACGATTTGTAAACCGTTTAACAAATTGGATTTGGAACAGACAATTTTCATGTGAATAACTCCCTTCGCGTTTAGTACGTCCCGGTATGCGCGGGACAGATAAAAATAAAATACAGTAAGTCAGCATTCTTCTTCATCGTAGATGTCGTTATGTGCATAACCGTCTTTATTATACTATTTTTCAGGGAAAAAGGAAATGGAAAAGTAGAGAATTCTTTCAGAATAACCTGAGAATAAGTATGATGTTATTCACATAGATCCATTTTTCTTTTTTCCGATATAAATCAGTTATGAACAGAATCGGCTTTGAACCGTATCAGATAACCACAGAAACCACAAAAAGAACCCCCTTCCTTTTAAGAAGGATTAATTTTTTTTATGATCACGTCGATTTTATTCTTCAATTCTTCGTTTCTTTCCATTTCAGATGTGATCTTTTCAACCCCGTTAATGACGGTGGTATGATCCTTTTTCCCAAGTATCCTGGCGATATTGACCAATGAAGTGTCGGTCAGTTTTCTGCAAAGATACATTACCACATGCCTGGGCTGGACAAATTCCGAGTTTCTCTTTTTGGAAGTAATATCCTCCGGTTTTACTCCAAAATGCTCCGCCACAACGTTGATGATGAGAGTCGGCGTGATATCTCTTGATTTTTCTGGGTTGATCACGTCCTTTAAGGCTTCCTCTGCCAAAGACAGGGTCAGATCTACCTTATTCAGTTTCGCATAGGCGATAATTTTGTTAAAGGCTCCTTCCAGCTCCCTGATATTTGATTTAATATTGGTGGCAATGTACTGAATAATTTCCTCATCGATTTTACGGTCGCAGGATTCCGCGTTTTTGCGGAGAATTGCCATTCTTGTCTCATAGTCCGGGGGCTGAATGTCCACGGTAAGGCCTCCCTGGAAACGGGAGCGGAACCTTTCGTCCAGGATCTCCATTTCCTTTGGATGCTTGTCCGAGGAAAGGACGATCTGTTTTCCCGCCATATGGAGAGCGTTGAAGGTATGGAAAAATTCCTCCTGTGTGCTTTCCTTTCCTATTATAAATTGTACATCGTCTACCATGAGCACATCCGCGGTTCGATATTTTTCGCGAAATTTTGTCATGGAGGCGGCGTTGCCGCTGCGTCCGCTGCGGATGGATTCTATCACTTCGTTGGTAAATTCTTCGCTGGTAACGTAAATTACCTTTTTTTCCGGATTCTGCTCCAGGGTGTAGTGCCCGATGGAATGCATCAGATGGGTTTTTCCCAGGCCCGGTTTGCCGTAAATATAGAGAGGATTGTATACCTCTCCCGGAGATTCCGCCACGGCAACTGCGGCGGAATGAGCAATCTTATTGTTGTTTCCCACCACAAAGGTATCAAAATTATACTTGGGATTTAAGTTTGCAATCTCATAATTGATGTTATAAACGGATTTTTGGATCAAAGCGTCGTTTTCATCGTTTTCCGCCAGTTTGGCGTCTCTTTCGGAAATAAATCTGACTTCATAGCTGTGGTCGAACATTTCTGAAATAGCGAACTGAAACAGTATTTTGTACTTCGAGGAAATGTAATTTAAAGCATGGGCCTGATCTGAGGGAACGACTATGACAACAGTGTCATTTTCTACCTTAAAAAACTCAAGAGGCTGAATCCAGGTTTTGAATGCAATGGGAGTCAGTTCATGCTCTATTCTGATGATTTCCTTAATTTCAGGCCATTTTTCTTTGATATCATCCATTTCCCTACCCCTTGTCCCTTTCAAGCTGAAAAGACTTGAAAGAAATTCTATACACCAGATTATTTTAATATAGTTTCGATGATATTTCAAATACAAGTTATGAACATAGATATGGATAAGGTTATCAACAGCATGTGGATAATTCGGAACTTGTTTTGGAAATTCATTCTTATGTGGATATTCCTGTGAATAAGTGGATAAATATCTTTTTTCCGGATAAGGGAAATCATAAAAGAAATTTGGCCTTTTTCACATTTCATCCGCATAGTTATCCATTTTTAAAAAATTTTATCCACATTTTGCGGAATGTCAAATGGGGAAATAAAGGGTTCATTTTATGTGGATATATATGTGGATAACTTTTTTTGAGAAGAATTTTATTGGATAAGATTCTGTGAAAAATAGAATTTTCGGGTATTTTTGCCTGATTTTCCTTGACAGCCTGATTTTTTTTTTATACAATAATTACGCTGTTTTCCTGAAAATTGGGTAAAGAGTAAAATTGTTTCCTTTATCATAAATGATAGGAAAGTTTCAGAAAAGGAGGTGTTTTTATGAAGATGACATATCAGCCCAAAAACCGCTCCCACAAGAGAGTGCATGGATTCCGGGCGAGAATGAGCACTCCCGGCGGAAGAAAAGTTCTGGCGGCAAGACGTGCGAAAGGAAGAAAGAGATTGTCCGCATAGGTCACAGAAATGTGGCCTTTTTCTTCTTTATCAGGAGAATTGAATGAAATTTTCTGAGAGTTTAAAAAAAAATCACCAGTTCCAGTGTGTTTACAGGTACGGTAAATCATATGTGAACAGATATCTGATCATGTATGTCAGGGAAAACGGCACGGACGGAAACAGGCTTGGAATCAGCGTGAGCAAAAAAGTAGGCAACAGCGTTGTGAGACATCGAATCACAAGGCTGGTGCGGGAAAGCTACCGATTACATGAAGTGATGTTCAATAGTGGTTTGGACATTGTGATCGTCGCAAGAAGGAACGCCGCGTCGGTGGGATATCATGAGATAGAGAAAGCGATGTTCCATCTTGGAAAACTTCATCATATTTTGAATGAACCTTTAGAATCGGAATGAAACATGAAAAAATTTATGATTGCCGGTATCAGATGCTATCAAAAATATATTTCTCCCATGAAACGGACAAAATGTCCCTATGTTCCCTGCTGTTCTCAATACGGGATCGAGGCCATTGAGAAATACGGCCCGGTGAAGGGGGGCGCTCTTGCGGCGTGGAGAATTATAAGATGCAATCCTTTTTCCAGGGGAGGATTTGATCCTGTTCCCTGAAAAATACCGAGAAAATCAGGAGGATAAATAATTTGATTTTATTGACTCAAAATGAAACGCCGATCATTGGATGGATCGCAAGATTGCTTGGTCTGATCATGAACGGTATTTTTAATGTGCTGGATTTTATTGGAATTCCAAACATCGGTCTGGCCATTATTTTATTTACGATTGTTGTAAACCTTCTGATGCTTCCCCTGACCATCAGGCAGCAGAAATTTTCAAAGCTTTCCGCGAAGATGAACCCTGAGCTTCAGGCCATTAATGCGAAGTATAAGAATAAGAAGGATAATGAGTCCATGATGGCTCAGCAGCAGGAGATTCAGGCCCTTTACGCCAAGTATGGAGTTTCCCCCAGCGGAAGCTGTCTTCAACTGTTGATTCAGATGCCGATTCTGTTTGCTTTGTACAGGGTGATTCAGTCCATGCCCGCTTATGTGACAAAGATCGGGGATTCGTTCCGGGTTCTGGCAAATAAGATCAATCTTGTGGACGGAGCGGATTTTCTCAGGAATTCCGGGATCAGCACCATACAGAGCGTTGTCAATACCTATGGAAAATCCATGGACAACGGTAATCTGATCAACGGGATTGTGGACGTTTTAAACAAGCTTTCTTCCACGGATCTTGCGCAGGTTGCCAGCCATTACAATTTGTCCCAGCTTACCTATAACGGACATTTGATTTTAAGCAACAGCAATGCCAGAGGCTTGATTGACATTTATAATAATTTTCTGGGATTGAACATGGGGGATTCTCCCATGTACCTGATCCGGAACGCGGGGAACTGGGGAGTTGTGATTGGAGCCATCCTGATTCCGGTTCTCTCCGCGGTTACTCAGTGGGTCAATGTGAAACTGATGCCTCAGGCGGACACAGGGAACAAAGACGACGCAGCGTCGTCCATGGCGTCTTCCATGAAAATGATGAATATGATCATGCCGCTCTTTTCCGCCTGGCTGTGCTTTTCCTTTCCTGCCGGCCTTGGCCTTTACTGGGTAGCCGGAAGCGTGGTAAGAAGTATTCAGCAGGTTGTGATCAATAAGCATTTTGACAGGATGGACTTTGAAGAAATCATTCAGAAAAATTCCTCAAAGAGCACCAAAAAGCTGGAAAAGATGAAAAAGCAGCAGGAAATGATCAACGCGTACGCCAACATGAACACCAAAAGCATTCAGAAAAGAGCAAACGCTTATCAAAATCCCGCTCAGGACACGGAAGATAAGCCGCTTCAGAGTTTAGAACCGGATCAGCCGGTTAAAACAAACGTAAAATCCGGCAGCATTACGGAAAAGGCAAATCTGGTGAAACAATATAACGAGCAAAACAACAGAAAATAAAATGGATGTCTGTGCGCTGCCTACACAATCCGGTTGTGTACAGGAAACAGCGCGGAAATGGAGAAAAGAATGGAGAAGATAGAAGTATCTGCAAAGACGGTAAACGATGCCATTACGGAGGCATGCCAAAAACTGGGAGTGACCAGCGACAGGCTGGATTATGAGGTTGTGGAGGAAGGATCCAGCGGATTTTTAGGAATCGGCTCCAAGCCCGCGGTGATCAGAGCGGGGGTAAAGGAAACGGAGCTGTCTTTGGAAGACAGGGCGAAAACGTTTTTGAATGATGTTTTTGAAGCCATGGATATGGATGTGGTTATAGCGGTTTCCTACGATGAAACCGAAAAAAGCCTGGACATCGATTTAAGCGGCGAAGAAATGGGCCTTTTGATCGGAAAGAGAGGGCAGACCCTGGATTCCCTCCAGTACCTGGTTTCCCTGGTGGTCAATAAGGGCCTTGAGGATTATATCCGGGTAAAAGTGGATACGGAGAATTATCGTCAGAGAAGAAAGGAAACCCTTGAAAATCTGGCGAAGAATGTAGCGTTTAAGGTGAAAAAGACAAGGCGTCCCGTTTCTTTGGAGCCTATGAATCCCTATGAGAGACGGATTATCCATTCCGCCCTTCAAAATGACAAATATGTGACAACTCACAGCGAAGGGGAGGAGCCTTTCAGGAGAGTGGTCGTAACCCTGAAATAATTATCTGCCGGAAAATACCTTACGCCGCCGCATTTTTCCAAAATTCCACGGAAAATGTGGCGGTTTTTCAAATGACATGATAAAATAAAATCTGTCACAAATTGATTGTGCGCAAACACAGGCGCAGAAATGGAAATCCATATGAGTAGTACAAGTACCATTGCGGCCATCGCTACGGGACTGAGCGATTCCGGTATCGGCATTGTCAGAATCAGCGGCCCGGACGCCATAAAAGTGGGAGACAGGATTTTTTGTTCTCCTTCCGGAAAATCCGTTGTCAGGCATCTGGAAAGTCATAAGCTGCAATATGGCTGCGCGGTGAAGGAAGACCGAACCGTTATAGACGAAGCCATGGCTGTGGTCATGAAGGCTCCCAAAAGCTATACGGGAGAGGATACGGTGGAAATTCAGTGCCACGGCGGCGTACTCGTTATGAAAAAAATTCTGGAAACCGCCTTAAAGTGCGGCGCCAGGCTGGCGGAGCCTGGGGAATTTACCAAGAGGGCTTTTTTGAACGGGAAGAAGGATCTTTCCGAGGCGGAAGCTGTCATGGATGTGATTCGGTCAAAAAACGATTACGCGCTGATTTCTTCCGCCAGACAGCTTCGGGGAGAGCTTGGAAATACCGTGAGGCAGATTAGGAAGGAACTTCTTCAGGAAATCGCCGCCATTGAGGCAGCCCTGGACGATCCGGAACATTTAAGCCTGGAGGGATATCCGGAAAAGCTGCGTGTGAAATTGGAAGAAATAAGGGACAAAACGGAAAAGCTGGTCGATTCCGCCGTACAGGGACGTTTCATGAAGGAGGGCATTTCCACTGTGATCGTTGGTAAGCCCAACGTGGGAAAATCTTCTCTTTTAAACCTTTTATCCGGGGAAGACAGGGCGATTGTGACGGATATCGCCGGTACCACAAGAGATATTCTGGAGGAAAATGTGAATCTCCACGGCATCAGCCTGAATGTGATAGACACGGCGGGCATCAGAGACGCTCAGGACCAAATTGAACAAATCGGCGTGGAGAAGGCGAGGCAATACGCGGGAGAGGCGGATTTGATCCTTTATGTGGCCGACAGCTCCCTGCCTCTGGATGAAAACGACAGGGAAATTTTTTCTCTGATCAAGGAGAAAAAAATAATCGTCCTGTTAAATAAATCGGATTTGAAGGAGCGGATATCGGAGGAAGATATCAGACTTTTGGCCAAACCCTATCTTCCGGGGGAAGGGTCGTTTCCCGTTATCAGGGTGTCCGCAAAGGAAAAAGTCGGCATGGAGGAACTGGAGAACGCGATCAGGGATTTGTTTTTTCAGGGGGACTTTTTCTCTCATGAACAGATTGTGATTACAAACCTAAGACACAGAGAGGCTTTGCAAAATGCCTGTGAAAGCGTCAAACTAGTTTTAAAGAGCATAGAAAACGGGATGGAAGAAGACTTTTATTCCATCGACCTGATGGACGCTTACCGTGAGCTGGGAAAGATCACCGGGGAAGAAGTGGACGATGATGTAGTGGAGGAAATATTTTCCAAATTCTGTATGGGAAAATAAATGGTTTCGGCTGGGTTTTGACATCTTTATTTTTGGGAACGGAGTGAAAAAAATGCCGGAAATACATGAGAAAGTGGATATCTGTGTGATCGGGGCCGGCCATGCGGGCTGTGAGGCGGCGCTGGCCTGCGCGAGACTTGGCCTGGAAACGGTTATTTTTACGGTGAGCGTGGAAAGCATCGCCCTCATGCCCTGTAATCCCAATATCGGCGGAACCTCCAAGGGCCATCTGGTGAGAGAGCTGGACGCCTTAGGCGGCGAAATGGGAAAAAACATTGACAAGACTTTTATTCAGTCGAAGATGCTCAACGTATCAAAGGGACCGGCGGTGCATTCTTTGAGAGCCCAGGCCGACAAGGCGGAGTATTCCAGGCAGATGCGGATGACTCTGGAGAATCAGGATCATCTTGTGATCAAACAGGCGGAAGTCTGCGATCTTTTGTGGGAGGAAGACAATTCCCTGCCCTCCGGGGAGGAAAGGGGCGAGGGACGGATCCGGAAAAAGACGGTAACGGGAGTCAGAACCTTTACCGGGGCGGTTTATGAATGTAAAGCGGTGATCCTCTGTACGGGCACTTATTTAAAGGCTCGGTGCCTTTGCGGAGAATCCATTACCTATACGGGGCCCAACGGCCTTCAGGCTGCCAATCATTTAAGCGATTCGCTGGAAAAGCTGGGGATTTCCCTTCGCAGATTCAAGACGGGGACTCCTGCCAGGATGGATGGGCGCAGCATCGATTATTCCCGGATGGAGGAGCAGTTTGGGGATGAAAGGATTGTTCCCTTTTCTTTCTCCACGGACCCGGATACGATACAAAAGGATCAGGTTTCCTGTTGGTTGACCTATACCAATGAAAAAACCCATGAGATTATTCGTGCCAATCTGCACCGATCTCCCATTTACGCCGGTATTATTGAAGGCACCGGGCCCAGATACTGTCCGTCCATTGAAGATAAGGTGGTGAAATTCCCGGACAAGGAAAGGCATCAGGTTTTTATGGAGCCGGAGGGACTGCATACCAATGAAATGTATGTGGGAGGAATGTCCTCGTCCATGCCGGAGGATGTGCAGCTTGCCATGTACCGGACCGTTCCGGGGCTGGAACACTGCCGGATCGTGAAAAACGCTTATGCCATTGAATACGATTGCATTCACGCGGGACAGTTGTACCCCAGTCTGGAATTTAAAGATATCAAGGGGCTTTTCAGCGCCGGCCAGTTTAACGGCAGCAGCGGTTATGAGGAAGCGGCGTGTCAGGGGCTGGTTGCAGGAATCAACGCGGCTATGTCCGTTTTCCATAAAAGCCCTCTGATCCTGGATCGGTCGGAAAGCTATATCGGCGTTTTGATCGACGATCTGGTGACCAAGGACAACAGGGAGCCTTATCGGATGATGACCTCCCGTGCGGAATACAGGCTTTTGCTGCGGCAGGATAACGCGGATCTGAGGCTTAGGAAGAAGGGGTATGAGGTGGGACTGGTTTCGGAAAAACAGTACCATGCCCTGCTTCAAAAGGAAATGTACATTGAAAAGGAAATGGAACGGCTGAAACATACCATGGTGGGGGCCGGAAAGGAAATTCAGAGCTTTCTTGTTTCCCATGACAGCGCCCCTTTGAAAACGGCGGTCAGTCTTGGGGAATTGATCTGCCGGCCGGAGTTAAATTATCAGGTGCTGGAGGAAATTGACCCTGAGAGGGCTGTCTTTGCCAGGGAGCTTTGCGGAAAGGATCGTTTTCCCTCTGATGTGATTGAACAGGTGGAGATTGAGATCAAATATGAGGGTTATATTTTACGTCAGAAACGCCAGGTAGAACAGTTTAAGAAGATGGAAACAAAACGGATCCCGGAGGCGATTTCCTATGACGAGATTCCCTCTCTGCGCATTGAGGCGCGTCAGAAACTGAAGGAATTCCGGCCTGTGTCAGTGGGGCAGGCGTCCAGAATCTCAGGCGTTTCCCCTGCGGATATTTCCGTTCTGCTGGTTTATCTGGAGCGTTACAAAAAAATATGATTTTTGATCATGTGAAGTGAAAACGGAGACACAATGGAAAAATATGGTATGGATTCTTTTTGCGCGGATTTGGAGGAGATGAATCTCCCTATCACACAGGTGCAGATGAAACAGTTTTACCGTTATTATGAACTGCTGGCACAGTGGAACCAGGTCATAAATCTGACTGCCATTACGGATTTTGAGGATATTTTAAAAAAGCATTTTGTGGACAGCCTTACTTTGGTACAGGCCTGTGATCTGCATGGAAATGACAGGATGATTGATGTGGGAACGGGAGCGGGGTTTCCGGGGCTGGCGTTAAAGATCGCTTTTCCGGATGTCAAAGTAACGCTTTTGGATTCCCTGGCCAAGAGGATCCACTTTTTGGATGTGGTAATCGCGGAGCTTGGCCTTTCCGGAGTAGAGACGGTGCATGGCCGGGCGGAAGATTTAGCCGGAGAGAAAAAGTACAGAGAGGCCTATGACGTTTGTGTGTCAAGGGCGGTTGCCAATCTTTCCACCCTTTCGGAATATTGTCTTCCCTTTGTCAAAACGGGAGGTCTTTTTGTTTCCTATAAATCGGATCAAGTTTCCGATGAATTGTCCGCCGCTGAACATGCGGTGGCCCTTTTGGGGGGCGCGGTGGAAAAACAGGTAAAGCTGACCCTTCCCCACTCGGACATCTGCCGGAATCTGATCCTGATACGGAAATGCGCCGGGACGCCTGCCGGGTATCCCCGTAAGGCCGGTCTTCCCAGCCGCCGCCCATTGTAAAATTTTTAAGATTTTAATGATAATTTATTTTACTTTTTTCGGTTTTTAGAATATTATGATAGTGGTTGTTTGATAATGTAAGAACATATGTTCTGTGAGGTCGCTATGGATCAGGATCTTAATGCCATTTTATGGGAGTTGCTGGAGGAAGACAGATCAGAGCTTTCGGATCTGAACGGAACGCTTTATGAGAAAACCCTGATTGTAAAGGAAGAAAAAAGGAAGATCAGCCGCCTGGAAAAGATTCGTTCGGAAGAACCGGAAATGTTTTATCCCAGAACCGACTCCCTGTCCAGGGAGGAAATTGAAAAAAGTAAATTAACAATCCGGGATTTGGAACATGAGATAGATTGTTTCCAGGAGAGGAAGAATCTTTTGGAAAAGAGAATTTCCAAAATGGAGACGATTTTGTCATGGGATCAGTCATGCCCTTCTTCCTTTCAAAACATTTTTATTTTTCAGGAGGAGGAACGGAAACGCATTGCGGGAGATCTGCATGATACTTCCCTGCAAAGCCTGGTTCACTTGATTCATCAGATAGAGCTTTGCAGGATGTATGTAGAGGAAGACGCGGTAAAGGCAAAGCTGGAGCTTTCCGTTCTCACCAATGATCTTCAGAAAATTATAGATGAGATCAGGGACATTATTTTTAATCTGCGCCCTATGACCTTTGACGATCTTGGCCTGAAAACAAGTTTTGAGAGATTGCTGGAAAACATGAATAAAAACCAAACATATGAAATGATATCGGAGATAGATGATGTTTCCTGTGAAAACAATCTGACCCTTTTGGCAGCTTACAGGGTTGTGCAGGAGGGATTGAATAACATCATCAAGCATGCGCAGGCCACCAGGGTTGTTTTCCGATGTAAAAAGCATGATGATCTCTGTGTGATTGACATTGAGGACAACGGAAGGGGGTTTTGCCAAAAACCGGAACAGGATCGGAAGGAAAGGCATTTTGGCCTTTCTTCCATGAAGGAAAGAATCAAAATGATTAACGGCAGAATCGATATTCTTTCTTCCGAGGGAAACGGGACAAAAATACATATGGAAATTCCTCTTGCAACTGTTTAATTTTTATTTTTGGGGAGTATAAAGGAGAACAGGGTTCATGAGTGTCAGCGTTATGATAACGGACGACCACGTTTTAATGAGGGAGGGCATCAGGAAACTTTTAGAGTATGGCGGCGATATTGAAGTCGTTGCCGAGGCGGGGGATGGGAAGGAATGTCTGGACAAGCTGGAAAAATGTAAGCCACAGGTTTTGCTGTTGGATATTAATATGCCGATGATGAACGGGCTCGAGGTGCTGGAAAAGATCCGGGAACGTCAGATAGATGTGAAAGTTTTGATCCTGACGGTCCATAACGATGTGGAATATTTATTAAAGGCGATTGATATCGGTGTGGACGGATATATTTTAAAAGAATCCGAATCATCGGAATTGAGAAAAGCGATTTTTCTTGTGGCAAAAGGGGAAAATTATATTCAGCCCAAGATGATCCCACTGTTAAATTGCCGGCTGATGGCCAGGGATACCGATCAGGATAAAGTGGAATCACTGACCAAAAGAGAGCTGGAGGTATTGGTGAAACTGGCCGAGGGGATGATTAATAAGGAGATTGCTCATATCTTAAATATCAGCGAGAGAACCGTAAAAAATCATGTGTCCAACATTTTCAGAAAAATTGACGTTTCCGATAGAACCCAGGCCGCGGTATTTGCCATCAAGAATGATCTGGTGAAATTATTTTAGACAAGATCTCTCTGTGGAACGAAGGGGAAAACACCGGACAGAGAACGGAAAAATAGGTAAAACCAGATCTTGTGTCATGCCATTCAGGAAAGGGAATGTTTCACGTGAAACATTCCCTTTTTTTTATGGCATAGCTGGCTAGATCATGTTTCACGTGAAACATAGGGATACAAGATGTTGTGATGGATGGTCGTGAAACATTTTTGAAACCGCCGTGAAACCTAAAACTATCAAAACAAGATGTTGCGGTGGAGGTGAAAAGGCTGTAAAAAGTTGTTGCGATTGGAAAGTTTCATGTAGATATAAAGGGTATTTAGTGATATAATTGAAAAGCAAAATCAATGAAAGGTGAAGAACATGGGAAAAATAATTGCAATCGCAAATCAAAAGGGCGGCGTTGGAAAGACAACCACTTCCATTAATTTATCCGCCTGCCTGGCTGAAAAAGGAAAAAAAGTGCTGGTGATCGATACGGATCCCCAGGGAAATACTACAAGTGGATTTGGAATTGAAAAAAATGAATTGGAGAATACCATCTATGAATTGATTCTGGGGGAATGTTCCATCCGGGACTGCATCATAGGAAATGTGACGGAAAACGTGTCCGTTCTTCCGGCTAACGTCAATCTTGCCGCTACGGAGATTGAACTGATCGGAATGGAGAAGAAGGAGTACATATTAAAAAATGAGGTAGATTATGTGAAGAACGATTATGATTTTATCATTATCGACTGCCCTCCTTCTTTAAATATCCTGACCATTAACGCCATGACCACGGCGGACAGCGTTCTGGTTCCCATTCAATGCGAATATTATGCGCTGGAGGGATTGAGCCAGTTGATTCATACGGTGAATCTGGTGAAGGAGAGACTGAATCCGGATCTGGAGATGGAGGGCGTGGTATTTACCATGTATGACGCCCGGACGAATCTTTCCATGCAGGTGGTGGAGAATGTCAGGCAGAATCTGAAACAACGGGTTTACCAGACCTTGATTCCAAGAAACATTCGGCTTGCGGAGGCTCCCAGCTATGGAATGCCCATCAACAAATATGACGCAAAGTCCGCGGGAGCGGAAGCGTACATGCAGTTGGCGGATGAAATTATCGCAAGCGTAGGAAAATAAAGTTAAATTGCCGTGCCGGTATGGAAATGCAGGGACAGACATGGAGCAGCTATGGCAGATTTAGAATCTGCGCGTAAAATATAAGAACTGTGCGACAGTGGAAAAGAGGAAGTATGGCGGCGAGAGGATTGGGAAAGGGCCTTGATTCATTGATCCCCAATGCGGTGGGGGAAGCCAGGGCGAAAAAGGAGACAAACGAAAGGAAGGAATCGGAAGGAGGAACGGGAGGCGATAAGACGCTGGTCAAAATTACCTCTGTGGAACCCAACAGAAAACAGCCCAGAAAAAATTTTGACGAGGACGCCTTACAGGAGCTGTCTGATTCCATTAAGCAGTTTGGATTGTTGCAGCCCATCTTGGTGCAGGACAGAAAGGATCATTATGAGATTATCGCCGGGGAGCGCAGATGGCGGGCGGCGAAACTGGCCGGCCTCAAGGAAATTCCGGTGATTATCCGCAATTACAGCGAACAGGAAATCATGGAGATTTCCCTGATTGAGAATATCCAGCGGGAGGATTTGAATCCCATTGAGGAAGCGCAGGCATTCCGGCGTCTTTTGACGGAGTTTCACTTAAAGCAGGATGAAGTGGCGGAACGGGTTTCCAAAAGTCGTGCGGCGGTGACAAATTCCATCCGTCTTTTAAAGCTCTGCGATGAGGTTCAGCAGATGGTCATTGATGAAATGATCAGTACAGGACATGCCCGGGCGCTGCTGGCCGTGGAAGATCCGGCGCAGCAGTATGATCTGGCCCAGCGAATTTTCGATGAAAAACTCAGTGTCCGGGACGTGGAAAAGCTGGTGAAAAATCTGCATAAACCGGCGAAGGTGAAAAAACTGGATGATAAAGCCATACAGGCGATCTATCTGGACATTGAGGAAAAGCTGAAACAGAAATTGGGAACCAAAGTTACGGTGACGTCCAAAGGGGAGGGTGCCGGTAAGATTGAGATTGAATTTTACAGCCATGAGGATTTGGACAGGCTGTTGGATATGATTGGCAACCGTTCGTGAAATCATTTTTGCAGAGGTACACAGGAGAGTTATGAGCGCATATAATGACAGTGCCTTTTTGAATCAGATAGGTTTTGCGGGATTTGATTTAGGCTATCTGGTGATAGCCGTGTTGATCCTTGCTCTTATTACGTTGGTTCTTTTGATTCTTTTCATCGTACAAATCAACAAAGTCGGGAGATTAAAAAAACGTCTGGATCAGTTTCTGATCGGAAAAGACGGCGCAAGTCTGGAACAGGATCTGGCTGTCCTTTTTGAAGACAATCAGTTTTTGAAGGCCTGCGCGGACAAAAATAAAAAAGATATCCGCACCCTTTACAAAAAAGCGGAACGGGCTTACCAGAAGATGGGCCTTGTAAAGTATGACGCTTTTCAGCAGATGGGCGGGCAGTTGAGTTTCTGCCTGGCTCTGCTGGACGAGAACAACAGCGGTTTTATCATCAATTCCGTGCACAGCACGGAAGGATGCTATTCTTATACAAAGGAAATCAGAAACGGCGAAAGCGCCATCGATCTGGGAAAAGAAGAAACGGAGGCCCTGGCGATAGCTATGGGAGAATGACAGAGAGCGGGAATCCAGTATGTTTCGAAAGCATCTTAAGGAATTGACAGGCGGTGAAATCCTTGCCAGGGATATCAGGGATGAGGACTATCGGGTTATTTTGTCCCAGGGCACGGTGATCCGGAAGGAATATCTGAAAAAACTGGACGAATTGGGGATTTGTGAAGTTTACGTCAAGTCAGCGGAGTCTGATACAAAGGATGCCGCTTTCCGCACTGAAATGGAGGAATCTATCCAAAAATCCGTGAAGGAGATTCTGGAACGCCATACCTACCACAACAATCAGGAGCTGGCTGAACTGGGAGAGGCGGCGGACAGTATCATCACTTTGATCCTGGAGGAAAAGCGTCTGCTGGACAGAGTTTACGATATCCGACAACGGAACACGGACATGTATACTCACTCTATCTGTGTCTGTTCTTTTGCTATTTTGATTGGGCTGAAACTGGACATCCAACGGGATAGAATCCATGACATGGGCGTGGGTTGTCTTCTTCACGATATCGGTTTTCGTTATATGCCGGTTGATTACTATAACCGGGATGTGGGTACACTGAACAGGCAGGCCCAGGCGGAATACAGAAAACACCCGGTTACAGGCTATTCCTCCCTGAAGGATGAGGACTGGATTTCGGATCTGAGCAAAGAGGTGATTTTGTATCACCATGAGCGTTTGGACGGATCCGGGTTTCCCCTTCACAAAAAGAACGTTCCCCTGGAATGCAGGATCGTAAGCGTCTGTGACGCTTTTGACGAGATGATCTGCGGCATCGCCTGCAAACAAGTAAAAGTTTATGAGGCGGTTGAATATTTAAAGGGTTGTAAAAATACCTTGTTTGATGGTAAAATAGTGGATATGTTTCTGAGTTTTACGGCAGTTTATCCCGCAGGGACATTGGTGGTGACAAACGAGGGTGAGCTGGCGGTGGTGCTTTCCCAGAATCAAGATTTTCCCGACCGCCCCGTTATCAAAATTTTAAAGGATAAGGACGGCAGGGACAGGACTGACGGTGTTATTATGGATCTGGTAAAAGTGCATCATGTTTTTATCGAGAAAATCAAAGATTGATCTTGCATCAATTCAAGATAGAAAGGTTTGGTATCGGTATGATTGACATTAAGTTTTTGAGGGAACAACCTGACGCGGTGAAGGAAAATATCCGCAAAAAATTTCAGGAAGAAAAGCTGCCCCTGGTGGACCAGGTGATCGCGCTGGATGCGAAGGTCAGAAAAGCCAAGCAGGAGGGCGATGATCTGAGGGCTTTGAGAAATAAGATCTCTAAGGAAATCGGCATGCTGATGGGCCAGGGCAGAAAAGAGGAAGCCGAGGCGAAGAAGGCCGAAGTGGCAGCAGGCGCAAAAAAGCTGGAGGAGCTGGAGGCGGAAGAAGCCGAGCTTCAGGAAAAAATTACCAAAATTATGATGTCCATCCCCAATATCATCGATCCATCCGTCCCCATCGGAAAGGATGACAGTGAAAATGTGGAGCTGGAAAGATTCGGGGAACCTGTGACGCCGGATTTTGAAGTCCCTTACCATGCGGATATTCTGGAAAAAATCAACGGGTTGGACAAGGACAGCGCCGGGCGCACCAGCGGAAACGGGTTTTATTATCTGATGGGGGACGCGGCCAGGATTCATTCCGCCATGATCAGCTACGCAAGAGACTTTATGATCGATAAGGGCTTTACTTACTGTATTCCCCCCTTTATGATCCGCAGCAGCGTTGTCAACGGAGTGATGAGCTTTGCGGAAATGGACGCCATGATGTACAAGATTGAGGGAGAGGATCTGTTCCTGATCGGTACCTCCGAACACTCTATGATCGGAAAATTCAAAGGCCAGATCGTAAACGAAAAAAGCCTTCCCATCACTATGACATCGTACTCTCCCTGTTTCCGCAAGGAGGTAGGTTCCCACGGAATCGAGGAAAGGGGCGTATACCGGGTACATCAGTTTGAGAAACAGGAAATGATCGTGCTCTGCAAACCCGAGGATTCCATGGAGTGGTACAACAAAATGTGGAGTTACACGGTGGAATTTTTCCGCAGTCTGGACATTCCCGTGCGGACGCTGGAATGCTGCAGCGGGGATCTGGCGGATTTGAAGGTAAAATCCTGTGATGTGGAAGCCTGGAGTCCAAGACAGCAGAAATACTTTGAAGTGGGATCCTGTTCCACGCTGGGGGACGCTCAGGCAAGACGTCTCGGGATCCGCACCAAGGGCGAAAACGGCACATACTATGTGCATACCTTAAACAATACGGTGCTGGCCTCCCCCAGAGGATTGATCGCCTTTTTGGAGAACAATGTGAACGCGGACGGGAGCATCCGGATTCCGAAAGCCCTTCGTCCCTATATGGGCGGCAAGGAATTGGTAGTACCCGCGGCGAAATGAGGGGACGCAGACGTTTCTGCCGGAAAGAACGTTAAGGAAAGAAGGTGAAATCCTTGCATAAGTATATGAGAGCCATCGGTTTCAGCCGATTTGAGAGTAAACGTAAGTTTCAGGAGCTTTTGACACAGGTTGTCATCAATTCCGACCGCCGCGCCATCACGGTGGGTCAGGAAAATACGCTGCTGGGGGAATTTTACAAGGATTTCGCCCCGGATCTGGGAGTTGCGGTCTGCGGGGAATTTGACGAGGAAGAAAAATTTACTTATGAGTATTATTATCCGTACCTGACGGGAACCGGTATCACCTCCTGCGAGGATGTATCCGTGGAACGCCACGCGGAAAAGGACTCCTATGCCGGCGTCTGCGACGATATCAAGGTTGGCATTTCCCTGATCTTTTATCTGAAAAACCGCATCCCCTATGTGAAAGCGCAGGCCATGGGAAAGCTGCCTATCCGGGGAACCACTTTGACGCTTTCCGCTTTGTCCATAAGCGGCAGCATCCTGTTTCCCATCCAAAAGGATGAGGAACAGCTTCAGCGGGTAAAACAGGCCAGCGTCAACCGTAACAACCTGATGGCGGCGGCGAGAAAAGGCGATGAGGAAGCAATGGAGACTTTGACGCTGGAGGATATGGATATTTATACCTCCATTTCCCGGCGGATCCAGAAAGAGGATCTTTTCAGCCTGGTGGACTCCTGCTTTATGCCTTACGGTGTGGAATGTGATCTGTATTCCGTGCTGGGGGAAATCGTTGGAATACGGATTGTCACCAACAGCGTCACCGGCGAGCAAATTTATATTTTAACAATTTGTTGTAATGAATTGACATTTGACGTTTGTATCAATATAATAGACTTGTTTGGGGAACCTCAGATCGGAAGACGTTTTAAAGGCGTGATCTGGCTGCAGGGGCATATTAATTTCCCGGAAGATGTGATATAAGCAGTAAAAAAGAATTTCCCAGATGAATGATCTGTTGCAGGACAGGTTTTCATATAAGTCTCCGTAGCTCAGCAGGATAGAGCGTTCGCCTCCTAAGCGAAAGGCCGGGTGTTCGAATCACCTCGGGGACGCCAGTAAACAACGCCGCAACCCTTTGCAAAAAGGGCTTGCGGCTTTTTATCTTTGTGCAAAATTAGCCGTTGTATCGTTGTATTGAAAGAAATTGAGCCTAAACAGGGACTTGTCTTTCAGATTTTAATATAGCATAAACACAGGCGTCGGTTATACCCTGATTGGTTTTTTTATAGCTTCGCAGCGTTCCCTCATACCTCATTCCGCATTTTTTCATCACTCCGTTTCTTTTTCGATTCTTGAAAAACTCTGATCAGTGCGCATACCAGGTTCCCAAGCATCCCCACCCAAATTACAATCGCTGATGCTGAAATAATGTCAGGATTCATATCTCCAAACACCGCTACTGTTAATGGAATAATCGCGAAAACCTGAACCATGATAAAGATCATTTGCAGCGCATAAACTTTCTTCATACGTTATTGTTTCCTTTCATGCAGATTTTGATTTTCCCTTCAGACTTGTGGAACAGAGAAAGGCGCAAAACAAGTTTGTCTGTTTCACAAGGATATAAAAGATTTTTCACTTTATTTTAAAATGTTTCTTAATCCTGTCGGAACATATCACTTTGCCTTTCACGGCGATGCTTTCCACATTTTCCATTACAAGGTCATCAAGTGCGCTGTCAATTCCCAATAGTCCATAGCCTTTAATTTTTATCTTAATCTGGTTTTCTTTTGCTTTCAGCAGTTCTTCTTTTTCAAGAGACATCACACCGATAAACCATCTGAAATCCAGATCGTTTTGTTGCTTGCTCATTTCTTCGATAACCGATTTTTTCTCATTAAGCGTCTGCCTGACAGATTGATTGATAAAATCGCTTCGGTTGGAATAATATCCTTTATCGACCAGCAGGTCAATTTGAGACAGTGTTGCGATATTCATGTTGACGGACACCTTTTCACTTGTTTCCATAAAGATACCTCCGTATTGATAATATGCTCCAATCAGAGCATATTTAGAATATCATGCGATTTTGCCTTTGTCAAGAGAACACGGGGAAGTTAGTGAAATATATCCTCCAGCGGAATTCGTTATCATTTGTTCCCTTTCAGGAAACCGAGCAGACCTTTCTTTTCGTAGGTTTCTTTTCTGATCCATAGAACCTGATAACCTGTCGGTTCAAGAGCTGCGCGAAGCTCTGCCTCTGAAACATCCTTCTCTGTCAGGATCACCGTCTCGCCCTTTGTGTGGGAGGACGTGACCTTTTTTACCGGGAAGGCCCGGCGGATGGCATCATTGACGTGGGATTCGCACATCCCGCACATCATGCCGTCAATTTTAACTGTGATTTGATTCATGGCTTATCCGTCCTTTCCTGTTGATAGAACCTTCTTATCCTAAAATACGTTGATGAGCATTGTTATACGCCACAAGGCGTTTTCACAAAAGGAAGATTTTCCGCGCCGGGAGTGCTCCAAAACCGGCTATGGCCCACCCACAGCCGGTTCATGACGATACCGTCAAACCAATTTACCACTTTCAGAAAGAGCAGGGCTTGCAAATACGCGGTTAGCTATAACTAACTATTAAAGTGTATCATACCTTTTTGGGATCGTCAAGGGGTGAACTTGGCATCCTTTTACCAGGCATGATACTGTATCCCATAAGCGGCATAATGATGATACTCGTGATCCGGCAGATATCGATCATATCCATCCATCAATTATTATCATAACCATTATGTTTTATTTGGATATGCCATAAGTGGGGACACTATGACACCGTTATCACGATACGAGCAGGAAACCATAGTCAACCACAATGTGGAGGAACAGACCGCCGCCGTCGATACAAAGGATGAAGATTGAAAATTAAAATTTTCAATCTGCGCAAAGATCAGCGCGGAAATGAGGTGTAAAAAGGCAAAATCGAAAGAACGGAATCGGCCGTTTTTTACCACTTGTACATGAAAAACGACCGCTTATTAGAAAACAGTAGTAACTATGTTCAAAATATCTTATACTGTGTCCGTAAACACAGGAACCGAGAAAGGGGAATAGGAAGAATTGCAAGTTGAAATAAAAATCGACACGGCCTGCACGGAACCCAAAATCATCGTTCTGACAGATCGTATTACCGATGAAGTTTCTGATATTGTAAAAAAACTATCGGACGATGCTCCTCAAATTCTTTCCGGATTTCGGGAAAATACTCTGGAGATACTGGAACAAAACGATATTTACCGTTTCTATGCGTCAGCCGGGAAAATATATGCCGAAACGGAAAAAGGTAAATATACATCACGGCTGCGATTATATGAATTAGAGGACAGGCTTGATAAAAACCGCTTTGTCCGCATTTCAAATTCAGAGATTGTAAATATTCAAAAGGTGCAGAATTTTGATCTGAGTTTTACAGGCACGATATGTGTTTCATTGACGAACGGTATTGTAACTTATGTTTCAAGAAGATATGTCCATAAAATCAAACAAATTTTGGGAATATGAGGTGAGCACATGAAAAAGAAAATATTGGTACGTTCTCTTGTGGGGGCGCCCGTCGGACTTACAATTTGTACAGTAATCACAATTATCTTTTCGTTAATTTATGGAAATGGAGAGTATTATCCGGTGACGCATGAGCTGAAAGCAATGTGCCGCAGCGAGATACAGGCCGTTATTTTGCAAACTGTTTTGGGAATGGTTTATGGCGCAATGTGGGGTGGAGCCTCGGTAATATGGGAGATAGAGAATTGGAGCCTGTTGAAAATGACACTCAGTCACTTTGTTATATGCTCCACAGCGTCCTTTCCTATTGCCTACTGCTTACAATGGATGCCTCATACTCTATTTGGAACGTTCAGGTTTTTCGGAATGTTTTTTGCAATATACGCAGTAATTTGGTTCTCCGGATATTATGCCATGAAAAAGCAAGTTGAACAGATGAACAACAAACTAAAGGAAAGATAGTATAACGGACGTTGCATAGATATGTATCTCGGGGAAAGGCATTTTCAGACGGAAGATGCCTTTCCCCATAGATGCGGAAAGAATGGAAAAAGTGAATGAATATTCGGTAGAAAAAGGAATGGCATTATGGTATCATATTAAAAATACAAGCCACGATACGAGGAGAAAATATTATGAGAGATGCAGAGAAAACTAGATGTAGAGTATACTAAAAATGAAATAATAATCTATGAAGTTATATACTCTTAATTTGGAGGTGTGTATGAATAAAAAATACAAAATAAAAGATAGTGACACCATCTTCACATATTTATTGGATACCATATTATGGATACAAAAGAATGGTAGAGCCGAAATCCCCAAATGTGACTATGGAGACAAAGATGCGACAAGCAAGTTAATTTATGATTTTTTAAATAGCAGTGTCAGTTTGTTGGAGGAAGCATACACAGACTCAGTTTTTAACATCATTTTGCAATCTTTATTTTTGGAAAAATATAATGAAAGTAATAATGTGATAGAGCGCAATACATTAGTCTTGATATCAAATTTAATTCAATTTATATATAATGATGATTTTTTATCATTTATGAAAACATCCAATTTGTGGTCGGATAAAGTAAAACAACATGGTTACATCAATATCTATCCAGAACTAGATGAAGAAAGTAAGAAGGCGTTTCGCGATTTTGTATAAGAAAGTGATTTCATTTAATCAATCATAGCGGAGGAAGGTTTATCTTTCGTTGTTATCTGTTGATTTCTTACGCCGTTACTCCGCATCCTGCATCAGCGCGGCGCGGATCATTTCCAGTTCTTCCTCCATGATACAGTGCGGAATGGCGTTTCGGCGCACCATGTCCATACATTGGAAAAAGTCAAACCACCTGACTTCTTCCAGTTCCTCCTTCTGCAGCGTAAACGCTTCCGCCTCTTTGTCCCTCCACAGCAGAAATACTTTCGATACTTGATGATCCCGAAAGGGACTGCCATAGAAATTTGCCTCGTACCGAATATGCCGGATACCGCAGAACTGCAGCTCCCAAGGAAACGCATCCTCTCCCAGTTCCTCCTTCAGCTCCCTGACAGCGGAGGACAGATAGTCCTCTCCCGCCGGAATATGCCCGGCGCTGGAAATATCATAGCATCCGGGAAAGGAATCTTTCCCCTGGCTGCGTTTTTGCAGCAGGATCTCTACCCTGCCGGCCCTCCTTCGCAGCAGCCACACATGGGCGGTGCGGTGCCGGATTCCCTGACTGTGGGCCAGAGTGCGCTCTATGGTCTCCCCCGTAGGTTCTCCGTCTTCATCCACAATATCCAACATTTCCAGTTTTTCAAAGAATTTGCGGAAACCGGTTCTCACCGCCAGTTCTCCGATTTTCTCATCATCCATGTCATAATAATATTTCCCTGTCTGAATATGAACGGAAAGGCTGTCCAGCGGATACCCCCTGTTCAGGGCGTGAGGATGGGGCTTTGCAATCAGCAGAAAGGGCTCGCTGGTCATGCTGTCGTCCATCAGCTCCAGACTGTGATTTTCGTCCAGCGCCAGACAAATGGCGTTCCTATATCGGGCGGTGAGATTACCGTACTTTTTTACCAACCCGATGTAATGCTCCTGCATCTCCTGATCGGTGAGATACTTTCCTTTCACCGTGCGCACATGAACGCCCGGCTGATCCTCCGGCGGCACATTGTCAAAATACAGCCCCGAATCACAGGAGAACACAGGCATACCGAAGGCCTTATAGTAAGCGGCGGCCTTTTGTCTGGCATTTTCCAAAGGCGTATTGCCGCTTTCCTGCACTTCGGGGATTTCTCCCGGCATGTCCTTCAGGCTGAGAAGTTGGAACTTAAGCCCCTTCAGCCACTTTTTCGCATCCGCCAGTTTCGCCGGATTGCCCGTCCCATACAACAGTTTCATCGTCCGCGCCCTCTTTCATCCGCCATATGCCGTTCTTATCTTTTGAACTTCCACATTTCCGCCTTCAACCGGTCGCAAGACCCGGCAGGGCTTCGCACCTTCTCCTGTGAAAAAATACGCTCCAAACAGGTACTGCCGCAGAACCTGCTGACGCATATTATATCACGGCAGTACTAATACGCGCAACGCTTACAAAAAGGGACTGCCGCAAATGACAGTCCCTGTCTTTTTTCTGTCCCTGTTTCTTTGTTCGTTTATAGAATGTACTTTGCCAAAATATGTAAAAAAATGACGAAAATTTTCAATGAAAGTGATTTTGGAAACTTGATTTTAATTAAATCATATGTTACAATGGCCGTAGGCAAAAGGCAATGAGTACAGCCCGTAAGGGCAACAAAAACCCCAGTAGGTGCAACTACTGGGGTTTTCTATTCCGTTCTTGCGGGGTGGCTTATGCCCCAGGCTGGTTGCCTCTCTACTCGTCATCGCCGTCCAACCATTTGCATATGTAGTGGCAAACTACACCTGCCATAACGGAGACAACAAAGGCCATGAGTACGTCTCCCGTAAGTCAACCCCCCTTTCCATGCCGGTATAGGGGTGGCAACAAGTTCATTATATCATATCATATCATCATGTTTCCCACAAATCAGATTTTGTATGTTTCCCCAAATTGACACTCCACACGGCTTTAGCCGTGTGGAGTGTCAAGATCCAACCGCGAAGGGAGGGGACGGCTCTCCGGGATTAAACGCTTTTGTCCTCCCATTGGGAGAGCATTTCTTTCATCCACCGGGCGACGTCCATCCCATAGACCGGATTCAAATAGGAAGGCGTCAGCACGTCCTGGGTTTTTCCATAGGCTGCGGCCGCGCCATGGTGCAACAGCAGGGCCAGAGATCCGTAAGCCTTTGCCAGAGAGAGATCGTGAATGACGGAAATGACCGCCCGGCCGGGTTTTTTCAGCCAGTCCGTAATCAGCCCGAAAATCTGTTTCTGATAAATCAAATCCAGGTGATTGGTGGGCTCGTCCAGCAGGAGAAGCTTTGGATTCTGGGCGAACACCTGAGCCAGAAAGGTTCTTTGCAGCTCTCCCCCGGAAAGAGTGAGAACGGATCGGTTCCGTTGATCATAAAGGCCGGTCAGGGCCAGGGCCTCCCGGACCGCCTCCTGATCCTGGGAGCCCGGGCGGGACAAAAAACCGGTGGAATAGGCGTATCGCCCAAGGCTCACGATTTCCTCCACGGTAAAATCATAGGCAATTTCATGGGACTGGGTCAAAACTGCCATACAGCGGGCCAGCTCAGCCGGCTTTTTTTGCCGGATATCCTCCCCTTCCAGGAAAATTTCCCCCTGGTATTCCACGCCCCTTGTGACAGCGTTTATCAAGGTGGATTTTCCGGCGCCGTTGGGCCCGGTCACCATCAGCCACTGGCCTTCTTCCACGGAAAAGCTAAGGTGGTCCAGAACCTGTTTTTGACCGTATCTGACGGATAAATCCGTAACCTTCAGCATGATCTGCCCCTCCTTGTGCGATAAAAGATCAGTACAAACATGACGGCCCCGGCCAGGCTGGTAATAATTCCGATATTCAGTTCCCTGGGCCGTAGCAGGATCCTGGCCGCCAGATCCGACAGCATGAGAAAACCGGCTCCGCCAAAAAGGCAGGCGGGCAGCAGTCTTCGATGATCGGGCCCGGTCAGCATTCTGAGCAGATGGGGGGTGATCAGGCCCACGAAACCGATGGTGCCTCCGATGGATACGCACACGCCGATCAGGCCTGAGACGGCGATCAGCAGCACAAGCTTTACTCTGCGCACATTCACTCCCACATGACGGGCGTTTTCCTCTCCCACCGCAAAAGCATTCAGTTCCCTGGCGTGAAGTAAGATCATGCCCCCGAAAAGCAAAAGCGCCGCAAACAGGATCAGCGCGTCCTTATATCCCTTTCCCTGAAGGCTCCCCATGGTCCAGAAAGTAATCTGCTGGACCCGGTCCGCCGCAAAGGTGATGACGATGCTCATCAGGCTGGAGACAAACATGGAATAAATCACGCCGATCAGGATCACCGTATGGGAGGAAAGGGTGCGGTCCAGTTTCAGGGCCAGCCCCAGTATGATCAGCAGGGATAAAAAAGCGAAAAGCACGGCCATCACCATGGTGCCGGCAAAGGGCAGGGAGGGAAAAGCGATGCCAAAGGCGATGGCAGTGACCGCTCCCAGCGCGGCCCCGGAAGAAACCCCCAGGGTTGAGCCGTCCGCCAGAGGATTTTTTAACAGGCCCTGCATGGCAGCGCCGGCCAGAGAGAGGGACGCCCCCGTGAGAGCGACGCAGAGGACTCTGGGGAACCGGACCGTCAAAAGGATGGAAGAAACGGTTTCGGCGGGGGATAGGGCAGGCTGGTGAAACAGATACTGCCGCACCAGGGAAGACAGGGCATTTTGAAAAACGGACAGCGTTTTTCCCAGGGGAATGTTCACGCTCCCCACGCAGACGCAGAGACAGAAAATGACGGCGATAAGGGCGGTAAAAATCAGGTATTCCAAAACGCCAAACCGCTGTTTGGGGGATTTCATGGGTTACCTCCTTTGGACGGGCGCAGGGTTTCCCCCGCGCCCGGACCTTCCTTTTGTGACAAGTTTTCCAGAGTATGGCTTATTCTTCGCCATACACGAAATCATAAAGCATTTTTGCTCCTTCCGCCAGGCGGGGCGCCGGTCTGGAAAGTTCGTTGTTCTGCAGATTTAGGATAGCGCCGTTTTTCACCGCCGTCACATTTTCCCAACCCGGCCTTGCCATGATTTCTTCCTCCGGCAGAGGCCCCTCGCCGCTGTATGTGGTGATGGTGAGGATGTAGTCGGGGTTTCGCTCCAGCACCTGTTCTTCGGAAACGGAGGCCCAGCCGTCCAGATCCCCAAAGCAGTTTTTCAGTCCCATCATTTCTGCAATTTCATTCATGAAGGTGTTGTTTCCCGCGGCCCAAAGCCCCCACTCCAGAGGGGAAACCTCAAAATAAATGGTTTGGGAGCCGTCCCCGGAGGATTTCTCCTGGATCTGAGAAAAAGTATCCTTCATGCTTTGGATCACACCGGCGGCTTCCTCCTGTTTTCCCATGAGCGTACCGATCATCTCAATGGCGGTGTAAACGCCCTCAATATCCTGGGCGTCGCTGATGACCACATGCACCCCTGCCTCCTCAAGCTGCTTTGCCTGTTCCTCGGTCTGGGACATGGTACTCATCAGCAGCACCTGGGGCTCCAGAGCCAGAATCTGTTCCAGGTTAGTCTCGGAACCGGAGTCCACCACGGGCACTTCCGAAACCTGTGCGGGGTAATCGCAGTAGGTGCCCCTTCCCACCAAAGTGTCTCCCGCTCCGATGGCGTAGAGGATTTCGCAGTCGGAGGCGGTCAGAGCCACCACCCGGGTGGCGGGTTCCTCCAGGGTGACTTCCCTCCCCATCATGTCCGTGACGGTGACGGAGGAGGTTTGGCCGGCGCCGTTTTCCTGTTCCGACACGGAAGAAGGGGCGCCCTCCGCCGGATTTTGGCCGGCGTCTCCGCCGCAGGCGCAGAGGGCCCACAGCATGGCGGCAGTCAGAATAGCTGCCAGAGTTCTTGTGCGTTTCACTGATTGTTTCATCGATCAGTTCTCCTTTCTGTAAAATAACTGAATAGAAAAAAAGAGCAAAAAAATGCTCTCCCAGATTGGAGAGTAACAAAATAACGCAGGTTCGCACAGACCCGCGCAGTTCCCACCCAACCCCAGAAGTGTATCATATGCAGACAGGTCTCCCGGCTTGACTTCATCCTAATAGGACGCCTTCCCACCTTACGGCAGTGACTTGATTCCCGGGGCCGGCCGCGTATTGGTATGTATCAACGCGGTGTTTGCCGCGGGGATCAAATGCTCCGCTTTCCTTCACAGAGTATTTGATCGTCCGTTCGTCAGTTTCACGGTTACTGGGATAGCCCGACAGTTTCAGTCGATTCCCTCAACGCTTTCGCATTGGCGCCTCCCGGCGCAAAAGCATATGCTATTCAGTTTGTCCCAGTATAACATGCCGCCGTCGGCATGTCAAAATTATTTTCGGCCTGCGGACGGCGGCAATTTTGGGGTTTTTATACGTCGTAGTACATTTTCACCCGGATATTCTGTTTGTAATCGCCGAAGTCTTCCCCGAAAAGGGTAAGCCCTCCGCAGTTGGGGGTATCCTTCGGGACGGAAAAGGTAAAGTCCACGGCGCTGTTATAATCAATATGAAGATCCTCGATTTTTGTTTTGGAGATTCGGTGGGTGCCGTCAATAAAGGTGCCGTCGGAATTGATGATCAGCGTTTTTAACAGCCCGTACTGATTTAACGGTTCCGGCCACCAAAACGGGGAAAGGATCCCCTTGCGGGCGCCGTAATCCCCGGGGCTGACCCAGCGGCCCAGGGGGACATGGTTGATTTCAAAATAGATATCGCTGGGATAATCCTCGTTGGTCTCCGGGCATTCCGAGGAGATTTCAAAGGAAATCTGAATTTCCTTCAGCGTCTGGCCTGCGTTTAGGCGGTTTGGCAGATTGTAGGTGATGCTGCCGTATCCCATCCAGAGAATGCCGGCCCGGAACCGGTCGGGGTAGGAAAACACCCTGGGATCGTCCAGCTCTCCGATGATGGTTGCCGCGGTGGCGATGCCGCAGGTGGGATGGGGGTCGCAGGCCGTATAATGGCCCACGGAGATATCGTCCTGATAACAGTGCCTGGGGGTGGTCTGGGGAATCATGTCCACAATCAGCCGGGAATAAACCGGCTGAACGATCTTCATCTGGCCGCGTTTTCCCGAGGCGGTGCGGATCGCCACCAGACCGGCGCTTTCCAGCTTGCTTACATGGAGGGAGATGGCGCTGTTGGTCAGGCCCAGCATCTGTGCCAGATCGTTCATGCTCAGCTCCTGCCGGTTAATCAGTTCCATAATGCGCAGCCGCATGGGCGCGCTCAACGCCTTGAAAATGTCCTCCGCCTCTTCCAGCGAATGTAAGTACAACATGATATCCTCTCCTGTCCGTGGTGTCTCTCAATGCAAGCCGTATCCTGTCAGAATCATTTTCAACCCATTATAGACTCACATGAAAGGTTAAGTCAATACAAAAAAACAGCGGTTTTCACAAGATTTTCCTTCATTTTTCCCAAGCCTGAAAAATCGGCTAAAAATTTGTGCAGTTTGCATAATTTTAAACCTTAAAATTTGTATGGCAAAGAAAAAATGTTTATTGACACAGGCTGGAAATCATAGTATGTTAAGTATAAGATTAAGTGGATACATGAATATTTAAGTATTTAATGAAATGAAAGCCGATTACAACGCTTTTACCCGGTTAAATCCACATTTTATTTCAATAAAAGGTGAAACGGTTGTGTAATCTGCGTAAGAAAACAAAGGATCCCGATGTTTTTTCGGCAGAATGTATAATCAGATCTATCAGATCAATCAGATAAGGAGAAAAAACCATGACGAAACTGTATGTAAACCCGCAGAACAAAAAAGGCCATATCAATAAGGAATTGCAGGGCCATTTTTCGGAGCATCTGGGAAGGTGCATTTACGAGGGGCTTTATGTGGGAGAGAATTCTCCCATTCCCAACACCAACGGAATGCGGAACGATGTGGTGGGGGCCCTGAAGGAAATGGGGATACCGGTGCTGCGCTGGCCGGGCGGATGCTTTGCGGACGAATACCACTGGATGGACGGCATCGGGCCGAAGGAAAAGCGCAAGAGGATGATCAACACCCACTGGGGCGGCGTGGTGGAAGACAACAGTTTCGGCACTCATGAATTTATGGAGCTGTGCAGGCAGTTGGGATGTAAGACGTACATAAACGGCAATGTGGGAAGCGGCAGCGTCCGGGAGATGAGCGAATGGGTGGAATATATGACCTTCGAGGGCGTTTCCCCCATGGCGGAATGGAGAAAGCAAAACGGACATGAGGAGCCCTTCCGCGTGGATTACTTCGGCGTAGGCAACGAGAACTGGGGCTGCGGCGGCAACATGAATCCCGAATACTACGGAAACCTGTACCGTCATTATCAGACCTATGTGCGCACCTACGATGGCAGCAAGCCCATCTATAAGATCTGCTGCGGCGCCAACGTGGATGATTACAACTGGACAAAGGGCGTGTTGGAGACGACCCATAAGGGCGGCGGAAGCTTTAACCACGGTTTCATGAACGGCCTGTCCCTTCATTATTATACCCATCCCAACGGCTGGGAGCACAAGGGCAGTGCTACTGATTTTGATGAAAAGACATGGTATAAGACCCTGAAGAAAACCCTGTTTATGGATGAGCTGATCCGCAGGCACGGCGCCATCATGGATCAGTATGACAGGGATAAGCAGATCGGCCTGATCGTGGATGAGTGGGGCACCTGGTTCGACTGCGAGCCGGGCACCAACCCGGGATTTTTGTATCAGCAGAATACCATGAGGGACGCGCTGGTGGCCGGCATCAACCTGAATATCTTCAACAAGCATTGCGACAGGGTGAAGATGGCCAATATCGCCCAGTTGGTCAACGTGCTCCAGGCGGTGATTCTCACCGACGGCGACAAGATGATCAAGACGCCCACCTATCATGTGTTCCATATGTATCAGTGCCATCAGGACGCGGAGCTGCTGGACAGCTATGTGGAGACGGAACAGATCGGCTCCGAGGAGGAATATCAGGTGCCGAACCTGACGGAATCTGCGTCTTACGGCAAGGACGGCCGGATTCATATCACCCTCAACAACCTTTCCGTGGAAAAGGATTATGAGATCGAGGGGGTTCTGGCGGATACCTGCATTCAGGCGGTCAAGGGTACGATCCTCACCGGCGGCATGCGGGATCATAACACCTTTGATGATCCCGACAAGGTGCATACCCAAAGCTTTGAGGGATGCCGGGTGGAAGACAACAGGCTGAAATTTACCATTCCCAAATGCAGCGTCCTGCATCTGGAAGTGACGGTGTAACGCCGACGAAAAAGGCGGATATGGTTTGGGAATGAGATCTGTCTTTGTGGGTTTAAAAAGTAGAGGAGGTTCGATATGCTGCGGAGAGAGAAAGGACATCACGGGCGTAGAATAGCGGCGGCGGGATTGGCTCTCAGTCTGGCGGTTCAAATGTTCCCGGGAGAGTGCGCCTATGTCAACGCGGAGCAGGAAACGGAATCGCAGGAGCCTGCGTCCCAGGAGACTTTCAGCATTGAGAGGCTGACGTCCGGGTACAGCATCATAAGCTCCGGCTATACCGCGGCGGATTATGCGGGCGATCCGGTGGATTTTCCCATAGATCAGGCGCTGTCCGGGGAGGACGCAGCTTTCTTGACCGGGGATAACTATGAATATGACAATCCCGTGGCCAACGTTTCGGTGGGGGATGTGCTGCACCTGACCATCACGGCGCCCGAGACGGCCCAGTACTGGTTAAGCTTTGATTATCTCTCTTATGATCAGTCCATCCTGCCCATTGAATTTGCCATGATGGTGGACGGGGAGTATCCCTTTTATGAGGCAAGAAACCTTTCCTTTGAGACCACATGGGTTCAGCAGGAGGAGTTATCTTACGACCGATACGGCAATGAAATCGTCACCATGCCGGATAAGCTGATCCAGTGGGAGCACAAGGCTGTTTCCGACGCCAGCTACCGGTATTCCCAGCCGCTTAAGCTGGAACTGGCAAAGGGCGTCCATGACGTTCAGATCCTGGTCAGCGAGGGGAATTTCCTCCTGGGAAATCTCTCCCTTTCCGCGCCTGTGCCCATCCGGGCGTATACGGGTTCGGAGAAAGCGGAGGGAGATCAGCTTATTACCATTCAGGGAGAGGATTTTTATCTGCGCAACGACTCGTCCATCCACGCGACCGGCGAGTACGATTCGGCGGTTGCCCCCCTGAGCGCAAAGGAAACGATTTTAAACACCGTTGACAGTTCTTCCTTTAAGACGGCGGGGCAGACCGTTACCTGGTCGTTTCGGGTGGATGTGTCCGGTTATTACTATTTGGCCATGAATTACAAGCAGTCCGACAAAAACGAGTTTCCGGTGTTTCTGGACTGGAGGATCGACGGGGAGATTCCCAACGAAGCCTTTCACAACTGGCAGGCGGAGTACACCACCCGGTACCGTACTTCCGATCTGCAGGACGATGAGGGCAACCGGCTGAGCGTTTATCTGGAGGAAGGATATCACACCATTTCCGCCACCATCAGCGCGGAGAATTTAAGACAGATCCTGGAGACGGTGGATCAGATTATGAACGGCGTGAACGATCTGTCTCTGGAGGTGACCAAGGTAGCGGGCACCAACAAGGATAAGTACAGGGATTTAAGGCTGACCCGGTACATTCCGGACGTACAGACCAGAATTTATAACTGGGTGGATCAGCTCTATGAACTGGCCGAGATGGGAACGCAGTTTGTAGAGGAAGACGATCCGGAGGATGTGGCGGCCTTTGCGTACCTGATTATCGCGGCAAAGCAGTTAAAATCCCTGGGGGACGATCCCAACGAATTGATTTACCGGGTGGATGAACTGTCCACCAGCCAGAACTCCATCAATACCCAGATCGCCAACTTTATTGATCTGATTAACAGGAATAATCTGTCCATCGACAGGCTGTATCTGTATCAGGAGGATGCACAGCTACCGAAGAAGGTGGGATTTTTCAAGAGCATAGGGCTTTCGCTCCAGAGATTTGCCAATTCCTTCTTCGGAACCTCTTATTCCTCCAGCAACACGGATCAAAACCATATACAGGTGTGGGTGAACAGGCCCAGGCAGTATGTGGAGATTATGCAGAAAATGATCGACGAGCAGTTTACGGCGCAGACCGGCATTGAGGTGGATCTTTCCCTTATGACGGACGCCAACAAGCTGGTATTGGCCAACGCCTCGGGGGACACTCCCGATATCGCCACCGGCATCAACTATTCCATTCCCTTTGAGCTTGGCAGCAGGGGAGCGCTGGTGGATCTGACCAAGTTTGACAATTACCAGGAGGTGTTCGGCAGATATCAGGAAGGCATTCTGGTATCTTCCGTGATCGGCGACGGTTTGTACTCGCTGCCGGAAACCATGAATTTCTATGTGATGTTCTACCGGTCGGATATTTTGGAAAAGCTGGGGTTAGAGCCTCCCAACACCTTGCAGGAGCTGATTGCCATGCTGCCGGATCTGCAGATGCGGGGACTGAACGTATATTATCCCACGGCGTCCATGATAGCGATGCGTAACTTCCATGGCACGACCCCCATTATTTTCCAGTACGGCGGCACCCTGTACGGGGAGACGGCGCTGGATCTGACCGTAAACGATGAGGCGTCCATCGAGGGCATCACGGCCTTGACGGAGCTGTTCACCATCTATGACATGCCGGTGGATGTGCCGAACTTCTACCAGCATTTCCGGAACGGGGATCTGCCTGTGGGGATCGCGGACTTTAACTCCTACAACCTGATCCTGAACGCGGCGCCGGAAATTGCGAACTCCTGGGAGATCGCGCTGATCCCCGGGCTGGAGGATCCTGAAACCGGCGAGGTACTGCGCTACTGCTCCGGCGGAGCGGAGAGCACGGTCATGTTCCGGTCCGATGACGAGAGGGAGCAAAAGGCATGGGAGTTTATGGACTGGTGGTCCAGCGCGGACGTCCAGGCCGAATTCGGACAGATGCTGCAAATCATGTACGGCGATGAGTACATCTGGCCCACGGCCAACCTGGAAGCCTTCGGCAATCTGCCGTATCCCACCGCTCATAAGGACGTGATCATGGAGCAGGCTTCCAACATTCTGGAAGCGCCCAGGCTGTTAGGCAGCTACATGATGGAGCGTGAATTGAGCAACGCTTTCAACGATATTGTGGTGCAGGGCGACACCTTAAGGTCGCGGGTGGACGATATGGTGAAACTGGTGGATCGGGAAACCCAGAGAAAGCTGGAGGAATTCGGCTATATCGACAGCGAAGGAAACGTGATCGCCGAGTATCCGGTGCCTTCTGTGGAAACGGTTCACCGGATCCTGACCAGATAGCGGCGGGTTGAAAGAATGGCAACGGCTGCGATAAGCAGAAGATTGAGAGGTAGCAATGAGCAAGAGCAGCAAGATCGGTCGTAGGGAGCGTTCCAACAAATCGGGATATCTGTTTGTTCTTCCCTATGCAGTTTTGTTTACGATTTTCATACTGACGCCGGTGCTGTTGGCGGTGGTTCTTTCCTTTACCAACTTCAACGCCATACAGTTTCCCAGGCTGGTAGGCTTTCTGAATTATATCAACCTGATTACGGCGGATGAAACCTTTATGCAGTTTGTGCTGCCAAATACGGTGAAATACGCGCTGATCGTAGGCGTGGGAGGATATGTGCTGGCGTTTCTGCTGGCCTGGGCCCTGGCCAATCTGCCGAAGGTGCCCCGGACGGTGTTCGCCCTGATCCTGTATTCGCCCAGCATGACCACCGGTATTGCAATGACCGTTTTGTGGAAAATCATTTTCACGGGAGATCAGACCGGTTATCTCAATAGCTGGCTGATGGACATCGGCGTGATCAACGAACCTGTGATCTGGCTGGTCAACACCAATTACCTGCTGCCGATTGTCATTCTCATCGGGTTATGGAGCAGCATGGGCGTGGGCTTTCTGGCGATTCTGGCAGGTATCCTGAATACGGATGAATCCTTGTATGAGGCGGCCGCTATCGACGGCGTGAAGAACCGGTTTCAGGAAATGCTGTATGTGACCATCCCCAGCATGAAACCCCAGATGCTGTTCGCCGCCGTGATGCAGATTGTGGGCGCGTTCCAGAACGGCCAGATCGCCTCTCTGCTGGCGGGCAATCCCACTCCCGGCTACGCGGCGCAGTTGATTGTCAACCACATTGAGGATTACGGCTTTATCCGATATGAGATGGGTTACGCGGCGGCCGTTTCCGTGGTGCTGCTGCTGATCGTACAGATATTCTCCACGATTTCCAAGAGACTGTTCGGAGAGGATTAGGAGGCAAACATGGCATATAAAGGACACAAGATCAATCCCAACAAGTTTGAAGTCGGTCAGATCAAAATCCTTCTGGCGGTTCTGCCGCTGGTAATCCTGACCGGGCTTCCCATCGTGTTTATCGTGTTCCATGCGTTCAAGCCCATGCAGGAGCTGTTCGCGTTCCCGCCAAAGTTTATTACGACCCACCCGACTCTGGACAATTTCCGCAATTTGTTCAAGGCCTCCAGGTCAGCGGGAATCCCTCTTTCCAAATATGTATTTAACAGCCTGTTAATTACTTTGGCGGTTGTGTTTTCTTCCCTGATCTTTTCCACCGCGGCGGCGTACTCCCTTTCCAAGCTGAAGTATAAGGGGCGCAACACCATGATGCAGATCAACCAGTTGGCGCTGATGTTTGTGCCTGTGGCGGTGATGATCCCCCGGTATCTGGTGGTCAACGTGCTGGGAATGACAAACACCTATTGGGCCCAGATTCTTCCCCTGATCCCCCTGCCTGTGGCGCTGTTTCTGGTGAAACAGTTCGTGGATCAGGTGCCGGATTCCTTGATTGAGGCGGCCTATATGGACGGCGCAAAGGAAATCCACATTTATCTAAAGGTAATCCTTCCGCTGATCAAACCGGCCATCGCCACGGCGGCGATCCTGGTGTTCCAGCAGGTGTGGACCAACATGGAAGCCTCCAACTACTATGTAAATGACGATGGGTTAAAGACTCTGGCGTTTTATATGAACACCCTGACCAGCGCCACCACCACGAATACCGTTGCCGGACAGGGTATGTCGGCGGCAGCGTCCCTGATTATGTTTATCCCGAATCTGGCGCTGTTCTGTATCCTGCAGAAGAACGTGATGAACACGATGGCGCACTCCGGCATCAAGTAATCGCATGGAAAGAATGCACGCGTAAGCGGGCAGAGAGGAATATCAATGAAAAAAGTGTCAAAAAAGCTTATCTTCTCATTGGCGGCAGTCCTCCTTGCAGTTATGGCGGCCGCGGTGCCGGCGGCGCAGAGCATCGCGGATTCACCGTACCGCACCTATACGGTGGACGGTTACGGGTCCGTGATAGAGACGCAGACCGCGTATCTGCCTTACGCCACGATCACCAAAGTAGGCGAAGAAGCCTTGTCGGCCCCCACGGATTTCATGATCACCGACGATGATCTGATTTATATTCTGGACAGCGGAAACCAGCGGGTAGTGGTTTCGGATATGGAGGGAAATCTGGTCAGAACCTTTGGGGAAGGCACACTGGTCACCCCCAGGGGACTGTATGTGACCCAGGACGGGACCTGTTATGTGGCCGACAGGGATGCCAGAAGCATTTTCCTGTTTGACAAAGAGGGAAACCTGATTCATACCTACGGCAAGCCCTCCCATCCCCTTTACGGCAGCAGCCAGGACTTCCTGCCCCTTAAGATCGTGGTCAACGAGGCGGGCACCATGTATGTGATCTGCGAGTCCAACACCAACGGCATTGTGCAGATCAGTCCCGTGGAGGACGGAACCTTCTTAGGATACTTCGGCACCAACGCCACGGATCCCTCTCTTTGGAGGATCGTGTGGAGAGCGATCCAGACCGACGCCCAGAGAGCGAAATCCCAGGGCAACATTCCCGCCACTCCGGACAACATGGCCATTGATGAAAAGGGCCTGATTTACACCGTGACCAGGGGCGAGGAGGAGCATACGTTAAAAAGGCTCAACATTGCCGGTACGGACATGATCGACGGAGCGGCGGACGCCTATGAGGACACGCCGGCCGCGGTGACGGTGGGAAACCATGACAACGTGTTTGTGGCCTCCACCCAGGGTTACATCTATGAATATACCAACGAAGGCGAGCTGCTTTTTGTGTTCGGCGGCAGCGATGACGGCCAGCAGCGAATCGGCCTTTCCACAAAGCTGGAGGCCATCCAGGTAGACAGGGAAGACCGGATCTATGTGCTGGATTCCGACAACGCCTGGATCCAGATCTATGAGCCCACGGAGTTTACCGGGCTGCTCCATCAGGCGCTGTACTTATTCTCCAAGGGACGGTACACGGAGAGCAAGGAGCCGTTGACGGAAGTGTTAAAGATGAATAACCTCTTTGACTACGCCAACATGGCCATGGGTAGGGCTCTGATCCAGGAGGAAAAGTACGAGGAAGCCATTTCCTATGCCAAGATCTCCAAGGATTTTGAAGGGTATTCGGACGCTTTCTGGGAGATCAGGAATGACTGGCTGAAACGGAATCTGGTGGTTGTGATCCTTGCGGTGCTGGGGCTTTGGATTCTGTGCAAGATTGTGAAACTGCTGGATCGGAAAAAAGGCATTCTCAAGCCCGTCAAGGCTTTGCTGGCGAAGGTTGGCAATGTGAAGCTGATTCGGCAGATGCGGTATATGTTCTACTTTATGCGCCATCCTCTGGACGGCTGCTACGGCATCAAGCGTCAGGAGCGGGTATCCGTAAAGAGCGCCAACTTCCTCCTGGGAATCATGATTCTCTTTTTCATTATCAACAAATACTTCTGCGGCTTTTTGCTGAAGACGGTGAGAGAGGGCTCTTACGATATTGTATCGGATATCGGCATGATCGTCATTGCCCTGGTGCTGGTGACAGGGTGCAATTACCTGATCTGTACCATCAATGACGGGGAAGGCAGACTGAAACATATCTATTGTTCCTTTGTGTACAGCCTGTCCCCTTACCTGGTGTTTACGCCGGTGATATTTATCCTTTCCCATGTTGTGACGAACAACGAAGTTTTCTTCGTGGAGTTCGCTCAGTTGTTTATGCTGGTGTGGATCGGGGTGCTGTTGTTTATTTCCATCCGGGAGATCAACAACTACACGATCAAGGAGACGGTGAAGATTATAGGACTGACGGTGTTTACCATCCTGATCGCCCTTCTTCTGGCATTTATCATTTATGTGCTGTGGTCCCAGGTTTTCGACTTTGTACGGTCCATCATTGGAGAGGTGGTGTATAAGATTGGCAACTAGCTGGAAGAAAAAAACAAAACGGGTTTTCGGCCTGATCCTGGCCGCGGTGTTTCTCTTGACGCCGGTCAGCTTTCTGGCGGCGCCGGCCACCGCGTCCGCGGCGCCTGAGGAAATCAACGGGCATAAGCTGATCGCCGAAAACGACAACTACGCTCTGTACATGAAGGAAGAATATCTCTCCGTCATCGTGGAGGATAAAGCCACCGGCAAATACATGGAATCGGCGGTTTCCTATGACGACGGCAAAAACAACGAGCTGTGGCTGGGGCAGATGCGCTCCGGACTGCTGCTGCAGTTGATCTACGGCACCAACGATACCATGCAGGCGGATCTGATCAACGACGATGTGACCAAAGAAATCACTTACACGGACAACGGCTTTTCCGCTGAGGTGTACTGGAATCAGTATAAGGTGGGTATGCGGCTGGAGGTGGAGCTGACCCGGGACGGCCTGGTGGCAAGGATTCCCGACGATTCCATCCGGGAGGAGGACGAGACATATTACATCGGCACCATTGCCATCTATCCTTATATGGGCGCGTCCTATCTGGACGACAAGGAAGGATACATGTTCATCCCCGACGGGAACGGCGCGTTGATTTACCTGGATGACAAGGAAGGGCGGTTCAAGAGCGGTTACTCCAGCATGATCTACGGAAACGACATCGGCTTTATCGACAATACCGTGACCACCCTTTTCTGGGACAGATATAAAATGGTGAACGATGCCAACCGCATTCTGGCTCCCGTTTACGGCATGGCCTATACGGAAGAAGGGATCGCTTACCTGGCGGTGGTGGAGAACGGGGCCGGGAGGGCGTCCATAGAGGCGGCTCCCAACGGCGTCAACATCGATTACAACCGAATCTACGCCCGGTTTATTGAAAGAAAGCTTTACAAACAGCCCACCAGCAACAATACCACCGTAGGCTCCTTCGACACGGTGGAATCGGATCGGAGCCATTCCGATCTGCAGATCCATTACCTGTTCCTCTCCGGGGAGAACGCCGATTACAGCGGCATGGCCTCCGCTTACAGAGAGTATCTGCTGGATCGGGGGGACTTAAACCCCAAGGACGATACCTACCGCACCAGAGTGGATTTTCTCGGCACCGACAGGGAGTCCTGGGTGGTGGGGACCAACGCGGTGGTCATGACCACGGTGGACGATATCCAGGAGATTTACCGGGATCTGGACGCTCAGGGCGTGAACGGGCTGTTCAGCGTATATAAGGGCTGGCAGAAGGGCGGCATCTACAATCTGCCCGTGACATCCTATCAGGCGGACGGAAAAATCGGGGGCACATCGGATCTGACGGAGCTGATCGGCGAAACCCAGGAGAAGGGCGGGAAATTTTACTTGTATCAGGATGCCATGCGCATCAACCCTTCGGAGAACAACGCCACCTTTAACGTGATCAAACAGGTCAATAAGAGAAAATATGTGGAGGACACCTATCAGGACGTATATGAGGAGTTCAACTACCTCACTCCCGCCAGAAGCGAAAAGCTGTTTACAAAGTTCGCGGCCAGCGCCGCGAAGAAGGGCGTCAATACCCTGGCGGTGAGCGGGTTGACCAACTCCCTGTTTACCTATAATTACAGCAGCGTGAATTACAGCCGCTATGACTGCCAGGACAATTATGACAGATTGTTTGAAAATCTGGATGCCGACACGGAATTTGTGATGGAAATGCCCTTCGCTTACCTGTGGAAATACACGGACGCTTTCCTGGATATGCCCCTTTATACTTCCAGTTATATTTATGAAGACGAGAGCATCCCCTTCTTTTCCATGGTATTAAAGGGTGTGATTCCGGTCTATGCGGACTATGTGAATTTTGAAGCCAACAAACAGGAGTTTTTCTTAAAGATGGTGGAGTCCGGCGCGTATCCTTCCTTCTATATTACCCAGGAAAGTTCCGCCGATTTGATTTACACCAACTCCAGCGACATTTACAGCTCCCAGTACAGCGTTTACCGGGATACCATTGTTCAGTACGATCAGGCCTTTCAGGAACTGAACGAAAAAGTGGCCGGCGCCTGCATCGCGGAGCATGAGATCCTGGATAACGGCATTACCGTCGTAACCTATGACAACGGTGTGACAATCTATATCAATTACAGCAGCTCCCAGCAGAGCGCGGACGGTCACACCCTCGAAGGAATGTCCTATAAGGTGGTTGAGTAAATGAGCAAAGAAAAGAAAACCAAAAACCCAAAGGTAAAGATCGGAAAGCTTGAAAAAAAGGACGCCCTGGCCGGTTATGCGTTCATTACCCCCTGGCTGATAGGCGTGTTGGCCTTCATGCTTTATCCTCTGGCGCAATCCTTTTACTACATGTGGTTTAACATCAGGATCACGCCTCTGGAGACAAAGTTCATTTATGTGGGAACGGGAAATTTCTCTCAGATCTGGCTGGAGAACCCGGAATTTCCCCAGCAGATTGTAACATACCTGTGGCAGACGATCCTGGAAGTGCCGATTATCGTGGTCTTCGCCCTGCTGATTGCCATGATGCTCAACGGAAAAATCCGCTGTAAAGGATTCTTCCGGCTGGTGTTTTTCCTGCCGGTGATCATCGTCAGCGGCCCCGTGATGAACATGCTGGTGGATGAAGGGGCGGCAACCATTCCCGCCATGAACGTACAGGCGATTGTAACGGCGCTGGATTCCTTCCTGCCGGCGAGCCTGGCCACAAACATCGGGGAACTCTTTTCCAGCATGATCATGATCCTGTGGTACTCGGGAGTCCAGATTCTGATCTTTTTATCGGCGTTGCAAAAGATCGATTCCTCCTTGTATGAGGCGGCCAAAATCGACGGCGGTTCCAAATGGGAATGTTTCTGGAAGATTACGCTGCCCACCATAAAGCCCATGATTTTGTTAAACGCGGTATATTCCGTTATCTTCCTTTCCGGGAATGAACAAAACAGCCTGATTACCATGATCCAGGCCGCCATGTTCTCCGGTACCAAAGAAAAAGGATATGGCTACGCCTCCGCTATGGCATGGATGTACGCCGTGATTATCACTTTGGTGGTCCTGCTTTTCTTCCTGCTTTTGGGTTCCAAGAAGGATATTTACGACAAGCAGGTCAAGCGCAGAAAGCGACAGGTGAAAAAAGAGGCGAGACTGGCTAAGAAGATAGAAAGGAGGGGAATCCGAAATGTCAAAAAACTCGAGCGGGCACGGAAAAAGCGCAACTACAAAACCTATGACGGCGAAGGAGATTATCGCTAAGCGGTTCACAAAGGAAAAATTTCACCGGTTTCTGTTCGGCACCAGGGAAAAGGAAGGCGCCGGCAAGCAGATTGTGGTATATGCTCTGCTGATCTGCATCGGATTCATTTATCTGTATCCGATCCTGTACATGATCAGCACAAGCCTGATGAACCGGGAGGATCTTCTGGACACTTCCATCCGATGGATTCCCAGTACGCTGTATCTGAGCAATTATGTGGACGCCGCAAAGAGCATGGACTTTTTCGCCTCTCTTGGGAAAGGCATCCTGATTGCGGGACTTCCCACTCTGTGCAACGTGCTGATCTGTATGGTGGTGGGATACGGATTCGCCAGCTTTCAGTTCAAAGGGAAAAATATCCTGATGGGGCTTTTGATTTTCTCCTATATCCTGCCAAGCCAGGTGACCATGATTCCCACCTATGTGCTGTATAACAACACAAAGATTCTGGGAACCCTGTGGGCCTTTATCCTGCCGGCGCTGTTTGGAAACGGGCTGAACGCCCCCATCTTCATCCTGATCTTTTATCAGTTTTTCAAACAGGTGCCGAAAGTATTGATCGAGGCGGCCAAGATCGACGGCGCGGGATATTTCAAATCCTTTGTCAGAATCGCCGTTCCTTCCGCGGCTCCCGCTATCCTGACGGTATTTCTGTTCTCCTTTGTGTGGTACTGGAACGAGTCCTATCTGACGGAGCTGTATGTGAGAGGGCTTACCACCCACAGCGACTGGACTAACCTGGTTATCCAGTTAAAGAACTTTACCGCCAATTACACCGAAACCAGAACCACCACCGGCGATATGGCCACGGATTTAAACGAAACCATACGTCTGGCGGCTACCATGTTAAGCGTTCTGCCCTTGATGATCATGTACTTCTTCTTGCAGAAGCAGTTTGTGGAAAGTATCGACAGAACCGGTATTACAGGGGAATAAAGCTATCAAGAATCTTCGCCGGCCATTGCCGGCCAGAGATAAAAAGGAGGAAAAGAGATGAAAAAGAGAATTTTAAGCGCGCTGTTGGCTGTTGTGATGACAGCGTCCCTGGCAGCCTGTGGAGGCGGGGGGGGAGGATCCACGGGCAACGTGGATGAAAACGGGGTCACAACGGACGAGATCACCCTGACTTACTGGCACTTTGAGGATGAAACCACCATGAAACTCATGGCGGAAAAGTTTACGGAAATGTATCCCAACATTCATGTGGAAACTCGTCTGATCGACGACATGAGCCAGGATCTTTCCGCCGCGGCAAGCGCCGGCAATTTCCCCGATGTGTTTGCGGGAACGGATATCGACACTGCTTTGGCCAATCAGTATTGGATGGATATCTCCGAGTATTATGACGCGGATCCCGAGACCCAGAATCTGCTTCCCACCATCAACGAGTATGGCCTGGGCTGTTTCGACACGGATAAGAGATACGCGGTGCCTACCAACTATGCGCCCAGCGCAATCTTTATCGACCGGAACGTCATTAAGGCTTTGAATCTGGAAATGCCCCGGACGGACTGGACCTGGGATGAGATGATCCAGTTGATCAAGGACGCTACCAGAGAAGGATCCGCAGGCGAAATGAAATATTTCGGCCTGGGCTATTACAACCGGCTGGATTCCCTGTACGGCATCGCCGCCTGCTCTCCGGAGGAGCGTCAAATCAAAGGCGAATTCGGATTCAACGGCGAGGACTTCGACCTGTCTTATTGGGCTGTGGGCGAGCAGGAATTCTCCGATCTGAAATTAAACGGGTATGTGGCGCCCCAGACGGAAACCCAGGAGATGGAAGACTGGACCGGCGACTGGGAAGGATATTTCGGGACAACCGGCCATGTGGCCGTATTCTCGGAAGGGTTCTGGACCTTCATGAATGTATGGGGCGTGGAGGGATATCAGGATCAGTGGGGTCTTGACATCGTTCCCTATGTAACCCCCAACGTGGTGGACGAAAAGGAGCACAACGTTATCGGCCAGATGTTCATGGCGGGTGTATCAAGCTCCTGCGAGCATCCTTATGAGGCGTATCTGCTTTTGAAGTTCATGACCTTTGGACAGGACGGCTGGAACGCCAGACTGGACATTTATGAGGACGAGACCATTTTAAACGCCAGCAACGTGCCTTTGAAGAATGCCGGCATGCCTATGCCAACCACCATGGATGAGAATGTGTGGAACCGGTACAAGCAGTTGTTCTATCACTATGAAGAAAATAAACAGTACTGGGATGACTTTTTTGCAAGCGTAACCCGTCCCGTGTGCTACGGCTGGTGTAATATCGCCGGTTACTGGAATTTCTGCGATCAGTATTTCAACAACATCGGCATTCATGATCTGGTGGACGCGGGCAAAGCCAAGGCGGCGGATTATGTGGAGGAGGCGACCAACAAGGCCAATTATTATCATGCGGAGGCTATGATTTCCTACTTTGGGCCGAACGGCTACGACATCCTTTCCGATGAAGAACTGGCGAAGTACCAGGCGGTGGTAGATGCTTTTGCCGAGTAAAAACGGCAGAGTTTCTATATAAATGCGGACAACGCAGCATTCTGACCGGAGGCGGGGGAATCCCCGCTCCGGTCGCAGGCCGCAGTAAGCGGCAGAAAGAGAGGAAACTATGAAAAAGAAATTTCTGAGCGTAATGCTCGCCGCAGCGATGGTGGCATCCCTTGCTGCCTGCGGCGGAGGAGACAGCGACGGATCCTCCGAGAGCAGTCAGAACAGCGAGGAAAGCAGCGGAGACAACAGCGGCGCAAACGAAGGGGAAACGGATGACAACTCCACCGCAGAGGTGACTCCCGAGGCAATTCCGGAAGCTTTCGCACACATTACCTTTGACGAGGGCGCTGGCGAGGGCTACACCGTAGTGGAGCGGGCGGAGAACGAGCCCGGCGATCTGGACGGCGCAACCCACGGCATCGTGGATTCCACCGCGACGGTAAGCTATGCGGACGGCCCTGTGGGCCAGGCTGTTTATCTGGACGGCGTACATGCGCTGAACCTTCACCTGGAGCCTACCAACACGGATACTTATACCGTATCCTACTGGATGAACGCGGACAGAGTGGCCACCTACGCGCCCACTTTGACTATGGGTTATAGCATGGGTAAGGCTGACAATTCGGGCAACAACGTAACCTGGTTTAACGTAACTCAAACCGAGTGGGGCACTGACAGCGCCAAGATCTTCCCTGTGGTGTGGAGCCGTAACGAGGCCAGCGATGCACAGGACGGCACGGATTGCTGGCCCTGGATGTATGCGTTCGATGATGAGAGACACGGCATCAGAGAATGGGCGATGGTGACCATTGTCTGCTCCGGCGAGGCACAGACCGGCGCGGCCGGCACAACCACCGCAGGCGCACAGTATTATATCAACGGCAATCTGGTATATGATTCCGCTGACAACTACACCAATCACACCTACTGGGAGGAGTGGACCTGGGATGCGTCCCTGGCGCCTAACATTATGAAACCCGGCGACGCGCAGTTCGAGTCCTGGTTCGGCATCAACTATTGGGATACCATCTACAAGGGATTTGTGGATGATCTGTATGTGTTTGATTCCGCTTTGACCCCCGGCCAGGTTCTGTCCCTGTATCAGATGGGCGATCCTAACGTTTCTTCCGTAGCGCCCGAAGGTACGCCTGAGGAGGAGGAGCCTCAGAATCCTGTGGTAACCATTACCGGCACCCAGCTTGGCGCAGAGGACTTTACCTCCGGCTGGTGGACCACCTTCAGCGACGGCTGGGAGGTTCCCTCCGGCGAGACGGTTTCCAAGACCTTTGTCAACTGGCACGGCGCGGAAGCCTCCAACTGGAATAACTTCGTGATCGTCCTGCAGAGCGAGGCCGTAAGCCCTCTGGAGAAATCTGAGGATTGTGTGGAGTACGCTGTACTGCGCGCAGACAACTGGGGCTGGAAGATGGACGGCGATACCCAGTTGACCACCGGCGACAACCTTGACACGCTGGGATGGACGGTTGAGAGCGACTGGAACTGGGATACCTTTGGGGCGGACCTGCAGGGCGCGACCGTTACCGTATCCGTTACCAACAACGGCGACACGGCGGATGTAGAGTGCCAGATCACCACTGCATCGGGCGCTACCCATTTCCAGAATTACAAGGGCATTGCCATCAATGACGGCGCACTTGGTTTCTGCCTGACCGTAGACAGCTCCATGCTTGACATTCAGGACTAATTCCTGACAGCGGCATTTTGCCGGCGCCGCCGTGAGCGGCAATAACGCCGGCACAGCAAAACACTCCGGGTTACGGATGATACGGAATCCGGAGTGTTTTTTTAAAATCAGGAGGTATCTCATGGAAGAAATGAGAAACAACAGCCCTTTCATCCCGCAGCGGGCGGATCCCTACGTGTACCGGCACACGGACGGCAGCTATTATTTTACCGCCTCCGTTCCGGCCTACGATCGGATTGTGCTGCGCCATGCGGACAGTCTGGCGGGTCTTGCAAACGCCCCGGAAAAAACGGTCTGGATGAAACATGAAAGCGGCGAAATGAGCCGGCACATCTGGGCGCCGGAGCTTCACTGGCTGGACGGGAAGTGGTTTTTGTATTTTGCCGCCGGTGAGCAGGACGATATGTGGAAAATCCGTCCCTTTGTGCTGGAATGCACAGGACAGGATCCCATGACGGACGCCTGGGTCGAACGGGGAAAAATGCAGCGCAGCGACGACGATATTTACTCCTTTGAAGCCTTTTCCCTGGATGCCACCGTCTTTGAAAACAAAGGGGAACGGTACTTTGTCTGGGCGGAGAAAGTCAGCGTGGGGATCCAGATTTCCAATCTCTATATCGCCAAAATGGCCTCTCCCACCAAGCTTGCCACGGCTCAGGTGCTGCTGACCACGCCGGATTACCCCTGGGAGCGCCGGGAAATCTGGGTCAACGAGGGTCCCGCGGTGATCAAAAAGAACGGCAGAATCTTTTTGACCTATTCCGCCAGCGCCACGGGGGAGTGCTACTGTATGGGAATGCTGAGCATCGGGGAGGAGGAGGATCTTCTGGATCCAAGAGCCTGGAAAAAAGAGAAGCAGCCGGTTTTGAAAAGCAGCGAGGAAGCCGGCCTTTACGGACCCGGCCATAACAGCTTTACCACTCTGGAGGACGGCACGGACGTGTGCGTCTATCACGCAAGGCCCTACGCTCAGATCGAAGGGGATCCCCTGTATGACCCCAACCGTCATACCATGCTGATGAAGGTGGAGTGGGACAAAGCGGGAAACCCTGTTTTTGACTATCAAAACAACCTGAAATAGTAAAAGGCTCCTTTTCCGGCGTTGACGAAAAAACGCCGGGGAGCTACAATAGATCCGGTAACCAAAAAACAATCCGCCGGTCTGTACGGCTGCGGGAAAGCCGCCTGGAGGCGGCAGAAAAGAGGGAATATGCTGGAAGAACTGAAAAAACTGGTCTATGAGGCAAATATGGAGCTTCCCAAACATAAGCTTGTAACCTTTACCTGGGGGAACGTAAGCGCCATCGACAGAAAAAGCGGGCTGTTTGTCATCAAACCCAGCGGTGTGCCTTATGAGGAGCTTTCCCCGGAAGATATGGTCGTGATGGATCTGGACGGAAACAGAGTGGAGGGACGGTATCATCCATCCTCCGACACGCCCACCCACGCGGAGCTTTACCGGGCGTTCCCGGAAATCGGCGGCGTGGTGCATACCCATTCTCCCTGGGCTACAAGCTGGGCGCAGGCGGGACGATCCATTCCCTGTTACGGTACCACCCACGCGGATTACATCTACGGGGAGGTTCCCTGCTTACGAACCCTGACGGAAGCGGAAATTCAGGAGGCGTATGAAAAAAATACGGGACTTTTGATCGTAAATGAATTCCGGAACAGAAATCTGGATGTGACGGCCGTGCCGGCGGTGCTGTGCAAGAACCATGGGCCCTTTGCCTGGGGGAAAGACGCCGCGGAGGCGGTCCATAACGCAGTGGTGCTGGAGGAAGTGGCAAAGATGGCTGCCAGGACGGAATGGATTCAGCCCCAGGTAGCCCCCGCTCCCCAGGAGCTTCAGGATAAGCATTATTACCGCAAACATGGCGCAAACGCCTATTATGGTCAGAAATAAAACGGTGTGAGGAAACGATGAAAAGGATCAGAACATTTTTGGCAATGTCTCTTGTTTGTTTGACGGCGACGGTATGGGCTCTGCCCGCGAAAGCGGAGGGCGCCTCCTATACCGCTACGGAAGACGGCGTCACCGTAAGGATGGAATCGGACAAGGAAAGCTATCGGGCGGGTGAGGAAATCCATTACACCATTACCCTGGAAAACGCAAGGCCCTATTGGGATATTGTGGGGGCAAAGATTTCCTATACCCACACGGAGGGGCTTGAGCCCGTGGGAGAGGAACCCTTGCAGGATACTCTGGAATCGGTGCTTTCCGGGGAAAGCACGGTGATCACCGGCACTCTGAAGGGCAATCCGGAGCTTTTTCCCGCCTCCGGTATCGGCCCGGCGGTGGGGATCGCCATGGGAGCCGCGGCGGCCGTGGCTGTGATTGGGATTGCCGTGATACTTGGGGTCAAAAAGAAAAAGAAGGGCACCAGGGCGGCAGCCCTGTTTCTCGCGGCCCTTCTCTGCGCGGGAGCGTTTCCGGCTCAGACCCGGGCGGCGGAGGAAACCGTCAAGCTGATGCCCTATCTGAAGGTTACCTACGCAGGCCAGTCCGTGACGCTGCGGGCGGTGCTGGAGCTTGACATGAAGCAGCAGTTGCAGGTGATTGAGCCCCAGGATCGGCTGACCTATCAGAGAATTACCTGTCATGATCCTTCCATCTTCCGGGATTTTGACGGCACCTATTATATTTTCGGCTCCTTCCTCACAGGGGGATATACCGACGATCTGTATCATTGGATCAGCATCGACGCTTCCTTCCAGGCAAGCTTTACCCAGGAGGTAAGGGATCAGATCAGGGCCTGGAATAAAGATGAGAAGGCGGGAAACTGGAATGATTATCTGTGGGCGCCGGATATTGTATACAATCCTGTGATGGAAAAATACTGCATGTACCTGAGCGCAAACGGCGACGACTGGAAATCCAACATTGTGATGCTGACGGCTGACGCGGTGGACGGCCCGTATTCCTATGGAGGATCCGTGGTCTACGGCGGATTTACCCAGGAGGACTTTAACGAGACGGACGCTCCCCAGGTGCTGGGAGTGGATCAGATTCCCGAGCGGTATGTGACAAACGGCATCGAGAACCACAAATGGGGCGATATGTGGCCAAACTGCATCGATCCCTGTGTGTTCTATGACGATGAGGGGAACCTGTGGATGAGTTACGGCTCCTGGTCCGGCGGCATTTTCCTGCTGGCCCTGGATGAAAACACGGGTTTGCGGGATTACCAGACCACCTATGAAACGGATCTTCACTCCGACGCTTATTTCGGGAAAAAGATCGCCGGGGGAGCCTATGTGTCCGGCGAGGCATCCTATATCCAGAAGATCGGCGATTATTACTATCTGTTTCTCTCCTACGGCAATCTGGAGGCGGCGGGGGGCTATAACGTCCGGGTGTTCCGCTCTCAGAAGCCGGACGGGGATTATGTGGATCTGCTGGGGAATACTCCCTATTATGACGATTATGTGTTTAACTATAACCAGTCCGTGGGCGTGAGGCTGTTCGGAGGCTACACCTGGAGAGTCTTTAACAACGGACAGGTGGCCCAGGGCCATAATTCCGCCTTTGTGGACGAGGACGGCCGGGCCTACATGGTGTTCCATACCCGTACCGACAACGGCACGGAGGGGCATTATGTAAAGGTGCATCAGTTATTCCAGAGCAGGGAAGGCTGGCTTTTGGCGGCGCCCTACCAGACCACGGGAGAGTCCTTGCGAAAGGAAGGCTGGACCATGGCGGAGGTTGCCGGGGATTATGAGGTCATATTCCACGAACTGGATATCGACTATAAAAATTTGGAAACCAAGACTCCCAAGCTGATTACCCTGAAGGAAGACGGCACCGTTACAGGCGCTTATGAGGGAACGTGGAGCCTGGAGGAAGGGACGTCCTATCTCACCCTTTCCGTGAACGGCAAAGAATACAGCGGCGTGACCCTGTCCATGAACGTGGAGTTTTCCACCCTGGAGACGCAGGTGTTCACCGCCGTGGGCCTGTCCGACCAGGTGACGGTCTGGGGCAGCAGGGTTGTGGAGTAGGGACAGAAGGTGGATCCGGGAAGTTCAAACTGCCCGAAGCGGCGGAAATGAGAGGTCATATGGAAAACGGCTGGCAGAAAAAATGGGATATGATAAAAGAGGTGATTTTCTTTGTGATCACCACGGCCTTTGTGTTCGGCTGGTTTATGCTGGTGCTTCTCATCATCAGCTTTGTGACCCTTTCCGTTTTGCATTTTTCCATTGAGGGCATCATCGCCTTTTCCGTTCTGGGAACCATCTGCTACGATATTTACTACATTTCTAAAAAGGTAAAGGAGTATCGGAAAAACAACGCCAGCCGGGACTAAAGCGTGTGTCCCTGCCGCAGTCCCGGCATGCGTCCTTTGGTTGCGCGTCAGAAAGAAATATTGTATAATAGACGGTGAAACCACAGAAACTGGTACGGAGCCCGGGGAAACGGGCATTTAAGGCAGTCTTGTGGAAGGGAGGAATCACGATGAATCTGGTGATTACCATGAGCCGTAGGTACGGTACCGGCGCCAGCCTGATCGCAAAGGAATTGTCGGAAAGGCTGGATATCCCCGTCTATGACAAGGCGTACATCGAAAACGAACTGAACGACGACGATTTTTCCAGGGAGGCGGAGTTTATCCGGCAGCTTGCGGATCAGCCCTGTATTATCTTAGGGCGCTGCGCTTCCGAGATTTTGAAGGATCGGCCGAATGTGTTCAACGTTTATGTCAGTGCGGACAAGGAGGATAGGATTCAGCGCATTATGAAAAAGGAGTCCCTGGACTATGAAAGCGCGAAATCCCTTCTGGAAAAGAACGACAGGGAACGGGAACGGTTTAACCTGGAGCACACAGGCAGGGTGTGGGGGGATGTGAACCATTATCACATGATTCTGGACACCAGCCGGCTGGGGGTGGAAAACTGCGCGGACATTCTGATGAAATACTTTGAACGGATCGATGTGATCTGAAAAAACAACCATTGCCGAGACGGAAAAATCTGTCAAAGCGATGGTTTTTTTATGGTTTCCAGGGTGAAATTTTATGCAGGCCTTATCTTGCAAATTATGGAGTTTGTGCTAAAATATGGGTTGATTTTGGAGGAATGACGTATGTTGGTGATTTTTTTCCTGCTGTGGGTGATTTTTAACGGAAACTTTACCCTGGAGATCTGCCTGTTCGGAGTGGCCATCTCCGGGCTTTTATTCCTGTTTGTGTGCAGGTTCATGGATTTTTCCCTCAAAAAAGAAATGCTGCTCTATCGCAAATCCTTTTTGTTTTTCCGGTATGTGTGTCTGCTGGTGAAGGAGATTGTCAAGGCCAACTTCGGCGTGATCCATCTGATCCTCAGCCAGAAGGAGGAGATCCAGCCCATGCTGGTCACCTTCCGGTCGGATGTGGCCAGCGCCACGGGCAGGGCGTTTCTGGCCAACGCCATCACCCTGACCCCCGGCACCATCACGGTCTCCTTGGAGCAGGACTGTTATACGGTGCACTGCCTGGACGAGAGCATGGCGGAGGGAATGAACGACAGCCAATTTGTGGAATATATTAAAAAACTGGAGGGTTGAGCCGGGCGGACAGGCCAGGGCGGGCGAATCAAAGATGGGAAAAGGAATGGAAAGTCTGGAAAGTGCATATGGAATCCTGTTTACCGGCGTACTGATCGTTCTGGCGGCGCTGATTCTGCTGTGTCTTCTGCGGGCCATCATCGGGCCCAGGACAGCCGACCGGATCGTTGCCGCCAACATGATGGGAACCATGGTGATTGTCATGATCGCCATTTTGACGGTGAAACTGGGTGAAGGGTATCTGGCGGACATCTGCCTGATTTACGCCATGATCAGCTTTTTGGCGGTGATTGTTTTAACCAAGGTTTATATGGGCGTTTATCTGGAAAAGAAGGAAAAGGACGAGAAGGCGGCGGCCTCCCGGAACCGGGAGGAAACAACCGGGGACGGGCAGACGCAGGATGGATCGGCCCAATCCCTTCAGGACGGATCTTCCGGGGAGGAGGTTTCAGATGGAAATATTTGAATGGGTGCGGTTTCTGGCCGGGGCGGCGTTTCTGCTGGCCGGAGTGGTTATTTTTCTCATTGAAATGGCCGGCGTATTCCGGTTCCGGTATGTGTTAAACCGGATGCATGCGGCCGCCATGGGGGATACGCTGGGGATCGGTTTCTGTCTGCTGGGCCTGATTGTGATGAACGGTTTGAACGTTACGTCCCTGAAACTGTTTCTGGTCATTGTGTTTCTGTGGTTTTCCTCGCCGGTGTCCTCCCATCTGATCGCCAGGCTGGAGGTAACCACCAACGAGGACGGGGAAAAGCAATATCAGGTCAAAAATCTGGATCAAGAGCCGCAGGAGAGCGGCGGAAAAGAGGAGCTATGACGGTATTTACCTGTATTCTGCTGGGGTTTTTGATTATCTGCGCGGTGGCGGCAAGCTTGTCCCGCAATCTGTTGAACACCATTTTGATTTTTATGTCGTACAGCCTGGTCATGTCTGTGATCTGGATTCTCCTGGAATCCCCGGATCTGGCCATCACGGAGGCGGCGGTGGGCGCCGGCGTCACCACGGTGCTGTTTTTGGTCACGCTGAAAAAAATCCACGCGATCATGAAGGAGGATCAGGATGAGTAGGAAGGTTCCCCAGGAGGAATATGAAAAAACCGTTTCCTACCGGCTGAAAAGGTGGCTGGAGGGCACCAAAGACCCCTTTCTGAATACGGTGGAAATGCGCCCCCAGAAGGAGTTTGAGGAAGACGAACAGACCGTCCGGGCTCGGGAGAAGGACAGGAAACGGAACGCGGAGAAGGTGTACGATTTGGAACGGAACGCGGAAATTCGGATTTTCCGCAAGGTATACCGGGTTTTTTCCGTGTTGTTCTGTGTCTTTTTAGTGATGATGCTGCTGACGGCCGTTTCCTGGCTTCCCGCCGTGGGGGAGGCGGACAGGCCGGTGAACAACGAAGTGTCGAAGCGGTATATTGAAAACGGGCTCCAGGAAACCGGGGCGGTGAATATCGTCACGGGGATGATTCTGGATTACAGGGCCTTTGACACGCTGGGCGAGTCCCATGTGCTGTTTGTGGCGACCTGCACGGTGCTGATTCTGCTTCGGCTGGACGGAAAAAAGGATCCGGAGCGGTTTGACGCCAACGACAGGCTCCATGAGCCGAAAAACGACGTCATTCTTCAGACCGTGGCAAAGATTTTAGTGCCTCCCATTTTTATCTTCGGCATTTACATTATCCTTGCGGGGCATCTGGGGCCGGGGGGCGGCTTTTCCGGAGGGGCGGTGATCGGCGCGGGGCTGATCCTGTATCTGAATGCCTTCGGCTTTGCAAAGACGGAACGGTTTTTTACCGCGAAGACTTACCGGCGCACCAGTTTTTGCGCCTTGGCCTGTTACAGCCTCTGCAAGAGTTATTCCTTCTTTACCGGGGCGAACCATATCGAGAGCGTGATCCCTCTGGGGAAACCGGGCGCGATTCTGAGCAGCGGGCTGATCCTGATCCTGAATATCTGTGTGGGCATCGTGGTGGCGGGTACCATGTATACCTTTTATGTCATGTTCCGCAAGGGAGAGTATTAAAACATGAATCTGGAAAATTTGTTGAACAATTACGGGGAGGCCGTAGCCATGATCCTGTTTGGGATCGGGTTTACCAATCTGCTGTTGCAGAAGAACCTGATCAAGAAGATCATCGGCCTGAATATTATGGATACCGCCACCTATCTGTTTCTGGCCCTGAAGGGATATATTGACGGCAGGAAGGCGCCGGTGGTGACGGACGGCGTCCAGAGTGTGGAGGCGTATATCAACCCCATTCCCAGCGGGCTGGTGCTGACGGGGATCGTAGTGTCCGTCTCCGTGACCGCGCTGATGCTGGCGCTGACCATCCGCCTGTACCGCCGATATCACACGCTGGATCTGGATGAAATTTCCACGCTGTTGAAAAAGGAGGGAAAGTGATGGATTTTGTACAAAATTTCCCCTTTTTTTCCATTCTGCTGTCCTTATTTTCCGGGCCGCTTTCGTCGGTGTTAAACGCCAAGTGGGCGAAACGGGTGAACGCGGCGGTGATCACCGTCATCGGCTGCATGTCCGCGGCCGTGCTGGTCTATGTGACGGGCACGGGACAGGAGTATGTATACATGATGGGGCATTTTCCCGCGCCCTGGGGAAATGAGATCCGGGTAGGCATCCTGGAGGCTCTGATGGCCCTGTTTTTCTGCGTGATTATGCTGTTATCGATGATAGGAGGCAGCAGGGAGCGGGAACTGGAGCTGGAGGAGAGCAAGCAGAACCTGTATTATATTATGGTGAATCTTCTGCTCTGTTCCCTGCTGGCGTTAGTGTATACCAACGACCTGTTTACCGCTTATGTCTTTGTGGAAATCAACACCATTTCCGCCTGCGGCCTGATTATGATCAAGCAAAACGGCAGAACCATGGAAGCTTCTGTGCGGTATATGATTATGAGCCTCCTGGGATCCGGCCTTCTGCTGCTGGGAATCTGTTTCCTCTATGACCTGACGGGGCATCTGTTGATGAGCAACATCAAGGAGCAGGTGCAGCTCCTTGCCCTGTCGGGGAATTATCACATTCCCCTGATTGTGTCCCTGGGGCTGATGTCCGTGGGCCTGGCCATCAAGAGCGCTCTGTATCCCTTTCATACCTGGCTGCCGGACGCATATGGGTATTCCACCCTGTCCTCCGCGGCGATTTTGTCCTCCCTGGTTTCCAAAGGGTATATTTTTCTGCTGATTAAGATTTTTTACCGGGTGATCGGCTTTGAGATCGTAAGGGAGAGCAAGGTTATCCATGTGCTGTTTGTGTTCGGCATCATCGGCATGATCATGGGCTCCGTCAGCGCGATCCGGGAAGACAATATCCGCCGGATGATCGCTTTTTCCTCTGTGGCCCAGATCGGCTATATTTATATGGGGTTTGGCCTGGGAACGGCGGAGGGCGTGATTGCCAGCATTTATCATGTGATCTCTCATTCCGCCAGCAAATCCCTGCTGTTTGTGGCGGCCTCCGGCCTGACGGACGCCTCCGGGGAAAGCCTTCGGTACAGGGATCTGACCGGAGCCGGGTACCGGAACGGCCTGGCGGGAGTGGCGTTTACCGTGGGAAGCCTTTCCATGGTGGGTATGCCGATTTTTTCCGGCTTTATTTCCAAGCTTTTGTTTGCCCAGGCTGCCATAGGGCACACCTATAAAATGCTGCTTACGCTGATTGCGCTGGCCATCAGCACAGTGCTGAACGCGGTTTATTTTATGCGCACCGTCATTCGGATTTACACGCCTGTGCCGGAGGGTTTTCTCATAGAAAACGCTCAGACTGTCACCGTCAGGCAGCAGCCGTCGAAATCGGCCGCCCTGGTGTGCTTTATCCTGTTAAACCTGTTTCTTGGCCTGAATTCGGAGCCGATTATCGGCCTGATCCAACGTGGGCTTGAGATGTTTGATTGATTTTTTGTATAAGGGAGTGAAATTCGCATGGATGGATTGCTGCTGATCCCCATCATAGGGCCTGTTCTCGCCGGCGCGTTCCTGCTGGCCGCATCCTTTGCGGAGCATAGAAGGACGCCGGCCGCCGGAGGCGGGGCGGCGGAAAGAGGTTCCGTTTCCGGACAAGGGAGGAAAGGGAGGCCGAAGGCCCTTTCGGTTATAGTTATGACAGTGCTGTCGGTTTCTGCCGGCGGGGCATTGTTTTTCGCCTGGTCCGGGGAAAGGAGCCTTACACTGTTTTCTCTGGTGGATACCATCCCTGTGTTTTTCCGGGTTGACGGGGTGAGCCGGTTTTTCGTCACGCTGGTCAGCGTAGTCTGGATGCTGGCGGGGATGTATTCCCTGGTCTATATGGAGCGGGAGGGAGAACAAAAACGGTTCTTCGGGTTTTATCTGATGCTGTACGGGGTTTTGGTGGGGCTGGATTTTTCCGGCAACCTGGTGACCATGTACCTGTTTTATGAACTTATGACAATTGTGTCGTTTCCTCTGGTGCTGCACAACGGAACCAAAGAAGCCGTGATGGCGTCTTTGAAATACCTGTTTTATTCCCTGTGCGGCGCTTACGGAGGGCTTTTCGGCATTTATATCCTGTACCGGTACTGCGACTCCCTGGTCTTTACGGCGGGGGGGACTCTGGGAGACGGGGCGGCCGGTCATGAGGGGATCCTGCTGATCGCCGTGTTCGCCATGCTCATCGGTTTTGGCGCAAAGGCGGGGATGTTTCCCCTTCACGCCTGGCTGCCCGCGGCGCACCCGGTGGCGCCCTCCCCCGCGTCGGCGGTACTGTCCGGCGTCATTGTGAAATCCGGGGTGCTGGCGGTGATCCGCGTGGTTTATCAAATTGCGGGGCCGGAGCTGATCCGGGGCACCTGGGTTCAGTACGCATGGATGAGCCTGACCCTTCTGACGGTCTTCATGGGGTCCCTGCTGGCCTTTCGGGAAAAGGTGTTCAAAAAACGGCTTGCGTATTCCACGGTCAGCCAGGTGTCCTATATTCTGTTCGGGCTTTCGCTGCTTTCCCCCATGGGGGCCGGCGGGGCGCTGCTTCATACGGCGGGGCATGGCGTGATCAAGACCGGTCTGTTCCTGACCGCGGGAGTTTTCCTGTACGAATGCGGGTATACCCGGGTGGAGCAGCTTGGGGGCCTGGGGAAAAAGATGCCTGTGACCCTGTGGTGTTACACGGTGTTGTCCCTGGGGCTGGTGGGGATCCCTCCTACGGTGGGGTTCCTCAGTAAGTGGTATCTGGCGCAGGGGGCGCTTTCTCTGGGAAAGATGTTCGGGCCCGGGTCTTCCGGGGGCGGTTTTGTGGTGCAGGATATCGGTATTTTCTCCTGGCTGGGGCCGGCGGTGCTCCTGGTCAGCGCCCTGTTGACGGCGGGGTATCTGCTCCCCGTCTCCCTGAGGGGGTTTTTCCCCGGAGAAGGCGGGGAGGAACCGGGACAGAGGCGAAAAGAGCCTTCCTTGTGCATGCTGTTTCCTCTCATAGCGCTGGCCGGGCTTACTCTGCTGCTGGGCCTGTGGCCGCAGCCGCTGGTTTCTTTGGTGAACCAAGTGGTGGAGGGAATGTTCTGAGCCCCATTTTTGCAGAAAGGTTTGATGTGACATGAGTGAGATCCTGATGCTGATCGCAGTGATACTTCCCATACTGACGGGCCTGTCCGTCCGGCTGCTGCCCTTCCGGAGCAGGCGCGCCATGCTGGCGTATATGGAGACGGGCGTGATCCTTACCTCTGCCCTGGTATACTGGATCCTGTTCCACAGACCCGCGGAAACGGTGACCCTGTTCCGCTTTACGGGCAATTTAAGCGTGGCCTTCCGGCTGGACGGGCTGGGAGGGTTTTTCGCGGGGCTGGTGGCGTTTTTATGGCCCTTTGCCATGCTGTACTCCTTTGAATACATGAAAGGGGAAAAGCGGGGGGAGAAGTCCTTCTTCCTGTTTTATGTGGTTACCTACGGCATTACGCTGGGCGTGGCGTTCGCGGAAAATATCCTGACCCTGTATTTCTTTTTTGAAATGCTGAGCCTGGTCACCCTGCCCCTGGTGATGTTTACCAGGACAAAGGAGGCCATCCGGGCAAGCCGGACGTATCTGTACAACATGCTGGGGGGCGCGGCGTTCGCCTTTATCGGCATGGTGTTTCTCCTGACCTACGGAACCACTTCCTCCTTTGTGCAGGGGGGCGTACTGGATCTGGAGAAACTGGGCGGACGTTCCAACATGCTGTTGGTGATTTATGTGCTTTGTTTCTGCGGGTTCAGCATTAAGACGGCTGTCTGGCCTTTTTCCGGCTGGCTGCCGAAAGCGGGCGTCGCTCCCACCCCTGTAACGGCGCTGCTGCATGCGGTGGCGGTGGTCAACACGGGAGCGTTTGCGGCCATGCGTGTGACGTATTACAGTTTCGGCACGGAGGCTGTCAAGGGCACCTGGGCCCAGAAGACGGTGATGGCGTTAGCCGTCGTTACCATTGTGTACGGCTGCAGCCGGGCGCTGAAGGAGACGCATCTGAAACGCCGTCTGGCCTGGTCCACGGTGAGCAATCTGTCCTATATCCTGTTTGGAGTGACGTTAATGACGCCCCTGGGCCTTCTGGGCGCGGTTTTGCATATGCTGTTTCATTCCGTCATGAAAATCTGTTCCTTTTTCTGCGCCGGGGCAGTCCTTCATAAAACGGGCCGGAATTATGTGCATGAGCTGGACGGCTTTGGCCGGAGGATGCCCTGGGTGTTCGGCTTTTTCACCCTGTCCGCCCTGGCGCTGATGGGGGTTCCCGGGCTCTGCGGGTTTGCCAGCAAATGGGCCTTAGCCAAGGCGGCGGTGGACAGCGGCTCGCCCCTGGCCCTCCTGGGGGTGGCGGCGCTTTTGATTTCCGCGCTTCTGACGGCGATTTACATGCTTACCATCGTGGTGCGGGCTTATTTTCCGGGAAAGGATTTTGACTACGGCGCCATTGCGGATGTGGACGACCCCAACTGGATGATGTTGGTTCCTTTAGGGGTGTTCGCCTTTCTGATCCTGTTCTTTGGCCTTTGTTCCGGCCAGGTGTCGGAGCTGTTAAGAAACGTTTTGCAAATCGGGTGAGGGACGTATCGCCCGAACATCATATCAAACTGCCTGGGAGTGTGTGACGATGAAACAGGAAATGTATCTGGCTATATTGGTATTCCTGCCCTTTGCGGCCGGGCTTCTCTGCTACTTAGCAGGGAGGGTGAAGGCCGCGGGAGGTTGCGGCGGGGACGAAAAAAGCCCGGCGCGGGATTGTCTGGCGGCGCTTTTTTCCGTGGCGGAATTTGCGGTGATGACCACGGTTTTGGTTTTGTTTGTGACCGGCGGGGGACAGGGGAAGCCGTGGGTGTTAAAGCTCCCCGGGATCTGGGGCTTTGGGCTTTCCTTTACGCTGGACGGTTTCCGGGCGCTTTACGGCTGTATCGCCGCCTTTCTGTGGATGATGGCCTCCCTGCTGTCCGTGGATTACATGAAAGGGCACTCTCATCAGAACCGGTATTATCTGTTCCTTCTCTGGACCCTGGGAGCCACCATGGGAGTGTTTTTCTCCGCCAGCCTGGACACCACATTCCTCTTTTTTGAAATCATGTCCTTTACCTCTTATGTGTGGGTGGCCCAGGAGGAAAACAAGCCGGCCCTGCGGGCGGCGGATACCTATCTTGGGGTGGCGGTGACCGGGGGCCTGGTGATGCTAATGGGTATTTTCCTGCTGAAACGCACCCTGGGTACGCTGACCATCAGCCAGCTTTCCTCGGCCGCCGCTTTGTACGGAAACAAAACCGTCCTTTATGCCGCCGGCGGCTGCCTGCTGGTGGGCTTTGGTGCCAAGGCCGGCGCGTTTCCCCTGCACATCTGGCTGCCGAAGGCGCATCCTGTGGCGCCGGCGCCGGCGTCCGCGCTTCTGTCCGGCATTTTGACAAAAACCGGCATCTACGGCACGTTGATTGTCAGTTGCACGTTGTTCTGGCATGACGCCCCCTGGGGAAGACTTCTGCTGGCCATTGGGGTGATCACCATGGTGGGAGGCGCTCTGCTGGCCGTCTTTTCCGTGGATCTGAAACGGACGCTGGCCTGTTCCTCCATGTCCCAGATCGGGTTTATCCTGGTGGGGATCGGCATGCAGGGCCTGCTGGGGGAGGAAAACGCCGCCGCGGTTCACGGCACCTTTCTGCACATGGTGAACCACTCCCTGATCAAGCTGGTTTTGTTTCTGGCGGCGGGCGTGGTCTTTATGAACGCCCACAATCTGGATCTGAACCGGATCCGGGGGTTTGGCAGGAAAAAGCCGTTCTTAGCCGGGGTTTTCCTGGTGGGGGCGTTAGCGATCGGCGGCATCCCGCTGTTTGGGGGATATATCAGCAAAACCCTGCTTCATGAGAGCATTCTGGAGTACGGGGAAGGGTTTTGGATACGGGCCACGGAATTTTTGTTTCTGTTTTCCGGCGGCATGACCGTAGCCTATATGACAAAGCTGTTTGCGGCTGTTTTTGTGGAAAAAAACGGGGACGAAGGGCTCCAGCGGCAATATGACGGGCAAAAACGATATGTGGGGATTGCCGGCGGGATTGCCCTGGGGGGCAGCGCCCTGGCGCTGCTGCTTTTCGGGCTGTTCCCGAAACAGGGGATGGACCGGGCGGCGGAGCTGTCCCAGGGCTTTATGGGACTGGAAAAGGCGGGGGAGGCCACAGCCTATTTCAGCCTTGAAAATCTGAAGGGCGCGGCGGTCAGTATCGCCATAGGAGCGCTGGTTTACGGGCTGGTAATCCGCGGGCTTTTGATGAGACGTAATCCCCGGACGGGCGTCAAAGAGTATGTGGACAGATGGCCGGCGTGGCTGGATCTGGAAAACCTGATTTACAGGCCCCTGTTTCTGAAGATCCTCCCCGGGGTGTTTGGAGTGGCATGCAGGATCCTGGACAGCTTTACGGACACGGCGGTGGTTCTTTTGCGGAAAACTCTCTATCGGGACAGCCCGCTGCCCCGCCAGCGGAAGGAAGGGAACGCATTCACGGAATTTCTGGGGAAGGGCAGGAATCTGATCCAGGCCCTGGGGAACCTGACCGTCCACAGACAAAACCCCAGGCACAGGGATTATGTGCATCTGGCGGCCATGAAGGGGGAGGCGTTAAAGGAGAGCAATCTGGTGATTCAAAGGAGCCTTTCCTTCGGTTTGCTTTTGTTCTGCGTGGGTCTGGGGCTTACGCTGGTCTTTCTGATTTTTATATAAGGGAGGAAACGGACTTTTTGTATTGAAAATCCGTCCAAGGATTGATAAAATACGGTCATAGGGCATAGAGTAGGAAAAAGCGTCCCGGGGAGGGAGCATGAAAATAATCCGGCTCTGTGCTGATGTGATAACGCGAATATGGGAGACTTACAACATGGAACTGATCAAAATGCAGATAGGCTGCCTGATCATGGTGGCGCTGATCGCTCTGCTGTATTTTTCCGCCAGAAGAAAGAAAGGGTATTTCCACACGCTGTTTTCTACGCTGCTCAGCGTGACGGCGGTTTTTCTCTGCGTCAATATGGGATCCGTGTTCCTTTTGGAAAACGCGGATAAAGTGCATCCCTTCCTGATCCGGGCGATTTTTTTCTTTTATTATGTGATCCTGGCGGTTCTGTCCTATGTGGCCTTTTTGTATGTGGTCAGCGTGGTCAAGGAAAATTACCAGGAGTCCCGGATCAAAGGATACCGGTGGTGCTATCCGGTGATTGTCGCCCTGATCAGCCTGTTGATTTTTCCCTTTCAGATCAGGCATAACTCCCATGGGAATTATGTCACCAGTCCCGCCGTCTATATAACCTATGCGGCTATTTTATATTATCTGGCCATCGTGTTTGGGCTGTTCATCCGCTACTGGTCTTTTGTCAACCGGAAAAAACGGCAGATTATTGTGGGAATGACGGTGGTGCTGGCATCCACGTTTTTGTCCCAGACCTTTTATCACATGGCGGGCATGACCGCTTTCGCGGTGTCGCTGATGGTAGTGGGGCTTTATCTGAGCGAGGAAAGCCCGGATGTCAAGCTGATTCAGGAGCTGCAGAAGGAAAAAGCCAGGGCGGACGCCGCCAACAACGCGAAATCCCAGTTTCTGGCCAATATGTCCCATGAGATGAGAACCCCTATCAACGCCATTATCGGCATGAACGAGATGATTCTGCGGGAAACCGGCGAGGAAGAAATCAAGGAGCATGCGGTGGACATCAAAAACGCCGCCCAGATCCTCCACAGCCTGATCAATGACACTCTGGATCTGTCCAAGATCGAATCCGGCAAGATGGAGATCGTGCCGGTGGAATATCATCTGAGCAGCCTGATCAACGATCTGGTGAATATGGCGTCCGTTCGGGCAAAGGCCAAGAATCTCCAGCTAAACGTAACGGTGGATCCCCAGCTTCCCTCCGTATACTTTGGGGACGACGTGCGGATCCGGCAGGTGCTGACCAACATTTTGTCCAACGCGGTGAAATATACCAAGGAGGGATCCGTCTCCTTAAAGGCGGAGGCCAAAGAGGTGCAGGACGGGCTGGCGGTCATTCACTTTTCGGTCACCGACACGGGAGTGGGAATCAAACAGGAGGATATGCCAAAGCTGTACGCGGCTTTTGAGAGGATTGAAGAAGGAAGGCACCGGGCGGAGGAAGGCACCGGCCTGGGGATGAGCATTACCACCAAGCTGCTGGAGCTGATGGGGAGCAGGATCCAGGTGGAGAGCGAATACGGAAAGGGCTCCGTTTTTTCCTTCGATCTGGAGCAGAGGATTATCAATCCCGCGCCCATCGGGGATTTTCATGAAAATATCCGCAAGATGGCCAGAGATTACCGGTATCGCGCCGCTTTTGTGGCGCCGGAGGCGAAGGTGCTGGTGGTGGACGACAATGAGATTAACCGCAAGGTGTTTACGGGCCTGCTCAAGCAGACCCGGGTACAGGTGGCCGAGGCCGCCAGCGGCAGGGACTGCCTGGATCTGGTTCGGAAACAGCATTTTGACCTGATCTTCCTGGATCACATGATGCCGGAGATGGACGGCATTGAAACCATGCGTCATATGAAGGAAATGCCGGAAAACGAAAATCTCAACAGGGATACGCCGGTGATCATCCTGACGGCCAACGCGATTACGGGAGTCCGGGAGGAATATCTGAAAATGGGGTTTGACGAGTATCTCTCCAAACCCATCGAGCCGGAAAAGCTGGAAAACATGATTCGGGATATGCTGCCGAAAAATTTGTTGCAGGAGGCTGCCCCTTTGGAGGATTCCAAGAAGGTTTCAGGGGAAACAAAGGCGGCGGATCCGGATCCAGCGCCCACGGGGGAGCCCCTGCCGCAGATCGAAGGGGTGGACTGGAACTACGCAGGGCTTCATCTGCCGGATGAGGAGATGATCCGGTCTGCCGCGGCGGATTTCCGGCGCAGGCTGGAGACGGAGGCGCAGTTGGTCGAGGATCTGGCGTCCAAAGTGGACTCGGAGGAAGGGCTGAAAAATTACCGGATCGAGGTGCATGCCCTGAAAAGCTCCGCGGCCATGCTGGGTATCATGCAGTTATCGGCGCTTTCCGCTTTGTCGGAGCGGGCGGCGATAGACGGAGACAGGGAAAAAATCGGCATTTTGACGCCCCTTGTGCTGGAGCAGATCGGAATTTACAGGGACCGGCTCGCCCCCTTTGCCGCCCCCCAGGCGCAGGAAAAGGAAATCACCGATCAGACCCAGATCGCAGCTTTAGCGGATATGTTAAAGACCGCCATGCAGCAGTTGGATTTTGACGGGGCGGATCAGGCGATGGCGTCCTTAAAGGAATACCGTTTCGAGGGGGAGGCCGGCGCTTTGGTGGAAAAGCTGGAGCAGGACGTGGCCAATCTGGACGCGGACGCCGCCGTAGAAACGGCGGAAAAGCTGGAACGGCTGTTGTAACGGCAAATCAGAGAGGACAGAAGAAACAACGCGGAAAGCGCGGGAAAGAGGTATTGTATGAAAAAGATTTTATTGATCGGAAAATTCAATTCTCTTACGGAGGATACGAATTCTTTTTTGGGACAGTACTTCACCCTGCAACTGTGTTCGGAAAGCACCGATGCGATCAAGGGAATGCTTAAGATGTGCAGTCCGGATCTGGTGCTGATCAGCCTGGTAGGGCTGACGGAGGATTTTTCACAGATCTTTCAGGAGCTGGAGGCGCGTTATAAAAGGCTGCCGGTCATCACCTTTGGAACGGAGGGGGAGATGGCGCCGTTTCGGAATTTTTATAAAAACAGCCAGTTTCAGGCTTTCCGAAGGCCCATCAGCAATCCGGATCTGCTTTACGGAATCTGCAGACGGCTGAATCTGGACCCGGACGAGCTGGAACAGCAAAAGAGGGAGCGGGCGGGCAAAAACAAGAAACACATCCTATTGGTGGACGATGATCCCACCCTGCTCAGAAGCTTAAAGACTTTTCTTCAGGAGAAGTACAAGGTGTCCATCGCCGTTTCGGGGGCGCAGGCCATGCTTATTCTGGGAAAAGGGATTCCGGATCTGATTTTCCTGGATTACGAAATGCCGGTCTGCGACGGAAAACAGACCCTGCGGATGATACGGGAGATGGAGGAGACGAAAAACGTGCCTGTGGTGTTTTTGACCGGAGTCGCGGACAGACAGCATGTGGAGTCCATTCTGGAGTTAAAGCCGGCGGGGTATCTGTTAAAGCCTCCCGTGGCGTCCACCATTGTCCAGATGATTGAAAGCCTCACCTGAGAAGGCGGCCGGGGGGACATGGCGTATCAAAGAAAATCAAAAAGCCCCTGCGGGTTTCTCCCGCAGGGGTATTTGTGGGTTTTCTTTTGGGATTTCCGGACGAAATCCGGCGCCCTTTCGGTTATTCCACGGTTTTATGCTTGTTGGCGTTTACCAGGAAGAAACTGGAGAGCGCCGCGATGATGTACAGAACCAGGGTCACATAAAGCACCGTCTGATAGCCTACGGGGTTAATCTGCTCCACAACCCCGTCGTGGGCGAAATCCTGCCACTGGCCAAAGTGGTTTACGATAAAGGTGGCAAGCTGATTTCCGGTCAGTCCCGCGATGGCCCAGGCGGAAAGGGTGATGCCGTGAATGGCGCTGATATTTTTCATTCCGTAATGGTCGGAGAGAAGCGTGGGTACGTTGCTGAACCCTCCGCCGTAGCCCGCGTTAACCACGAACAGCAGGATCAGCACCAGCACCATCAGGATCGGGGGCTTTCCGCCTCTGCTGATGCCCTGGGTCACAATCACAAGGCCGGTGGCCGCGATGGAGAGGATCAGCATAATCTTATAGATGGTGTTCCGGTCCTTAAAGGTGTCAGCCCATGCGGAGAAACCCAGACGTCCGCCGGCGTTGAATATGGCGGTGACGGAGGAAAGCACCCCTACGATACCCACCAGGCCGATACATTTGATAATCATTTTTTCCTGAGAGATCAACGCAAGCCCGCAGGTGATATTCAAGTAGAACATAATCCAGATGCCGATGAAGGTAACGGGCTTCTGCTTGATGACGTCGATCGCGCGGGCGCCCTTTTCCACGGAGGCGGGTTCATGCCAGCCGGCGGGCTTTGCCAGAAGGCGGTGCCCCACAAACATCATGATGAAGTAAACCACCGCCAGAATCAGGAACATCTTGTAGATGCCGCCTTCTCCCAGGGAATCCAGCATGGCCTGCATAATGGGGCTGGCAATGGCCTTCGCCGCGCCGAAACCGGCGACCGCAAGCCCGGTGGCCAGACCCTTGCGGTCCTCAAACCAGAGCATCAGCGTCTTAACGGGGGAGAGATAACCGGTTCCAAGGCCGATTCCCATAATAAAGCCGTAACAGACGTAAATGCCGATCAGGGACAGCATGCTGCCCTTATGGGCGCCTCCGTACCAGATAAAGAAACCGGTGCCCGCCATACCGGCGGCGAAACAAATCGCGGCAATCAGCGAGGATTTGTGGATGTCCTTTTCCACCACGTTTCCCAGGAATGCGGCCGACATGCCCAGGAAGAAAATCGCAAAGCTGAAGGCCCATTCGGCAGCGGCCTTGGAAAAGCCGATATAATCAGCGATTTCCTGGCTGAAAATAGACCAACAGTAAACGGTGCCGATGCTGCAGTGGAGCAGCAGCGCCGGAATCGCGGCACGGATCCATTTGTTTTGAATGTTTTTCATTGTTCCCTGTCCTTTCCTAAGTAAATCTGAATCAGCCGGTCTGCATACCGATCTCATCAATCGGTTCTGCGCGGCATATGACTCTACTGCTTTTACTCTATAACCGGGAAGATTTCAAGGGTTTGAAGGGCAGAAAACATGGTTTTTCCCGAATGAGGGGAAAGGGAAACCGGCGGACATGTCATTAAAATTATCATAATGAGTAAATAAATTTAATCAACTGAGAATGTCCGGAAAACCGTTGTAATGCGGAATTAAGAAGGCAAAATAGATAAATTACATCAATATAATAGTTAAAAATAATCATTGTTACAGCCTGAAAAGTATGTTACCATAGTCCAATCAGCAACCACATTGCCGGCCAAGACGCGGAAACGGCGGAAAGAGGAAATCATGAATACAGACGCGGGAAAAAACCACAAAAAGACAAAGGCTCCTATGGCCGCAAAGACGCAAGAGCAGACAGAGCTTTCCAGGGCGGACAGGATCAGCCGCAAATACGGCAAAACCTATCACATGCCGCCGGAGGTCACTTACGACTGGGTGAAAAAGGACTGCATCACCCGGCCTCCTATCTGGTGCAGCGTGGATCTGCGGGATGGCAATCAGGCGCTTATCGATCCCATGAGCCTGGAAGAAAAGCTGGAATTTTTTCAGCTTTTGACCCAGATCGGGTTTAAGGAGATTGAGGTGGGGTTTCCCGCTTCTTCCGACACGGAATACAATTTTATCCGGGCGCTGATCGAGCGGAATATGATCCCGGAGGACGTGACCATCCAGGTGCTGACCCAGGCCAGAGAGCACATTATCCGCAAGACTTTCGACGCGGTGAAGGGAGCGCCCCACGCGGTGGTCCATCTGTACAATTCCACTTCCGTGGAGCAGCGGCAGCAGGTTTTTAAGAAAGACAAGGCGGCGATCAAAAAGCTGGCCGTGGACGGGGCGGAGCTGCTGCGCAGGCTGGCGCAGGAGACGGAAGGCCATTTTACCTTTGAGTACAGCCCCGAGAGCTTTTCCCAGACGGAGGTGGATTATGCGCTGGAGGTGTGCAACGCGGTGCTGGACGTGTGGAAACCGGATCCGCAGCATAAGGCGATCATCAATCTGCCCACCACGGTTCAGGTGGCGATGCCCCATGTATTTGCCTGTCAGGTGGAATACATGCACAAGCATTTAAAGTATCGGGACAGCGTGGTGCTGAGCGTACATCCTCACAATGACCGGGGCTGCGGCATCAGCGACGCGGAGTTCGGGGTGCTGGCGGGAGCGGACAGGGTGGAGGGAACCCTGTTCGGAAACGGCGAGCGCACGGGAAACGTGGATCTGGTAACGCTGGCGTTAAACATGATGTGCCACGGCGTGGACAGCGGCCTGGACTTTTCCCATATTATGAAGATCCGGGAGGAATATGAGCGTTTTACCGGCATGAAGGTCCATGAGCGCACACCCTATGCGGGAGATTTGGTGTTTACCGCGTTTTCCGGCTCTCATCAGGACGCGATCAGCAAGGGAATGGCCTGGCTGAAAGAGGGAAAAAGCGGAGACCGGTGGGATGTGCCCTATCTTCCCATCGATCCTCAGGACGTGGGGAGAGAATACGAGTCCGACGTCATCCGGATCAACAGCGTCTCCGGAAAGGGCGGCGTGGCGTTTGTCCTCAGGCAGCAGTTCGGCTTTTCCCTGCCGGCGGCCATGAAGGAGGAGGTAGGGTACCTTGTGAAAGGCGTTTCCGACAGACGCCATCAGGAGCTTGTGCCCGCTGAGATTTACGCTATTTTTGAAGAAAATTACATCAAGCCCCGCAGCGTCTTCAGTATCCCGGAGTGCCATTTCAAGCAGGAACGGGGGATTCAGGCGGAAGTCACCGTCCAGCAGGGAAGTGAAAAGAGAGTGATCCGCAATCAGGGCAACGGCCGTCTGGACGCGGTCAGCAACTGCCTGAAGGTCTTTTTTGGGATCAGCTATGAGCTGTCCGTATATGAGGAACATGCCATTTCAAAGGGCTCCAGCTCCAAGGCGGCCGCGTATGTGGGGATTGTGCAGGACGGCAGATTTTACTGGGGCGTAGGCGTGGATGAGGATATTATCAAGGCTTCCATTGCCGCTCTGACATCTGCGGTAAACAAGCTGGCTGCGGAGCAGCACATCACCCAGGGCCGGGAGGAACGGATTGTGGAGATGATCAGCTTTATCCAAAACGATTACAAGAACGTGACGCTGGAGAGTCTTTCCGAGGCCTTCCATCTGTCGAAACCCTATCTTTCCAAATACATCCGCGAGAAGGCCGGCGTCACCTTCCAGGAAGTGGTCAAAAAGGAAAGGATGAAAAAAGCCCGCTCCCTGTTAAAGCAGACGGATCTCACCGTGGAGTCCATCGCCGCGGAGGTGGGGTATGAAAATGTGGAGCATTTTAACCGGCTGTTTAAGAAATGTTACGGAACCACGCCGGTTCAGTTCAGACGCCAGGGCTAGACGGCGGGGAAGGGAAGGAAACCGCAAAAGCCGCAGAGACGCAACAAGAGACGGATCTGACAAAACACAAGAGACGGATATGATAAAACCCCTGCCGGTGTAAACCGGCGGGGGTTTTGCTCAAGTTTGGTATTTTACTGGATGCTTGCCGGATTTTCAAAACCGGGTTCCACAGCCGTATGCTCCACGGTGTTATACCGCAAATCTAAGAACTGGGTGCGATTCTTGTTAAACAATTTCTTCAGCTCGTCGGTGTAGCCAACCACTACCCAGGGGAGGGTGGCGTTGATCTTTTTCAGAAATTCCTGGGTTGTGGCCTCGTTAGGCATAGGCAGGGTGACGCTGTTTCTCGGATCGTCGGCGTAAATGAGAACGCTGTATGTGGTTCCGGTCTTAATGCCGTTGGTGCGGTGGGTGGTGGTAATCTGATAAGCCCACAGCATTTTGCTGTTGGAAAGGGCTCTGGGAGTAGCGCCGCTCATGTAATAGGTAAACAGTCTTCCCAGCCGTACATCTTTTCCTTTGTCGAAGGTAGCCGCCCGGTTGAAATCGGATTCCATGGTGGTTTCCGTACATCCGGCCGCGGCCATATCCGCTTTGATCTTGTTTAAGGAAGAACCGGTGGCGGCCCGGATCAGCCGTACGATGCCAAGCACCAGGAGCACCGCGCCCACAACGCAGATCAGACACGCGATACCGTCCGTACTGGCCTTGCTGGGGAAGACGTTTACATAATAAGGAATGCAGTATTCCTCAAACTCCTGGTCCGTCATTCCAAAACTCTCTTTCAGGTTCTGGATCTGCTCGTCGTCCATTTTCTTGATTTCACCGTAAAGCGTCAGCGGCTCAGGATAGAAATCGCCGTTATTCGTATAGTAATCGGCAATTTCCTCCATTTCGTGGTAGTTGCTGGCGGGTACTTCGATTCCCATGATGGCGTAATCGATTTCCTCGCTTTCGCCGCCGGTAAAGAAAGCGTAATAATAGGCGGTGTTTTCCAGTTTCTGATGGGTATTCTCGTCATATTTGTACTCATACATGTAATACCCGAACGTCTGGGTCAGATCCACCTTCACTAACTGGTTGTGGATTTGGTCCGGGGTCAGTTCCTCGAAGGTCACATAACCGAAGACCGCGTAATACAGGCGCTTTCCAAAGAAAGCGAAGGCGGCGATCCCGGCGATGATAAAGATAACGGAAGACAGGATCACCCTTTTCAGTGCTTTTTTCTTCAGCGATTCAAACATATCTCTCCTCCTCGTTTTTTGAGATGTTGATGATTCGTGGTCGGCCTGCTGCCGGCAGGCTGTTTTTATTTTAATACGGGGAATGTGATGTTGCAAGATGAAAAAAATATCTTTTTTATCACAGCAGATGCTTTTTGTGGTATAATGATTCTGCTGGTGCAGAATCTCTGCCGATGAAATCGGCAGCCGCCGCATACGCGGCGCATATACCAGGCAGGCCACCGCTTGAAAAGGAAATGCCGCCTTGCGCGGCGCTCCCTTTTTTGCGCTGGTGGTATCATGATTCTGTTTCCGCAGAATAGGAGGACAATGACGATGAAATTTCAGGATATGCCCTATGAGAGAGTGGACTTTCAACAGGTGGAAAAGGAAATGCGGGAACTGACGGCGGCTCTGGGTCGGGCCTCCAGTGGAGAGGAGCAGTTCCAGATCCACCAGAAATATTATGATCTCACGGATCGGGTGGACACCATGATCACCATAGCCATGATCCGATTTGACGGCAATACGGAAGACAGCTTTTACAACGGCGAGCAGGAGTTTTATGACGAACAACTGCCCGCTTACAGCAATCTGATTCTGGAATATCAGAAACAACTTTACGATTCCCCTTACCGGGCGTATCTGGAGGAAAAGATCGGGCCGGTGGCCTTTAAGAATATGGAGCTGATGAAAAAGTCCATGGATGAAAAGCTGATTCCTTTGATGCAGGAGGAAAACGCCCTGACCATGGAATACGATAAGCTCATCGCCGGCGCGAAAATTTCCTTTGACGGAAAGGAGCTGAATCTTTCCCTGATGCGTCCCTACACCACCAGCCGGGACAGACAGGTGAGAGAGGACGCCTCCAGAGCGATGACGGATTTCTTTTCCCAGAATGGGGCAAAGCTGGATGAAATTTATGATAAGCTGGTGAAAAACAGGACGGCCCAGGCCCGGGCCATGGGCTATGAAAATTATCTGGAGCTGGGCTACTACCGCATGAACCGCAACTGTTACGGCAAGGATCAGGTGGAAAGGTTCCGGCGCCAGGTGAAACAGGATCTGGTGCCCTTTGCTGAGCGGCTGCATGAGCGCAGAAGGGAGCGTCTGGGGCTGGATCATCTGATGTATTACGATGAGAACGTGTATTTCCCGGAGGGGAACCCTGCGCCTTCCGGTTCGCCGGAGGAAATTCTGGCGTCCGGCTGGAAGATGTACAGCGAGCTGTCTCCGGAAACCAAAGAGTTTTTCACCTTCATGCGGGACAACCAGCTTTTTGACGTGATGGGACGGAAGAACAAGAAGGCCGGCGGGTATATGACGTACCTTCCGCTGTATCATTCCCCCTTTATCTTTGCGAATTTCAACGGCACCAGCGGAGACGTGGATGTGATCACCCATGAGTGCGGACACGCGTTTCAGGGATATCTCTCCGGCAAGGATCCCATCAGGGAGCATTCCAACATCACCATGGAGACGGCGGAGACGCATTCCATGTCCATGGAGTTTTTTGCGGAAAAATGGATTCCCCTTTTCTTTGGAGACCGGGCCGCAGACTATGTGAACATGCACCTGGAGGACGCGGTGACGTTCATCCCTTACGGCTGCATGGTGGACGAATTCCAGCATATTGTATATGAAAATCCGGATATGACGCCGGCGGAGAGAAAGACCGCCTGGAGAATGCTGGAGGAAGAATACAAGCCTCATCTGGATTATGGGGACAACCGGTTTTTGAATGAAGGCGGGTACTGGCAGCGGCAGTCCCATATTTATGACAGCCCTCTGTACTACATCGATTATTGTCTGGCGCAGACCTGTGCGCTTCAATATAAGGTAAAAATGGACGCGGATTTCCAGGGGGCCTGGGAGAGCTATCTGCAACTCTGCCGCCTGTCCGCCAGCGATTTCTTTACCAATATGATCCGGGAAGCGGGCCTGGACAGTCCCTTTGAGGACGGCTGTCTGAAAAATATCGTGGAAAAACTTGAAAAATATGTGAAATAACTTCACATTTGAGGGAAAATACTGTAAAATAGCAGGGCAGTCTGTGAGAGCCGACGGAGGGCGGCCCGCGCAATTAACCGAAAAAGGAGACGTTCGTCATGTCCGACAGGAAAAAGAAAAAAAACAGGAATGCCGCCGGGACGCAGGAAAAGGTGGTCACCAGGTATGACCTGAAGGTGCAGAGAAGGCAGGAAGAAAAGCGAAAAGAGCAACGGAACAAGAAGATCGGCACAGCGGTTGGAATTTTGATCCTTGTGGGGCTGGTCTGCCTGATCCTTTCGTTTCCCATCCGCTCCTGGCTTACGGTGCACGGCACCTATATTGTGGCGGCGGGGGAAGACGTTTCCAAAGTGGAATTCGATTACAGCTACAATACCGTGCGGAACAATTACATTGCGCAGAATAGCTGGCTGAGCTATTTCGGCCTGGATCTGACGGGGGATCTGTCCACCCAGATGTATTCCAACACCCTGTCCTGGCAGGACTTTTTTGAGCAGATGGCGGTAGACAACCTGATCAGCGGAACGGCCATGAGACGGGATATGGAAAACGCCGGCTTTGTTTACGATGAGACGGAAGATTATGAGGATTTTGTGGAAGCGCTTACCGGCGCGGCGGAAGACGCGGGAATGCCGTTCAAGGATTATGTCAGGGAATTTTACGGTCCCTACGCTACCATGGACAGACTGGAGAAGTTTATCCGCCAGGATCTGAAGATCAGCGCATATTATGAACAATTGGCAAAGGAGAAGGCTCCCTCCGACGAGGAAATAGAATCTTATTATCAGGAAAACGCCTCGGACTATGATCTGGTGGATTACAGCGTGGATACGGTGGACGCGGTCCTTCCCACGGAACCCACGGAGCTGGCGGATCCTGTGGAAGAAGACGCGGAAACCGGCGAAAGCGGGGAAGACGCCTCTGGGGAAGGCGAGGAAGAAACGGCCTATCAGCCCTCCGAAGCAGAGATTGCCTTCGCCATGAGACAGGCGAAATCCCAGGCCCAGACAAAGGAGGCGTCGGTGCTGGAGGAGGGGGAACAGAATATCGGCAGGGCCAAATCCGATATCAATTCCCTTCTGACGGAATGGCTGTTTGACAGCCAGCGAGAAAAAGGCGACACAACTGTCATAGAGGATACCACCAACAATCGATATTATGTTCTTGGCTTTGAGGGACGTTACCTCAATCCGGCAGTTACCGTGAATGTCCGGGCAATTATGACCTCGGACGGCAACGGGCAGGATATCCTGGATCAGTGGAAGGCGGGAGAAGCGACGGAGGACAGCTTTGCCGAGCTGGCGGATCAGTACAACGCTTCCATGACCACCGAAAAGGGAGGGCTGCTGGAGGAATTGGCGGTGAGCGGGCTGTCGGAGGAGCTTGTGCAGTGGCTGTCGGACGATGCCAGGGCATACGGCGACACCGCGGTGATCAGCCCGGAGGGGGATACGGTTTCCTATGTGTTTTATTTCCTGAAACAAGCGGATCCGGAATGGAAACTGGATATCCGGAATATATTGACCGGTGAGATCATGGAAACTTATGTGACGGAATTGACGGAGGGGCTGACCGTGGAGGATCCTCACGGGCACCTGGCCTATCTGAAGGTGCAGGAGGAAGAATCGGAAGCTCAGGAAAGCGAGGATTCTTCGGAGGAATCGGAAGCTCAGGAAAGCGAGGATTCTTCGGAGGAATCGGAAGCTCAGGAAAGCGGGGATTCTTCAGAGGAACCGGAAACCCAGGAAAGCGGGGATTCTTCGGAGGAATCAGAGGATCAGGCCCAGGGAAACGATTCATCTCAGGAGGAAGAACCGGAAGAATCGCCCGCGGAGTGATCCGGCATCAGCCAAAGGCGGTGGGAAATTCTCACCGCCTTTTTCCAAATAAGGATCTAACATAATAAGGATTTCACATATAAAAACCGGAAAGAAATAGGAACACCGGAAAGAAATAGGAACACCTGAAATGCGCGGCACAGGGCGCGGAAACGAGCGAACACCATGACGGGTAAAAAACTTTTGGCTTTGGATATTGACGGTACGCTTACCAATTCAAAAAAAGAGATTACGCCGGCCACCAAAGACGCCATACAAGGGCTGCTGACCCGGGGCGGCAAGGTGGTGCTGGCGTCGGGGCGGCCCACTCCCGGCATGCGCCGGTACGAGGAGGAGCTGGAGCTGGAGCGCTACGGGGGATATCTGTTGTCCTTCAACGGCGGCAAGATTGTGGAGTGCCGCACCGGGGAAATCGTTTATGAAAAATTTCTGCCGCTTACCCTGCTCCCCGGTATTTACCGGTTTGCGGCGGATAACGGCTGCGGGCTGATCACCTATCTGGGAGAGGAAGTCATCTCCGCGTTTCCTCCGGACGAGTATGTAAAGACAGAGGCCCGGATTAACGGCCTGCCTGTGCGCAGGGTGGAGCATTTTTTGGATTTTGTGGATTTTTCCATCAATAAATGCCTGATGACGGCGCCTCCCCGCAAGGCGGAAGTTCTGGAGCGGGAGCTGCAAAAAAAGCTGGAACAGGTTGCCGATGTTTACCGGTCGGAGCCCTATTTTATAGAAATTATGCCCCGGGATATCACCAAGGCCGCCGGATTGGAGCGTATCCTGGAAACCCTAAGCATGAAACCCGAGGATATGGTCTGCTGCGGAGACGGTTATAACGACGTTTCCATGATCCGCTTTGCGGGTCTGGGGGTGGCGATGGGAAACGCCCAGCAGGCGGTGAAGGACGCGGCGGATTATATTACGGTTTCCAACGATCAGGACGGAGTGGCGGAGGTGATCCGCAGGTTTTTCCCTGAGAGGTAGCGTTTTCCCGCCGAGAACGGTGTGGGGAAGATCAGGAGGCAGTCGAAAGGTGGAATCATACAAAATTTCCATGCCCGAACCTGTACAATTTATCATTCATAAAATTATGGCGGCGGGGTTTGAGGCTTTTGCGGTGGGGGGCTGCGTCAGGGATTCCATTCTGGGACGGACTCCCAAGGATTGGGATATCACCACTTCCGCCCTGCCGCAGCAGATCAAGGCGCTGTTTCCCCGCACCGTGGATACCGGCATTCAGCATGGAACGGTTACGGTTCTGCTGAACGGGGAGGGCTATGAAGTGACCACCTACCGGATCGACGGCAGATATGAGGATGGCAGACATCCGGCGGAGGTAACGTTTACGCCCAGTCTGGAGGAAGATCTGCGGCGCCGGGATCTGACCATCAATGCCATGGCATACAATGACCAGAGAGGTTTGGTGGATCTTTACGGCGGCCGAAGGGATCTGCGGGACGGAATTGTGCGCTGTGTGGGGGATCCCCTGGAACGGTTTCAGGAGGACGCGCTGCGTATGATGCGCACGATCCGCTTTTCCGCGCAGCTTGGTTATCGGATCGAGGAAAACACCAAAGACGCCATCGGGCGGCTGGCGGACACGCTGGCCCGCGTCAGCGCGGAACGGATTCAGGCGGAGCTTGTGGGGCTTTTGACGTCCCCTCATCCCGAATATTTGAGAGAGGCGTATGAGTGCGGCGTTACCAGGGTATTTTTGCCGGAATTTGACAAAGCCATGGAAACCGGACAGAATCATCCCCATCATCGGGGAAGCGTGGGAGAACACACCCTTTGGGCCCTTTCGGCGTCTAAACCGGACAGGACGATCCGGCTTGCGGTGTTGTTTCACGATATGGGGAAACCGGACACGCTCACTGTGGACGATCAGGGGATCACCCATTTCTACGGACATGCGAAAAAGGGCGAGGAAATCACCCGGAAGATTTTGCAAAGGCTTAAGTTTGACAATGGGACTGTGCAGGCGGTGTGCAAACTGGTGCTGTACCACGATTACGCCTATGCCGCGGAGCCGGACATGGCGGATCTGCGGCGGATGATCCACAAAATCGGCGAGGACGCCTTTCCCGGGCTGTTCGAGGTCAGGCGGGCGGATATTCTGGGTCAGAGCAGTCTGGGACGGGAGGAAAAGCTTGCCCGGCTGGAGAGCTGGGAGAGCATGTATCAAACATTGTCGGCGGAACGCCAGTGCGTTTCTCTGAGAACGTTAGCTGTGTCGGGCAGGGATCTGTGCGGGATCGGCATGCGTCCCGGCAGGGAAATCGGCGAAATGCTGGAAAGGCTGCTGGAGCTGGTTTTGGAGGATCCGTCCTGTAACACAAAGGAATTTCTGCTTGCCCGGGCGCGGGATGCGCTTTCCGGCACTTTGTAACATACTTTCCCCCATCCCCTCATAAGATAGGTTAGAAACCGGACTTTCAAGGACGGTTACAGAATCGATCAGGAGGGGCCCGAAGTGAATGACAGAGCGGTGGAATTGCTGGAACGGTATGAAATAGAGGTGCTGCGCACCAGGAAGGGCCGGGGCGCTATTGTCTGTGACACGGACCGGGGCTGCTTGATTTTGAAGGAATATTCGGGCAGCGCGGAAAAGGTGGAAATTCAGAACCGACTGCTGCAAACGATCGCCAAAAAGGGCCTGATTCAAACGGAGCAGATTATTCCCGCAAAGGACGGTTCCCTGCTTGTGAAGGACCCGGAGGGAACAAGCTATGTGCTGAAAACCTGGACGGAAGGCCGGGAGTGCAATATTTATGACCGGAACGAGTGCAGTATGGCGGTGCGGCTGCTGGCCCGCCTTCACCAGTGCATGAAACTGCCCGCGGACACGCCGGGCATCAAGGGTTCCTTTTCTCCCGGGAAGGAATATGAAAAACATAACCGGGAGCTGAAACGGGTCAGAAAATTCCTTCAGCAGAAAAGCCAGAAAACCTGGTTTGAAATCAATCTGTTCCACGCTTTTGATTATTTTTACGATCAGGCTCTGGAGGTGACGGAGGAATGGAAGGATTACAGCCAAAAGACCGGGGCGGAGGAAGTCCGGGAGGACGGTATGGTTTCCTTCTGCCATGGGGACTATCAGTATCATAATATATGGAAGGGATCCGACGGCTGGTTTCTGGTGAATTTTGAAAAATGTATCGCTGACCGGGCGGTCAGGGATTTGTATCTGCTGATGAGAAAGCTGTTGGAGAAGGGGAACTGGTCGGTGGCCCTGGGGAACGAGCTGTTATGCGCCTATGAGCAGGAGAGCCCGCTGTCCGCCATGAGCCGGATCGATCTGTATTATAGACTGGCCTACCCGGAAAAATTTTGGAAAATCGCGAATTTTTATTACAATTCCGGGAAAGCGTGGATTCCGGGAAGAAATCATGAGAAACTGGAAAAACTGATCGCACAGGAGAAGGAAAAGCAGCATTTTCTGGACGAGGTGTTCCGCAACGTAAGTCATCTGCGCGGCGCGTAACAGACGCCGCACAGGCCGAAAATCGGCAGGGAGTGGAAAGTGGCACGGAAGAATACGCAGAGAAAAAAATACGTTTTCACGATTATCCTGGAACTGGCGGCTATGGCACTGGTTTCCTGCGCCCACCCGGCGCAGGGCCAGGATCCCGGGCAGGAAGATGCGACGCCCTCCCCCCAGCGGATCGAAACGGGCTTTGAGCTGACGGGGCCGGACAGCTTTGATTCGGCGGATACGGCCATTCTGGTGGATCAGGACACCCAGGAGAACACCCTTACCTTTCTGAATCTGGATCTGGGGAAACGATATACCCTTTCGCTGGACGGCACCACAAGGCTGGACGATAAGTACGGGGACGCCATTTCCTTTGACCAGTTGGAAAAAGGGGATATTGTGGACATACGGTTTTTAAAATCGAAAAAACACCTCACGTCCCTGAAACTTTCGGACCGCGCCTGGATCTATGAGGGCGCCAGCCGCTATGAGATTAACACTGTGCGGGGCGAGGTGTCCATTGGTTCGGAGACTTATAAGCTGACATCCAACACCCAGTTTCTGTCGGAGGGCAGAAATATTGAGAGTATGGATCTGAATCCTTCGGATGTGCTGACATTTGCAGGAATCGACAGCCAGGTGCTCACCATTCGAGTGGACAAGGGACACGGATATCTGCGCCTGGAAAATGACGAGAATTTCGTGGGAGGCTGGATTGAAATCGGACAGGCCCAGGTGCAGCGGATTACGGAGGATATGCTGATCCCGGTGCCTGAGGGCAGTTACCAGGTCTATATCAGCCATCGGGGAGGAGGCGGCGTAAAAAATGTGGAGATCCGCCGGAATGAAGAAACGCTGCTGGACATTGGGGATCTGGAGGTTCCGGAACCTCAGTCCGGCATGGTGCTGTTTTCCCTGACGCCTTCCTCGGCGGAGCTGTATATCGACGGGGAGCCGGTGGATCCGTCCGGCCCCGTGACATTGGAGTACGGGCTGCATCAGATGATTGTCAGGGCGGCGGGGTATCAGTCCGTCACCCAGTATATCCGGGTCGGACAGGAGTCCGCCGCCGTGGATGTGGAGCTGGATGCCAATGAAACCACGGAAACCGATACGGAGAGCAGCGAGGAATCGTCCCAGACGGAGGTGACGGACAACTATTACAAGGTCTATATCGATGCTCCCGAGGGTGCGGAGGTATATCTGGACGGAAATTATATGGGGATCTCCCCCTGCAGCTTTGCCAAGACGGAGGGGACTCATGTGGTTACGCTGCGAAAGACGGGATATACCACCAGAAGCTATACCATACAGGTGGACGGCGAGCAGAAGGATATTTCCTTTTCCTTCGCGGAACTGGTTTCCAGCGCCGTTTCCGAAGACAGCAGCGTGACGGATATGTGGAATGAAATTCTGGACTCCATCAACTGAAAAGAAGGAAACAGGAAAAGGGTTTTCCCTGACGGGCGGGCATTGGGAAATGCGAAAACCGAAAAAAAGCCATGGAAATTACAAAAAGGCGTAAATCTCAGGAAAAAGCCTTGACAAATATATGAAAAAAAGCTATAAAGTATATAGACGTTTCACAAGAAGCATCTACGAAAATACAATATGGAAACTCATTAGAGGAGGAGTTCAATATGAACAAAACTGAGTTAGTTGCAGCATTGGCTGAGCAGGCCGGTGTATCCAAGAAGGACGCTGAGAAGGTTCTGAAGGCTTTTACCGATGTTGTGGAGAGTGAGCTGAAGAAGGGCGGCAAGGTTCAACTGGTTGGTTTCGGTACTTTTGAGGTATCCGAGAGAGCAGCCAGAGAGGGCAGAAATCCCGCTACTCTGAAACCCATCAAGATTCCTGCATCCAAGGCTCCCAAGTTCAAGGCCGGCAAGGCTCTGAAGGATGCTTTGAACGCATAATAATCTGTCAAACAAAGCGGAGAACCTTTAGAGGTTCTCCGTTTTTCCATGAAAAAATATAGGAGGCGGCAATGAGGCTGGACAAATTTTTAAAGGTATCCCGGCTGATCAAACGCCGGACCGTGGCCAACGAAGCCTGCGACAGCGGGAGGGTAATGCTAAACGGCGTTCCCGCCAGAGCGTCCGCGAATGTAAAGCCGGGGGACGTGATCACCATTTCCTTCGGCAACCGGGACGTGAAAGCGGAAGTTTTGAAGGTGCAGGAAACCGTGAGAAAAGAGGAAGCCGATGAACTGATCCGTTATCTGTGACGGGTTTTCGGTTCTCAACACAGAAAGGCCCACATATATTTTACAGGAGAGAAACCGTCAGAGGCCGGTTTCCCGGACAGGAGGGCCTATGGAAGATTTAAACAGCAGTACGCGCATGCACAAGGTCACCATGACCAACAGAAAGAGCTGCGCCGTCAGCGGAGTCAACGATGTGCTGTCCTTTGACGAGCATGAGATTCTTCTGGAGACGGAGCAGGGTATGCTGATGATCAAGGGGGAGGATCTGCATGTGAGCCGGCTTACGCTGGACAAAGGCGAAGTCGATATTGACGGAAAGGTGGACAGCTTTACTTATTCCGATGTGTCTTCCGGCGGCAAAAAGAACGAGTCCCTGCTCAGCAGGCTGTTTCGGTAACCACTATGGCGAGTGAGAGCCGGTTTCTTCTCCATGCCCTGTACCTGGGCGTTTTTCTTACCTTTGTCTATGATCTGCTGCGAATTTTCCGGAGGGTCGTGCCCCACAGGAGATTTTTTGTGTCGGCGGAAGATTTGCTGTTCTGGATCTACTGCGGGGGAGAGGTTTTTCTGCTGCTGTATTTTGAGAGCAACGGCGAGTTCCGATGGTTCGCCATATGGGGGGCGCTGACGGGGATGCTGCTCTACCGCAGGCTGGTCAGCCCTTTTCTGGTTACCTACGTATCCCGTGCGCTGAATGGAATATGCCGTTTTCTGTGGAACATCCTCCGCAGGCTGTGCCGGCCGGTGGGACATATGTGCAAAACCGCCGCCGGAGGCGCGGGAAGGGTGAAAAGGAAAACCGGAAGAACCTTCAGGCGGGTGATTCGGGGAGCGAAAAACAGGTTGACGTATTTTCTCAAAACGCTTAAAATGACCATAAAGGCATAGATGCTGCGGAAAGGAGATCTCATGGCAGGGACAAGACGCAGGGCGGCCTACCGGCGCCGGAACCAAAACCATTTCAGCATGTTTCTTGTCACTTTGGTGGTTGTGATGATCATGGTGGTAGTCGCGGTAAAAAGCGTGGATCTGCGACAGAAGATCCAGACAAAGGAGCAGGAGGCGCAGCAGTTGGAGGATCAGATCCAGGCGGAGAAAGAACGATCCGCTCAGATTGAGGAATTTGGCAAGGAGATTCAGACCAAGGGGTACATAGAGAGCGTTGCCAGGGAAAAGCTGGGCCTGGTCTATGAAGGTGAGATTCTGTTTAAGGAAGAAAAATAAAGCCTATCCCCCGGTATCAGAGAGGATGTAAAGGGCAGGAGCCGTTGCTCCTGCTTTTTTTGTCGCAAAACTTTAAGGCCCCGTTTCCCGGATTTGACAAAAATCCGGCGCGGGAACTTCTATAATCGTAGTCTGATAATCCTGCGGAAAGGGTGTGATGTGGCAATGACGGCATTACAGGAAAAGGAAAAGCAGCGGATACTGCACAGACGTGAAAGGAATCGGGAGGACATCGGAAACAGAATACAGACGGCTCAGGTGACGGATATGTGCAGGAGAAAGCTTTTGGATTACGCGGACACATTTCAGGAGCTGGCAAAAAGCTACGACGGCGGGTTTGCTCCCGGGGACGGGGACAGGCAGGCCGTGCTGGCGTCCAGAAGGCTGTGGGAGAGCAGACAGATCATCAAGGGACAATGGAATGAGATGGCGAGGATCATGAGCGCCGTTGCGGGGGAAGTCATGTGCAGCCGTCCCATGGAGGAAAAGCGGAAGAAAACCTTGATCCAGGTTTTGCGGGAGGAAGGGATCCGGGTGGAAAATCCCTGCTACATGCAGCGGGAGGACGGACGGGAGAGCGTGGTGCTGACCATGAGCGCGGACAGGCCCACGTCCGTCTCCGGGGAAGACGCGGCGGAAATCATATCGGCGGTGCTGGACAGGCCTTTTCAACTGGCGTCCAGAAGCCCCTATGTGATCGAGAAGGAGCCCAGAAGTTTTGTGCTGGACCAGAGGGCCGCCTATCTGGCGCTGACCGGTTTTGCCCGGGTGACCAGGGAAAACGAGAAAGTATCCGGCGATAATTACGCGTCGGTGGAACCGGACAAGGGAAGGCTTGCGGTGATGCTTTCGGACGGGACGGGTTCCGGCGAGCAGGCGGGGCAGGACAGCGGACAGGTGCTGGATTTGATGGAAAAGCTGCTGGAGGCCGGGTACGGTGCGGACGCGGCCATCAGCGCGGTCAACACGGTTGTGTTTGCGGCCGGGGAGGATAGGCGCCATCCCACCCTGGATTTGTGCGATATCGATCTGTATCAGGGCAGCTTTCAACTGCGAAAGGTGGGAGGGGCCGCAAGCTTTTTCAAGCGGGGGGCTTTTGTGGACACGCTGGCCACGGGCAATCTGCCTCTTGGCATTTTTCAGCGGGTGGAAACGTTACCCATTTGCAGGCAGTTGCAGGACGGGGATTTTCTGGTGATGGTTACCGACGGGGTGGTGGACGCCTTCGGAGCGGAGGAGTATGAAAACGGCATCCTGCGGGCGCTGTCCTGTATGGACAACCGCAACCCGGAGGAATTTGCGCAAAAGCTTTTGAGACAGGCGATCTGCGCCGGCAGGGGCAGAATCAGGGACGATATGACGGTGGCGGTGATCGGGATCTGGGACGCATAACCGCCGGCGTCCGCCATGGTTGACTTTTTGGGCGGAATGCGTTACATTTTTCCTATGGATCAGCGAAAAAGGACGGAAGAAAAAGTTTTTTCCTATATGAAAGAGCATCATATGGCATCGCCCGGCCAAAGGATACTGGCCGGGGTATCCGGAGGGGCAGACTCTGTTTGCCTCTTGTTTATGTTGCTGGAATATGCGGCGCGGTTTTCCGTGCAGCCGGCGGCGGTGCATGTGAACCACGGGCTTCGGGAGGACGCCGGAGAGGACGCGGAATTTGTAAGGAAACTCTGCGAACGGGTACAGGTGCCTTTTTTTCTGCGGGAGGTGGATGTGAGAGAGCTGGCCGCCCGGGAAAAACGATCGCTTGAGGAGGCGGGCAGAATTCTCCGCTACCGGGTTTTTGAGGAAACGGCGCGGGAGTTTGGGGCGGATCGCATTGCGGTGGCCCACAACCTGAACGACAGGGCGGAAACCATGCTGTTCCATCTGTTTCGGGGCAGCGGGGTCAGGGGGCTGTGTTCCATCCCTCCGGTGCGGGAAAAGATCATCCGTCCTGTGATGTGCCTGGAGCGAAACGAAATAGAAGCCTATCTGCACATCCGGGGCATTCCCTACCGCACGGACAGCACCAACGATGAGGACGATTATACCAGAAACCGGATCCGCCATCACCTGCTTCCCGCGGCGAAACAGGAGGTTTCACCCCAGGCGCTGTCTCATATGTGCGCAGCCGCGGACGATCTGGCGCAGTTGGAAGAATATCTCGGCATGCAGACTGCCGCCGCGGAAAAAGCCTGTGTGCGCAGCCTTCCAGGTTCTCCGGGAGGGATCTGCGTTTCGGTGGAGGAAATGCTGCGGTTTCACCCCGCCATACAAAAACGGCTGCTTCTTGCGCTTTTAAAACGGCTGGCTCCCGGGGGAAAGGACATTGCCCGGGTGCATGTGGAGGCGGCTTTGTCCTTGTTTGAGAAGGAGGGAAACCGTCAGGTGGATCTGCCCTTTGGCATCCGGGGGGTAAGGAGCTACGGGAATGTGTTTCTGGGGCGGGAACAGCCCCGGCAGGGGAAGGATCCGGGGAAACTGTTCCGGAAAGTGGATCTGGCCCCGGAGGAACCGGAACGGCCCATCACCTATGATTTAAACGGCTGTCAGGCGCAGATTCGTATCTTTTTTGCGGAAAAGGAAGGAAAAATTCCCGAGAATGAGTATACGAAATGGTTTGACTGTGATAAAATAATAAAATCGCCTGTGTTTCGATTTCGGGAAAAAGGGGATTACTTAAGCCTTTCCGACGGCCGGGGAGGAATCATCCACAAGTCCTTAAAGGAGTATATGATTCAGGAAAAGATTCCCCGGGAAGACAGGGACAGGATTTTGGTGCTGGCGGAGGACGATCATGTTCTTTGGCTGGTGGGATGGCGCATCAGCGAGTATTATAAGGTAAGCGGGAATACAAAACGCGTTCTGGAGGCAAAATTAACGGAAGAACCCGAAACAGGGGAAACGGAGGAAAAACATGGCGGAGCGTATTAAGGTGCTGTTGTCGGAGGAAAGGGTAAACGTAAGGATCAGGGAGATCGGAGAGCAGATCAGCAGGGACTATGCCGGAAAACAGGTTCATCTGGTCTGTGTGCTGAAGGGCGGCAGTTTCTTCCTGTGCGAACTGGCCAAGCGCATTACCGTGCCTGTGTCTTTGGATTTTATGTCCGTATCCAGCTACGGGGGCGACACCAAATCCAGCGGAGTGGTAAAGATTGTGAAGGATCTGGATGAACCCCTGAAGGATAAGCATGTGATCGTGGTGGAGGACATTGTGGACAGCGGCCGCACCCTCAGCTATCTTCTGGAGATGCTCCGGGACAGAGGCCCCGCGTCTCTGCGCCTCTGCACCCTGCTTGACAAGCCGGAAAGGCGCGTGGTCAACGTTTCGGTGGATTATACGGGATTTGAGATTCCGGATCAGTTTGTAGTGGGATACGGGCTGGACTACGATCAGAGATACCGTAACCTGCCCTACATAGGAGTGGTGGAATTCGAGTAGAGTCGGCTCTGCGCCGCAGGCGCAGGACAAATTTGACGGTTAGGAGGCTGGCGTTAAGTTGAAACAGAGCAGTAAGGGATTCGCCTTTTATTTTGTGTTTATTATCATGCTGCTGGCCGCGGTGTTTGTGCTGGGCTGGATGAGCCGTAAAAATCAGGAGGATTATACGAAAGAGCAGTTGATCCGGGATCTGGAGGCCGAAAGGGTTGTGGCCATCGAGCTGACCCCCAACGGCGAAACGCCTACGGGAGCCGTGGATATCCGGCTGAGCGACGGCGCCAGCAAGCGGCTTTATGTGACCAATATCATGGAGACGGAGGAATTAATCAGAAGCTACGGCCTGGATCCCATGGTGCGGGATGTGCCCCGGGAGGGCTGGTTTCTGACGACCCTGCTGCCTATGCTGATTGTGCTGGGAGTGGGAGCGTTTTTGTTTTTGATGGTCAACGCTCAGAACGCCGGCGGGGGAAACGCCAAAATGATGAACTTTGGCAAAAGCCATGCGCGGATGACCATGGGGGACAAAACCGTCAATTTTAAACAGGTGGCGGGCCTGAAGGAAGAAAAGGAAGAACTGGAGGAAATCGTGGATTTCCTGAAGGAGCCGGGAAAGTACACCAAGGTGGGGGCAAGGATCCCCAAGGGCGTTTTGCTGGAGGGGCCTCCCGGAACCGGTAAGACCCTGCTGGCAAAGGCGGTGGCGGGAGAGGCCAACGTGCCCTTCTTCAGTATTTCCGGTTCCGATTTTGTGGAAATGTTTGTGGGCGTGGGCGCATCGAGAGTCAGGGATCTGTTTGAGGACGCGAAGAAAAACGCCCCCTGCATTGTTTTTATCGATGAGATCGACGCTGTGGCCAGACGCCGCGGCACCGGCATGGGCGGCGGACACGACGAGAGAGAACAGACGCTGAACCAGCTTTTGGTGGAAATGGATGGTTTCGGCGTCAATGAGGGAATCATCGTCATGGCGGCCACCAACCGGGTGGATATCCTGGATCCCGCTATTCTGCGCCCGGGGCGCTTTGACCGCAAGGTTGCGGTGGGCTCTCCCGACGTACAGGGCAGGGAAGACATCCTGAAGATACACGCCCAGAACAAACCCCTGGCGGAAGACGTGGATCTGAAACAGGTTGCGCAGACCACGGCGGGCTTTACGGGGGCCGATCTGGAAAATCTGATGAACGAGGCCGCCATCAACGCTGCCAAAAACGGCAAGGGCTATTTGACCCAGGCGGACGTCAATCAGGCGTTTGTCAAGGTAGGCATCGGCGCCGAGAAAAAAAGCCGGATCATCTCCGACAAGGAGAAACGAATCACCGCTTATCATGAGGCCGGACACGCCATTTTGTTTCATGTGCTGCCGGACGTGGGCCCCGTCCACTCCGTTTCCATCATTCCTACCGGCCTTGGCGCCGCGGGCTATACCATGCCTCTGCCGGAGAGGGATGAAATGTTTTTGACCAAGGGACAGATGCTTCAGGAGATCATGGTTTCCCTGGGAGGGCGGATCGCGGAAGAAATTATTTTTAAGGACATTACCACCGGGGCGTCCAGCGATATCAAAAAGGCCACGAAGGTGGCCAGGAGGATGGTCACCCGTTTCGGCATGTCAGACAATATCGGCGTGATCTGCTACGATGATGACGATGATGAGGTCTTTATCGGCAGGGATCTGGCCCATGCAAAATCCCACTCCGAGGCTGTTTCCGGGCAGATCGACAAGGAGATCAAGGCCATTATTGACGAGTGTTATTCCCGGGCTAAAACGCTGATTCTCCAGAATGAAAAGGTTCTGCACCGATGCGCGGAGCTGCTGCTGGAGAAGGAAAAGATCGGACGGGAGGAATTTGAGGCTTTGTTCAGCGCTGTGGCGGAAACATAATTGTAGAAAATAGACAAAAATGAAGAAGGTTTTTTGTAATATTTGTGGATTTTAAGTGTAGTCAAACAGGGGGCCCGATGATATGATAGGGATTGTAGCCCCAATCTATTTATGGTTTTGCTATACCCCATATTTATGAAATACCTTCTCGCGGAGAGGACAGTCACCCCATGGCTGTCCTCTCCGCCTTTCTGCGGCAGCCGTGCCCTTGGTGTGTGCGGGTTCCGGTTCTGCCTCTGCGGCAGCCGTGCCCTTGGCTGGTACGGATTCCGGTTCTGCCTCTGTGGCAGCCGTGCCCTTGGTGTGTGCGGATTTCGGGCTCCGGAGGGCATTTAAAATTTTACTATTGAATTACGCACTGTTTTTCAGTAAAATTAGTATTGTATTGTATGCCTTTACGCGCAAATGAAAAGCAAACATCAGGAGGCAGACCGTGGACGAAAAGCTGGATCTGGAACAGATAAGACGGTTGGAAAATAATTGTCAGTACATTGCGAACATGAGGCCCGTTTTTAACCGCAGGGCCCTTTATTCGGACACTACCGCCAATTATATTTCCCCGGAGGAGCCCGCGCCTTATGACCGGGTGACCATTCGATTCAGAACCGCCAAAAACAACGTGGACAGAGTGGTTCTGGTGACAAGAGACAATCAATATGTGATGAGCAAGGCGGAATCCGACAAGCATTTTGACTATTACGCCCAGACCATCCAGTTGGGCGCGGAAAAGCTGTCCTACCATTTTGAAGTGCAGACCGGAAAGGTAAAGGGGTACTTTGACGCGAGAGGTCTTGCCACAGAAGTAAACGAATACTACGATTTTATTATTATCCCCGGTTTCAGGACGCCCGGATGGGCCAAGGGAGCGGTGATATACCAGATATATGTGGATCGGTTCTGCAACGGCGATCCCGCCAACGATGTGTTAAGCGGCGAATACAGCTACATCGGTACGCCTGTGGAGAGGGTGGAGGATTGGAACAGATATCCCGCCCAGATGGACGTGGGGAAGTTCTACGGCGGCGATCTGCAGGGCGTTTTGGATAAGATGGATTATCTTCAGGATCTGGGGGTGGAAGTCATCTATTTTAATCCCCTCTTTGTCTCCCCTTCCAACCATAAATATGACATACAGGATTATGATTACATCGATCCCCATTTCGGAAAAATTGTCAGCGACACGGGAGAACTGCTTCAAAACGGCCGGACGGATAATTGTCAGGCCAGCAGGTATATCGACCGCGTGACCAACAAGGCGAACCTGGAGGCCAGCAACGAGCTGTTTGCGAAGGTGGTGGAGGAAGCGCATAAAAGGGGCATGAGAGTGATTATGGACGGCGTGTTCAATCACTGCGGCTCCTTCAACAAGTGGCTGGACAGAGAACGGATTTATGAGAACGCCCCGGGGTATGCAAAAGGGGCTTTTGTCAGCGCGGACAGCCCTTACAGAAGTTACTTCCAGTTCCGGCAGCAGGACTGCTGGCCTTATAACGGCTCCTATGACGGCTGGTGGGGGCATGACACCCTTCCCAAGCTCAATTATGAAGAATCGGAGGATCTGTTCCGCTATGTGATGCGGATTGCGAAAAAATGGGTTTCCCCGCCCTTTAACGCGGACGGCTGGCGGCTGGACGTGGCCGCGGATTTAGGCCATAGCCAGAGCTACAACCATTACTTCTGGCAGGAGTTTAGAAAGGCGGTGAAGGAGGCAAACCCCGAGGCGGTTATTCTGGCGGAGCATTACGGCGATACCAGAGACTGGCTTCAGGGCAACGAATGGGATACGGTGATGAACTATGACGCCTTCATGGAGCCTGTGACCTGGTTTTTGACGGGAATGGAGAAACACAGCGACGATTTCAGGGAGGATCTTTTGGGAAACGCAGACAGTTTCTGGGGCGCCATGATGCACCACAGCTCCAGCTTTTCCTCTCCCAGTTGGCAGGTGGCCATGAACGAGCTTTCCAACCATGACCACTCCCGGTTCCTCACCCGTACCAGTCATAAGGTGGGGAGAACCAGTACGCTGGGCCCCGCCGCCGCTGATCAGGGCGTGAATAAGGCGGTATTTCGGGAGGCCGTGGTGATTCAGATGACCTGGATGGGAGCGCCCACCATCTATTACGGCGATGAGGCGGGGGTCTGCGGCTTTACGGATCCCGACAGCAGACGTACCTATCCTTGGGGCAGGGAAGATCAGGAGCTGATCTCCTTCCACAAGGACATTATCCGCATCCGTAAGGAAAATGACGAGCTTCGCAGGGGCTCCATCAAATATGTGGACAGTGATTATAACTATCTGGCTTATGGGCGGTTTCACCGAAGGGGCCAGTGCCTGATCTTAGTCAACAACAACAATTACCCTGTCACAAAGGATGTGTTCGTCTGGGATCTGGGAACCCCAAAGCACGGCAGGATGAAGGTGCTTTTGTGGACCGACGAATACGGATACAGCCTGGGGCGCGAGGGCTATGAAGTGGTAAGCGGAAAAATCCGGATCGAACTGCCTAGAACCTGCGCGGTCATTCTGAAATATGCGGAGAACTGAGAACAATCATTGGGACGGCCGCTCTGTTTTACGGAGCGGCCCTTATTCCCTCAGGCAATCCGTGAAACGCCTTGTCTATGCCTGTCCCGGACTTAGCAAAAATGATGCATTCGGGGAATATACTGGATCTGTTTGGGAAACGGCGGGAGAACAGACATCGGAAATTTTGCTCTGCCCGGGAAAGGAGTCAGCGTGAGAGGAAACGCCGGAAGAAAATACGCGGTTTTCACACTTTGCCTGTGCCTTGCGCTGCCCCTGTGCGCGGACGCGGCGGAGGAAACGGAGAGCCTGACGGAAAGGTATGAGGAATATGAGGCGGCGTTTGCCGCCATTGAACAGGTGTCCGATGTGGAGGCGCAGGGCTACACCGTCCTGACGGACCAGAGTTTTCAGGATGTGATCTTTGAAAGCTTTGGAGAGGAGGAGCTGACCTTTCTCCCCATTCTGGAAAAGTCATATCACCGGCTCGGCATCCTGATTGCCGACAAGGACGGAAAAGTGCTTTATAAGACCAATCAGTTGGAGACAAATTACAAATGGATGGGCCGGCTGGAGCAGCCCACCCGGGACGTGTCCTCCGTTTCCTTTCAGGATCTGAACGGCGACGGGCTGAAGGATATTGTGCTGATTACAAACTGCCAAAACGACACGGGAATTTACGCGGGAAAAACCTACAAGGTGGGGGACGTGCTGTTTCAGCGGGACGGCTCATTTTACAGGGACTGGAGAATTTCCGACACGATCAACCGTTTCAGCATGAACCGAAGCGTGGGGATCATCGTCTCCTATGTCAGAGACGGCAATTCCGCGGAAACCCTGTATACCGCCAATACTCTGGATCAGTTGCTGGAGGACGGATTTCAGATTTATCAGGATCAGTACCGTTACCGAAATTTTGAAAAGCAGGGTTCCCTCTGGGTGGTGCCGGGCATCATGCCAATGGGCCGCTACCATATTTTCATGATTTATCTGGTCAACGAGCAAAACGACATTGTGTGGAGCTTTCAGCCCATGAAAGACTATGACAGCCTTTACGCCCTGAAGGGATCCGCCTGTCAGGATCTGGACGGGGACGGCATGAAGGATCTGCTGTTTTTGAGCCGGTTCAGCTATGTGGGGCCGGACGGGAATATGAAGGTGGACACGGTCTGCAACATCTATTACCAGAGGACGGACGGGTTTGAGGAAGATACGGAGTTTGGGAATACCTATGAGTGTACCGAGGAAAACACGGTCAGCGAGCTGGTGGCGCTGATCAGGGAATATTGGGGGTGGACAACGAACCAATGATTAAAATACTGATTGTGGACGATGAAAAACCGATCTGCGACCTGATCGACATCAATCTGTCGGCCGCCGGTTACCAGTGTAAAGCGGTGCAGGACGGCCTGGAGGCCATCGACTTGATCGAGCGGGAACCCTTCGATTTGATTCTGCTGGATATCATGCTGCCCGGCGCGGACGGGTACGATATTATGGAATACATCCGGCCGCTTAAGATTCCCGTGATTTTTATCACGGCGAAACATGAGGTGAAGGACAGGGTTAAGGGGCTAAAGCTGGGGGCGGAGGATTATCTGGTGAAACCCTTCGACGTGGTGGAGCTGGTGGCGAGAGTGGAGGTTGTGCTGCGCCGTTACAATAAGACGGAAAGCATTCTGTCCGCCGGCGACGTGACGGTGGACGTGGAGGCCAGGACGGTCACCCGGGCCGGAAAGCCCGTGGTGCTGACCAACAAGGAATACGGGCTTTTGGTGCTGTTTATCCGCAACCGAAATATCGCCCTTTTTCGGGAAAATCTGTATGAAAAGGTGTGGGGGGACGAATATCTGGCCGACAGCCGGACGCTGGATCTGCATGTGCAGAGGCTGCGGCGCAAGATGGGCTGGGAGAATAATCTGGTAGCGGTGTACAAGGTAGGGTACAGGCTGGAGATATGAGAGTATGAAGTTTTTGTATAAAATCCTGCTGTGGACCATTATTACCATGGCGGCGGCATTTGGCATCAGCGGTTATTTTTTTGTCAATTACGTCTTTCAGACGGCTATGGACAGGGAAGTCAGCCAGGCACTGGACGGCAGCAATATCCTTCAGTTTGCGCTGGAGACGGCGGCCCTGAACATTCCCACAAAATACGATGTTCTCCAGGACAGCGCCGTGCAGGAGATCGGGGCCAATCTGGAGAAAAACGGCCAGCAGTCGGGGCTGCTCTTGAGAATTTCCGATGAGGAAAGGAAAACGCTGTATTCCAGCGCCGGGTTTACGGAAAACGAAACCCTGCTTCAGAGCATTGGGGAAAACACCATTGTCTGGCAGATTCTGTCCCAGGGGGAGCATTATTATGTCCATACGGGCGTGGTTGTGAATGCCATGGACCGAAACCTGTATCTGGAGACGATGGAGGATGTGACGCAGGTCTTTCAGGAGCGGGCGATGGGCTTTTCCACATACCGGCTGGTGACGCTGGTGATGCTGCTTATGAGCACGGTGATCATGTTTTTGATCTGTACCTTCTTAACCAAGCCGATCCGGCTGCTGACGGGAGCCACCAGAAAAATGGCGGAGGGAGATTACAGCTACCGGGCCAGGCAAATCAGCAACGACGAGCTGGGTCAGCTCACCCAGGATTTTAACGCAATGGCCAACGAGCTGGAAAAGACCATCGGGGAGCTGCAGGACGAGGTCAGATCCAGGGAAGACTTTATCGCGGCCTTCGCTCATGAGCTGAAGACGCCCCTTACGGCGATTATCGGCTATGCGGATCTGCTGCGCTCCAGACAGCTTGACGAGGAAAAGCATTTTCTGTCCGCCAATTATATCTACACGGAAGGGAAACGTCTGGAAAACATGTCCTTCAGACTGCTGGATATTATTGTCACCAAGAGAGAACAGATTGAGCCGCAGCCTGTGGAGGCGGATACGTTTTTCCAATATCTTCAGGAAATGTTTCCGGAAAATGTGGGTAAGAATCTCACCGTGCTTTATGATCCGGGAATGGTATACGCGGAGGAAAATCTGCTGAAAACGGTGCTGCTCAACCTGGCGGATAACGCCTTTAAGGCTTCCGAGCCGGACGGAAACGTGGAAATATCGGGCTGGAATACGGAAAACGGTTATGCGTTTCAGGTGAAGGACAACGGGGTGGGAATCCCGCAGCAGGAGCTGAAAAAAGTGACGGAGGCGTTCTATATGGTGGACAAGTCCCGTTCCCGCAGCAGAAACGGCGCGGGCCTTGGCCTTGCGCTGTGCGTGGAAATTTTGAGACTGCATCAAAGCGAGCTTTTTATTGAAAGCGCCGTCGGGGAGGGAACCTGTATCAGCTTTGAACTGCCCGGCGCGCCCTGTGCGGAGGAAGAACCGTAATCATGAAAAAGGTGAAATGGGAAAAAATCAGTCTGCTGTTAATCCCGCTTGCGGCGGCGATCGCGGCGCTGGCCATATGGGGGCCGGAAGCAATCGCCAAATACCGCGACCGGGGAATCCTGGACAGGCTTAAAACCCAGGAGGCGGAAATCGGCACGGAGGGTTACCGCTACACGTTAAGCAGTAACGAAAAACTGTATATCCTCTCAAAATGCTTGAACAATCAGATACTGCCGGAAAGCGAGTTAAACGCCCTGATTCGGACGGAGGAATCCGTCAGCCTGGATTATCAGGATCTGACCGGCACCTACGCCATGGTGGTCAACAGAAAGGATTCCGCTGGGCAGGAGATTTCGGAGAGCGCCGGGCTGGAGCTGTGCAGCAGGGGGATCGATGAATTGAAGGAGCTGGGAATCCTGCCGGAATCGGTCAAAGAGATCACCGAACCGTTTTACAGCGCGGTGATGTATTCCGCCATCGATGTGCCGGAGCCCCGCAATAATGTGCTGGTATGGAAAATCAGCCTGGACACGGGCAAACAGACGGCCAACAGATCCAATCGGCTGCTGGATGCCTATGTGGACGCGGATACCGGCAAGATTTACGAATTTTACGTCAGAACCGAAATCACAGGATGGTCCCAGGTGGATCCTGACGCCATGGTGAGGGCCTGGGCGGATTACATGGGGCTGGGGGAGCCCCAGGACTATGAGGCGGACAATCCCCTGATAGAGACTACGCCCTACTTTAAAAAGTACAGCTTTGCCGGAATGGAGGAGGGCAGTACCGTTGTGACCATCGGTTATTATGAGGGCATCAATGAACTGTTCTTGAAAATTTCCCGCTAGGGAACACAGTAAGGAGAAGGATATGAACGGTTTGCAAAAAAGTGGGAGCCATAGACATGCAAAGGCAGCAGCCGTGGGGATTTCTACCTTTTTATGCCTTTCGGCAATCGCGTATGTGTCGGAAATCAGGGGGCTTTCCGACGGGTTCGGCAGAGGAATCGCGCCGGTACTGCTGGCGGGCCCTGTGGCGTATCTGCTGGTGTGGTTTTGGCGGCTTTCCGATGGAAGGCTGCGGGCAGTGTCCTGCGTTGGCGGAGCGCTGTTATCTCTCTCGTATGTGTGCGGAACCTGTCTGCATTATCAAAACGATCTGTTTCAGAATCCGAAACAGGAAATTGCCTGGATTCTGGCATCGGCGGGGGTGTGCCTGCTGACGGTTCCCCTTTTTGCCTTTCTGCTGGCGGGGATCGGCAGGCTTTCGGATTGGTGGACAAACCATCAGTGCTCGCCGCCGGAAAAGAAAGAAACGGTAAGACGCTGTTTTTTTCGGTACTGGATCGGTATTTTTGTCTGCTATGTGCCCGTATTTCTGGCTCAATGGCCGGTGAACTTTGTTTATGACGCAAAAGACCAGCTTCTGGAGGTGATCTGTCATGGGTATCAGAACCACCATCCCATTCTGCATACCCTTCTGATGGGAATTCCCTACCTGATTGGATCCCGCTTGGGATCCGCGTCAGTGGGAATTTCCGTATACACCTTATTTCAAATGATGATACTCAGCTTAGCTTTTGCCAGGCTTTTGTGCTATCTGGCGCGGGAGGGCGCGCCCAGGGCGTTTCGGCTGACGGTATTCTGGGTCTGCGCCCTGTTTCCCATGAATTCCGTTTTTTCCATCACCGCCACAAAGGACGTTCTGTTCGCGGCTTTTTTTCTGATGTTTTTCCTTCAGGTCTTACAGGCATGCCGCTTTGAGGATCTGCTTACCTTCAGGAGATTGTTTGCTCTGGTGGGAACGGGGGTATTGATGATTTTATTCCGGCGCAACGCGATCTATGCCGTGGTGGCGGCGATCCCCTTTCTGCTGGCGGCCATAAAGGGCAAAAAACAGAAAATCACCCTGCTTGCCGCGCTGATGGGAGCCATTCTCCTGGCGTCGGCGGGGAACCGCGCCTTGATCCGGCTGGTGCAGGCGAAGGATGAAGAAGGCGTAAGAGAGGCCCTGAGCGTCCCCACCCAGCAGTTGGGCCGGGTGGCCGCTTACCGGAGGGACGATCTGGACGCGCTGGATCCCGCCCTATATTCGGAAATCGTAGGCTATTTTACGCCAGGGTTTGAAAGCCAGTACAATCCTTATCTGTCGGATCCCATGAAGGGCGCCGTCCATGTGTCGGACTGGCCTTCCTTTATCAAACTATGGGGCAGGGTTGGACTGCATTTCCCCGGGGAGTATGTGGAATCTGTTTTGACCAATACCCTGGGATACTGGTATATGGGAGATACGGCTTATGCCGGGGCTGCGGGAGACGGCATCAGCATTTACCACAGGCTGATCGGCGTGGGGGAGGAAATTGTAAAGCGAGATTTTTGTCCGCCGGTCAACTGGGTGCTGGATCCGCTGTTTTATCGGCTGCATTACGATAAAGTGCCTATCCTGGGATTTTTGTTTCGAAGCAGCACATATTTTTGGATGATGGTGGTTTTTGCTCTGTATATGATCTACCGGAGAAGATACAGGGAGCTGTTCCTGACGGCTGTGCCGGTGTTCTATTTTCTGAGCTGTTTTCTGGGGCCCTGGGTGGCTTTGCGGTATATTTACTGCGATGCGGTGTGCTGGCCGGTTCTGGCGTTATTGTGCCTGAGTCCTGGGGGGGAACGCGGTTTGCGGGAGCCTGATACCAAAAAATCTGGAACAGCTTCACAACCGTGTTAAGCTGTTCCAGACTGGGCGCTGTTTTTGGGATCACTTCCGTCCGTTATTCCAGATGGATGTCCGTACTGGCCTCATACAGCCCGCTTTTTGCCGTTACCGTGACGGTTGTGTCCTCCGGCAGTATAGCCGCAAGCAGCCGTCCGTGGTAAGCGTTGCAGATGTTTGAGGTATAGTCATGCTCGTCATCAACCCTGCCGGAGCCGGTGCCGATGACCCTGCCGCCCCTGGCGGAAACGGTCACCTCATCGCCGGCCGTCCATGCCGTCTGACCGTCCTGATCCACAAAAGCGATCTCTGCAAAAATGACGTCGGCCTTTCCGGTTCTGCCTGTAACGTCCGGCAGAATTTGTAGGGACGCAGGCTCCGAAACCGTGGAAAGCTCGTCCCTGCCGCAGATGGTCCCGTTTTGATAGGCCTTGGCCTCCAATGTCCCGGGAGCATATTCCACCTGGAATACCGCGGCGCCCTTTTCATTGGGGGCCTTTCTGCCAAGGGAGCTGCCGTTCAGGATCAGCTCGCATTCATCCGCAGTGGTGAAGACATAAACTTCTGACAGTTTGCCCTCTTTGCCCGGATAGGTCCACGTTCTGTCCGCGTCATAGAATCCCCATCCTGAGTAGGACTTTACCCGGAAACTGTTGTCCGGGGCCACGGTGAGAAGTTTCACCCTTTCTCTGCCCCACGCTATGTCGCGGTAGTAGGACTGCGGCTTTTTGAACCCGCATATGTTAAAATCTCCGCAGTTTGAAATGTGGTTCGGGTAAGGATCCAGCCCCCAGCCCGGGGCGTCGGCATCGTAAATGACCCTTCCAAGGCCCGTCTCGCCGAAGTAGTCCCAGCCCGTCCAGACAAACTCGCCGATCAGTTTCGGATGGTCGTCCATGGTCTGTTTCACCCAAAGAGCGTCCATGGGATAGCTTTCTGTGATCAGAAAAAGGTGGGAGATGAAGATCTGTTCATCCTTTGGAATTCTGTGGGTGAAGTAGTTATATCCTAAAACGTCCAGGTTTCCCGCCTGCGGGGCGATTTTTTCGCACCAGAAGTCCGGCTGATCCTGGGGCAGAGCATCGGAGCCGTTTTGGGCGTCGGCAAAATCCGGATTGTCCCAGAAATCGCAGAAAGCATGGGTAAGCGGCCTGGTGGGGTCATATTCCCGAATCCTGTGGGCGATCATTTTGCCGATGGCATACCCGTTGCCCTTTCCGGCGCGCTCAAAAATTTCGTTACCGGTAGACCACATGATGACCGACGGGTGATTGCGGTCCCGCAGCACCATGGAAGCGATATCGTCCTTTGCGTATTTGTCGAACCAGAGATGATAGTCATAGGCTTTTTTCCCTTTGGCCCAGCAGTCGAAAATCTCATCGATTACCAGCATTCCCATTCGGTCGCAGACGTCGAGCATAACCGCGGACGGCGGATTGTGTGCGCAGCGGATCGCATTGAATCCGTTTGCCTTAAGGATCCGCACCCGTCTTTCCTCGGCTGAGCGGTAGGAGGCAGCGCCGATGATTCCGTTGTCGTGATGGTTGCAGGTGCCGTAGAGCTTGATCGGCTCGCCGTTTAAAAGGATGCCGCGTTCAGGGTCGCACACCACCGTCCTTACGCCGAAGGTTACGGTTTCGCTGTCCCGGCAGACGTCGGTAATCAGGCTTGCCTTGCAGGTATATACCACCGGCGAATCCGGTGACCAGAGGGAAACGCCGTGCAGCACGGTTTTTGCGCTCAGGTGGTTTTCCCCCGTCTCAAGCGGAACCAGGCGGGTCATGGAAAATCCCAGCTCCGGCACCGAAAACAAGATTTTGCCGATCTGACGGCGGGAGGAAATCACCTCCGTAGAAAATTCTGCCTGTGCGCTGTCGCCGTAAATGCCGAGAATATTGACCCACGTCCCCCAGGGGGCAAAGCGGTCGGCGCCCGAGGTCAAAAGCTCCACCCGGCGGTATATTCCGGCGCCGGTATACCATCTTGAGGCGGGCTGGCATGCGGCATCGACTTCCACGCGCAGGGTGTTTTCACCCTCTTTGAGATAGCTTCCGATCTCGCAGGTAAAAGGGGTATAACCGTAGGGATGGAAACACACCCGCTCGTTATTGACAAACACCTCTGTCAGTCCCATGACGCCGTCAAAGCAGAGCAACACGCTTTCTGCATCGGGTTTGACCAATTTTCTCTCATAGGTGCCCTTGCAGGGCTGAAAGTAGCCGTAATCCGCCCAGGTAGGGGAATCGGGCGTACGGGGGGTAGAGAGCATAAAGTCATGGGGCAGCGAGACGGTTTCCCCTTCGCCGCCCTGCCAGGGCTGCCAATTCAGGTGAAACACCCAGTTGTCTGTAAGCGGTTCAGAAATCATTATAACACCTCCGATCATGAAACAGATTATCTTATACATAGCACAGAAAAAACGAAAAGACAAGTGCGGATAGACTTAAGTTTCCGCCGGTATTGTTTCAAACTGCAATATGAGAAATTCTGTTGGTAAATCTCTTGCAATTTATGGGGAGCTATGATAAAATTTTTCAATGTCGGAATGATATGACACAGAAGGGTGGATTCCCGAGTGGCCAAAGGGGACAGACTGTAAATCTGCTGCAAATTGCTTCGGTGGTTCGAATCCACCTCCACCCATTTTATGTTTTTGCAGGTATGGTGGAATAGGCAGACACAAGAGACTTAAAATCTCTCGGAGGCAACTCCGTGCCGGTTCAAGTCCGGCTACCTGCATTGATTCACTTGGGAACTCGCTTTCATTATTTACTTGGGCGGGTTCTTTTTCTTTGTCCGGCAGTAATCCGATGATAGCGTTTGCAGCGGTCACTTTGTTTTTATAGTTTCAGTGTGTGTAACTGTTTATAGCGGTTGAAATGGTACTGTGACCTAACCATTCTTGAATTGCTTTCCTATCAATGCCGTTTTCATAAAGCAGAGTGGCATAGCCGTGTCTCAAGTCATGGAAACGGATATATGGGAGCGTAAAACCTGCGCTGTATTTTTTGGCAAGGGATTGTTACTCTGGTTCTGTAAACGAGGTAGCAGAGCAATATGGGCTATCGGCCCGTCAGGTAAAGTATCTGCTGTCTCAAACAAGAAATAAACTGTGCAGTTATCTTGAAAAGGACGGAGTAGTAATAGGAATGAGCATGATAAAAGAGAATTTGTAAACTCCTAAGTTTTAAATAAATGATTTTACATCTTGGAAGGGAAAGTAGGGAAATGAAATCTATAATAAAAAAACTGTTTGTCACTGGAATGGCGCTTCTGATGCTTTTATGTACTGCCTGCGGCACACAGAAGGCAACTGAGGAAAATATGGATATTACAAATGAAGATACCGATGATGAATCCGCGGAGAGTGAATCTGAACCGACAGATTCTGCAGAACCCTCTCCGGAGGTTGATGTGCCTCTGACTGTCGGTGAGACTTTTCGGGCGGTACTGTTGAGCGAGAGACCGTTTTGCTATTTCTTCAATTATGTACCTTATGCAGATGTCATGCAGGAAAGCTATGTATGTTTCAATGAGGTCATATACAATAATGCGCCTCTGGTAACGCCGAGGTTTGCCGTTGTGGACATGGATGGCGATCAGGTGCCGGAAGTCGTGCTGGAAATAGATGATGATATGGGGTACGTTATTTTACGATATAAAGACGGCGAGATATACGGAAACGAAATTGATTACAGATCCCTGGAGAACTTGAAAGAAGATGGTTCACATGGGGGTGACGCGGGTGCCGGTGACAATTGGATCAAGAAATTGTACTTTATCGGAAATTCCATCGTTTCAGATGATAAAGTGCATATCAAAGAGGATACATGGAATGTCTCCTATACCATAAATGATATTCCAGTGGAAGAAAACGTATGGAATGGGATAAAAACTTCGTTTGATGAAACCCCGGAGGTTGAATGGCATGAATTTACCGAGGAGGCAGTCCGTGAATGGGTTACAGAGAATCCCTTATTTACGGATATCTCAATGGAAGAATCAAGGATAAGCGAGAGACAGAGTTATCTGGATTCCCTTTCTTATCTGGTGGAGTTGACTTATGGCAGTAGTTTGAAGGAACGGGAGGATCCGGAACAGTACTATGCAGATGCCGAAAGCTACTATAACGGATGCCGTGCAGAGATGGATAAGATATACCGGTTGTGTGCTGGCGAACTGGACATGGTGGAAGCAAAGCAGCAGCTCTGGGAAGAATATATGGAACAGAGCATGGACGAGGATATGAATGCTAATAGCTATTACGGTATAACGGATCCGAGGGAAAAAGCGGCAGCCATATACTTCGATTACGGAGATAGGGTGCTCAGGAGGACTTTACGACTCATCAATGATTACTATCGCGTTTATTCTTATGATGCTAAATTAGGCCTTTATTCTTTTGAACCGGAAGATGTCACGATGAAACCGGAAATTCAGGAGTATGGCTTTGAGGATGCAGTGCAGATAGGAGAGATGCAGAAACTTGTGGGCAACCTGCCGGGCGCCGCCCTTGGAACCTGGTATACCGTTACCATTGACGGTGTGGAATATTATTACGCTAATTACAATTCCAGACCGGAAGAATATACGTTACTTGGCTGGTCCGTTGTAGAGGATACTTATGAACTTGCCAACGGATTAAAAGTAGGAATGAAGGAAGAAGATGTTTTAAAACGATACCCCAATATGGTTACGTCAGTTATAGATTTTGAAAATCATTATATTTATTATGACGAGAGTATCTCCTTTATGGGGTGGAATGGAATCGCGTATCCTTTGAGTTATGCCGGAAGAGATAGTGCTTGGGACTATGAGGGAAAAGAGTATTACAGTTGGACGGATCAGTTTGATTATGTCATGGTAGCGGATATTCATTTAAATGATGTGGATACGCTGCCAATGTATCTGGGACTGCTGATAAAAGATCATGTTGTGGCTGCAATTACATTTTACTATCCGACCGCCGGTTAATAAAAATGCCGCCTATGCGTATTCTGCATAGGTAGGATTTGCGTTATGCCAAAGCGTTAACGGGATCTAACATCAATGTATAGTTGTAATAAACTCCGGTTACCAATCATTCTTATAGGTTCCTGCCGGTTCCAGCCCGGTGGCGGGACTTAACATCTCTTGGAGGCACTTCCGTGCCGGTTCAAGTTCGGTGGCAGGACTTAACATTTCTCGGAGGCAACTCCGTGCCGGTTCAAGTCCGGCTACCTGCACGGTATGGAAGGAAAAAGAACTGTACGCCGGTTCGCGGACCGGGGGAGGTTCTTTTTTTATGGGGGACAAAGGACGATCCCTATTGGGGCAAAAGGCTGTTCCATATTTTTTCAGAATATTTTAAGAAAAAGATGGTGGTCTTCAAGAAATTGTTGTATAATGAATAAAAACTGTTTCACTTTACATAAATAACTGCGGCGATGGAGGGAACAATATGAAAAGTATCGGTTCAAAAATTTACATTGCGCTGGGTCTGCTGGGCCTGCTGTTTGTGCTCATCGTTTTTCTCAATGTTTCCGGATTGGGGACGATTGGCGATTACAACGGGGATCTCGGCAAGGTGTATATGAAGGCACAGGAGACGGAGGGGGAAACCTACGCGGCATATTGTCAGCTCCAGTTGTATGTCAATACCTCGTTTTACCTGTTTTACTCGGAGAACGGCTCGCAGCAGTTGGAGCTGCTGGGTCAGGCCATTGAAAACGCAGGAGCGGCTCTGGAGGAGGCGGAAACCGCGTTAAAGGCCGCAGACGAACCGGAGCTTACCGCCGCTTTCGACGCTTATAAGACACAGTTGCTTGCCTTTATAGATTACGCGTCCCAGGTGAAGGATCTTTTGGCGGACAAAAAGCATTTTGAGGCTCAGGAACTTCGGGGACAGATCGACGCCATGGCGGCGCCTGTGGCGGCAGCGGAGAGCGTATACAAGGAAACATTGGAAAAATTGGCGGAAAGCGCAGTACAGCGCAGCTCCGTGCAGATCAACGGGACGATTATATTCAACTGTGCCGCATTGGCTCTGTATGTAATTTTGGTGGTAATTACCGTGCTGTTGATTTCTTTGACCGTGGTAAGGCCTGCCAGGGAATCCGGCAAAGCCCTGAGAAACATTATCAGCCAGGTTGACTCCAGCCAGGGAGATCTGACGGAACGTGTGCCCGTCAAATCCAAGGACGAAGTTGGCCAGATGGCTCAGGGGATTAATAACTTCATGGAAAGGCTGCAGTCGATCATGCGGGATCTGAAGACGGAATTCGCTAACATGGAGCAGTCCGCTCAGGTGATCACCAGCCAGATTATTGAATCCAACGAAAGCGCCAGCAACGTCTCCGCCGCCACCCAGGAAATGGCGGCCAGCATGGAAGAAATTTCCGCGACGCTGGGGCAACTGTCCAACGGCAGCACCAATATACTGAACGAGATTCAGGCCATGGACGGCAGCGTACAGAACGGAGTCAGCCTGGTTCGGGATATCAAGGTTCGCGCTACCGAGATGCACCAGAACACCGTGGAGGGCAAGGAAAAGACCGGCAGAACGATCACGCAGATTCGGGAAACCCTTGAGGCCGCTTTGGAAGAAAGCCGCAGCGTACAGAAGATTAACGAGATGACCCAGGAAATTCTGAATATTACCAGCCAGACCAACCTTCTTTCTCTGAACGCATCCATTGAAGCGGCAAGAGCGGGAGAGGCAGGCAGAGGTTTCGCGGTGGTTGCCGGCGAGATCAGAGGCCTTGCGGACAGCAGCGCCGAGGCGGCCAACAACATTCAGACGATCAGCGCCCTGGTTACCGACGCAGTGGAAAAGCTGGCGAAAAACGCCGAAGACATGCTGCAGTTTGTGGCTCAGGAAGTGATGAAGGACTATGACAACTTCGTAGAAGTTGTGGAACAGTATAAACAGGATGCCGACAGTGTGGACGTGATCTTAGGCGGTGTGGCGGCGAATACAACGGACATCAGCCAGACCATGGAAGACATGAACACCGGAATCAATGACATTTCAACCGCGGTGGAGGAAAACGCCAAGGGCATCACCAATGTGGCGGACAGCGCCGTTTCTCTGGTTGAGGCTATGTCGGAGATTCAGAAGGAGTCCGATCATAATCAGCAGATTTCTCAGAAATTGAACAATGAAGTGAATCGGTTTAAGAAGGTGTAACTTTAGAAAAAGGCATTGCCGAATAACCGGCTGTCACTCGCGGTTGTTCGACAATGCCCTTTTTTCTGCCGTGAAAGATTTTGCAGGAGGATTTCCTGCCGGGGATTTTTAAGGCGATGGCGTTATTCGTCTCCCTCCTCCAGAAAATCCGCCAGTTTCTTGTAATCTTCTTCCTGTACGCAGGTAATGACAGCGCTTTGCAGAAGATGGGGCTTTCCCATAATGGACATCAGCACATAGCGGGAGAGCAGGGATTTCAGGTTCAGGATATCACCTTCCGTAGTCTGAAAGAAGACCTCGTTATCGCACTTTTTGGCCGCCTCGAGAAAAGCGTTCACATCAATATTTTGTTTCAGTTTCATGTTTAGCCTCCATATGATTTTGTAACCCCGAATTTAAATTTGATTTTATCATATTTCTCTGTAAAAGAAAAGGGTATTGGGGCAGAAGAAATATTTTCCTAAATAAGTTTCTTATATTTTAGGGAATATCTTTCTTAAATTTTATGGAATAAATGGACAAAACCCGCATTTGGTTATAAAATAGAAGAAAAACGAAAGGAATGCAGTATGAAAAAAAGGGTATTAGCGGCAATTATCATTGCGATGAGCGTACTGGCGGGCTGTGGAGACAATGCGCCTGTCAATTCGCCGGTTCAGGCTGTGACGCCGGAGCCCTCTACGGAGAATCCTGAGGAACAGTCCGGCGAACCGGAATCCGGCCCGGATGCCAGCGGCACGGAAGAAACCGTGACTGCCGACGGCTATATTACCAACGGCGAAAACCATCCCATTGGAGAACGCACCGTGGTGGACGGTAAGATGCAGAGTTACCTTACGGGTGAATGGAAGGACGCGGATGTGGTTCAGAGAAGGAATTTTGCGGTTATGATCCCCAACAACCGTTTGAAGGTTCCGGGCCAGGACTATTCCGCCACCGTACCGCAGCATGGGATTTCTCAGGCCAGCATTATTTACGAAGCTCCTGTGGAGGGACGTATCACCCGTCTGATGGCGCTGTTCGAGGATTATGACGATCTGGATGTGATCGGGCCTGTGAGAAGCAGCAGGGATTATTATGTGTATGAGGCCATGGCATATGATTCCATTTATTGTAACTGGGGTCTTGCGGTTCCCTTTGTGGCGCCTATCATTAATACGGACCGGATCGATAACATCAGTGTCAAGCTGGAAGGGATTGACGTAGGCTTTGGCGAGGGCCCCGGCCAGCCCTTTGACCGCGGACTGAATCCCGGATATGATCTGGAATTTACCAGCAGCATGAATATTGATGGATATACCAAGGGCGTGGAAAAGCTGGGCTATGCGAAGACCTATGCGGAGCATGGACGCTTTGAGCAGGCGTTTACCTTTGCGGACGAAGGATATCTGGCAACCTATGACAGCTATCCGGACGCGACTGTGGTGTATCCCGGCGGAACCTCGTCCAACAAGGGAGGCTACGCTACCGGCGCGAAAGGAACCAGAGAAAGCGCCATACGATTTGAGTACAATGAAGAAGATCACCAGTATTACCGCTATCAGTACGGAGCGGCGCAGGTGGATGCGGACAATGACCAGCAGCTTGCGGTGACCAACGTCGTGTTTAAGGTTTGCACGGGACAGGTAAGAGGCGATGAGGGCGATTATCTGCTGTTTGGCGTCCACGGCACCGGCAAGGCCTATGTTTTCACCAACGGAAAGGTGATAGAGGGAACCTGGAAACGCGACAGCGATTACGCCGCCAACATGTTTTATGACCAGAACGGCAATGAGATCGTATTCAATCAGGGTAAGACCTGGATCTGCTGTATCTGGGATGAGTACGAACAGTATGTGTCCTGGGAATAACAGGAAAAAGGGGGCCTGAGATCAGGCGCCGTCCTGCGGGGACGGAAACTGCGGTGGCAAACGCCTACCGCCGTCTGGATCGATGGCCGCCGGAGGGGCCGGCATCGATCCGGCCTCTGTTCCAAACCTTTGTGGGCTGGGCCCTGGGGGTAGGACTTCGAAACAGCAGTCTCCCCAGGGCTTTTTGATTGAAGGGGAACAGGGGCCAAAGGTAGCTGAAACCGCCGAAGGTGGGCGTGGTTGCCACGGAGAGCAGCACCAGCGCCAAGCTGATGAGAAAGCCGGGCAGCCCCCAAAAACCGGTGGCGGCGATTAACAGGATCCTGTAAACGCGGATGCCGTCTGCAAATTCGGTTCCGCTGATGGAAAGGGAGGATAGGAGAGTCACTGCGGCATAAAACAATACCTCCACGGAAGCCCAGTGCAGGCTTACCGCAATGTCACCGATGATCAAGCCGCTGATCAGGGAAAGGGAACCGGAAAATTTGCCGGAGCTGAGCGAGGAGGAGTATTTGAACAGATCCAGCAGAAATTCCACGGCGATCACATAAAAAAATACTCTGTGAGGAGAAATCCTCTCCGACAGGATGCCGACGCTTAAGGCCAAGTCCGTATGAAAAGCCGCACACAGCAGAAACAGAGGCATGAGGAGCAGACTGACGGGAATGCACAGAAACCGCACCAGTCGGAAATAGGTGCCCACCGCCGGGCTGTTATAATAGTCCTCGGGACTTTGGGTAAACTGAAAAATGGTTCCGGGGAAAATGAGGGCCTGTGGGGAATTGTCCACCAGCACCAGGATATGTCCTTCCAAAAGATAACTGCATGCCACATCGGGCCGTTCCGTGGTCTGAATGCTGGGGAGGGGATTCCACCAGCGCTTAGGCAGCAGCAGTTCTTCCAAGCTTTTTTCGCCCACGGTCAGGGACGTGACCTGCAAGGCGTCGAGGGTGTGGGAGAGCTTGTCCAGCAGCTCGACGTTCACACTGTCCTCCAGATAAGCGATGGCTACGTCCGTGCGGCTGTGCGTCCCCACTGCATGCATCGCAAAGCACAGATGGGGGGAACGGATTCGTCTGCGGATCAAATTGGCGTTGAGTAACAATGTCTCCACAAACCCGTCCCGGGAACCCTTGGTAACTTTTTCCAGATCCGGCTCCGACATGCTCCTGCCGGGATAAGTGCGCACGTCGATCAGAACGGCCTGTGCAAAACCGTCGATGAGCAGCGCCGCGGGCCCGCTTAACACACCGTTGACCAAAGTATCCAGAGAGTTTGTCAGGCTTGTCTGAGCGTAGCCGATTTTGGCGTTCACATAGCGGCCGATATCCTCCACCCGGTTGTCTTTCATGTACAGGGGATTTTGTAGATCGGAAAAAATCTGCTGAAGGATTTCCGTTTTGCAAAAGCCGTTCACGCCCAGAAAAAAGGCGTCCGTATCTCCGAGTTTCAGCCTTCTGGTCATGAAGTCAAAGCTTTTGGCAAGGGGCAGGATCTGTTGCAGGGAACTCAGGTTTTCTTCCAGAACAGGGGATATATCCATGGCATGGCACCTCGTTTGATTTTTGATTCATTTTTTCCAAAGAAAATTTTTTTATGCAGGGCAATATCAAAAGAGGGAATCAAGCCAATGGAATCATACGGCGAAGGGAAACGTCAGAGGGAAATGGTAAAGGGAAACGTCAAAGGGAAATGGCGAAGGGAAACATCAGAGGGAAACGCCAAAGAAAGGGAGTCCTGCAATGAGGGGGGACCTCAAGCCATATGTAAGGCAAAATGGACGGGCCATTTCGCCTTGGAACCTTACATAAAAAGCTGTATCAGGCTTAACCCGATCAGCAGAAGGCCGGAAAGGGGATCCGCCAGATTCCCAATCAGTCTCAGCAGTCTGCACTGTCCCAGACGGCATCCCAGATAAAGAAACACAATGGAACAGATACAGGTGGCCGCGGCCGCTGGGATCATGGGTAGGCCGGCCATGCTGGCGCTTAATCCAATTCCCAGATTATTGGCGGACAGTGTGAGGCTTAGAAGGAGTACCTCCGGCAGAGACAGACAGGGACGGGTCTGTTCCGCGGTGATTAACGGAGACTTTTCCGGCGCCGAAAGGCGATAGGGCGTCCGGCCCTGTAACACGGCCAGGATCCATTTGACCATATAATAGATGCCTAGCAGCATCAGGATCAGGCTGCCCGCGTCATTTGCGGCCCCGGAGGGCAGCATCGGCGTCACAAATCTGCCGGCGCAGGCAGAAAGGCAGGTGCCGAACAGGGCGACCAGGCTGATAAAAATATTTTGAAACGGCCGTACTTTTACACCGCGCAGCCCAAAACCGACGCCCACAAGCAGCACATCCAGACTGGCGGAGATTCCGAACATGAGAGAAGGGATTAGCTGCATATTGCGCTCCCGCGTGTTATCAGATTTCTATCTACTATATTCCGCGGGAAAGAAAAGAGTGTTGTTTTTCGACGTAATGTGTTATCATTAGGGAAATAATAGGCCGAAAGGAGAGGAAAAATGAGATTTATCTATCCACAGGGCAAACGTAAAGCGCTGACCTTCAGTTATGATGACGGTCAGATATATGACAGAAGACTGGCCGCGTTGTTTCGGGAGGCGGGCATGAAAGCCACCTTTCACTTAAATTCCGGCACTCTGGAACAGGGCGAAGGGTCCGTGTATGTAGGGACGGGAGAGCTGGATCAGGTGTATCAGGGGCATGAGATCGCTTGCCACGGCGTATTTCACAGGAATCCCACCATTTTGTCCGCGCAGCAGCTCGTTCTGGAATTGCAGGAAGACAGGAAGGCGCTGGAAAAACTCACGGGAAAACTGGTTCAGGGCCTGTCATATGCGTTTGGAAATTATGACCAGGAGGTGATTTGCCTGGCTAAAAAGCTGGGAATCAAGTATTCCCGCACGGTGCAGGGGACGGGAGGATTTTTCCCTCCGGCGGACTTTATGGCCTGGCATCCTACCTGCCATCACGGGGACCGTCTGCTGGAGCTTGGGGATCAGTTCTTAAAGGCTCCGGATTTTTATGAACTTCCGTTGATGTACGTCTGGGGGCACAGTTATGAATTTGGCGTTTCCGGCGATTGGGGCGTCATAGAGGCTTTTGTCAGAAAAATGGAAGGGAAAGAGGACATTTGGTACGCCACAAACATGGAAATCTGCCGTTATATCGAAGCGGTCAGGGCGCAGGAGTTTTCCGGAGACGGACTGACAATGTATAATCCGACGGCGGTGGAGGTATGGGTAAGCGCCAAAGGGGGCATCCTGACCGTAAGGCCCGGTGAAACGAAGTATATAGGGGAACGCTGACGGATACACGGAAACAGGAGGACGGCGTATGACGGAAGAATTGACAAGGATCGGCGAGGAAGCGTACGGAGCCGCCAAGGAACTTTTGGACGCGGCAAAACTGAAGGAAGGGCAGATTCTTGCCGCCGGCTGTTCCACCAGCGAGGTGGGAGGCGCCGCCATCGGCACCTTTTCCAGCCCGGAGGTGGCGGAAGCGGTTTTTGGAGGGGTGTATCAGGCGACTCAGGAAGCGGGGGTTTATCTGGCCGCTCAATGCTGCGAGCATTTGAACCGGGCGTTGATTCTGGAGAGAGAAGCGGCGGAACGGTACGGTTATGAAATCGTCAACGCGGTGCCGCAGCCTAAAGCGGGTGGCTCCTTTGCGACAGCCGCATACAAGGCCTTTGATTGCCCGGTGGCCGTGGAACATATCAAAGCCCACGCCGGATTAGATATAGGAGATACGCTGATCGGCATGCACTTAAAAGAAGTGGCCGTGCCGGTGAGAATTCGGATTAAACAGATTGGGGATGCTCATGTGGTATGCGCTCGTACCAGGCCAAAATATATCGGCGGTGAAAGAACGGTATATGACAAGAGCGTCATGTAGTGACCGGAACCGTTTGCAGGAATTCATTCATAAAAATGATCTGAAAACCGGCCTATTCCGGAAAAGTTGAATGGCATCTATTCATTTTTGACGGCAAAAATAAAATTATTTCATATGGGCAAACAGTTGCAACAATACAAAAAACAGAGCCTGTATGATCAAAAAAAGAAAGAAAGGGAAATGACAAATCTGTCAGATCCCTTTCTTTTATATTTTTGCGGTTTCAGTTCTTTTTCATGCGGCCGGACGCGCAGACATCTTCAATCAGTCCCATAATCGTGTGGACGGAATCCAGTTGTCCGCTTGTTTCCATAGCGCTGCGGTAAGTCTGCCTGTTCTGAAACAGCTTAAGCACCTGTTCCGTTAAAAGCTCCGGCGTCAGATCTTCCTCCTCCAGAACAACGGAAAATCCCTGCGTTTCAAAGGATTTGGCGTTTAAAAGCTGATCTCCCCGGCTGCTGGAGGCAGGAAGGGGTATCAGGATGTTCGGTTTTTTTAACGCCAAAAGCTCGCAGATGGCGTTGGCACCCGCCCGGGAAATCACCAGATCCGCCATGGCAAACAGATCCTTCAGTTCCTCCTTAACATACTCGAATTGGAGATAGCCGGGTGTGTTTAAGAACAGATTGTCTATTTTCCCCTTGCCGCACAGGTGCACTACCTGAAAATGCTTAAGCAGATCCGGAAGGGCCTCCCGAATCAGTTTGTTTACGTTCGCAGCGCCCAGACTGCCTCCGATCACCATGACCACGGGCTGGTTGGCGGTGAACCCGCACAGTTTCAAGCCCGCCAGCCGATTTCCCTGGAAAAGCTCGGAGCGGATGGGCGATCCGGTGAGAACCGCCTTATCGGCGGGGAGATATTGAATGGTTTCCGGGAAATTGCAGCATACCTTCCGGGCTACGGGAATGCAAAGTTTATTGGCAAGGCCCGGCGTCATGTCCGATTCATGAATGATACAGGGAATGCCAAGGGATGCGGCCGCCCGCACCACGGGTACGCTGACAAATCCCCCTTTGGAGAAAAGAACGTCCGGCCGATATTTTTTGAGAAATTTCCTTGCTTCCGCAAACCCCTTGATCACCCGGAAGGGATCCGTAATATTTTTAGGATCCAGGTAACGCCGGAATTTGCCGGTGGCAATACCCACATAAGGAATCTGGAAATCGGTGATGAGACGTTTTTCAATCCCCTCATAAGAGCCCATATAAGTAATTTCATAGCCGGCTTCCTTCAGGGCGGGGAGCAGGGCAATGTTGGGAGTGACATGTCCGGCGCTCCCGCCGCCGGTCAGCACGATTTTCTTCATGACCTAATCCTCTTTACGCCATATAGTATGCAGGACAGGGCTTATATGATACTCTCCAGCGCGTGTGCAAGCTGATCCGGACAGGAGGTGGGTTTCATGCCGCACCGGATTCCCTTTAGGCGGTCGATGGCGTCCTGAGGTTTCATCCCTTTTACCAGAGCGCTGATTCCCTGAAGGTTCCCGTTGCAGCCGCCGGTAAACACCACGGAATCGATCACTCCGTCCTTCAGTTCAATTTCAATTTCCTGGGAACAGGTTCCCTGGGTTTTGTATTTCATAGTATCGCATCCTTTCCGTATGTCATGTATTTCTTTCTATTTTATTATCAGCCAGAGCTTTTGTCAATGTAATGGGGCCCAATCTGCGGCTTATTTGTGCGGCCCGGCCCGCGGTTTCGGGATGAAAACCGTTCCGGCCCGCAAAGCGCACGGGTAAAATCCGGTCGTTTGATAGGGGCGCATGGGGAAAGCCGTTGAAATTTAACGATGAAAAATTCTGTCAATCGATTCCCACATCAGGTAAAATAAAGGAAATCCGTAAAAGAGAGGTGTTCCGGAATGTTTGATATTTTTTGGGAAGAAAAGCTGATCGCGGGCTTGATGCTGGGATGTCTGGCTTTTAGTATCTTTTGCAGGATATTCCTCGGACTGCTTTATCAGAACATGATTCGGGAGGCGGATAATATGGCCACCACCGACAACAAGATCCTGAAACAGTGCAAGCTGAAATTCGCTAATTGTTACCAGTTGAGCAACGGCGTGGCAAATATCCCGGTTTTTGTGGACAAGTTCTTAAACAGGCTGAGCTTTGGACATATGTCCTTTGGGGTGATGTACCATCTTTCCGGACAGGCCATGCTGCTTTCCGTGGTGTTTTCCGGGGTGGGAATCTGCAAATGTATCGCGAGGGGCCGGTCGCTGATGGATGTACTGCCCTTTTATATTGTGAGTCTGCTGGGGCTGTATTTGTATTTTAACGTCTCCGCCATAACGGATATCAAGGGGAAAAAACGGATCTTAAAGGTAAATTTGGTGGATTACCTGGAAAATCATCTGTCCCCCAGAATGAACGTGACCAGACGGGATCTGGAGATGCTCTACGGGGACGAAATTTCCGGGGAGAGGGAGAATGCGGACGCTGCGGCGTACGGAGCCGGCAGCCGGGCGAGGGCGCGCCGGAACCGGAAAGAAAAAAGAAATCCGGAGTCGGTGGCGCTTTCAGCGGAAACCAGGCTGGGGGTAACGGAAAGCAGACTGAGTGCAGCGGAAACCAGGCTGGGGGTAACGGAAAGCAGACTGAGCGCAGCGGAGAACAAGCTGGGAACAACGGCAAACAGGCTGAGCCCGGAGGAAAAAAGGGATCTCTTTGCGGTAGCGCAGAAGTTTGCCGAAACCAGAAAAGACCCTGTCAACGAACGGGCCGTCCGGGAGGATGATGACAGTGAACAGGAGCCGGCGCCCGTGGGAGAGGAGCTGGAGACGCTTTTGCGGGAATTTTTGGCGCTGTAATTTCCGCCTGCAGCTTTGTCGTTTCCGCCCGCATCTTTTTCTTGAATTTGCCATCTTTCTTTGTTACACTTAAAGGAAAGAGCAGATCGGCCGGCCGGCGTGTTGAACCGCCGCACGGTAAAAAAGGCGGTCTGGGAAAAGGAGCGAGATATGAGCAAACAGGTGACTTTTGACTATTCCAGGGCGGCGTCCTTTCTCTCACAGGAAGAAATCGGCTACATGAAAAAGCTGACGCTGGACGCGAAAGAGACGCTGGTTTCCAGAAACGGCGCCGGCAATGATTTCCTTGGCTGGGTGGATCTGCCTGTGGAATATGACAAAGAGGAATTTAACAGGATAAAAGAGGCGGCGAAGAAGATTCAGAGCGATTCGGAAGTGCTTTTGGTGATCGGAATCGGCGGTTCTTATCTCGGCGCAAGAGCGGCCATCGAATTTCTGGGACACAGTTTCTATAACGTGCTGGACAAAGCCCGGAGAAAGACGCCGGAGATTTATTTCTGCGGCAATTCCATCAGCTCTACCTATCTGAAACACCTGATCGATGTGGTGGGAGACAGGGATTTCTCCATCAATATGATTTCCAAATCCGGCACAACCACGGAGCCCGCTATCGCTTTCCGGGTCTTTAAGGAGATTCTGGAGAAGAAGTACGGCAGGGAAGGCGCGGCAAAGAGAATTTATGCCACCACCGACAAGGCGAGAGGAAACCTGAAACAGCTTGCGGACGAGGAAGGATATGCCACCTTTGTGGTACCAGACGATGTGGGAGGGCGTTTTTCCGTGCTTACCGCGGTGGGACTGCTGCCTATTGCCGTCAGCGGCGCAGATATCGACAAGCTGATGGAGGGCGCCGCAAGCGGCAGAAAGCGGGCTCTGGAAAATGAATTTGAGAAAAACGATGCCCTTCAGTATGCGGCTCTGCGCAATATCCTGCTGCGTAAGGGCAAGAGCGTGGAGGTTCTGGCAAATTATGAGCCTGCCCTGCATTACGTTTCCGAGTGGTGGAAACAGCTTTACGGGGAGAGCGAGGGCAAGGATAAGAAAGGGCTGTTCCCCGCCAGCGTGGATCTGACTACGGATTTACATTCCATGGGACAGTTCATTCAGGACGGTGCGAGGATCCTGTTTGAGACGGTTTTGAACGTGGAAACCTCCCGGGAGGAAATCATCATCGGCGAGGAACCGGTGGATCTGGACGGCTTGAATTACCTTGCGGGAAAGACCGTGGACTTTGTGAACAAGAGCGCCATGAACGGGACGATTCTGGCGCACACCGACGGGCAGGTGCCTAACCTTATGGTCAATATCCCCCAGGTGAATGAATTTTATCTGGGCGAGCTGTTCTATTTCTTTGAGTTTGCCTGCGGCGTAAGCGGGTATCTGCTGGGCGTCAATCCCTTTAACCAGCCCGGCGTGGAGAGCTATAAAAAGAATATGTTTGCGCTGCTGGGGAAACCAGGTTACGAAAAACAAAGGGAAGCTTTGGCTGCCAGATTATCGTAGAAACTCTGCCGGAAATGCACTCTGTCACAGACAGGGTGCATTTCTTGAGAACTGAGGTATTATGAAAATAGTGATTTTGGAGCGCAACAGCGTAGGGACGGATGTGTCTGTGGACTGCATCCGCGATTTCGGCGAAGTGACCATGTATCCCAACACCGTTACCGTCGAGGAAGTGCGGGAGCGGGTAAAGGATGCGGACATTATCATAGCCAACAAATCCCCTCTCAGGGAAGAAACCTTACGGGATGCGCCGAATGTAAAGCTGATCTGTGAATTTGCCACAGGTTTTGACAACTGTGATCTTGCCTACCTGAGCGCAAGAGGCATCAAGGTCGCCAACGTACGGGATTACTGCACCGGCATGGTGGCCCAGCACACCTTTACGCTGGCGCTGGCGTTAAGCCAGAAGCTGGCTTACTATGACCAATATGTGAAATCCGGCAAATACAGCGCTCAGGACAGGTTCTCCAATTTTGACATTCCTTTTACGGAGCTGGAAGGAAAAACCTGGGGGATCGCGGGCATGGGAAATATCGGCAGACGGGTGGCGTCCATTGCGGAGGCTTTCGGCTGCAAAGTGATCTTTTGCTCTGTCACGGGAAAGAGCGCCTGTAAGGAATATACAAGGGTGGATAAGGATACGCTGTTACGGGAAAGCGACTTTCTTTCGCTGCACTGCCCGTTAAGCGAGCTCACCCGGCATTTCATTGACGCCCAGTCGCTGAAAAAAATGAAACCCTCCGCCGTCTTGATCAACGTGTCCAGAGGTCCCGTAGTGGACAACCGTGCCCTGTATGAAGCCCTGGAGGCGGGAGAAATCGCGGCAGCAGGGCTGGACGTGATGGAGGGGGAGCCTTTGAGGGACAGCAACCCTTTAAGCCGTCTGAAAGACAGCAGCCGCCTGATCATTACGCCTCATCTGGCCTGGGCCAGCGTGGAGGCCCGCGTCCGGTGCGTGGAGGAGGCCTATCAAAACATTGCGGCTTTTCTGCGGGGAGAGAGCAGAAACCTTGTAAACCCCTGAGGGGGTTGTGCTGGCGGTTCAGCAAAACGCCCAAAGGCAAAGGATACAAGGGCAGAGAACGGGAGAAAACAAGAGAAGACAGGAGAAAACAGGAGAAGACAAGAGAAGACAAGGGAAGACAAGGGAAGACAAGGGAAGACAGGAGAAGACCGGAGAAGACAGGAGAAGACAAGGGAAGACAGGAGAAAACAGATGATAGAAAAATGCAAGGCACTGTATGTCAAGTATGAGGAAATCATCGTATACCTGATTGTGGGAGTGTTAAACACTATCGTATCGTGGGGAGTGTGGTTCCTCTGCGCATATACCATTCTGGACGCGGAGATCGTTTGGCAGAACGGTTTGCTCAGCATACTTCAATGGGTAGCGGGCGTTGTGTTCGGCTATGTGATGAACCGGAAATATGTGTTTAAAAGTCACGATCCCAGGATCATTAAGGAGTTTATCCAGTTTTCGGGAGGGAGACTTACCACCCTGGCTCTGGACGCCGGCATGATGATACTGCTAGTCAATTATCTGAAGGTGGATAAGATTGTAGCCCGGATCCTGGTGGCGGTGCTGGTAATGGCCGGCAACTATATCATCAGTAAATTTCTGGTGTTTAAGAAAAAATAAACGCGGCCAGGCGCCGCTTTCGATTCCGTTTTTCTGTGAACAACATAAAAGGAGCTGCCGCACTCAGCGAATCAGTGCGCAGCTCCTTTAGAAAATACTTGCCTTACAAATGGAATTGATCCTGTGTCCCTGTCAAAATGCAAAAGGAAAATCAAATTCTTCCCCCACATGGAGATAGTACGTTTCCGGCGCTTCTGTGACTGTAAAGGTTGCGCCGTCCCACCCGTTGATTGTTATAATTCCCCTTACCACATTGCCATTCGCATCAGTCGATGTAAAAGACAGTTCCCCATTTCCGTTGTCCGCAAAGGTTCCTCTGACTTCCCCCACTCTGAAAAGGGAGATAACGGCTTCCTCGTCTCCCGACTCTCCCTGCCGGGTGATCAGGGAACTGTAAATATCGCCTGTCCCCTGATTGTCTACAAACAGGCCATACTTTGATTTTTCAGGCATGACAAAGGACTCTCCTGTTACCTTCGACAACTCATTCGCCAGAACATAAGCCCTGTCCCTGGTAATCGTTTCCAAAAACGAGTTGACAAGCAGCGGATATATGCTGCCGTTTTCGTCACCGGATCCTATGCTCTCCAGGATCGCTTCGTCTTTCATGTCTATCCAGTTCCTTTGATCGGCAAGGATCTTCTCTTTGGTCTGCTGATCGGCGGAATTGCTGAATCTGCTCCACAGGTTATTTAATTCCGTATCCCATATGACAAACAACCACTTAGATGACAGGTTCATTTCATCCTGACTTTGGGCTTTTTCCGCCAGCAGATGGTACTTCTGCATGATCGCCTCTACATTCTCCAGCTCATTTTGCAGGGAAGTGGAGCTGGATACTGCTTGGTCGATATCTGCCTTGATATCCTCCGTATAGTCATATGTGAAATCCACTTCAAGTTCGTCATTCCGTTCCGGGTTGCCGTCTTCGCCGCCTGTTTCCGGTTCCGCTTTTGTGGACGGGTTCTCTGCTGCCGGATTTTCCGAAGAAATTTCTTCGGTCTGTTCTTCCCCGGCAGGCGTTTCTGTTTCTGTTTCGTCATTTCCCGGCAAAGCCGGTTCCTGTGTCTGGACATTTGTCAGCGGCTGCAGCGGCTGTTCATCGTTTCCGGCGGACGAACACGCCGCAAGTGAAAACATGAGACAGGCCGCAAGAAAAATAGCTGTTCTTTTTTTCATGATAATTGGTTCCCCCTCGTCAGTAAGTTTATCAAAAAAGCTAAGCCTTTCGGCTCCGGTACAGAATACTGTCAACCCCAAAAAGATCCGGAGCTAGATGCTCCGGATCATTTCCTTGACCAGTGAGGCGGAATGTTTTGCCGCCGCCGTTTCAAACGTGGGATAATCCATTTCCGAACTGTCATCGGCCTTATCCGAAATCGCACGGATAATGACAAAAGGAATCCCGTTCAGATATGCCCCGTGGGCGATGGCGGCGCCCTCCATCTCGGCGCAGTCCCCGGCGAATTGCTGAATCAGACGGTCCTTTACCTCCCTGCTGGAAATAAACTGATCGCCGCTGACCACCCTTCCCAGCACCACATGAATGTCAGGATTCACTTTTTCACAGGCGGACTTTGCAAGCTCCGCCATATGCTTGTCCGCTTGAAATTCCCGGACTCCCATTTGAGGTACTTCTCCGGGCTGATAGCCAAATATGGTGACATCCATGTCATGTTCCAACGCGTCTGTGGAAACCAGGATATCGCCGATATCAAGTTTGGCGTTCAAGGAACCCGCCACGCCGGTGTTAATGATGTGGGTTACCTGAAACAGATCCGCCAGTAGCTGAACGCACAGGGCGGCGTTCACCTTGCCGATGCCGCAGCGCACCACAATAACGGACGCGCCGTTTAAAACGCCTTCATAAAAACACATGCCGGCCCTCTCTACCACCTGTGAAACCTCCATCTCTGCTTTCAGAGATTCCACCTCCGGCTCCATGGCGCCGATAATTCCGATTTTGCTCATTTTTCCATTCCTTCCTGTCTGTGGTTTATTGAGGGTAGTTCAGTCTGCTTTCGTCAATGTGGGAAAGAACCTCATCCAGATATTTTCCGGCCAGATATTTTGCCATACCCAGGTTCATGTCCAGATAATTGCCGCAGTCTTTGGGATCCGCGCCGGGCACCTTACCCTCGAAGTCCCGAATGAACTCGTACATTTCCCGGATCAGCGGGACGATGTCCGCGGAGCGGTAATCCCCCGCCAGCAGCAGATAAAAGCCGGTTCTGCAGCCCATGGGGCCGAAATAAATGGTTTTGTCCTTATACTGCGGGTGATTGCGCAGAAAAGTGGCCCCCAGATGTTCGATGGTATGCACTTCCGCCGTGTTCATCACGGGTTCGTCATTGGGGCTGGTCATACGAAGGTCAAAGGTGGTGATGATCTCCGAGCCCACATGATCCTTCCGGGAGACATAAATCCCGGGTTTCAGCTTAATATGGTCTATGGTAAAGCTTGCAATTTTTTCCATTCCGTTCCGATCCTTTCTGTGTTGATGATGTTGACAAAGTTTCCGGCTTTGATACAGCGCTTCCGCCCAAACCCCATGACGGCAGTTTCAGTATACAGTAATTTGCCGGGTTTGCAAATACCAAAAGGGTACTAACGTAAAAAAATCGGCACAGTATTGTTACCGTGCCGATGCCGTCATACACTCTGGCTTAACCGAAATACCTTTTCAGCAGGCCCTCAAACGCCTTGCCGTGTCTTGCCTCGTCCCGGGCCATTTCATGTACGGTGTCATGAATCGCGTCCAGACCCAGTTCCTTGGCTCTCTTGGCCAGATCGGTCTTGCCTGCGGTAGCGCCGTTTTCAGCGTCCACTCTCATCTCCAGGTTCTTTTTGGTGGAATCGGTGACGACCTCGCCCAGCAGCTCCGCAAATTTTGCGGCATGCTCGGCTTCTTCATAAGCGGCTTTCTCCCAGTACATGCCGATTTCCGGATATCCCTCTCTGAAAGCGACTCTGGACATGGCAAGGTACATGCCGACTTCGGAGCATTCGCCCTCAAAGTTGGCGCGCAGATCCTTCAGGATGTCCTCGGGAACGCCCTTTGCAACGCCCACCACATGCTCGGCAGCCCAGGTTTTTTCACCGGACTGAGCGGTAAACTTCTCCGCGGGAGCATGGCAGATCGGGCATTCTGCGGGTGCCGCGTCTCCTTCATAAACATAACCGCATACCTGACAAACATATTTCATAACGCACCTCTCCTTTTCTGTTCTTTTTTATGGTGTTATTATGATTATAGGGATTCCGAGGGGAACCTGTCAACATTTTTTCCAAAAAATTCTATCAAAAATTCTATCAAAACGTTTCGCTTTGTGCACCGAAAATTTCCAGCGGAGTTTAGACTTTTTTAATGATAATATTTTGATGAATTTACACATTGAACCAAAAAATGTGGTATGATAAATAAAATCATGGGAGAATTTTGGCGGGCAGGGATGCGGGCATGAAATTTAAGACCAGACTCAGAGTCACCTTTGTTGTTATCATAGTTTTGCCGCTGGCGCTGATTGCCGCCGCTTTCTGCGGGATCGGCATGTATCTTTTGAATGCGCAGAAGGGTCTGCCGCCGGGACGGCTGGATTATTCCTTCATGTCGGAAAATATGCAGGAGGTGGTTAATTCCACCGAGGAGGTCTATCTGATTCTCCAGGAACAGGTCCACCGGGATCCCTCGAAACTGGCTGACCGGGACTATCTGGAGGAAATCAGTTCCGGAATCGGGCAAAAAACCACTTACATTATAGTCCGTAAGGGAGACGAGCTGTATTACGCCGGAAACCAGGACGCCGCAAACCTGATTTTTCCGAAACTGCCGGACTACGGCGAAGGAACCTTGGCGGAGGAATCTGGTTATTATTACGGTGAATACGATAAATTTGTCAAGCAGATCGATTTTCTGTTCCCGGATGGAAGTCCGGGCAGCGTGTTTGTGGTTACAAGGGTCAACGCCCTGATCTCCCGGCATCTGCTGAGAGACATGATGATAGCGATTATTCTCATCATGATTTTTACCGCTGTTATGCTGACCCGCTGGATCAGCAGAGGCGTGTTCGACCCCATCAACGAGCTGAACGCAGCGATGAAACAGATTCAGCAGGGCAATTTCGAGTATGCCCTGGATACGGACGACAAAGGGGAAATAGGCGATCTGTACCGCAATTATGAGGATATGCGCCTGCGGCTGAAGGAATCCACCGAGGAAGAAAGGGAAAACGAGAAACAAAATAAGGAATTTATCAGCAATATTTCCCATGATCTGAAGACCCCCATCACAGCCATCAAGGGATATGTGGAGGGGATCATGGACGGCGTCACAAACACGCCGGAGAAGATGGATAAATATATTAAAACCATCTACAACAAAGCAAACGACATGGAACGGCTGATCAACGAGCTTACCTTCTATTCCGGCATTGACAACAACCGGATTCCCTATCAGTTTCACCGAATTAATGTAGCGGATTATTTCGGAGACTGTATCGAGGAGGTAGGACTGGACCTGGAATCCAAAAACATCCAGCTCAATTACACCAACCTGACCCAGCCGGATACGCGTGTGATCGCGGATCCGGAACAAATGAAAAAAGTGATTAACAACATTATCAGCAACAGCGTAAAATACATGGATAAGCCCAAAGGCGCTATCGATATCCGGATCCTGGACGAGAACGATTCCATCCGCATTGAGATTGAGGATAACGGCAAGGGGATCGCGCAAAAGGATCTGCCGCGGATTTTTGAGCGGTTCTACCGCACGGACGCCTCCCGCAATTCCGCTCAGGGAGGCAGCGGCATCGGGCTTTCCATCGTGAAAAAGATCATAGAGGATCACGGAGGCTATATCTGGGCCACCAGCAGGGAGGGTGAAGGAACCTGCATTCATTTTGTGCTGAGAAAATATATCGAACTGCCAAACGATCCCTAATAACAGATCCCTAACAACATAAGTGCAGCAGTCAGAGAGCTGAGCCGTGTACGGCGGAATGGAGGATATCATGAGCAAAATTCTGATCATCGAGGATGAGGACGCAATCGCGGATTTGGAAAAAGATTATCTGGAACTGAGCGATTTTTCGGTGGACATCTGTCATAATGGAGACGAGGGGCTGAAGACGGCTCTGACGGGAGAGTACGATCTGGTGATTCTGGATTTGATGCTGCCGGGGATGGACGGCTTTGAAGTATGCCGCAAGATCCGGGAAGAAAAGAACATTCCTATTTTGATGGTTTCCGCCAAGAAGGATGACATTGACAAAATCAGGGGGCTTGGGCTGGGCGCGGATGATTATATGACAAAACCCTTTAGTCCCAGCGAGCTGGTGGCCAGAGTCAAAGCGCATCTGGCCCGTTATGAGCGCCTGGTGGGAACCAATCAGAAACCGCAAAACGATATTGTGGAGATTCGGGGCATCCGCATCGATAAGACGGCGAGAAGGGTGTATGTGGACGGGGTGGAAAAAGCCTTTACCACAAAAGAATTTGACCTGTTGACCTTTCTGGCGGAAAATCCCAACCATGTGTTTACCAAGGAAGAACTGTTCCGGGAGATCTGGGATATGGACTCCATCGGCGACATTGCCACCGTTACCGTTCATATTAAAAAAATTCGCGAAAAAATAGAGGCGGATACGGCAAAGCCGCAATATATTGAAACCATCTGGGGCGTAGGGTACCGGTTCAAGGTATAGCCCCTGCAATCCCACAGTGAGCCGCAGCCCTGTTTCCCGCCATGGGGACAGGGCTGTATCTGTTTTTTCGAAAGCCGCCTGTGAAAATACAGTGTAGGCGGAAAATATAGTGTAGTCAGAAAAAATAGTATAGTCGGAAAATATAGCGTAATCAGAAAATATCGTATAGTCGGAAAATACCATAGATTTTTATAAAGTAATATGATATTATAATAAAGGTAAAGAAGGAGTGATGCAGTTTTGTCAAAATTACCCAAAAATGTGACAACAAAACAAGTGGAAGATATGTGGAGGCCGACTTCCGCGGAGGCGGAGCCACTGGATATACAGGCGGGGAAGAAAAGAAAAAACAGGAAAATGATGTCCTGCTGCTGCATGGGACTGAATTACACGGATCATTTTTATCAGACTCACACGGTGGAGGAAGCCCGACAGCAGTGGCGGGAGGAAATCACATATCTGAAAAAAGTGGTGGAGGAGTATGAAAAATTTAGGGAATATCAGGAAAACATGAAATACGGGGTCGGGGAAAAGGAAGAAAACCAAGATTCCGGTGATAAAACTTCCTAAAGTAAAGTTGCAATCGTTTTCGGGACTGTTTATAATAACAGATAAACAGGCAGATTCGCAGTTTGACGCGCAGCCGCTGCGATCGCCCGGAAAAGGAAAACGGACGGATGAAGAAAGACAGGATTGCAAAAATATTTTTATGGGCGCTGGTGATTGCCTACGGCGTTTGCTGCGTCTATTTGTATGATAAACAGACGTTTCATGTGGAGGGGGCTCTTTTTGAGTCGGATCTTCCCTCTCATATCAAAATGGCGGTGGAGGATCACTGGTTTTACAGTATTACGGCGATCCTCTATGGGCTGTTTTACCTGACGCCGGTGGGCAATCATCTCACCGCCCTGTTTCTGGGGTGCGTTACCGTCGGTACAATAGGATTGACGGTTACGCTGTTCCGGGCCATCATAGAAAGAGCGGGATGGGAATGCAAATCGGAATCCCTGCTGCTCTTTGCCAGCATTCTGTGCAATATCGCCATGCCCTTTTATATACGCGCCGCTCATTATCAGCGGTATATCGGGTATCAATCCGCAACTGTATGGCACAATTCCACTTATATCTGCATGAAATTCTGCGGTATCCTGACATTGATTTTGTATCTTCGTCTGGAGCAAAAGTATCGGGAAGGACTGTCCGTAAAGGAATGGCTTCTGATGGCGGGAGCCTTTGTGCTGGTCAACGCTGTGAAACCCAATTTTTTTCTTGTGTTTGCTCCCGTCATGGCCCTATATCTGCTGGCGGATTTCATCAAAAAGGTGCCGTTTTACCGGATTTTTCTATTTGGACTGACAGTGGTGCCGTCTCTCCTGATCGTGTTATGGCAGAATCAGGTGCTGTTCGGAAACCACACGGAAAACGGGATTGTCTTTCGTTTTGGATACACTTTAACCCTTCACGGGACCCATACCAAAGCGACGCTGATTTTGTCCATAGCGTTTCCTCTTTTTGTGTTGTTCCTGCTGTGGAAGGAATTACTGCGGGATAAATGGTATCTGTTCTCCTGGCTGGTCTGGGGTGTGGGTCTGGTTCAGGTGGCCTGTTTTGCGGAAAGCGGCGACCGGGCCAGAGACGGGAACTTTATGTGGGGGTATTCCTTCGGAATTTTCCTGATTCTGGTCTGGAGCGTGGAGAAGGTGCTGGAACAGCTAAAAAGACCCACCGGCATATTTCAAAAGAAATATGTGAGATATTCTTTTGCGGGGAGCGCATTTTTGATCCTGGCATACCAGTGTTATTGCGGGATTGTGTTCTTTGTCAGGTTATGCCAGGGAATCACATACTGGATGTAGCAATGGCAGGGAGAATGCTTTAGGAACATGGCAGGGAGGATTTTTTTCGGAATGTCTTGACATTTGAAAGTATTCCATGTAGAATGAATGTGTTGTGACGCAGGAGATACGTTGCAGGCCCAGATAGCTCAGTTGGTAGAGCAGAGGACTGAAAATCCTCGTGTCACTGGTTCGATTCCGGTTCTGGGCAT
>CANRIP010000002.1 GCA_947630715.1 uncultured Acetatifactor sp.
GTCATCCGTTTGGAATTGGGTTAGGCGCAGTCAGGCACAGGATGGAACAGGTAAATGGAAATCAAATTGACTTTTGATGTGTATGAATATACAAATTGCGGCGGAAGGGATTACAACGAGGACGCCACCGGCCACCGGGTGAAAGGGAACAACGGTATTTTTCTGGTGGCGGACGGCCTTGGCGGCCATCAGTATGGAGAGCTTGCGTCCGCTTGTGTGAGAGATACCTTGCTTCAGGGCTTTGAGAGCGGTTTTGAGGGGGATCCCGGGGAATGGCTGAAGGAGAAGCTTTCGGCGGCCAATCGGAATATCCTTGCGCTTCAGGCGGAGAAAAACGCTGTTTTAAAAAGTACGGCGGTGGTTCTGACCGTGCGGGAGGGAAGGGGCCTATGGGCGAATGTGGGAGACTCGCGTCTCTACTATCTCCATGACAGCAAAATATGGGCCTATACCAATGACCATTCCGTGGCATACAAAAAATACAGAGCGGGGGAAATCCCCAGAGAGCAGCTTGCCACAGACGAGGATCAGTCCTGTCTGCTGCGCTCCTTAGGAAGCGAGGACAGGAACGAGCCGGAATTTTATGAAGAAAATCCCCTGCTGGAGCCGGGAGACGCATTTTTGCTCTGCTCGGACGGGGTATGGGAATATCTGCAGGAGGAGGAAATCCTGATCGACCTTTTCAAAGCAAACAGCGCCAGGCAATGGGCGGAGTTTCTGCTCCTGCGGCTGATCGACCGGGTCAGGGGAGATCACGACAACCTGACGGTCCTGGCTCTGATGATCCGCTAAAGAACGGCCCCCCAAATGAGTTTCACACAGCCGCAGACGGTTGTTTCCTGTTCCGTCTGCGGCTGTTTTTTGTTTTGGCTGTTTCGCCTGTTTCCGATATATTTTCATTGCAACGGCTCTTTTTTTCCGATATAATACTTCCTGTATGGTGTATCCTGAAAGAATGCAATGACGGAGGAGGATTTCGGTATGATCACTTTGCAGCAGGGCGGCGCATACCTGGTAAACGGCACACAGATTGTGCCGGATGGACCGGAGGCGGCCGCGGCGATTCAATCAATGACGGGGAAGGAAATCACCCGGGAGAAGGCGGCGGAGAATACCATTGCCTACGGTATTCTGAAAAGCCACAACACTTCCGGCAATATGGAAAAACTGAAAATCCGTTTTGACAAGCTTACCAGCCATGATATTACCTTCGTGGGGATCATCCAGACCGCAAGGGCGTCGGGGCTGCAGAAGTTTCCCATGCCCTATGTGCTGACCAACTGTCACAATTCCCTGTGCGCGGTGGGAGGCACCATCAATGAGGATGATCATATGTTTGGCCTGACCTGCGCCAAAAAGTACGGCGGCGTCTATGTGCCCCCTCATCAGGCGGTGATCCATCAGTATGCCAGGGAGATGCTGGCGGAAGGCGGCAAAATGATCCTGGGTTCCGATTCCCACACCCGTTACGGCGCGCTGGGAACCATGGCCATGGGCGAGGGCGGGCCGGAGCTGGTGAAACAGCTTTTACATCAGACCTATGACATCAATATGCCCGGCGTGGTGGCGGTTTATCTCACGGGCAGCCCCGTTAAAGGCGTGGGCCCGCAGGACGTGGCCCTTGCCATCATCGGGGCCGTGTTCCGCAACGGTTATGTGAAGAACAAGGTGATGGAGTTTGTGGGGCCCGGGGTGGAAAATCTGAGCGCCGATTTCCGCATCGGCGTGGACGTTATGACAACGGAAACCACCTGTCTGTCTTCCATCTGGCGAACCGATGCTCAGATCGAGGAATTTTATGAAATTCACGGGAGAAAGAAGGATTACGCCAGGCTGGATCCCGGCCAGGTGGCTTATTATGACGGGCTGATCACGGTGGATCTCTCCCGGGTGCGGCCCATGATCGCCATGCCCTTCCATCCCAGCAACGCTTACACCATTGAGGAGCTGAACGAAAATCTGGAGGATATTCTGGACGAGACGGAAAAAAATGCCCGGGTCAGCCTTGACGGCGCTGTGGAGCTGCATCTGAGGGATAAGGTGAAAAACGGGAAATTCATGGTGGATCAGGGCATCATAGCGGGCTGCGCTGGCGGCGGCTTTGAAAATATCTGCGCCGCCGCGGATATTCTGAAGGGGAAGTACATAGGCTCCGACGGATTTACGCTGAGCGTATACCCCGCCTCCATGCCTGTGTATATGGAATTAATCCGAAACGGCTGCGCCGCCTCCATTTTGGAGACCGGCGCCGTCCTGAAGACCGCTTTCTGCGGCCCCTGCTTTGGCGCCGGCGATACGCCGGCCAACAACGCCTTCAGCATCCGTCATTCCACCCGCAACTTCCCCAACCGTGAGGGAAGTAAGCTGCAAAACGGCCAGATTGCCTCCGTTGCGCTGATGGACGCCCGTTCCATCGCGGCCACGGCCGCCAATCAGGGAGCGCTGACTCCCGCCACGGATTTTGACGGGGAGATCGGGAAATATCAATATCACTTTGACAGCCAAATTTACGCCAACCGGGTATTTGACTCCCATGGCGTGGCGGATCCCGATGTGGAGATTCAGCTTGGCCCCAATATCAAGGACTGGCCTGAAATGGAGGAACTGCCGGAGAATTTGGTTCTTCAGGTGGTCAGCGAGATTCACGATCCTGTCACCACCACCGATGAACTGATCCCTTCCGGGGAAACTTCCTCCTACCGCTCCAATCCTCTGGGGCTGGCGGAGTTTACGTTAAGCCGCAAGGATCCCGGCTATGTGGCAAGGGCCAAGGAAATCCAGAAGGCGGAGAAGGAGCGGGTGCAGGGAGGACATCCCTGCCAGGCGGTGCCGGTGTTAAAACAGGTCATGGGAACCGTCCGGAAACAATATCCCCAGGCCAATCATGAGAACACCGGTTTCGGTTCCACCATATTTGCGGTAAAGCCCGGGGACGGCTCCGCCAGAGAGCAGGCCGCCTCCTGCCAGAAGGTTCTGGGCGGCTGGGCGAATATCGCCAACGAGTATGCCACCAAGCGCTACCGCTCCAACCTGATCAACTGGGGGATGCTGCCGTTTTTGATCGATCAGGGCGAGCTGCCCTTCCGGAACCTGGATTATCTTTTCTTCCCCGGCATCAGACAGGCTGTGGAGCAGAAATCGGAGATCATCGAAGGGTATGTGGTGGGCGAAGACGGCCTGAAACAGATCCGGCTGCGTTTGGGAGACATGACGGACCAGGAGAGACAGATCATTCTGAAAGGCAGCCTGATCAATTACAACCGGGTATAAATACCGGGAAAGCGTTTCCTGTCAGGGAAAGGAGTATGTATGGAATTCAATCAATCGGTGGCCAATCCCATGCTGGTAGGCAGCATCGAACTGCTGCTGGAGGAGGATACGCCCGGACATCGCCAGATGTTCCTCACGGAGTTAATGAAGGCGAAGCTGCTCTCCCCGGCCATTATCAAGCCCCAGCCGCAGACGGATGCGGAGGGGAAACAGATCGTTGCGCCGGACAGCAGCATTCAGCTTGTCATGCTGCGGACGGAAAAGGGTGGCCTGTATTTTATGGGGTTTACCGACGACAAGGAGTATCAGAAGTGGGCGGAGCGAAATCAGCCCCTGCCTGGGGTGGCCCTGAAATTTGACGATTATGTGTCCGTCATGATGAAGAAGGACGCGGAGGGGAACGACTGTCCGGCGCTGGGCTTTGTCATCAACCCCTTTGGGGTGAATATGGTGGTGCCGAAGGACACCATGGCGAAGATGATGGCGGCGAGAATGATCCACGTTGCGCCGAAGAAGGGCGCGGGCGCCGTAAAAAAACCGCCGTCCGCCGATCTGCCGAAACAGGACAGGCCGTAAAGGATTCTTCCAAAAAGAGAGGGCCCATGCTAAAGTAATGGAGAGAAGTGTCGATATATTTAATACAGGCGAACGGTTCGGCCAGCCGCAGCCAAGTAAAGATATGGACACCACGGATGGTATTTCAGGGGAAACGGATTGTCCCCGGGGGTACCATCTTTTTTTCGCGTTAAGGGGGCGGGATCAGAAGGATCCGGCCCGGGCGCGGGGGGACAGGGATGGAAACTCAAAAAGTTCCGGCGTACGGCAATCGTGGCATCAGGGAGGACAAACGGTTTTCCTGAGGACGGAATGGGTGGACAGGAAGGAGAGAAAAGAGGATTGAGAATTGATTCCAGCACAGTAGGAATGGAATCCGCAAGAAATTACAAGACGTCCCGTTTTACGGCGCTGCGCTTTTCCGTCAGGGATTTCAAGGGCGCTCTGGCCCAGGGAAGAAATACCTTAAACGCGCAGATTGGCAGGGACACCAAGGATACGGAGGACACAGGGGAGGCCGGAGGATCCTCCCGCAGACCGTCCGAGGCCGTTGAGGAGTGGCGGAGCAGATTCCCTGCCCCCGGCGCAAGGCCGAACATTCGAAGCGGCCCCATGGAAACCTTCAACGCCATCAAATTCAATACCGTCAATTACATTCTGGATCTGTTTTTCGGCTATCGCAGGAGAGAGTGGGATCCCTGGAGCGGCATGGGCGCCGGCCAGATGGAACAGGTGGACGCGGTCCAGTGGACTCTGTCCCAGGAAACTTGCCTGCGGGAGTCCGAGACAACCTCCTTTTCCACCCAAGGGACGGTGCGCACCGGGGACGGCCGGGTGATTCCCTTTCAGGTCCATGTGGAAATGAGCCGTGAGTTTCAGCAGTATTATCAGGAGGAACTGCAGATGACCCAGTTTCGCCTGACGGACCCTCTGGTGATCAATCTGGACGGGGACGCGGCCGACATTTCGGATCAGACCTTTTTCTTTGACATCGACGGAGACGGCCAAAAGGATCAGGTGAACCGGCTGGGGCCCGGCAGCGGGTTTCTGGCGCTGGATCGGAACGAGGACGGCGTGATCAACGACGGCACGGAGCTGTTCGGCACGGCAAGCGGGGACGGGTTCCGGGATCTGGCGAAGTATGACGACGACGGGGACGGCTGGATCGACGAGGACGACGCGATTTGGTCTAAGCTGAAAATCTGGACCAAGGACGCGGACGGGAACGATGTACTGTACCGGCTGGCGGACAAAGGCGTGGGCGCGATCTGCCTGACGAATGTGGGGACGGAGTTTACCTCCCAGTCTTCGGACGGCTCTGCAAAAGGCGTGGTGAGAAACACCGGGGTGTTCCTGTACGAGAACGGACAGGCGGGCACCGTGCAGCATGTGGATCTGGTAAACCATTCCTATTCCGCGTGATCAAAAAATTTTATGTTACAGGGAAAACTGCTTTGGCGCATTTTACGTCAAAGCAGTTTGTTTTTGTATAATTCCCTTTGATTCGGGCAAACTGGTACCGAGAAAAACATTTTATGCTTTCTTGCAACAGAAAATAATGCGCGAAAAGGAAGGGAAACCAGGGAATGAGAAGAAATAGAAATGACAGTGGGAAAAAGGAACGGATCATCATGATCGCCTCGTCGGCGTTTGTGCTCACGGCGCTTACCATCACCGGGGTATATATGCAGGCAAGGGATACCGACTCGCAGGACGACGGCTACACCATCGATTTTTCGGCGTTGGAAAACACCGTGGACAATAAGGAACAGGAAATCCTGGAGGAAAACTCTCTGGGGAGCGTTCTGCCCCAGGAGGGGCTGATCCTGCCGGAGACGGGAAACGAAGCCGGGAATGTGGAGGATGATCTGGATTACCCTCCTTTGGAAGCCGGTTCCGGCCTGGTGGAGATCCCCGGACTGACGGATCAGGAGGAGCCCAAGGAGGATCCGGCTCCCGCCGAGGGGTTGGAGGCTGATCCCTCCGGACAGCCCGAACAGGGGACGCAGGAGGAAACGCCCGTAACGGAAGGGGACACAACCGGCGCGGAAACGCCCGCACAGACCGCCGCACAGGAAACCGGAGCGGAGGACGGACAGACTGCCATGGGAGAAACGGTCCTGGACGACAGGCAGTTCCACTTTGCGGAAAACAGCAAGCTGATCCCTCCGCTGGCGGGGGAGCTGGTGACGATTCTTCCCTTTAACCGGGACGTCAGCGTTTATTTTCAGACGCTGGATCAGTATAAAAGAAATTACGCCATGGTTCTCTCCGCGGCGGAGGAGGAGGCCGTTACGGCCTGTGCCGACGGCAGGGTGTTGAATGTGTTCAGCAACGAGGAAATCGGCCATGCGGTCACCGTAGAGCTGGGAGACGGTTACCAGATCACCTATGGCCAGTTAAAGGACATTCAGGTGGCTCCCGGCAGTTATGTGACGGCGGGCCAGGCCATCGGGGTGGTGGCGCCGCCCACCAGATATTATATCAAAGAGGGCAGCAATCTGTATCTTCAGTTGACCTGCAACGGTACGGCCATCGATCCGGCTCCGTTGTTTTAACGATGCCTGGACGGACGCAGCGGGGGACGACGGATGTATATACTGGGAGGCATTATCAAAACCATGGCGGGCGAGGATATCCAGGACGGATATCTCCACATCGTCAATGGGAAAATAGAATCGGTGGGAAGGCGGGATGAGTCTGCGGTTCATCCCGCCTCCTGCGAACGGGTGATCCGGATTCAGGACGGGATTATTATGCCGGGCATCATCGAAGCCCATTGCCACATGGGAATTACGGAGGAAAAGAAGGGGACGGAGGGGGACGACTGCAACGAAACCGTGAACCCCGTTACGCCCTGGCTGCGGGCGATCGACGCGGTGAACACCATGGACGCCGCCTTTGGGGACGCGGTGAGAACGGGAATCACCGCCGCCATGATCGGGCCGGGCAGCTCCAATGTGGTAGGCGGCCAGTTCGCCCTGCTTAAGACAAGCGGCAGACGGGTGGACGATCTGATTATTAAGGCGCCGGCCGCCATGAAGGTGGCGTTCGGAGAAAACCCGAAGGTCAATTATTCCGGGCAGGGGCAGAGCCCCTCCACCCGCATGGCCATTGCCGGAATGCTTCGAAAGGAGCTGTTCCGCGCAAAGCAGTACGCCGCGGACAAGGAGAACGCTCTCCGGCAGGGACAGTATTTTCAGGAGGATTTTACGCTGGAATGCTGGCTCCCGGTGCTGCGCAGGGAGATCCCTCTAAAGGCCCATGTACACAGGGTGGACGATATTTTTACGGCCATCCGTATCGCCAGGGAATTTGACGTGAAGATGACGCTGGATCACTGCTCGGAGGGGCATCTGATCGCAAAAGAGCTGGCGGCGGAAGGTTTCCCCGCCATAGTGGGGCCGGATTTTGCCAGCCGGAACAAGATTGAGGTGCAGAATGTGGCCTTTAAGACCGCAGGGGTGTTAAACCGCGCCGGCGTGATGACCGCCGTCACCACGGACCATCCGGTTTCCCTGATTCAATCCCTGCCGCTTTGCGTAGGCATGGCGGTGAAGGCGGGGCTTCCCCTGGAGGAAGGGTACCGGGCCATGACGCTGTATGCGGCGGATATCTGCGGCGCGGCGGACAGGATGGGGAGCCTGGAGGTGGGGAAGGACGCCAATATCGCCATTTTTGACGGCAATCCCATGGAGGTGTTTACCCGCACCTTATTTACCATCATTGACGGGGAAGTGGTCTACGAAGCCGAGAAATAAATTGCTTTCCCACTCCGGTATGATATAATAGCACCATGCGGACAGGTTGGGACAGACCGTCCGGGAGGTGGCATTTGAAAAAAGGATGGTATGGCAACATTCCCCTTTTGGGGTTGATTCTTTCGCTTTTGGCATGCGGCTGCGGATATCGGGCGGAGACGGAGGACGGAACGGACCCGTATGAGGATGTGACCGCCATGGAGGAAACCCCGGTGGTGGAATATGCGGTTCCCCAGATGAACGCCAACGTGCTGGCGGACCGGGAGGGCTATGCGGTTACGGAAAAGAAGAAGGCGGCGGTCAGGGGGGCAAAGCTGCCGGAGGAATTCCGGGTGATCGACGCCGAGTCCGGGGAAGTGGTCTATCAGGGGCGGATCAGCGACGTGAATCAAGGGGCGGACAAAAATTTTGAGACGGGGTGGGCGGATTTCAGCGGCCTGACCCGGGAGGGAAATTTTTATCTGGAGTGCGACGTTATCGGCCGCTCCTATGATTTCCGGCTCAGCAGCGATTATTACCGGGAGCTGTTTGAGGAAAACTGCCGGCTGGCGGCGGAGGAATGCGAAGACGGGACCCTTTCGGCGGCCGCGGCACTGGATGTCCTGGCGGCCGTGGAATGGTACGGGGAAATTTTCCCCGATGAAAACGCCGATCAGGAACCGGATATTTTGGAATCCCTGAAACTGTGGATCGCCCACAGGGAGGCGTCGGGGGTGGAACAGAAGGAGGAGGCGCTGTACGCGGCCATCCTGGCCAAATTCAGCTATCGCTATCAGGCGTATGACAGGGAGTACGCCACGGATTGCTTAAAGAGGGCGTCCACCGTCTTTGGCCAGATCCAGACTGCGGTCTGCAAAGATGCGGACGTTTTTCTGGCGCTGACCGAGCTGTACCGGGCCACGGGAAGGAATACATACAAAAAACAGTTGCAGGAGTATGAGGATTTCTTTGCCCAGGACGGAGGGTTCCTTGACGAGACGGGGTACCTGTACGGCGTTATGACTTACATTGCCACCAGGCAGCCGGTGGAGATGGAAATGTGCCAGATTTTTATGGAAAAGCTGATGGACCGGGCGGAGGAAATTTCCAACCGCTGCGAGGGTATGATCCATCCCGTGACAGGCAGGAACAACGGCCCGGAGGAATTGTTAAAGTTGTCGGTGGAGGTGTCATGCGTCAATTACGTCATGAATATTTATCAATATACCAGCATTTCAGAGGAGATGCTGCACTATCTGATGGGACAGAATCCGGAATCGGTCAATTTTTATGAGCAGACTGGGGAGCGTTCCCAATATCTGCTGCTGCTCGCGCAGCTTACCGCAAACGTGCCGGATGTGCAGCAGCCGGTTCCCGTGTCCTGAACCGGCGTCCCTCTGCGGGTGGAATCGAAAGGAGAAAGAGCATGGGTGACGCGGCGCCGCGGAAGAAGATCGTCGTATTGGCGGGGGGAAACAGCACGGAGAGGGAGGTTTCGCTCAGCTCCGGGCGCAGAATTTTTCAGGCCCTGAAAAATCTGGGATACAGGACAGTGCTTTTGGACGTGTATCTGGGATATGAGGGGGAGATCCGGGGGCTGTTTGAGCAGGACGCGGATCTGACGGCTCAGGATGGCGCCCTCATCGGGGAGGACAGCCCGGATCCTGAGAAATGGAAGAAACTCCGCTCGGACGGGGGGAAGGAATTTTTCGGGCCCAATGTGCTGGCCCTGTGTCAAATGGCGGACTGCGTGTTCCTTGCCCTGCACGGGGAAAACGGGGAAAACGGCAAGGTACAGGCGTGTTTGGAGCTGTTTGGCGTTCCGTATACGGGAACGGATTTTGCAAGCTCCGCCATGGCTATGGACAAGGGCATTTCCAAGGATATGTTCAGGGCGTGGGAGATCCCCACTCCCGAGGGCATACGGCTGCAAAAGGGGGAAAAGGATCCCAGGGAGATTTCCCTCCCCTGCGTGGTAAAAGCCGGCTGCCAGGGGTCCAGCGTCAGCGTCAGCATTGTGGAGCGGGAGGAAGCATATGAACCCGCGAAACAGGAGGCGTTTCGCTACGGGGACGAGATCCTGATTGAAAGGTACATTCGGGGCAGGGAATTTTCCGTGGGCGTTTTAGAGGGGAGGGCCCTGCCGGTGATCGAGATGATTCCCCGGACCGGATTTTACGATTACAGGGCCAAGTACCAGGCGGGCAGCGCCAGGGAGGTCTGCCCGGCGCAGCTCTCCCCGGAAAAAACCGGGGAGATTCAAAGGATCGCGGAGCGGGTATTCCGGGCGCTGCGGCTGAAAAGCTATGCCCGGGTGGATTTTATGATGGATGAACAGGAACGGTTTTTTTGTCTGGAGGCCAATACCCTGCCGGGAATGACTCCTACCTCGCTGATGCCCCAGGAGGCGCTGGCGGAAGGAATGGATTTTGAAACCCTGTGCCGGCGGATTTTGGAGTATGCCCTCAGAACACAATCAGAATAAAGGCGGTAAAGATTGAAAATTAAAATTTTCAATCGCGAGATTTGTGTCCGCGCACTGCTTGACACAAACTCGTTATGCGCAAAGATCAGCGCGGAAATGAGGTAAAAAATGAAGATGGATCTGACCGTGGGAGAGATTCTTCAGGTCTGCAAAGGCAGATTGGTACCCGGGAAGGAAACGCCGGAGACGCTTTGCTCCCTCAGCGTCACCTCCGTGGCGCTGGATTCCCGGAAGGTGACGGAGGGCGGAGTGTTTCTGGCAACGCCCGGGGAGCGGGTGGACGGGCACAGCTTTGTGGCCTCCTGCTTTGCCAAGGGAGCGGCGTTAGCGATTGTAACCAAGACGCCCGAACAACTGGAGCGGGAAACCGGCGAGCCGGCAGAGGGATGGGGAAGCTATGTGCTGGTGGAGGATTCCTTTGCGGCCCTGAGGGACATTGCGGAGTATTACAGGCAAAAGCTGAAGGTCACGGTGGTGGGGATCACCGGCAGCAGCGGCAAGACCAGCACCAAGGAATTTGTCGCCGGGGTTTTGGGGGAGCGGTTCCGGGTGCTGAAGACGGAGGGGAACCTGAACAACGAAGTGGGAGTGCCGCTCACGCTTTTAAAGATCCGGCCGGAGCATCAGGTGGCCGTGGTGGAGATGGGGATCAGCGATTTTGGGGAGATGCACCGTCTCAGCAAGATGGCAAAACCTGACATCTGTGTCATAACTAACATTGGACAGAGCCACCTGGATCATTTGAAATCCCGGGAGGGCATCCTGAGGGCCAAGTCCGAGATCTTTGATTTCATGTCTGAGAACGGGGAAATCTGTCTGAACGGGGAGGATGACATGCTTTTGCCCCTCACGCGGATCAAGGGCCGGAAAACGCGGTTTTTCGGGCTGGGCTCCGCACCCGGTCAAGAGGTGGCCGCAAAGGATATTGTGAGTAAGGGCCTCTGGGGAAGCGACGCGTCCCTGTCCACGCCGGCGGGAAACTATGACATCCATGTGCCGCTGCCGGGGGTGCATATGGTGTTAAACGCGGCCGCTGCGGCCTGTGTGGCCGGGATCCTGGGCCTGACGCCCCGGGAGATTGCCTCCGGGATCGGGAAGATCACTCCTGTGGACGGACGAAACCATCTGATCCGGCTGCCGGCGTTTACCCTGATCGACGACTGTTATAACGCAAACCCGGCGTCCATGCGGGCGGCGCTGGATCTTTTGGCCCTGGCGGACACGGAGAAGACAGCCATTCTGGGCGATATGTTCGGCCTGGGGGAAGATCAGTGCGCACAACTGCACGGACAGGTGGGGCTTTATGCGTCCCGGCTGGGGATCCAGCGGATCCTGTGCGTGGGGGATCGTTCCGGGGACATGTACCGGTCCGCCTACGCCAGCCGGCCAGACGGAAACGGCGTCTTTTATTTCCCCTCTCTGGAGGCGCTTTTGGAGGCTTTGGGAAAAGAGCGGGAAAAGTATGTGCCGGACGGCTGTACCGTGCTGGTCAAGGCCTCCCATGCCATGGAGTTTGAGAAGGCGGTGGCTTTCTTAAGACAAGCGGGTACAGGCTGAGGGGCGCCTCTTAAGGAAGGATGACAACCTTAGGAAAATCTTAATTCTTTTTTGGCTGCGGAATGGTATGCTGAAGGAGGGTTAAGATTTTTTTGCGAGAGGAAGGAACATGGAAGATCGGATCTTAGTGGTGGACGATGAAAAAGAGATAGCGGATCTGGTGACGTTGTATCTGAAAAACGAAGGGTATACCGTTTACACCTGCTATGGGGGTTCGGACGCCATGCGCGTCATAGAAACCAAGCGCCTGGATCTGGCCATCCTGGACGTGATGCTGCCGGGGATCAACGGGATGGAAATCTGCAAACGGATTCGGGAAAAGTATAATTATCCCGTGATTATGCTGACCGCCAAAGGGGAGGAGACGGATAAAATCAACGGCCTTGCCCTGGGGGCGGACGATTATATCACAAAGCCTTTTCTGCCGCTGGAGCTGGTGGCGAGAGTGAAGGCGCAGTTGCGCCGGTTTAAACGGTATAATTCCGGGCAGGCGGAGGAAGACGTCTATACGGTGTCAGGGCTGGTGCTGAACGCGAAAACCCACGAATGTTTTTTGAACGAAAAACCCTTAAATCTCACGCCCACGGAGTTTTCCATTCTGCGCATCCTCTGTTCCCGAAAGGGCCAGGTGGTCAGCGCGGAGGAATTGTTTCTGTTAATCTGGGAGGGAGAGTATTATACCAAGAACAATAACACCATCACGGTGCATATCAGGCATTTGAGAGAAAAAATGGGGGATTCCTTTGAAAATCCCAAGTACATTAAGACGGTCTGGGGGTGCGGGTACAAAATTGAAGAATAAAAAAAATCTGTCCAGAATCGCGGTCACGGCGGCCGCGGTCCTGGGAGGGCTGTTTCTGTGCAGGATGCTGTTCCTGCTCTTTGACCGGTTTATGAACGGATTTTTTGTGGACTGGTTTGAGGAAGTCTATATCCGGCTGGACTGGCGGACTCTGGAGGAAGGGGATACGGGATATTACACAAAGAGCATCCGCTGGGGCCCCTTAAAGGATCTGCTCTTGCAGACGTTAGTGGTCACGGTGGTGCTGTGGATTCTCTCCGTCAGGATTGTGTCCCTTCTGTACAGCTCGGTCAGAGAGCGGAAAGTGCTTCAGAAGGCGGGGGAGCTGATCGGCGATTATATGCTCCATGACAGGGAGTCGGGAGAAGTGTTTCCGCCCGAATACGCGGCCGTGGCGGCCAGAATGTCCGAGATTAAGTCGGGGATGCTGCGACAGGAGCAGCTATTGCGGGAGGAAGCGGGGCGCAAAAACGATCTGATCACCTATCTGGCCCACGATCTGAAAACGCCCCTGACCTCCGTGATCGGGTATTTAAGTCTGCTGAAGGAGGCGCCGGACATGCCCGGGGAGCAAAAGGCCCGTTATGTCAATATCACGCTGGAAAAAGCCATGCACCTGGAACGGCTGATCAATGAATTTTTTGAAATCACCAGATACAACCTTCAGCAGATTGTGCTGGAGAAAGAGACGGTGGATCTTTCCTTCCTGCTGATCCAGCTCACAGACGAATTTTACCCCATCCTGACCGCCCACGGCAACACCGTCCGGGTGGAAAACGGGGAAGGGCTGAGCGTTTTTGGGGACGGTGAAAAGCTGGCGAGGGTCTTTAACAACATCCTGAAAAACGCCGTGGCATACAGCTATCCGGACACGGAAATCCTGATCCGGTGCAGCCGGGAACCGGACTTTCTCGTCCTGCGCTTTCAAAACCGCGGCAGAACCATTCCCCGCAGCAAACTGGACGCAATCTTTGAAAAGTTTTACAGGCTGGACGATGCGCGCAGCACAAATACCGGCGGAGCGGGGCTGGGGCTCGCCATCGCCAGGGAGATCGTGACTCTCCACGGGGGGGCCATCACGGCCTCCAGTGAAAAGGAAGTGACCACGTTCACCGTGACTCTGCCCGCCAAAGAGTGACCGAAAGCCCCGCAAAAGAGGGATCCCAAGCTTCGCAAAAGAGTGACCGAAAGCCCCGCAAAAGAGTGACCGAAAGCCCCGCAAAAAAGTGCTCCCAAGCCCCACCAAAGAGCCACCCCAAGAAAAAGCTTGCGGGAAGGCACAGGATCGTATACCATGGAGATGACGGATGGGGGAAGGAGGATTTCCCTCAAAAACCACAGGGCGGCACATGCGCCGGAAAAGGGAGTGGCACAGGATGGGAAGGATATGGTTTGATCATCCCGCGAAAACGTGGGAGGAAGGTCTACCCATAGGAAACGGCAGGCTGGGAGCGATGATTCTGGGGGGAACGGGGACGGAGCGGATCCCGTTAAATCAGGACAGCATCTGGTACGGGGGACCCGTTTGCAGAGATAACCCGGATGCCCGCGGCAATCTGGAAAAAGTCCGGGCCCTGCTTTTGGCCGGCAGCATCCCGGAGGCGGAGGAACTTCTGTGTCTGGCGTTTTCCGGCACCCCTCAGTCGCAGCGGCCTTACCAGTCCCTGGGGGATCTGGAGATTGTTTATCGGGAGCCGGAGGGCGGGCTTTTGGGGGACGCGGGAAACGCCGGGGGACAGCCCTTGAAGGAAGGGGACGGTTACTGCCGTGAGCTGGATCTGAACCGGGGGATTGTGACGGAGGATTTCTGTGATCAAGGCAGAAAATGGAGAAAGGAATATCTATCCTCCTACCCCCACGGAGTGATTCTGATCCGCCTTCAGGCGGAGCGGGGCGGAGTCTGCCTGAACGCCAGGCTGGGAAGAAGGAGATTTTACGATCACGCCGGAAAGCTGGACGAGAGCACGATTTTTATGGACGGGTCGCTGGGGGCGGGGGGAGTGTCCTGGAAAGCGGCTCTGCGGGCATGGCAGAAGGGCGGAACCTGCCAGGTGATCGGGGAGCATCTTGTGATCCGGAATGCGGACGAGGCGGTGCTGTGCCTGGCCTGTGAAACCTCCTTTTATGAACCGGAATACGGGAGGGCCCTGACAGACCGGCTGGACCGGGCACGGAGGGACGGCTGGCAGGAGATAAAGCGCCGCCACATGGAGGATTACCAGGCCCTCTTTGGAAACGTCTCCCTGAGCCTGGGAGATGCGCGGGGGCAGGAGCCTGTGGACAAAACACTGGCCAGGGGGGCAGCGGAGGGATTTGACGGCTCCTTTGCGGAAACCTATTTTCAGTACGGCAGGTACCTTCTCATTGCGTCAAGCCGCCCTGGGAGCCTGCCGGCCAATTTGCAGGGCATCTGGAACGATTCCATGGAACCCTGCTGGGATTCCAAATACACCATCAACATTAACACGGAGATGAATTACTGGCCCGCGGAGAGCTGCGGCCTTTCGGAATGCCATCTGCCCCTGTTTGACCATCTGGAAAGAATGTGGAAAAACGGCAGGGAGACGGCCCGCCATATGTACGGATGCAGGGGCTTTGTGGCCCATCATAACACGGATCTCTGGGGCGACTGCGCCCCTCAGGATATCTATGTCCCCGCTACATACTGGGTGATGGGGGCGGCGTGGCTGTGCACCCATATCTGGACCCATTATCTTTACACGGGGGACGGGGATTTTTTAAAGAAGATGTATCCCATTCTGGAGGACGCGGTGCTGTTTTTCCATGATTTCCTGATCCCGGTGGACGGAAAACTTATGACATGCCCGTCAGTTTCTCCGGAAAACACCTATCTCCTGCCGGACGGCGTCTGCGGCTGCGTGGGTGTGGGGGCCACCGCGGACAATGAAATTCTGCGGGATCTGCTGGAGGATTACCTGAAGGCGTCCCAGGTTCTGGACAAGGACACGGAGACGGTGAGAGAGACTCGAAGCATATTGGAAAAAATCCCGGAGCTTCAGATCGGGCGTTTCGGCCAGATTATGGAGTGGAGGGAGGATTATGAGGAACGGGAACCCGGACACCGGCATATTTCCCACTTGTACGCCCTGTACCCTTCCGGCCAGATCACTACGGACAAAACGCCAAAGCTGGCCCAAGCGGCCAGGGTCACGCTGGAGCGCAGGCTTTCCCACGGAGGCGGCCACACGGGCTGGAGCTGCGCCTGGATCGTCAACTTTTTTGCCAGGCTGGGGGACGGGGACAAGGCTTTGGAAAATCTGGAAAAGCTTTGGGCCAAGTCCACTTTCCCCAATCTCATGGACAATCATCCCATGGGAGCGGGGTATGTCTTCCAGATCGACGGGAACCTGGGCGCAGCGGCGGCGATTGCCGAGATGCTGGTGCAGAGCGACCAGGACCGGGTGAAACTTTTGCCCGCGCTGCCCGGGAAATGGAGCAAGGGAAAGGTAAAGGGCCTTCGGGTTGCAGGGGGCGCTGAAATTGCGCTTAGCTGGGAAAACGGGAAACTGACGGAATGCACGGTTGTCTCCCCCAGAGACATGGACATGGAGTTCCAGTACGGGACGGAAACAACAAGATGCGCCCTGAAGGCCGGGAACAGCTATCGCGTCTTTGCCCCGGAACAAAAGGCTTAAGCGCGGGGGGTTCGTTTCTTGATTTTGTCGCTGATGCTTCGCAGGATCAGGCTCAGACAGATACATCCCACGCTGCTCAGAAACCCTCTCCAGAAAATAGGGCGCAGATGGGAGCTGTATTCATGCACATCGTACATTCCCATATCGTACAGGCGGAAGGACCAGATGATCCAGTACAGGGTGGCCGCAAACGCCAGAATCCATAGAATCACCCTCAGGATAAACAGAACCCGCACCGCTTTCTTTTCTTTCATATTCGTTTGTCTCCCTTCCCTGTTTTGGCAGATATGGCTGATTCAGATTATAACCACTTTATCACAAATGAGTCAAAAAAGAAAGTATCTGCCCGAGGATATGGGGGGGACTGCCCGGGGATGTGGGGGGACTGCCGGGAATACGGGGACTGCCGGGCGGCTTTCATCGAATCAATCGAATTTCTTCAGCATTTCTTAGGAAAACGCCAATCAAAAATTAATCCTGAAAGCGCTCCTGTTGTCTATGATGAAGGCAAAGGAGGTACGGAGGATGAGACAACGGCAAAAAAAGATCCGCGGAGGAAGGAGAGGCTGGAAGGCGCTTTGCTGTTTTTATCTGGCGCTTGCGGCGTTTTGCCTGATTCTGATCTGGCGGATGGAGGCTCAGAGAGAGAAGACTCCCTTAACAGGGGGGGTTGACGGAACCTTTTTGTTTTCGGACATGCCGGTTGCGCCGGGAGAGGTGGATGTAAGCGGCATCAACAGCCGTTTCGGGATTCTGCTGGACGGGCCGACCGGCCGGATTCTGGCGGAAAAAGACGGCGGGGAGCGGATGTATCCCGCGTCCATGACAAAGCTGATGACGGCCCTGGTGGCGGTGGAGCGCACCGAAGAATGGGATGCGGCGATCCGGATCCCGTCGGAGATTTTTTCCGCGCTGATGGTGCAGCATGCGTCCCTGGCCGGATTTGAGCCGGGGGAGACGGTGACGCCGGAGGAACTTTTGTACGGGATGCTTTTACCCTCCGGTGCGGAGTGCTGCGCCACATATGCCCTGTGGCTTGCGGGAGACGAGGACGTCTTTGTGGGCTGGATGAATGAGAAAGCCGCCGACCTGGGGATGGATCACACCCATTTTGTGAATCCCTCGGGACTGCATGACAGGAATCATTATTCCACCCCGGAGGATATGGCCATCCTGCTGCAAGCCTGTCTTCAGGAGGAAAGGCTGAAAAACATTTTGGAAACCCAGCGGTTCCAGACGGAGCCCACTTCCCTGCACCCGGAGGGCCTGTGCTTAGAAAGCACGTTGTACCAGGCCGTCTTTGCCAGCGAAACGCTCACGGAGCAATGGGAATCCTACAAAGAGGCCGGTCTGAGCGCTCTGGGAGGGAAAACGGGCTACACTTCCCAAGCGGGTTTATGCCTGGCAAGCTTTGCCTGTATCCATGGCAGGGAATACATTCTGATCACGGGGGAGGCCCAGGGGGACCACACCACGGATCCCTACCATGTGGAGGACGCGTTTTCCGTCTACGGGCAGATTTTAAAACTGACCCAGCAGGAGATCACGGGGGATCAGCCCTCGGTGTAATATTCCTGTTTCAGCTCGAAATACCGTTTTTCCATCAGCTCCCGGATGCGGGCCCCGGCGTTTTTTCGGGCGTCCCTGTCCAGCTTGTGGATGAATACGGGGGGCTGAAACTCGATGACCACTCTGGCTTTTTTCACCTTTGGGAAATGGTCCTCGAATACGCCGGCGGAGTTTACGATCACCACAGGCAGCACGGGAACGCCGCCCTTTTCCGCGATTTTCAGGCTGCCCTCATGGAAGGGCAGGAAGGTGTCGTTTACCTTGTTCCGGGTCCCCTCCGGGAAAATGCACAGAGAGATTCCCTTCCGAACTTCATCCACGCCCTGAAGGATGGTTTTCATCCCTTCCTTGATGTTGTCCCTGTCCAGAAACAGGCAGTGGATATTCTTCATCCAAAGGTTCAGCAGGGGCCATCTGCGCATTTCCTGTTTGGCCACATATCCCGTCACATGGGGAAACAGAAAACAGGTGAGGACAATGTCGAAATAGCTTCGGTGGTTGCCCACATAAAGCACGGCGGTGTCCTCCGGGATGTTTTCCATGCCTTTTACGATCAGCTCCGTGCCCGCCAGCCGCCGGATGCAGCGGAATCCCCAGCTTACAATGGCCTTGGAGCTTTTGTCCTTTAAGGCAGGGCTGCATTTCCCGATGATCCATTCCACCATGAGAACGGGGATCGTCAGGATCAGAAATAACAGCAGATAAATGACAATGATAATAAAACGAAACATGGAACGTCTCCTATTCGCAGGTTGATCGGTACACCTGTTCATCTTATCATAAATCGGCCCCGGTGTACATAGAATAGAGCAAAAGAAAAAGGATGAAACGGCGAAACCTTGAAAAAAACAGAAATGAATTCTTTTGCGGAAAAGGTTCTGATGTGCGCGGCGCTGGCCTTCTGCACGTTTCTGCTTGCCAGTTGCGCTTTCTTGAGCGAGGAAACCGTCAAGCTGCGGGATCTGGAGTTTACCGTTCTCAGCGAGGAAATGGTGCCCCAGGAGCTGCTTGCGATCCTGGAGGAAAAGAAAAGCGAACCTTTTCAGTTTACTTACAGCGACAATGAATTCCTGTACATATGCGTGGGCTACGGCGAACAGGAGACAGGCGGGTACAGTATCGCCGTCAATGAGCTGTATCTGACGGAGAGCAGTATCTGCGTGGACACCAGTCTGCTGGGGCCGGAAAGTGCGGACAAAAACGGAAAAACCCCGTCTTATCCCTGTATTGTGCTGAAAACGGAATATCTGGACAAAACCGTGCTGTTTGAATAAGCCGACCGGCGCGGGAAAAGGAGCCGCAAGAGAGCCGCAACGCGGCTCTTTTCTTTTTCCCCGATCCGTGGTACACTGGATAAAAGGGGATTTTGGAGGGGCTTATGATACTGATTAAAAACGGGTATATGATCGATCCCAAATCCGGCAGGGATGGAAAATATGACATCCTCACCCGGGAGGACCGGATTGTAAAAATCGGCAAGAACCTGGAAACGCCAAAGGGCCGGTGCAGTGTGATAGACGCGGAGGGCCTTCTGGTGGCGCCGGGCCTGGTGGACGTGCATGTGCATTTCAGGGATCCGGGCTTTCCCCAGAAGGAGGACATTTCCACCGGCGCTCTCGCCGCGGCGAAGGGCGGTTTTACCTCGGTGGTGATGATGGCGAATACAAAGCCGCCTGTGGACAACGAAGAAACCCTGGCTTATGTGCTGGACCGGGGGAAAAGCACGGGAATCCATGTGTATGCCTGTGCGAACGTGACCATGGGGATGAAGGGGAAAAGCCTGACGCCTATGGCCCGGCTGGCCAAGGCTGGCGCGGCAGGGTTTTCCGATGACGGCGTTGCGGTCATGGACGAAACGCTGCTTAAGAAGGCGATGCAGGAGGCGGCGGTTCTGGACGTACCCATCAGTCTCCATGAGGAAGACCCGGCGTTGATTTCCCAGAACGGCATTCATCAGGGCGAGGCCAGCGCCGCGCTGGGGATTGAGGGCTCCCCCAGGGAGGCGGAAATCACCCTGGCGGAGAGAGATCTGAAACTGGCGCTGGAGACGGGGGCCAGCGTGAATCTTCAGCATATCAGCGCGGCGGAAACCGTGGAGCTGCTGCGAAGGGCAAAGGAAAAGGGAACCAACGTCCACGGGGAGGCGACCCCTCATCACTTTACGCTCACCCAGGAGGCCGTCCGGGAATACGGGGCCATGGCCAAAATGAATCCGCCCCTGCGGACCAGGGAGGATCGGATGGAGATCATCCGGGGTCTGGTGGACGGCACGATTGATATCATTGCAACGGATCACGCCCCGCATACCGCCGCGGAAAAATCCCTTCCCATCACCCAGGCGCCCAGCGGGATCATTGGGCTGGAAACGGCGCTTTCTTTGGGAATCACCCAGTTGGTGGACAAGGGGTACCTCACCATGTGCCGGCTGTTAAGGCTGATGAGCACCAATCCCGCCGCCCTGTATCACATGGACGCCGGGTACCTGGAGGAAGGGGGGCCCGCCGATTTGATCCTGATCGACACCTACGCCTCGGTGACGCCCGGCGATTATGCGTCCAGGGCCTCCAACTCCCCGTTCACAGGGTGGAGCCTTCAGGGAAAGGTGATGCGGACCATCGCATCCGGCAGGGAGATCTACCGGGCAAAATGACGGGTACCGGAACATACAAACGCAGGAAAGGGGATGTGATGATGAAGAAACGAGTATTGGCGGAAGTGACCATCAATAAGGAGATTGCACCCGGGATCTTTGATCTGTGGATGGAACCCACGCAGGGGCTGGAGGAAATCAATCCGGGCCAGTTTATCGGCGTCTATCTGCGCAATGAGAACCTTTTGCTGCCCCGCCCCCTCAGCATCTGCGAGGTGAACGCGGACAGATCGGCGCTGCGGCTGGTGTACCGCCGGGCAGGGGAGGGCACCCATGAGCTGTCCCGCCGCAAACCCAAGGACGGCCTGGGGTATGTTCCCATCCTGGGGCCGCTGGGAAACGGTTTCCCGCTGGAGAAGGGAGAGGGAAAGAGGGCGCTGATCATAGGGGGCGGCATCGGCATCCCGCCTCTTGTGGAGCTGTCCAAGCGGCTTAAGGCGGATCGGCAGATTGTGCTGGGATATCAGAATGGACAGACGGCCGGTTTTCTGCAAAAGGATCTGGAGCAGTTTGGAGACGTGCATGTGGCCACGGAAGACGGCAGCATCGGGGTCTGCGGCAATGTTATGGATCTGATCCGGAAGGAAAATCTGCAGGCGGATATCATCTATGCCTGCGGGCCCATGCCGATGTTAAAGGCGGTGAAGGAGTTTGCAGGGGAAAGAGGGATACCGGCGTATATCTCCCTGGAGGAACATATGGCCTGCGGCGTGGGGGTGTGTCTGGGCTGCGTGGTGAAAACCCGGGAAGTCCATCCTCACACCAACGTGCATAACGCCAGGATCTGTACCGACGGCCCTGTGTTTGAGGCCGGTGAGGTTGAAATATAGTGCCGTCTGCGGTAAGAGCAGAAGAAAAGAGGAGATATGAACATACAGACAACAATCGCCGGCGTAACCTTTCAAAACCCTGTTATGACCGCATCGGGCACCTTTGGCTCCGGGATGGAGTATTCCGAGCTGATGGACATTAACAGGCTGGGAGCGGTGGTGACAAAGGGCGTGTCCAACGTTCCCTGGCCGGGCAATCCCACGCCGAGAGTGGCGGAGGTTCACGGGGGAATGTTAAACGCCATCGGGCTTCAGAATCCGGGCGTGGAGCTGTTCTTACAGCGGGATATCCCCTTCTTAAAAAAATTTGACACCAAAATCATTGTCAATGTCTGCGGCAGAACCGTAGAGGATTATGTGGAGGTCGTGGAAAGGCTGGGGGAGGAGCCGGCCATTTCCATGCTGGAAATCAACGTTTCCTGTCCCAACGTGAAGGAGGGGGCCATCGCTTTCGGCCAGAGGGCGGAGGTTTTGTTTGGGATCACCCAGGAGCTGAAACGCCACGCCAAGCAGCCCATTATCATGAAACTGAGCCCCAACGTCACCGATATCGGAGAGATGGCAAAGGCGGCCGAAGCCGGCGGGGCGGACGCTATCTCGCTGATCAATACGATTATGGGGATGAAGATCGATATCCGCAGGCGCAAATTTGCGCTGGCGAACAAGACGGGAGGATTGAGCGGCCCGGCCATTAAGCCGGTGGCGGTGCGGATGGTCTATCAGGCGGCGCAGGCGGTGAAGATTCCCATTATCGGCATGGGCGGGATCGCCACGGGAGACGACGCCATCGAGTTTATCTTGGCGGGGGCCAGCGCCGTGGGAATCGGCGCCATGAACTTTGCGGATCCCCGCACGGCGGAGTTTGTGCTGGACGGCATCGAGTTTTACATGAGAAGATACGGCGTGGAAAATCTCAGCGACCTTGTGGGAGCCGTGGAGGGATAAAATCAGAAATACCTTCATATATATACTTATATCAGTATATGTCTGGAGGTATTTTTTGTGGAGCTGATGAAAAGAAACATACATATGGACCGGGTCAGAGCGGAAGCGGTGGTCCAGTTTGCCCTGGAGGACGATGTCAATCTTCCGGAGAACAAGCCGGATGTCAGTACCCTGAATCTGGAAAAGGGGGAGCTTGCCATCGATGAAATACGTCCGGGGACGGACTGCGTTACGGTGAGAGGCAGGCTTTGCTATGTGATCCTTTATCACACGTCGGAGGAAGGAGCCAGCCTGGTGCTGCTGGAGGGGAAACTTCCCTTTGAGGAAAAGATGAATCTGCAGGGGGCAGTTCCCTCGGATACCGTTACCGTGGACGGAGAGGTGGAGGATCTGACCGTAAGCGCCATCAATTCCAGAAAGCTGAATGTACAGTCCCTGATCACGCTGACGGCCCGGGTGGAGGAGCTGTATGACGAGGAGGCGCCTGTGGCCATCCACGGGGAGGAACAGGCCCAGTACCGGCAGATGCCTGTGAATCTGGCGCAGATCGCTATCTGTAAAAACGACATATACAGGCTGAAGGAGGAGGTTACGCTTCCCGCCAGTTATCCCAATATCTATCAGATTCTCTGGAACAATATCTCGCTGGGGGATGTGGAGTTTAAGACCCTGGAAGAAAAGCTGACCGTCTCCGGGGACGTGCATCTGTTTCTTCTGTACGAGGGGGAGGGAGAGGATCATCCCATCCGTTCCTTTGAGACGGCAATGCCCTTTCAGGGAGAGCTGGAGTGCCACGGCTGCAGGGAAGGGATGCTGCCGGATATCCAATGCCGCCTGGGGCAGCAGGAGCTTTCCGTGCGGCCGGATTTTGACGGGGAGGAACGAACGGTTGGGCTGGAGCTGGTGATGGATATTTCCATCCGCATTTATGAGGAAGAAAAGCTGGATATTATTTCGGACATCTATGGCGTATCCAGCGAGATCAGCACGGTGGCCCACCGTACCTGTCTGCGCAGGCTGTTAGCCCGGGTGACGGGCAAAACCAAGGTGACGGACAGGATCCGTGTACCCGGCGGGAACGTGCTGCAGCTTTTGCACAGCGAGGGAAACGTGTCTCCGGAACGGCAGAGTACGGTGGAGAACGGCATTCTGCTTCAGGGGGCCATGAACGTAAAAGTGCTGTATATCACAGGGGAGGATGAGGCGCCCTACGCCTGTACCCAGGCCCAGATTCCTTATCAGTACACCCTGGAGGTGCCGGACATTGCGCCGGAAGATCTGGGGAAGGTTCACGCCCAGGTGGAACAGTTGCAGGTGACCATGCTGGACGGAGAGGAAATGGATGTCAAAGCCGTGTTAAGCTTTTCTACGGTGGTATTTCAGAACATTCCCGTGGATCTGATCAGCCAGGTGACCGTTTCGGAGCTGGACAGCGCAAAGATGAGCAGCCTTCCGGGGATGGTGGTCTATGTGGTGAAGGCAGGAGATAACCTCTGGAACATCGGGAAACAGTATTATGTGCCTGTGGAGACGCTGCGGGAGTTAAACTCCCTGGACAGCGACGAGCTGACGCCGGGCCAGAAGCTGCTGGTGGTAAAAGGGGGCTGAAAACAGGCTGAAAACGGTCGGGAAAACGAACTGAAAAAGGGGAGTAAGAAAAGGCTGCCGCAGACGCGGCAGCCTTACCGGTTTGTTTCAAGCTTTACCCATTATTTCGTTACATCGGTTCCGTCATTTGTCTGAGCGGTTTCCTGAGCGGTGGACGCCGCCTTTTCGGCAAGCTCATCGAACTTCTTCATCACCGCGTCATAGGTGCGCTGAGAAATGTCGGGCAGAGAACCGCCCCATTTATTTTCCGCCTGGCGGTATCCCTTTTTAAAGGCTTCGCGCATTTCCTCAATCTTATCCGGATCGCCGCCGGTCAAAGCGTTGGCGAAATCGATGATCCGGTCGGAAGTCTGCTCCACGCCCCAATAACCGTCCTCGGCAATATCCGCCTGAGCCTGCAGCTTGGTGGCGGCGTCAACGGTGTACTCGCCGGAACGCAGAAACTGCCAGATATCGTTTGCCTTGCCGTAGGCGTTGGTCTGGCCGCTCAGCATCTTTTCCACAAGACTGCGCAACTGCTGGGTGCGGGCCTCCGCATCCGCTTTCAGCTTGTTGACCAGGTTTGTGTCGGGCGTATATTTTTTGGGGGAAGAAACTGCCGCCGATTGTTCGGAGGGCTCATAAATCACGCCATCGTTGTTGGACGTTTCGGTTTTCTGCGCCGTTTCCGCGCTTTTTGCCTGTTCCGAAACCCTAGTCTCTGCGGGCTGGCTGCTGTAAGCCGCCGGCTGTACTGTTGTAACTCCGTTTACACTACTCATAGTCACCCTTCTTTCTGGCGTTCTGCGCCTGGTTCTGCTTTTGAGAGGACGATACATCATCCGTGATGCTATTATGTATATCGGATGGAATGGTTCCAAACTTTACCGTTACGGAGAAATATTGCCGGAAAAGGATCGCATGTTCACCTGTATCCGGCAGCGGGCAAAGGGCTTTCCGTCCAGAGTGAGACTGTAATCCGCCGTAACCTGCATTTCCTCCGGGGCCTCGGCCGTTTTGACGGAATGGGTCTCGACGCCGAAAAACAGGACGCCGAAAGGGGTGGCGTATTCCGTCATGTGTTCCGCGCCCTCCTCCAGCACCAGCCGCAGGCAGGCCGCCCCCTTTCTGTGGTATTCCATCAGGCCGTCCCGGAATTTCAGCATGCTTTTCAGGGGGATGGGGTTTTCCGGGGGAGGGTCCTCCGGAGAGGGTTCCTCAAAAATCAGGTAATGGCTGTGGTTTTTTTGATAATATTCCCCGGACGCCGTCAGGCTGGTTGTGGTTTTGCCGCCATCGGGATACTGCTGGACGCCGTCCAGGGTAAGATGCACCGTTTTCTTCATACTGTTTGACGGACTGACCGCTCCGGGTCAGTACTCCTCGATGTTGATGGATTTTGCGGAGAGAATGCCGTATTTGATAATGGAATTGGCAAACCGGACGAATTTCTCCGCCTTGTCACTGACAAAAAAACGGTATTGGTTGCCCCCAAGCGCCGGGGGTTCGTCGTTTAACAGATCCTTGGCCGACAGCATCTCCCTAAGCTCTCTGGCGGTTTCATAAGCCGGGTTGACCAGGGTAACGCCCGTTCCCATAATACGGCCGATGGTGGAGCGGATCAGGGGATAATGGGTGCAGCCCAGAATCAGAGTGTCAATATCGATGTCGATCAGTTCGCCCAGATACCTTCGTGCGATCTCATCCGTTACCGGATCCTCCAGGAGCCCTTCCTCCACCAGAGGAACAAGAAGGGGACAGGCCTTTCCGTAGATAGTGACGTTTTTGTTCAGCTTTTTTATGTATTCGGTATAAATCTGGCTGCCGATGGTGGCCTCCGTGGCGATCACCCCGATACGGCCGTTGCGGGTCATTTCCGCGGCCATTTTCGCGCCGGGCTTTACCACGTCGATCACGGGGATATCCGTCTCCTGTTCCAGCGTGTCCAGGGCGTAGGCGCTGGCGGTGTTACATGCCACAACAATGGTTTTCACCTGAAAGGTGCGAAGGAACCGGACGATCTGCCGGGCGTAGCGGGTGACGGTTTCCTGGGATTTACATCCGTAGGGAACCCGCGCAGTATCGCCGAAGTACACAATGCGTTCGTTGGGAATCTGACGCATGATTTCCCGGAACACGGTAAGACCGCCTACGCCGGAATCAAAAACGCCAATGGGAGCGTTTTTTGCCGATTGGTTATTTTGGGTCGTCTCCATGATAGATTGCCTCCCAAAGTGAGCTGAGATCCGTAAGAAACCTGCTGCGGAAGGTGATCTTTTCCGGACCGGCGCATAAAAGCTCCCGGTACAGAGAGCTGTCAAACTCCCATTCCCCAGATGTTTCCTCGTGGACGTCCCCGTGGCCAAACCGCACATACACGGTGTCCGGGGTCAGGGACAGTTGAGGATAGAGAAGGCCCCACCAGCCTGCGGCGGCGCATATGGTAACGCCGATACGGATTCCAAGCCATATTTTTTTCATGCAATAACCTCTTTTCCACCCGGTTTCACCGGGATATGCAGGATTATTGCCATGGTAAATTCATTTTATTCTGCGCTGCGGAGAAAAATTACTGTTTGGCCTTATCCAGCCGGATCTGGCGTATAATCGCCTTTTTTTGATTGTCGATATGGATTCTTGCCGCTTCCGCCGCGGTTTCCCGATCCTTGCGCACAAGACTCTGGTAAATGACCCGGTGTTCTTCCACCAGCCGCTGGTGCTGGCTGCTGTCCTTGATATATTCAAACCGGTAGCGGTACATTTGTTCCGAAAGATTGTTGACCAACTGGATCAGCCGCTGGTTTCCCGTAGCCTGGACAATGATGTCATGCAGGGCCACGTCCGCCTGGGCGATTTTTTTATTGTCCCCCGTTTGGACGGACTGTTCAAAGCTGTCGCAGGCGTCCTTCAGCGCTTCCAGCCCCTCCGCCGTGATGCGCTCGCAGGCAAGCTCCGCGCAGAGCGCGTCCAGCGCCCGGCGCACCTCCAGCACATCGTTCATGCTTTTTTCCGTGATCTGCGCCACTTCCGCGCCCCGTCTGGGCTTTACGGTGACAAGGCCTTCCCGCTCCAGCTTGCGGATTGCCTCCCGGATGGGCGTTCGGCTGACGCCGAGCCTGTCCGCCAGGTGAATCTCCATCAGACGCTCGCCCGGTTTTAATTCGCCGATCAGAATCGCTTGACGAAGGGTATTGAACACCACATCCCGCAGGGGAAGAAACTCGTTGATGTCGGACTGAAATAATTCTTGCATGGTAGCCGCCTTTCTAAGTGGGCGTGGTCACAAAAAGCTCCAGGGAAGGATCCTCGTTTCTCAGTTGTTCACAGGCGAACTGCGCGGCCTGCTCCGAGAGGAAGATGCCGTATACGGTGGGGCCGCTGCCGCTCATCAGGCTGTTGACGGCTCCCAGCTCTCTGACTCTGCGCTTTAAAGCGTCTATGACGGGGTAGGAGGATGCGGTCACAGTTTCCAGCACGTTTCCCATCCGGTCCAGGATACCCTGCAAGCTGCCGGATTCGATGGAGCGCACCATCCCGTCTATGTCGGGATGCCTGGTGATCTGAGACAGATCCAGATTTTCGTAGACAAATCTGGTGGATATGCTGATATCGGGTTTGGCTGTCAGAATATAAAAGTCGGGGGCGGGGGTCAGGGGGGTCAGACGCTCTCCGATGCCTTCCGCCAAAGCGGTCCCGCCGAGAATACAGAAGGGCACGTCGGCGCCCACGGAGGTACCCAGCTCCATCAGGCGGGACATGGGAACGTCCAGATCGAACAGGCGGCTGATTCCTTTCATGACTGCCGCCGCGTCGGCGCTGCCGCCCGCCATGCCGGCAGCAATGGGAATGGTCTTATGCAGATGGATGTGAACCCCTTCCGCAAGGCGGAACGTGTCCGCCATCAGCTTTGCCGCCTGAAAGGCCAGATTGTCTTCTCCGCAGGACAGATCGGGATGATCGGAGGTCAACCGGATCCCCCCGGAGGTTTTATGCAGCGTCAGTTCGTCGCAGAGTCCGATACTCTGCATGATCATTCTCACTTCATGATAGCCGTCTGGCAGCCGTCGGATTACGTCCAGCCCCAGATTGATCTTGGCATGTGCCTTAATACGATATTCTTCCATGTGGCTTTTACGCTCCAGTGAATCGATATTTGGCGTTTCGGGCAAAGCGCCGGCAGATTGAAGAAGGAAATGCCCGGGAACGGATTATTTGATGGGCTTTGCGCCCGCCTTTTCCTGCGCCGCTTCCAGCATTCTCCGGAAACGTCCCTTTTTCTTGGCGGGAACGGTTTCGCTTTTTCCGTGGAGCCCTCTGACCTCCAGAATATAAAGACCGCTGACCACGGCCTTGACCTCCTTCTTGATCGGGACGGTGTCAAAAATCTTTTCATCGCAGATCAAGGACAGGATCTGGGGCCCCACCTTGGCCTTGACAATAGGCAGCTTTGATCCTCTGAGAGCTTTGGGCGTCTGGGCCACCACGGCTTGAGGAAGGCCGGCATCCCTCAGTTTCATTCTTTTTTTGTCGATGATGAGCATGGAGACGGTCTGCTTGTTGGCTTCCATTGCCTCCTGCTGCTCCGCCTGTCTTTTCTGGGCCTTTTTTCCGAGAAAGTACAGCGCCACCACAATGGCGATGATAACGATCGTGATTACGATCAAAACGATCATCCACGGTTTCATGGGCTACCTCCTGATTACGCATGCTTGCGGCCGCCGGCGTTCGGCGGCCATGACTGTATTTTATCACAGATGCCGGCAGTTAAGCAACAGGACATTTCGGTTTCTTTTGCAAAATATAAGATCCTGTGTTATAATACCTCAGTGCGGTGCCGGCTGAGGCCCTTTGGCCCCGGCGGCGCAGACAAAAGGAACCGGAGAAACAGCCGGGAACAGGAAGCGGAAGATAGCAGGGAACGAAAGATATCAGGGAACGAAAGATATCAGGAAACGAAAGATATCAGGAAACGGAAGATATCAGGAAACGGAAGATATCAGGAAACGGAAGATATCAGGGAACAGCAGATTTCAGGAAACAGAAAACAGAAAACAGAAAACGAAAGGCATCAGGAAACAGGAAACAACGGGAAACAGCACAGGAAACAAATTTGTGCGGAAGGATTGAGGGAGATTTTATGAAAAAGAAAATGATAAGCTTGTTGGCGGCGCTGGGGCTGGTTTTGACGGCCGCGGGATGCGGGGGCAAGGAGGATCTGCCGCTTGCCCTGCTTGACGTGGAGCAGTATGTGACGCTGGGAGATTACAACAACCTTGACGTTCAGGTGGAGCCGGCGGAAGTGTCGGACGATGAAGTGGATTATTACCTGTATACCATCTACACCAGTTATCTGACCGAGGAAACCGGCGGCATTACGGACCGGCCGGTAGCCGTGGGAGATACGGTCTGCCTTGATTATGAAGGGAAAAAGGACGGCGTGGCCTTTGACGGCGGCACGGCGCAGAACAGCTCTCTGACCATCGGCAGCGGGGCGTTCATCGACGGTTTCGAGGACGGGCTGGTTGGCGTCATGCCCGGGGAGACGGTGGATCTGAACCTTTCGTTCCCCGACCCTTACCCCAACAACCCGGATCTGGCGGGGCAGCCGGTGGTATTTACGGTGACGGTCCGTTACATCATGCCCCTTTATGAAGAAATGAATGACGAAACGGTTGCCGCCATCGCGCCCCTGGCGGGGATGGAAAACGTGTCCACCGTGGAACAGATGAGGCAGTATGTATATGACGCCCTGTTCCAGATGGTGCAGTCAAATTATGAGATCAGCCTGGAAAACGCTATTTTGGATGCCCTGATTCAGTCCTGCACCTTTGAGGAAACTCTGCCGGAGCAGCTTTTGGAGGAAAGCAGGGAAAATATTTCCCAGAATCTGGATGCGTTTGCCCAGGCATACGGCATGGACAGGGAAAGCTTTGCCGCCGCCAATTATCAGATGACGGCGGACGAAGTGATCGAGACATACGCGCCCAACGGCGTCAAACAGAACCTGACCCTGCAAGCCATAGCCAATCAGGAGGGACTGGGCGTGGATGACGAGCTTTTGGATTCCATGCTGGAGGAAGACGCGGCGAATGCGGGCTATGAATCCGTGGAAGAATATATGGGAGAGGTTTCCCGGGAAGGATTTCGGAATTATTATATGTCCCAAAGAGTGATCGATTTCCTCAAGGGTTTGTACCAGGGCGAGTAATCGCCGGGCGTTATCATCAGCAGGCCGTTTGGGCGGCGGAAAGAGGGAGAGATGGAACTGACAGAGATCCGTGAGCTGTATCGGAACAAAGAATCGTATATCGGGAAGGAGGTCACGGTCGGCGGCTGGGTCAGAAACAACCGGGATTCCAAAAATTTCGGCTTTCTGGTGATCAGCGACGGCACGTTTTTTGAACCCCTCCAGGTGGTATATGGGGACGCTCTTGCAAATTTTCAGGAGCTTTGCAGGATGAATGTGGGAGCCTCTGTGATTGTCACAGGCACCGTGGCGGACACTCCCAACGCGAAACAGCCCTTTGAGATTCAGGCGTCTCAGGTGACGGTGGAGGGGGCCTCCGGGGCGGATTACCCCCTTCAGAAAAAGCGCCATACCTTTGAATATCTGCGCACCATTCCGCATTTAAGACCCAGAACCAACACGTTTCAGGCGGTATTTCGGATCAGATCCCTGATTGCGTACGCGATCCACAGTTTCTTTATGGAGCGGGGGTTTGTCTATGTACACACGCCGCTGATCACCGGAAGCGACTGCGAGGGCGCCGGAGAGATGTTCCAGGTGACCACGCTGGATCTGGAAAATCCGCCGAGAACGGAAGACGGGAAGGTGGATTTTGGCAAGGATTTCTTTGGCAAACAGACCAATCTGACGGTGAGCGGCCAGTTGAATGTGGAGACTTACGCCTTTGCCTTTAAGAACGTATACACCTTCGGCCCCACCTTCCGGGCGGAAAATTCAAACACCACCCGGCATGCGGCGGAATTTTGGATGATCGAGCCGGAAATGGCTTTCGCGGATCTGAAGGACGACATGCTGCTGGCGGAGGGCATGTTAAAGTATGTGATCCGCTACGTGCTGAAAAACGCGCCGGAGGAAATGGCTTTTCTGAACCAGTTTGTGGATCAGGGACTGATCGAGAGGCTGGAGCATGTGGCCGGTTCCGATTTCGGCCATGTGACATATACGGAAGCCGTGGAAATCCTGCAAAAGAACAATGATCACTTTGATTATAAGGTATCCTGGGGGTGCGATCTTCAGACCGAGCATGAACGCTATCTCACGGAAGAAGTGTTCCGGCGTCCTGTGTTTGTGACGGATTATCCCAAGGAGATCAAGGCCTTTTATATGAAACTGAACGAGGACGGCAGAACGGTGGCGGCTATGGACTGCCTGGTGCCGGGCATCGGGGAGATCATCGGCGGCAGCCAGCGGGAGGACAGGCTGGATGTGCTGGAGCGCCGGATGGAGGAAATGGGTCTGAAAACAGAAGATTATGATTTCTATCTGGATCTTCGCCGATACGGTTCCGTCCGCCACGCGGGCTTTGGACTGGGATTTGAGCGCTGCGTGATGTACCTGACCGGGATGGGAAATATCCGGGATGTAATCCCCTTCCCCAGAACGGTGAACAACTGCGAGCTGTAAGTTTTAGAAAAAATTAAGGAAAAAACAGCGTTTTTCGGATGAAAAGCCGAAAAAAGTATGATATGCTTTTTTTATGAAAAAAGGGCTGAGACGAATTGTAAACTGCATATTGGCCGTGTCCATGACGGTGGGGATTCTCCGGTGCGGGTCTGCGGAGACGCTTACGGCCAACGCTGCCACCGCCGCTGAAATCCAGGAGGAAATCGACAGGATTCAGCGGGAGCTGGAGAAGGAATACGGCGAGATTTCCGCTCTGGAAGCGCAGCAGGACATGATTCTGGAAAAAATGGAGGACGCCAATGCCGAGCTGATCAATACCATGGTCAGCATTGACATGAAGGAGGAAGAAATCGCCGCCCGGGAGGAAGAAATCAGCGTCAAGGAAGGCGAGATCACGGAAAAGCAGAACCAGATCGTGCTGACGGCGGCAGAATACGAGGAGGCGAAGAACCGGGAGGAACAGCAGAGGCTGGATATGGCGGCCCGTACCCGGATGCTTTACGAGCAGGGCGACGTCTCCTATTTTGATCTGATGTTTGAGGGACGGGGGCTTTCCGATCTGCTCAACCGCATGGATTACATTGAAAAAATTTATGCGTACAGCAAGATGCAGTTGGATGATTTTATTGAGACAAAGAACCAGATTCAGGATCTTTGGGATCTTCTGGAACAGGAAAAGGCGGATTTGGAACAGGAAAAGGGACTGCTGGTGGCGGAGAGGGAAAGTCTGCAGGAGGATAAAGCCGATCTGGATGCGCAAAAGGCCAGTCTGGACGCTCAGCTCAGCAAACTGAAGAAGGAATCCGCCAATTATGATGCGCAGATCGACAAGGCAAGGCAGCAGGCCGCCGTTTCCCAGCAGCTTCTCAAACAGAATCAGGAGGAACTGAAACGGCTCCAGACGGCGCAAACCGCCGCGTCAGGCAGCTATTCCTCCAATTATGACGCGATTATTGACAAGGCGTCGGGCAGCGATCTGGGAAAGAAAATCGCAAAATTCGCCTGTCAGCATGTGGGGAATCCCTATGTGGCAGGGGGGACAAGCCTGACCAACGGAGCGGACTGCTCCGGATTCACCTATGCGGTGTACAGCTATTTTGGCTATAAAATTCCCCGGACGTCTTATCTTCAGCGAAGCGCCGGAACCGGCGTCAGCTATGATAACGCTCAGCCGGGTGATCTGATCTGCTATGACGGTCATGTGGCCATGTACATAGGGGGCGGACTGGTGGTACATGCCAGCAACAGCAGCCCCTATCCCCGGGGCGGCATCAAGGTCAACCAGGCTACCTACCGAACCATCCTTGCGGTGAGAAGAATTCTGTAACCATTTCAAAACCGGCGGATCAAGGCTCTTTTCCGAAAGAGGCCCGGATCCGCCGGCTTTTTGGCTTGCAATCCTCAGCATCGAAACCGGGAACGTTACAGATATTGTCTCAGATCCCGGCACAACTGATCCTCAATGGAGATCAGATCTTCGCAAAGACTCTTGGACGTATCGTCCGCCGCCTTGTACTGATTCAGGTATTTGTGCAGGCTTTTAATCCCCATGTTGCAGCCGTCGGTGACCAGGTCGGCAATGGCCGCGTCGCTGTTATTCATGCTGAGTTTCATATTTGTCTTCATCCAGGACATGCTTTTGGCCATGGCGTTTGGATCCTTTTCCTCCGCATGATGGTCTATGAGCCGGGAATGGATCCGGTTCCCCAGTTCTTCATGATGCTCCCTGCTCTCCCGCAAAAGCTGCTGCATCGACCCGTCGCTGACCCTTTCCATCACCTCGTCGATGGTGGAGACAGCCATTTTGGAGCCTGCGTCACATTCTTTCAACAGATGAATCGTATCGTTGTCCGTCATATTGAACCCTCCGTTTTTTAGTTTCATTGTGTCCCGATGGAAGGAAAATATACAAAATGGCAGCAGCCGCCGCCAGGGAAATCATGGTTTGTGAAAAGGAAACGCAGATTCTCGGGAAAGAAAATTATGGTTTATGAAAAAGGAACACGGATTTCTGGGAAGGAAATCATGGTTCGTAAAATGAAAAAACTTAAATTAATATCATGATTCGTAAAATTGAAAAATGTTGATTATGATAAAACTAAAGTATCGTAAGAAACCATTGAAATATTTGAATGAGCGCGTTATAATGCAAACATAAAGATTCACGTTCAGAGCGGAAACACTACACTTTTACCAAAGATAAAGCTGCTCTGAATGTGGTCTTTTTTGCGTCCCCAACAGTTCTGGAAGGAACTCATTGACTTTCCTGGTATAAATAGGTATTATTAAATGGAAGATGGAAGATGGAAGATGGAAGATGGAGGATAGAGGATAAAAGATAAAAGGTAAGAAATAAAAGATAAAAGGTAAGAGATAAAAGATAGAAGATAGAGGATAAAAGATAGAAGATAAAGGATAAAAGATAGAAGATAAAGGATAAAAGATAGAAGATAGAAGATAGAAGATAGAGGATAAAGGATAGAGGACGGAAGACTGCGGACTGGAGAAAGCTATGGGGAAAGGTATCGCTCTTGATGTTGCGGCGCTGATTGTGTTAGCGGTATTGCTGATATCGTGTATCTTGCGCAAAATGACGGCCAGTAAAGCAAACCGGATGTTTCTTCTGCTGATTTTGATGGTCGCCCTGTCTACGGTTTGTGATATTTTTTCGGTTGTGCTTGACAAAAATCAGGCTGTGGGTTCCCGTGCGCTTTATGCGGCCCATCTGGGATATCTGGCAACTCACTTCCTGACGGCTCCGCTTTACCTGCTCTTTTTTATCAGCTTGTTTGATACCTGGCATAAACTGGAAAAGAATACCGTGATCAAGATTCTGATTTTCGCCCCTTCCCTTGTGATGCTGCTTGCCCTTGCTCTCAATTTCCGCACGGGGCTGATTTTTTCAGTGGACGGCGGTTATACCCGCGGGCCCTGGTTTGGGCTGCTGTATGTCTGCACCCTGTTCTACGTCCTGTTCGATGTCTTTTACATCGTCTGGTTTCACAAATTGTTTTCCGTTGGAGATTTTCTGGCGATTGCCTCGGTGCTTGTCTTTGCCATCGGATCCATGGTGGTTCAGATGCTGGTGCCGGGAAATCTGGTGGAGATGTTCGGCGGCTCCGTCAGCCTGCTGATCCTGAGCGCTTTTATGCAGCGGCCGGAGGAATATGTGGACTCCTTTACGGGACTGATGAAACACAGCGCTTACGCCAGGGATATGAAACGCAATTACCTCAATGGCAAGCATGTGATCGTGATCATGCTCAATATCAGTAATTTTGCCTCCGTACAGGCCATGCTGGGATTTGATTTCTCCATGGAGTTTTTAAAGATCGTGGCGGGAGAAATCCACGATATCAACAGGAAAACCCACGGACACGCGGATCTGTATTATCTGGATAACGGCAGATTCCGTCTGGTCTTTTCGGGCGGCAGCAGAAAGAACGCGGAGAGGGTGGCGGAGGAATTGAACCACACGCTCAAGCAGCCCATGAATTTCAGAGGGATTGACATTACGCTGGCGCCTTTTTTGGTGATCTCCCAATGCCCGGAGGAAATGACGGATTTTAAGATGCTGATGTCGTTCGGCGCGGACTTTCATAAAAAGAACTATTATACGGGCCGTGTGATGCGGGCGGGGGAAATGTACGATAGAAATCAACTGGATATCCAGACCAATATTGACATGATTATTGAACGGGCGCTTGAAAATGACAGCTTTCAGGTGTATTATCAGCCGATCTATTCCGTGGCCCGCGGCAGATTCATTTCCGCGGAGGCGCTGATCCGGCTGTTTGATCCCCAGCACGGCTATATCTCCCCGGAGGAACTGATTTCCGCCGCGGAAAGGAGCGGAGCGATCCACAGGATCGGAGAGGTGGTCTTTGATAAGGTGTGCCAGTTTATCGCCGGCGAAGACTTTGCGAGACTGGGACTGGATTATGTGGAGGTGAACCTGTCGGTGGCGCAGATCATGGACAGCGATCTTCCGGATATTATTATTTCCACTGTCAACAAATATCAGATTCCGCCCAGCCGGATCAATCTGGAGATTACGGAGACAGCCGCCGCGTACACCCAGATGGTGATGATGGAAAACCTGGACAAACTGACGAAGGCCGGGTTCAGTTTCTCGCTGGATGATTACGGCACCGGATATTCCAACATGAAACGGGTGATCCAGATGCCCTTAAAGCTGATTAAGCTGGACAAATCCTTTGTGGATGAGGGCAACAATCCCAAAATGTGGATTTTCCTGGAAAATACGGTCAGGATGTTGAGAGATATGAAGATGGAAATTGTGGTGGAGGGAGTGGAAACCCGGGAAATGCTGGAGGCGTTTTCCCATATGAAATGTGATTTTATTCAGGGATACTATTTTTCTGAACCGATACCGCAAAAGAATTTCGTGGAGTTTATCGCCGGCGCCAACAAATAGCCCAAGCGGCGCCTGACAGGCCGGCAGGGCAACGCCGGCCCTGGAAAGCCTGTATGAATTCCCGAAAAATATCAGGAGAGACTACTGGTCATGAGTAAATTATCGATTGTGGTGCCTGTGTATTATAATGCCGATACGCTGGAACTTCTCTATGCGGATATGAAGGAGAAAATCCTGGACAGGCTTGGAGATTATGAAATCGTCTTTGTGGACGATGGCTCCGGAGACAATTCCTGGGAGGTTATGAACCGGATCCGCGGCAGGGATGAAAGGGTGCGATGCGTCAAGCTTTCCAAAAACTATGGGGAACATGCCGCGCTGCTGGCAGGGTTTTCGGTCTGTACCGGGGACTGCGCCGTGACCAAGCAGGCGGATCTTCAGGAGGATTCCGCCATTATCCTGGAAATGTACGAGAGCTGGAAACGGGGCAATAAGGTTGTCCTGGCGGTGCGCAAGGAGAGAAAGGAAAACCGGGTCAAGGTATTTTTTGCCAATCTGTACTATGCTCTGGTGCGGAAAATGGTCAATAAAAATATGCCCGCCGGAGGCTGCGACTGTTACCTGATAGACCGGAAGGTGATCGAGGTTCTGGAACGCCTGGATGAAAAGAATTCTTCGCTCACCCTTCAGGTGATGTGGGTGGGCTTTCAAACGGATATGATATACTTTGTGCGCCAGGACAGAGAGATCGGCAAATCCCGATGGACGCTCTCCAAAAAAATAAAGCTGGCCGCCGATTCCATTTTCAGCTTTACCTATGCGCCGCTGCGGTTTATGATGGGACTGGGCATCGTGTTTGACATTGCGGCCCTGGTTCTGCTGATTTCCGTTTTGGTGGAAAAGTTTACGGTGGGAACCCCGATTCAGGGGTGGGCCTCCATCATGTGCGTGGTGCTGTTCGGTTTCGGAATGCTGATGTTGATGCTGGGTATTATAGGCGAATATATCTGGAGGGTTCTGGACGCCGCCAGAAACCGTCCGCTGTATATAATCGATGAGGTGAAAGACAGGGATTCGGAAGTATGACGGCTTTTTGGGAAAAACACAAACGGATAGGGATGCGGCTGCTCTGGGCGGCTGTGATCCTGGCGAGTATCAAGAGTATTTTTACGGATACCGGTTTTGACAACGCCTATACGGTGGCCATGTCCTACCGGCATTTAAACGGCGACGGCATGTTCGCTCAGATGTGGGAGCCCCATCAGACATCGATTTTTTTTACGGATCTGTTTTTATGGCTCTACCATCTGGTGGTGCCTTCCTATGCCGGGGTCATGTTTTATCTTCAGATTGTGGGGACTCTTTTTTTTGTGGGAATCGCGGTTTTGCTTTACCGGGCGTTTCGGGAGATAACCGGGGAGGTTCTATCTCAACTGGCGGCGATCTTTTTCCTGATGTTCCGGGCGAAACAGACGCCGTTTCCGGATTTTGCGAATCTTCAGATCGGGTTTTCGACGCTGCTGTTTCTGTGTCTGATCCGTTTCTTAAGCCGCCAGGATCGAAAGAGATATCTCTGCCTTGCGGCCCTGTGTCTCTGCCTGGAAATTCTGGCGTATCCCTCCTGCCTGGCGGCATATATTCCGGCGGCGGTGATCCTTTTGGGAAAAACAAGGGAACGCTGGAAAAACCTGGGGATCTTTACAGGACTGTGCGCGCTGTTTGGCGGGATTTACGGGGGATATTTCCTGATCAGGACGGGGCCGGAAAAGCTGATCCGGAATTTGCGGGGGATTTTTTATTCGGATTCCCACAGCGAGGGCATCTATGTCAGCATCCAGAACTATTTCAGCGGCATTCTGACGGCGCTTTTATGGATCGCGGCCTGTGCGGCCCTTTCCTGGATCCTGTGCCGGATTGGGAGAAATATCAGGAAAACCCAGGGAAACGGATTTACCGTTTTCGGGATGCTTTTGTTTGCCACGGAATTTGTTTTCCTGTTTTTACAGAAAAAAACCGGACTGGACTGGACATGCACCTTTTATATCCTGCCCGGACTGCTGATGGCGCTGGGCGCCGCCGGGTACAAGGATATGAACGAGCGGGAGAGGGCGGTATGGCTGACAGGTATTCTTCTCGCCGCATCTTCCCTGCTTGCCACGTTCCTGCTGACGGATCTGGGGCTGATCACCATGGTGCCCTATATGGCGCTGGGGGGCGTGGTGTCCTTCCTCCCTCTGAGGCATAAAGGGAAACAGGCGGAGCTGTTTTTGTTTCTGATCTGCGCGCTGGTGACCATGCACCGGGGGCTGGTGGTGTGGGGATATGCCAATAAAGGGGGCGTCACGATGGTACAGGATGTGGAAACCATTGTCCGCTCCGGCCCGTCCGCCGGCATTGTGTGCGATTATATGACATACTATCAGATCACCTGTGACGCGGAAGACCACAGCCGGTTTGTGGCGCCGGAGGATTCCCTGCTGCTGGTGGGAGGCTGGATCATGGACTCCATGGAATTTTTGCTGACGGATGCGGATATCAGCAACCCTTCCACCATAGACACGCCCATTTACAATGAAACCTTGCAGGATTATCTGGAATATTATCCGGAAAAGACTCCCACTGTGGTGGCGGTCAGTTGTTTTTACGGCAACATGCAGGTGCCGGAGACGTCCTGGATCATGCAGTGGGTGAACGAGCATTACGAAACTGTGGGGGACGGACGGTATTGGCGGTATTACCGGCGCAGACAGTGAGAAACACGGAAAACAGGAGAAAACAACCAAAGGGGGAGCCATATGCAGTTTCAGGGACCGCAGATGCTGGAATTTCAGGAAAAGGGAGACGAAAGGGGACATTTGATTGTCTGTGAGGGAGGCCAGGACGTGCCGTTCGACATCAAGAGGATTTTTTACATTTACGGATCCGCTCCCGGGATCGCCAGAGGACAGCATGCAAACAGAGAGACGGAATTTGTCATTATCAACGTGGCCGGCTCCAGCAAGGTAAAGGTGGAGGACGGAAAGGGAAACGAGGCTGTCTTTACGTTAAACCGGCCCAGGACCGGGGTTTATATTCCCAGGATGATCTGGAAGGAAATGTACGATTTCAGCGAGAATTCCGTGCTGTTATGCCTTGCCTCGGAGCATTACAAGCCGGATGAGTACATTCGGAATTATGAAGATTTCCTGAGAATTGTCCGGGAAGGGGATTCGGAGGTGTAAGGGATGGAGAAATATGCCCCCCAAGGCAGGAAGGTGATGGCCAACACTCTGGACAGGGGTTTTTTTATGTACCAGAAGGAGTTTGAGGATAAAGCGCTGGAGGTGCTGCGCTCCGGCTGGTACGTCCTCGGCCGGGAAGTAAGCTCCTTTGAGGAGGAGTTTGCGGAGTATGTGGGCGGAAAATACTGCGTAGGCCTGGCAAGCGGGCTGGACGCCTTGTGGATCGCGTTCCGCATTCTGGGGATAGGCGCCGGGGACGAAGTTCTGGTACAGGCGAACACCTATATTGCCTCCGTCATGGGGATCACGATCAACGGCGCGGTTCCGGTTTTTGTGGAGCCGGACGAATATTATCAACTGGACGCCTCGGCGCTGGAGGAAAAAATCACGGACCGGACGAAGGCGATTCTGGTGGTGCATCTGTACGGACAGGCGTCCAACATGGATGAGATTATGAGAATTGCGGAAAAATATCATCTCCGGGTGGTGGAGGACTGCGCCCAGTCCCACGGGGCGAAATTCCGGGGACAGACCACCGGCACATTCGGTGATATCGGCTGTTTTTCCTTTTATCCCTCCAAAAATCTCGGCGCTTTTGGGGACGGGGGGGCAATTATTACAAACGATGAGGGGATCGCCAGGGAAGTCAGAATTTTCCGGAATTACGGCAGTGAAAAGCGCTACTATAATAAGGTGGTGGGAGCCAACTCTCGATTGGACGAGCTGCAGGCGGGCCTTCTCAGGGTGCGTCTCAGGCATATGGATGAGCTGGAAGCGCAGAAACGGGAGATCTGTGAGAAATATTTAAGCCGGCTGGACGGCGGAAAGTTTCTTCTTCCCCAAATCCGGGGGGGCGCTACTCATATCTGGCACCAGTTTGTGATCCGGTCCGACAGGCGGGATGAGTTGATGGGTTATCTGGAGGAAAAGGGAATCGGCACCATTATTCATTATCCCATCCCGCCCCATTTGTCGGAGGCGTACCGTTTTCTGGGGTATGGGAAGGGCTCCTTCCCCGTCACGGAAAGGTATGCGGATACCGTTCTGTCCCTACCGTTGTTTTATGGGATGGAGGAGGAAGAACAGGACTATGTGATCCATTGGATGAATCAGTTTTAGAGAGAACGGGACGGAAGAAATGAAAAAGACGGAACAGGAGCAGAAAAAGGGAATCGGGCAGTTGCTTCAGTTTATCCGGTATTGTCTGGTAGGAGCAAGCAATACGGTGGTTTCCTATGTGCTGTACGCGGCGTTTATTTTCCTTCTCAGCGGCTTTCATTGGGAACAGGATTTTATCTTCGCCAATATCACATCGTTTACGCTCAGTATTTTGTGGGCTTTTTACTGGAATCAAAAATATGTTTTCAAGGAGGAAGAAACCGGCAGCCGAAACAAACTGAAGGCTCTGGGGAAGTGTTTTCTCGCCTACGGCTTTACAGGTTATATTATGGAGAACCTGTTATCTTATCTGTGGATCCGCAGGCTGGGCCTTTCCCGATACCTGGCGCCGTTTCTGAATCTGCCTTTTACCGTTCCCGTCAATTTTTTATTAAACAAGCTTTGGGCGTTTAAAAGCGAGCCAAACCGCAAAAGAGAGGATTGATCATGAAAGAATTATGGAAAAAAAACAAGGCCCGTTATCTCATTACGGCCCTGCATATTCTTCTCACGTTTCTGTGGGCCGGCCTGGTGCTGAAAAATGTGGGAAATATCGCCATCGGAACCAAGGCGATGGACGAAACGATCAGCAGGGAGCTGGAGAACGTTATGGCCTATGTTTTTTCCGAACTGTTCGCCATCCTTTTTGTGGTTCTGTTCTGGAAACTGGTCTTTTACCTGGCGGCCCGCAGGAAAAAAACGGATGTGGTTTTTCTGGTTTTGTTCCTGGTGGGATCGGTGGTGCTGCTGCTTGCCTGGCCCGGTATTTTCACCCAATCCATTGACAACCTGATCACTTATTCCAGCGCGGTTCGGCTGACGCCGGATTACTGGCACAACGCCTATTCCAGCTTTGTCTATGCCGGTTGTCTGCTGTTTTTCCCGGCGGACTTTATGATTACCGTCATCCAATGGGGATTTTTTGTGTTCCTGGTGGCCTACTATTATGAAAGGATTCAGCGGGTGGCGCCGAAATGCCGGTTTCTGGCTTTTCTGATTTTTTTCCTGCCGAATACCCTGTTGGTGATCAAGGACAGCTATCGCATCTATCAATACGCCATTGCCATCCTGATTTATGCGGGGCTGGTGCTGTTTGACGTGATCGAGAAAAAGGAGAGGGGGCTGTGGCAGACCGTGGCCATAGCGGCGATGGGCGCGTTCCTTGCCATATGGAGAAGCGAGGGGATCCTTTTTTCCACCGCCCTATTCCTGGCTTACGTGCTCGGCGCGGGCAGCGCCTCCTGGAAGAAAAAGCTGCGGAATATCCTGCTTTTTGCGGCTTGTTTCATCCTTTTGTCCATTCCGCAGAAGGTGGGGGAAATCAAATATTACGGGCGGGACTATCAGATTGTGAATTCCTTTAAACCCTTAAGGGTTTTGCTGAACGACCCGCAGGCCTGTCTGGACTACGATACGGCCCAGGAGGATCTGGCCGCCATCGATCGGATTCTGCCTCTTGGCATTATCAGGGAATACGGATTGGCCGGGTATCTGCGCTATAACTATAACGTCAGGGGAAACGCGGATATTAATCAGTCCCTGGCCGGGAGAGAAGAAAGCGCCGCTTATCTGTCGGCGTATTATCACATCCTGTTCCATAATCTGCCCAGCGTGGCCAAACAGGCATGGGACAATCTGTTTTACTCGACCATTGTGCGGCATGTGTTTTTCTGGCCGACAACGGTGCCGCCGGAGGAGCATATTGAGCTGGCGCCGTATGGGACGGAGCTATGGGATCAAAGTTCGGTCGATTTTAACTATAACGGCCACACGGCTTTGATTTCCGGCATCACCTCCAAGCTGCCGGTGACGGATTTCCTGGATCGGGTTCACTTAGGCTATTCAGCGGCTTTTTTACGGATCAACGGCTATTTGATTTTTTTCTTTGTAAGCTGCGCTTTCCACCTGTGTGTGTTTGTGCGGGGGCTGATCCGTCTGTTCCGGAAAAAGGATTGGGCCGCCGCCGGGTATGGGCTGGTCAGCGTTTCCATGCTGGTGGAGTACCTGGTGCTTCTGTTGGTGATGCCGGCCTCGTCCAACGTTTATCTGCTGATATCCGATTACCTTTCCCTGGCGATCGCCTGCTGTCTGTTTGTGAGCCATTTTGCCCGGAAGACGCCCCATGGCGGCGAAACGGTTGCGTAATCACAGGATTTATGGTAATATCTTATGTATTTAGAACGGAGGCAACCAGAAGATGACAGTGGGACTTTGTCTGCTTACCTGGAATGAACTGGAAGGCTGCAAGCATGATGTACCCCGGATTGACAGAAGCAGATTTGATCAGATTTACTGTATTGACGCCGGTAGCACGGATCACACCGTGGAATATCTTCAGGAGCAGGGGATTACGGTTTATCGTCAGAAGGAAAAAGGACTGAATCAGGCCTGTAAGGAGGGCGTGGATCACTGCGAATGCGACGCCATCGTGTTTTTTCACCCCAAGGGCACCATCCCGGTGGAGGATGCGTATCGGTTCCGGGCGTATTATGAACAGGGCTATGAATTTGTGGTAGGCAGCAGAATGCTGAAGGAAAGCCGCAACGAAGAAGACGGCAGATTGTTCAAACCCAGGAAATGGTTTGTGCTGGGGTTAGCGCTTGCGGCAAAGATCCTGTTTCAGAAAGAGGGCAACACGGTGTGGGACAGTCTGCACGGATTTCGGGGCATGACGGTGGAAGCGTTCCGCAGATGCCGGATTTCGGACCGCAGCCCGTCGGTGGATATTGAGATGGTCTGCCGAAGCTACAAACTCAGGCTCAAACGCATTGAGTTCCCCACCACGGAATCCTCCAGAATTGCCGGAGGGACTCATTTTAAAGCGTTTTCCACAGGGAAAAAACTGATCAAATACCTGTTCTGGGAAATCGGCAGAAAGGATTAAATATGCTTGCATCTTTGAAGAAAAACAGGGTGGGGATTCTTTTCATGGTCTGCTCCAGTATCTGTGTCTGCCTGGGACAGTTGTTCTGGAAACTGTCAAAGGACCGTGGAGCGCTCTGGCTGATTCTGGGCTTTGGCCTGTACGGCATAGGGGCCCTTGCCATGATCATCGGATATAAGTTTGGAAAGGTTTCCATTCTGCAGCCGATCCTGAGCCTGAATTACATTCTGAGTATTGTTTTGGGAGCCGTTGTACTGAACGAGACGATCACCTGGCAGAAGTGCCTGGGCGTCTTGATTATCTTTGCGGGGGTTGTGCTGATCGCAGGGGGAGACGAGGTGGAAAAGGATGCTGCCGTATAGTTTTCTCTTTCTCATGACGGTGATGGGCGCCGTGGCCAGCATGTTTTTAAAAACAGCGTCCGACTCCCTCAAGGGGGGATCGGCCGTGGAGACGGTCTGGAACCTGCTGAAATCAAAAAGCCTGTATGCGGGAGGCATTTTATACCTTCTGGCATCGATTCTGAATATTTATGTGCTGCGGTTTTTGGACTATTCCAGCGTTCTGCCGCTTTCCGCGTTTACCTATGTCTGGACCATGTTTCTGGCCAGAGCGCGGTTCGGCGAGAAACTGACCGGAAGGAAAATGGCGGGCGTACTGCTGGTGGTGCTGGGAGCGGCGCTGGTATCCGGCGGCCGCTGGGAGGGCGTATGAACAAAATCCTGCATACCAAATGGAAATATGCGTTTCCTTTGTTTCATTTTTTTCTCTCCTTTTTTTATGAGAGGAAAATTTTCTTTTTTCAGTTGGATCGGGATATCATATACAGTATCCCCAGAAATTCCATCATCAGCGACGAGGGAGAGAGAATCCTGGGCTATGTGATTTCCAAAGCGTTTGCCTTGCTTGTGATATGCTTTCTCTGGAACCTGCTGTTTTTTCTGATGGACTCCTGGAGAAAAAATTATCTTTTGTTTCTGGGCCTTTTCCTGATCGGCAGCGTTTTTCTCCTTCTCCTTTGGCCGGAGCCCATTGTGGCCAGCCAGGATAATTTTATCACGTATTCCTATGCCATACGGTTTTGGCCGGAATACTGGCACGGCGCTTACACAAGCTGCCTTTACGCGGCGATTCTCATGGCGGTGCCCCATCCGGTTTTCCTGACCGTCTTTCAATGGCTGTTCGGGGTTTTTGTCCTGGGATATCTTTACAACCGGATTCTGGACAGCCCGGTGTTACAGGGACGGGGCAGATATGGCCTGTTCCTGATTTTCCTGATGCCCGGCGCGTATACGCTGTTTACCAATCCGTACCGCACGGAGCTGTACGCGCTCCTGTGCCTGTTCCTGGTATCCGCCACGATCATGGATATGGTGGATCAGAGACGCAGACCGGTGCGAAAGCTGCCGGCGGATGTCCTGCTATGCGCGTTTGTGGGGATTTGGAGGACGGAGGGGATCATTCTGGGGGTGATTTTGTTTGCCTTACAGATCCTGTTTCTGTACCGCCTCCGCCCCAGGAAGGCGGCTCTCTGGGGTCTTGCCATGGCGGCTGCCCTGGCGATGTTTTTTGTCCCTCAGAAACTGGGCGATATCAAGTATTACGGAAAAGATTACTCTTTTATCAACTCTCTGCCTACCCTGCGGAATATTCTGGCATCCCCGGGCGCCAATCTCTCCTATGAGGGCGCGGAGCAGGATCTGGCCGCCATAGGGGCGGTCACGCCGGTGGAAATCCTTCGCCATTACGGGATGGAAGGTTACCGGAGGTACAACTATGCCAACGGCAGAGGCGACATCAACCAAAGCCTGGCGGACGATGAAACCGCCGCGGCGTATCTGAGGGCTTATTACCGGATCCTCGCTCGTAATTTCCCGATTTATGCCAGGACCCAGACGATCATGGTGTTAAAGGCCCTGATGATCAAACCCGCGGAATATGTGGTCGCGGACGATCAGGTGCTGACGGACGATCTGCCGCCCTGGACAATAGAGCTTTGGGGGATCGGCCAGGGGGATTTATATGCGGCAAAGGGCGCCCGGGAATGGCAGGATACCGTTCTTCACCAAAGATTTTGTGAGGGTTTCTTCAACCTGTATCAACGGATCACGAAACTGCTGCAAAAGACCTATGTATATAGTCTGATTCTGGTGTGCATTTCCTTGTATGAGGTGATTCTCTTTTTCGCCGAGGTGATCCGGAGCGTCAAGAAAAAGGACGGACGGCTGGGGCTGGCCGGTATTGCGTTTATGCTCATTGGACAGGCTGCTGCCATCTGTCTGGTCATGCCGGCCGGAGAGCTGGTGTATCTGCACACTTATTACTATTGTTCCTTCCTGCTCTGCCTGCTTTATACCTGCTACCGCATGCAGATCAGAAACAGGAAGGAAAAGTAAGGAGATTCCCATGGAAAAGGTGGATTATCTGATTTTGGGGGCCGGGCCCGCGGGGCTGACTTTTGCGGAGCTGCTCCGGGAGAAAAAGCCGGAGGTTTCGTTTCTGGTCCTGGAAAAAGAGTCGGAACCGGGAGGATTGTGCCGCTCCAGGGATGTGGACGGTTCTCCGCTGGATACGGGGGGCGGCCATTTTCTGGACGTGAGGAGGCCGGAGGTAAACCGTTTCCTGTTTTCCTTTATGCCCCAGGAGGAGTGGAATCTTTTTGAACGGGATTCCCGGATCGATATGGGAACCTACGAAATCGGTCACCCCTTCGAGGCGAACATCTGGCAGATGCCTCAGAGGGAACAGGTGAAATTTCTGAAATCCATTGCTGTGGCGGGGTGCAACCTGGGCGTCCCCAAGCCGGAAAAGTTTGTGGAATGGGTGGTCTGGAAACTGGGAGATCTGGTGGCGAATTCCTATCTGCTCCCCTACAATGAAAAGATGTTCGGCACAGATCTGGAGGCGCTGGGAACCTACTGGCTGGACAAGCTTCCAAACGTTTCCTTTGAGGAAACGCTTCTGAGCTGCTTAAACAGAAAGCCCTATGGAACCCAGCCGGGACACGCCCAGTTTTATTATCCGAAACAATATGGCTACGGGGAACTTTGGAGAAGGATGGGAGACGCTCTGGGAGAGCGTATTTGGTATCAAAAGACGGTGGTGGAGTTGAATGCGCAGACCGGGACGGTCACCTGCGGGGACGGAACCGTCTGCCGGGGCTCGCGTATTATCTTTACCATTCCCTGGTGCAGCGTCCGCCGGTATGAGGGGGTAGGAGAGGATCTTGTCTCAGGGATCGGCAGGCTGCGATCCACCGGAACAGAAATCCGCTATGTGCCGGAGAATCTGGATACGCCGGCGCACTGGATTTATGTGCCGGATCCGGAAATTTCTTATCACAGGATACTGGTTCGGAAAAATTTCTGTCCCGGCAGCAGGGGGTACTGGGTAGAAACCAACTTAAACAGGGTCGCCGACACGGTTCAGGACGGCGTTTTCCGAAACGAATACACCTATCCCCTGAACACCGTCGAAAAGCCGGCTGTGATGGAGAAGCTTCTGGCTTATATGGGTGAGAGGCAGATTTACGGCCTTGGCAGATGGGGGGAACACCAGCACTATAATTCGGATGCCACCGTGGAGCAGGCCATGAAACTGTTTGAACAGCTTACGGCGTAAGCCTCTGGACGCGGCAAAAAGGAAGGTTTGAGACTATGTGGGAATGCGAATGCGGCAGAGAACCGCTGGATTACAGGTTGCTATGGCTCAGATTCTTAAAAAAGCTGTGGATTCTTCCCGTTGCGGTATTAGCCGGGGCCCTGCTGGTGGGGGCGGCGTATTATTACTCCCGAACAGCGGCCAGAGGGGGAAGAACGTATCAGGCGGAATCCCTGTTCTATATTGATTTTGCGGAAAACCCCCAGGGAGTGGAGTATGATTATTATAATTACTTTACCTGGGGAGAGGTGATTCATACCGATTTCTTTCTGGATCGGGTGCTGGAAGAAATGAAGGGAGAATATTCCAGGGAAGAACTGGCCTCCTTTATCACGGCGACCGTGGATTCCGATGTGCGCTATCTCTATGTGCGTTGCAACACGCACTCGCCGGAACTTTCCGTCAAGCTGGCCGCCATTCTGGAGACAATCGTGCCCCAGTTTGCGAAGGAGCGGCAGGAAATCCAGAGTATCGAGCTGGTCAAAAGGGGGGATCATGCCAGCGACAGCTCCAAGATCAGGCTGGGGAACGCGTGTTTTCTGGGGGCCTGTCTGGGCCTGGCGTTATCTGTGCTGGGAATTTTGATTGTGCTGGTGGTGGACACCGGGGTTTATCTGCCCGACACGGTGGAAAAACGATATGGTCTGGTCTGCCTGGGAGCGCCTTTTTGGCCGGAATTTGAGCCCAACTGGGATTGGTATGTCAAAGACGCCGAAAAAATTGCCCTTGTCCGTGCGGATGGGGAGGATTCCCCGGAGGAAATTCTAAGCCAGGTGGGGCCGAAGGCGGCGGATCCAAGGGTCCTGCTTTGTGAAAACCCGGTGGAACGGCCGGAAGAACTTGCCAGGATCCGGGAATGTGACAGGACGATTCTTTTGCTGAGAGCCGGGCAGAAAAATCATGAAAGGTTTACCCGGCTGCTGGAGCAGCTCGCTCGACAGGAGATTCCGGTGACCGCGGTGATTCTGACGAAAGCCGACGAAAAACTGCTTTCCGCATATTACAGGAGAAAGATTGAAAATTAAAATTTTCAATCTGCGCAAAGATCAGCGCGGAAATGAGGTGTAAATATGATATTATATCTTCTGGTGACGGTGCTGACCGTGTTATGTGCCTGTTTTGTCAGCAGCGCCGTCTCTGCAAAACCGAACAGGACCATGGCATGCGGCAGACAGGAAATGTTGAACCGCATTCTGCTGGCGGGGATTTTTCTGGTTTTATTCTCGCTTTCCGCGCTGAGAATCGGCATTGGAAACGATTATTGGACCTACCGGTACAATTTCCTGCATATTATCAGCGGGGACACCAAAGTGTCCTATGAGATTGGTTTCAAAGCTCTGGTGATTCTTCTTCAGGGATTGTTCGGCTATGATAATTACCGCATTGTGTTTGCCTTTATGGCATTCGCCACATGTGCGCTGTTTCTGAAGGGGCTGTACGATAATTCGGACTGGTTTGCCCTGTCGTTCTTTCTGTTTATGGCAAACGGGTTCTATTTTATGAGTTTTACCAATGTGCGTTATTATTTTGCCATCGGCGTATGTCTGTACGCCATGAAGTTCCTCTTTCAAAAAAAGACCGTACCCTTTCTTCTGTGGATCCTGTTCGGCGCATTGATTCATAAGTCCGTGTGTCTTGTGATTCCTGTGTTTTTGATTGCCTATTACTTAAAGTGGAGTAAAAAGACGGTATGGCTGATTCCCGCCTCCTGCGCGGTTCTGGCTATCGGCAAGGCGGGAGTGAGAAGGCTGGTATTTCTGTTTTATCCCTATTATGAGGGAGATTTGATCCTGGACGTGGAATCGGTTTCCAAGGCTAACATTGCGAAATGCCTTGCCGTGCTTGTCCTTTCGCTGCTTTATTACAAAAAGGCGGTTCAGGGAAACAAAAAGGCGGAAACCCTGTTCAACCTGAATCTGTTCGCCCTGATCATATACAGCTTTGGGTATTATATCCCGGAGACGTCCCGAGTGTGTTTCTATATGGTAATCGGCCATGTGTTTCTGATTCCCATGATTTTAAAGGCTATTGACAACAGGAAACAGAAAATCTTTTTCACCGCCGCCGTACTGATCAGCTACGGTTTGTATCTGGTGGTTTTTCTGGTGAGAAGCAAAAGTCCCACCATTATGCTGTATCCTTATCTGACCTGGCTGTTTGACTGACGGCTTGCCGCCGGATGCGCCTGTGGGGACAGGGGAAACTCTGCCACAGAGGGTTACAGCATCTCCTGAAATACGTTATATAAGGACAGACCCGAATACACATGGAGAAATAGCAAAAACCAGCCGGCGGCCACATACGCGGCATGTCTGGCGCCGCTTTTTTGCTCCATGGTGCTGAGAATCAGACGGCAGACGCTGACTGTGAAAAATACGGTCATACCCGCCATCATGCACCAGGCGAAATTGCCCGCGTCTTTCCGTCCGCCGGATTCCGCAAGCAGAGAAAACTCCAGTACGCCCATGAGATATCCCAGCACACTGAGTTTTCCTTCCACTGTTTTCAGAAAATACCCCGGATTTGTCAGAAACATCCAGATGGGAAACAACATGCCAAGGAGAATGGAGGCAGGGACGTTTAAGGTAAAAAAGTGCCACACCTCCAGAGGCTTTGTTATTATCACGGTAGAATCCTGCTCCCTGCCAAAGCAGAACAAAGCAATATATTCCGCCAAAAGATAAGCGAATGTGGGGAAAGCGGCCACAGCCAGCCTCCAGGCTGCGCCCCACACTTTTTTGACGGAAGGGGTCTTTTCCACCGCGCCCTGGATCAGATCCAGTAAAATCAGGATTCCTCCGGCGGGCAGCAGCATGTACAGAAAGGTGGGTTTGGCCAGGGAGCAGAAAAAGGAAAACAGGCCGAAATACAGATACAGCCTTTTGGCCTTATGAAAAAAAATCGTCTCCTGGCCGTGGTAATTTCGGATAATGTCGATGCCTGTCATCATGACCAGCATTCCCAGTCCCTTACAGGCCATGTGCGTGGGATTGTGCAGGGGGTTGGGGCTGAACGCCCCTATATAGCCCGTGGAAAACCAACTCATGACTAACGGCCCCACAAAAGAGAGGCAGCCAGAGCCAACGGCGGAGAGAGTAAGCTGTTTCCGGCCGGTGTAAAATTGGATCAGACGGTATAAAAACCAGGTGGAAACCGCAAAGGAAAAAACGCCGAACAGGGCGTAGGTAAAGGACGCGGCTTCCCAAAGAGGCATAGAAACCCTGGACTGAAAGAACTTGACGATCAGATGCCAGAGCATATGGGGAATACGGAGCCATGCCCGCCAAAAAACCTCGGGTTTCAGGTAAAAATTCTGCGCAAATCCGGCGTGTGCCTTCATGTCCTGAAGGCCATCCGCAATGCAGAAGGCGTAAGCGATCCTGTAATACAGCACAAAGACGAACAGCGCCAGACCTCCGCAGACAGGAAGGGATGTCTGGGCGGGAGAATCCTTTTCCTCATAGCGAAACTGAGAGGGATCCTTTCCGGCCCTCTGCAATCCATTTCTTACTTGTTCCCAAATTTTTTTCATCATATTTCTGCAACCTGCTTATTGTGTCAAAATACAAACGGAACCGAGGGAATGGTTTTTCAACAGTTTTCCGGCTCCCGAAAACGGCGGGGCTTTTGAAGGACGCAGCCCCGGGGGACAAACGCCGGTTCTTCTATTATGACTATAAAATAGTTTCCGTATTCTGTCAATATGGTTGAGAGGGACCCAAAGGACGGCCCTGGAACCGGGTTCGGCTTGACGAAAGAATGGGAAAATGCTAAGATGTTTGCGGACATGACAGGGAAGACAGAGAGAAAAATGGGTTCGGTTTATCGAACAATGCGGAGAGGAAGACCATGATGGAACACAAGGGGAAGAATGCCATTGTCAAAGGGAAAACCTATCTGAAAAATGCTTTGCAGGATGTTTGGAAGGATATTTGGAACAAAAAAATCAGGCTGGCGGCAGGCTGCGGCGTCTCGGTTCTTTTGTTTTTGCTGTCCTGGCATTATCTGTTTGAAGGGTTTAACAAGCGGTTTGTGATGTTTACCGGACTGAGCCTGCTGACCGGGCTCTTTGTGATTTTGCCGAAACTCAAAAATCGGTATCTGGCCATAGCGTCCGTGGTCTGCTATCTGGCGGTGGTGCCGGCACGAATTTTTCTGCGGATTGAACTGCCTAACTATGATTTAAGCCGTTTGTCCCCTGGGGCCCAGACGGCGAATGTGATCATCATTCTGGCAATCTTTGGCGTTTTTCTGCTGGTGTTCCAGAGAACGGGGATTGCTTTCGCTGGGGGAAATATTTTCCTGCTGTGTCTGACGCTGATCAACCATTACTGCATCCTGTTTCGGGGAAGCGGTCTGACGTATCTGGATTTGCGCGCCACGACTACGGCCATATCGGTATTGGGGAACTATCGTCTGACCATGAGCGGGGAACTTTGGTATACTATTTTGTATTTCTGCCTGTTTATTTCCCTGGGAAGATGGTGTGATCTGCCCTTTCATGGGAAAAAATATCATATAGCGGTGACCGCCGTTTCCCTGTGCGGCTGTCTGCTTTTCTGGTGGTTTTGGGACCGGTCCGGCTATCTGGAAAAAAACAATCTCCACGGTTATTACTGGAATGTAGCGGACAACGAACAGTTGAACGGCTTTTTATTGAATTTTGGAATCGGCATAAAAGAACTGCACATGGAAAAGCCGCAGGGGTATTCGCGGGCCGCTCTGGAAGAAATCGCGCAACTGGCGGAGGAAAATTATCAGGGCCCCGCGTCCGGCGATCAAAAGCCGAACATCATTTTTATTATGAATGAATCCTGGGCGGATCTTCGGGTGCTGGGGAATCTGGAAACCACACAGGAGTATATGCCTTTTGTCAATTCTCTGACGGAATCCACGGTTAAGGGCAACACCTATGTAAAAATCTGGGGCGGGCTGACGGCCAACAGCGAATTCGAGGCGTTGACAGGCGATACCCTGGCGTTTCTGTCGCCCACAGCCATTCCCTACGAACTTCAGGTGAATCATGACATGTCTTCCATTGCCACCGTGTTAAAGGATCAGGGCTATCAGACCATGGCCATGCATCCCAGCGGCCCGGCCGCATGGAACCGGGGAGAGGTGTACCCCTATTTTGGATTTGACGAATTTATCGACCAGGGGGAATTTCAGACGCCGTATCTGTATCTGAGGGATTTTTTGTCGGATGAGTGCAATTTTAATGAGATCATCTGGCAGTTTGAGCATAGAGATCAGGAGAAACCTTTCTTTCTCTTTGACGTGACGATTCAAAATCACGGGGATTATTATGGTAATATGGAGATGCCTCTGGCGATTACAAAGGTGGGCGGCGTTGCGGCCGAAGATGCCGGATACCTGTATGACGCGGAAACCTACCTGAATCTGATGGTGGAGACGGATCAAGCGTTTGAATCTCTGATCCAATATTTTGAACAGGTTGACGAGCCTGTGATCGTCTGCATGTTCGGAGATCACCAGCCTCATCTGGGAAATGATTTTTACCAGGCCATATTTGCGGACAGCGGACTGACGGAACAGGAACAGACCGAACGCAAATATATTACGCCCTATGTGATCTGGGCGAACTATGACGTTGATTTTCCGGAATACGGGGATCTGAGCACCAATTATCTCGTCGCGGTATTGCTGGAATGCGCCGGCGTTCAGCTTCCTCCTTACTATAAATATCTTTTGGAATTGCAGAAACAATGTCCTGTCATTTCCTATGAGACCGTGGAAGAACTGGCACAGGACAAGGGAATTCTCCAATACCGGATGCTTCAGTACAATCAACTGATGGAACCTGATTATATCAAAGATATTTTTTCCGTTTCACCGTAAGAGGGGCTCCGCGCAAAGGGGGACAGGAAATCTGTGGCTGCCACCGGGGGAGGCTTTTGGGTCGGTTTGGGAAGTCTGCCGCCTGGGGACTGCCGGGGGAGAGGTTACAGGAAGAATTTTTGACAGACGTTTTTCGCGCATATCTCCTTTCCCTGTTTCATAAGATGTAAAAAACATCCATAAGGGGCAATCCCATGAAGGAATATATCGAGGAACGTGCCGTCAACATTGCAAATTATATTATTGAGAGCAATGCTACGGTCCGGCAGACGGCAAAGACGTTTGGAGTGAGCAAGAGTACCGTACATATGGTTGTAACAAAATGGAACGGTTTTTGCTGCTGACGCAATTGATGGAGGTTTTGATTGCTTTTTAACCGCTGCTTTTTGGAAAAGCTTTTTGGAAAAGCATTAAAGTTGTGAAAACAGAACAGCTTATTTCCGCAATTTTGAGAAAAAATTTGACGATACAATATGGCAACAGGAAAGATTTATGAGAAAGTGAAACGGATACGCGGGAATGTTGACATACAATGTCACATTCAAAAAAGCCAGGATACGCTCTTTTCCAGAGCCCCTGGCTTATTTTAACGGCAGCCTTATTTTTTCATAAAAAACATGCTTTCAAGGAACATTTCTCTAAACCCCATCTCCATATAAGTCTGCACCGGGTTCCTGCGGATATTTCGCTTATGCACCCCTCTTTCCCTGTGGGACAAATGATAGGATGCTAACTGTTTCCTTTTTCAAAAAAAGCAAATATAGTTCGAAGCACTTTTATTGCAAATTGTTTACGTTCTATGGGCTGATCATCAATAATCTGTTTAAATTGATCTATAATGCAAGAATCACTATCTAATACTGAATCAGACAATAAATAGTCAATGGTAACACCAAGTCTATTTGCAAGTTTAACAAGCGTGTCCAAAGTAGGACTTCTTTCGCCACGTTCAATTGCGCCCATATAAGTGTCAGAAATATCAATGTCTTCTGCTAATAAAGCTTGAGTAAGATTTAATTTTTTCCGTTCTTCACGAATCCTTTTACCTAGTTTTTTATAGTCCATCATCATCACCTTATTAATATTTTATATGGAAATTCTTTCAGTATGAAATGCCTAAATGGGGTTTTGACATTGACTAAATGGGGTTTCAATGATATAATGTTAAAAAATTTAAATTTTAATCATAATGGAGGGATAAAAATGGTTGGACTTATTGTTTTCGTTTTATCTATTATTCTTACATCTTTTATCTTAAAAATAATTAATAAAAATACGATTGGAACGCAGCGAGCTTATATTGCCAGGGCAATTGCTGTTTGGGCTATAAGTTTTGCGATCATATCGTATATATTCGGAAAGCTGGGGTTTTTATAAAAACCAGCTTTTTCCGGCTGGGTATTTTCAATAACCATATAGCAATAAAGAGGCAAAGTCTATCATCAGACAGGGATCATACCAGAGAAAAATTGAAAAGTCTAGTGCCATATCTTGTTGAAATTCAAGGCAATTGCTGAAAAAAGAAATATTCAATGTTGCCCGAATGGGTAGCAAGCTATCGATAGTTGCAATATAAAAAAGATGCTTTGCAATATGGATATGCAAAAAGGCATTTGAAGCAAATCATACGAGAATGCTGGGAAGGAAAAATGAAATGGTATACCAAATTTTTAATCATGAAATTCATTATGATACTGCCCGGATGAATTATTTTAAGATGATAGAATTTTATAAATCATTATACCAAAAAGGGACTTCTGCTTTGAGGTCTGAATGGAAAAAAGCTGGGAACATAAATAATATATACAAAAATTATGAATCCGTCCTTGATGAGCAGATTGATAATCTAGTAAATAGAAGTTATTTATATCTCAAAGATCTTGGAATTTATACTTATACGGGGAAGAATATTGGTGAAAGCAAAGATATCAAACTTGCTATCAATGATATATACGATACTTTTGAACAACTGGTCATTATTCCATATGAAGATATAGAATTTTCAAAGGAAGAAGCTGCACAATATCGAGCGAATCGAAAAAAGAGTAGGGCAAAATACCATGGGTATGGCTGGGATATGAGTTCGAAACTTGTAAATTCGACGAAAGCCGCCGCTAAAAATGCAGTTGTAGGGCTAGGACACTCTGCTGTGAACGCAGTAGGAAATCTTGCCAGCAGTGCAAGTGCCGCTTCCCAAAAGAATAGACTCTACAATGATTCTAGTATAGTAGATGCTTTATGCAAAAAATTAGGAGAGTTAGGCGACGAATTAGCGGAATTGTTTATATCTATTTGCGAGAATGAGTCAGATATTAGATTTAGTGTAGTTACAGAAGGGGAACTTTCCCAGGCAAAAGCGATTTCTGCTAATATTGTGGCAGGCGCGATGCCCCAAGATTCAATTTTGCAAAATGCTATAAAGAGCTTACAGATATGGCCCTATAACAGAGAACTTCTTGAAATTATGATAAAAGAATTTGGCGATTCCAATAAAGAAGTAGAAACATTTGCTGCAGACTTCCAATTTGATATGAAAAGTTTAAAAAAGACGCTCCTGGATAGTAAGTACAAGAATGTCTTAAACCAACAATTTTCGATGGAACAGGAATTATTAGATAAGAAACAGGAAATTGCAGAATATGTTAAATGGTTAGGAATAGAAGATGAAACTTATCTTCCCAACTTACAGAAAAAGTGGGAAATGATAGATAAAAATCTCAGGACGGTAGAAGGCAAAGAATATGCGACCCGGGAAGAAGCAAATGATGTCCGGGATGATATAAAATTGTTTGACCGGATGTTAGATTCGGTACGACTGGAAGATAAAAATTTATTAGACCCTGCAGTGTATCAAAAAACGTTTGACCAGGTAAAGGAAGCGGAATATAAAAACGTAGAATTTATAGAACATCTTTATGATCGTTTTGCTGATGAAACGAAGAAAATCGTTGAAACACAGCAAGTATATAAAAACATGACGGAAAGTGATACTTGCGATTCCATAAAGTCTATGTTTTATGAAGGCACTGTTGCTTCATATATCGGTAAACAAATTTTATTCGTAGATTATAAAACAGAATCAAAAAAGGTATACGAAGGGGGATTAAGGGGGGTTCCTTTGCTTTATGTCAACTGTAATAATTCAAGTAAATGGACAAAGGTATTTATAATTACTACACAGCAGGTTGCAGTAGCGACTCAAAGAATAAATAGAATTATGTCAATTCAAGATGTCTTTGAAATAGAAAATATTGATAAAAAAATTTATTTAAATACAAAGACTAATAACAAAATATCACTCTTTAATATGAAGGGCTTAAATGGAGATGCGTTGGCTAGCTTTATTACCTTAGTATCCAACATTATAAAAGCCCTGAATAAAATGGATGTTAATGTAATTGAACTCAAGCACAAAGATGCTCTTTATGCAGGAGAGGCTTTGGCATATACTGGGAATGGGCTTTTGGAAGTTAAAAATTCAAAAAGTATTATTTCTTGTATTTTAAAAGTATTTTCAATAAAAAAATTTTTTCATAAATTCAAACAAACCTCAAACGTCTCTGTTGGGCTAGAAAATCGTCCAGATTTTCTGATCCCAGATAAGAATGCGGAATTACAGAAATTATATGATGATATAGATGATCGGGATTTCTGTCTTATTGCACAAACAAGCGTCCGGGAAAGTAAAGCCGTTTCGTATATTGGAAAGCGGATTCGGTTTGCGGAATATAAATCAGAGAAGAAAAAGATTTTTGAAGATGGCCTGCGAGGTTTACCTCTGCTTTATATCAATTGTGATAATTCTGCAAAATGGAAAAAAATTTTTATAATTACAACTCAACAAGTGGCACTGCTAACCAAGAAGAAAAATACGATCATGGCAATCCAAGATGTTTCCGAAGTAAAATGTCAGGGGACAAAAGTGCTATTAAGGACTATTGAAAATACTGAAATCCCTCTTTGCAACATGATTGCAATGGAACAGAGCACACTGATTGATCTTGTTACCATTATAGACTGCCTTGTACAAACATTAAAAAAAGGAAACATTACTCTTGTTGAAAATAAATACGCCGGTCAATTGTATAGTGGTAATGCCTTAAGTTATAATACCCGCGAACCCTTGAAAATTAATAATTTAAGGCCTAATATACCTGGGATAGCATCCTTGGTGCTGTGTTTGATGTCCTTCATTGTTGAAATAGGAAGTGTTGCTCAAATTGTTCTTGCTTTAATAAGCGTGATAGCCGGAATTGTGGGTTTTTTCTCTGCTCGGTGGAAAAAAATTACAGCTTTTATAGGGTGCTTATTGGGACTATTTCTTTTGCTGGGAGGTCTGGGTACAAATATACCTTCTGATGTGTCCGATGACAATGCTCTGAGTACAGATGCTGCTATGATTTCTGACTTGTCGGATGTTGATACTCAAGATGCAGAGTCTATCGTTTCCAGTTCAGAATCTGCACAGAGCGAACTTTTGCAAGCAGAGCCAACACAAACTCAAGATATATATACAAATATAGAGTTCCCAATTCTGGTACAGGCTTATACAGATGATTTAGATTTGTGCCCTGTCATGGTAACGGGCGAGACAGAAACGTCCTTAACTCTTGGAAGTTATGAACAGATGCTGGACAGTTGCATTAATGATGGGGTAACAATGTATGCAAATCCATTAATGATAAACAGTTCAATCAGTACTGATACAAAATGGGATGCTTCACCTACGGAATGGTATGACTATCTTTTGACATATGACCAATTTGTTTCCCTTGTCACATGGATGGCTGATCTTCATGAAATATTGGGTGAATCAGATATATATACATCTTCCTTTTCAGAAAAATATGATCGATTGGCAGGTGACTGGGTTTTTGACGATCAGAATATTTCTATCAGCATTTATTCTTATGATGTCGACATATGCGTCAGTTTCGTTGAGATTGGTTCCATAACTGTTGCGGAAACGGCTGGGAATGTATATTATCTTGGAGAAAATGACAATTCGCTTTATGCTTTATGTGTAATGGAAAACAATGACGAAATACAGATTCGATTAGCAGACAACGGTACTTTTGAGGTTATTAGTTCTATGGATTCGAATATTAAAGTTGGTTCTGTTTTTGAGTGCTATGAGCATTATGAATCATAAAAAATAATAAAAGCGGGGGATTTTTAAAAATGAAGAATATAATTTTAGGAATAGTAACTATATTTGCATTTTTTTCTTTTTTGGGAATCGGAAAGGAAAAACCAAGTTTTGATATCAATGAATATAACGATTATGGGATCAAATTGATAGACTTGTGCGATAAGGATAGTTATGAAGAAGATGGGAAGAAATTGGCCGAATTAGTAAATCAATTTCTTGAAACTCCTGATCCGTGTTGCTTTATGGAAAGAAAAAACAAGCTTTTTGGAGGAATGGAATACAAACAGACGATAGATACCACTGCGCATTATTATTATATTGGAGACATAAAGGATGGAAAACCGGATGGTCATGGTCTTTTATATTACGCGTATAACAGTAGTTTTTATATTTATTATTTAGGAGAGTTTAAAAAAGGGGAAATTAAAGGATATGGAGTTCTTTTTCAAGAAGGTGTGAACCTGAATTATATTTCATATATGGGAGAAATTAAAAAGGAAGAAGAAGGAGAATTTGTCCCCGCGGATGGTCAACGAGTTATTCCCCACAGTTATTATGCTTATGGTGGTTTACAGGATAAATTGCTTTATGAGGATTCTGATGGGGATTCTGATGAACTGAATTTTGAGGACAATGATATAAAACAAGATTCGTTATATGGTGTATTATATCTTCCTCAATATGTCGGCGCGATTAAAAATGGAAAATATTCCGGTAAAGGAGATATGTATTCAACGGATGGAACTTTAATTTATTCTGGCTCGTTTAAGAAAAATTATTATTCGGGCAAAGGAACATTGTATTTTAAAGATGGTTCAATACAATATAAGGGTGAGTTTAAAAAAGGTAAATTTCATGGCAAAGGAACGTTATATAATCCGGACGGAACGATCAAATATAAAGGTGAGTTTAAAAATGGAGATATAAAATAATTAACTCAACTAAAAATGCTTTACTGAGATTATGCAATTATTCTATTAATAAGGTCTTTTAGCATAATGATCAAAGTGAACCGGGATGGGATAAACAAATACTGCCATCTCGGTTCCTTTATATATTTATATCATCTTCGTGAACAAAACGAAAGTGTAACTTATTTTGTGTAAACACAATAAATCAAGGGAAAATATTTTGATGTGTTGTTACAGACTAAACCATGGATGACAGATGCTTTGTCCCCGGGTTGTAGTGGTGAATCTTTTTGTGACATAACGAGTCCCCATTTTCTTGTGTGTTTAATAATATTTTATTAGCCTTTCCTGTTACAACTTGGTTACAGTACTTCAAGTTGAAAGAAAGTAATATATAAAAATATTGAAAATAATTTGAAGTTATGTTAATATAATAATGAAATTATAGAAGAAGTTTTGCAGATAATTAAATGTTATCTGTTAGATTTGTAAAACATTATAAATTAAAACATTATAAATAAAGAATAATTCCTGATTATTGATGGTTGGTGGAAAAGATAGGATTATTTATTACTTCAAAGGATAATTGAGGATTATCGATAATTAGGAAATGTATGATAATTAACTATGCTACATAATTTAAAGGGTGGTAAGATTATGGAATATTATATATATGTAACAAATAAATGCAATTTAAACTGTTCTTATTGTTCTGTAATGTTGGAAAATAACAGCAGGCATTTACCAGACCAGCTATCATATAAGCTCGAAGATTTAAAACACTTTGTCGATACTGTGCAGAGAACACGCCCAAAAGACGTAGCTCGCATTTATTTTTTTGGAGGAGAACCCACATTAGATTTTAATACTATTTATTCAATAATTTTATTATTTAAAGAGGTCAAATCTTATAAAGTTGAATTTATTCTTCATACAAATGGTATTTTACTAAATTATTTACCAGAATATATAATAAAGTATATCGATATCATATTTTTATCAATTAACTACGAAAAAATATATAATAGCGGCAAGATATCAGATTATTTTATTGGATTATTGCATAATATAAGTATAATAAAGAATAAAAAGCAAATTCCATTTATTGGACGCTTGACAATTTCGGAAGGCGCTAGTGTATATTCCGAATGTGCTTTGATTGGAGACTTTTTTGATTATGTATACTGGCAACTTGATAATCAAAAAAATTTAAGAGATATTATTGCATATAAAGAACAATATAAAAAAGAAATTTCGTTGCTGTTTGAATATTGGTTAAAATTTTTTAAAGAGGGGGTAATATTAAGATATATTCCATTTTTAAGTATTGCGCAACATCTTCTTTATGAATATCCTATTCCGCAACATTTTTATTGTGGATATGGGGATGATATGATCTATATTCAAACTGATGGTTCTTGCTATGGCTGTTGTGACGAAGTTGATTCCAAGCGACATTTTATTGGGGATATTTATAGTGGCATTGAGTTTCGTGATATGGAAATATCAAATGTTATATGTAAAAATTGTGAGGATTTGATAATATGCGGTGGACGCTGCGGAAGAATGCATAAAGATTTTGAACCAGAGCGGATAAAATATTATTGTGAAATGAATAAATTTACTTTTGAATTAGTGAGAAAACATCTTCCTGAAATAATTGAAAAGATAGGATCTTGTACTTATTACAAGGAAATATTTTGTGATTCATTGATGGATTATACAGAACTGTTGCCATAGAGTTTTTCTATGGCAACAATAAAATTTAATGCAACGCGTCAAAATAGTCTCGATATTCCTCATATTTATGTTTGCATAAGTTTATAAGTAATTTCCCCTTTGAGCCAAATAATCTTAATTCGGGCGGGATCAAGGTTAAAGTATACACATCTGTATTTGAAGTTGTTGAATTATGTTTTTTCATGCCCATTATTTTACATAACTTTTCGCCTTGTTTTGTAGATGCCTCAGCTAAAATTTGGCTAAAATAAATTTCTCTTTGCTGTGCAAGACCTATTACCACATCAATAACGGCATTATATAATTCAAGAAATGCATTAGTATTTTGATATTGGGGATGAATTGCAACAGATGCAACATATAAAATATATATTCCAGGTGCTTCGTATTGAACAATTGAATCAGTTGTAAATTCTTTATCCATAAAATCACCAGATAATATAAGATTATAGGTATCTTCCGTAATGGGCAATAGCGTAAAATAACCAACTATTTTTTTGGTTGCACAATCTCTTATTGCTATGTACGTATAATTATTGTAGTCATACCATTCAATGGCTGTTTCAACTGATGCGATTAAATCCTCTCTTAAAACTAAATAATCTATTTCATCAGTTTCTAAGAAATCATTGTGTTTCATTTCGCCAGGGTATATAATTTCAAAATTATAATTATTAGGTAGTGTGTTGTATTTAATTGCTAAATACCAACGCATAATGGATACAAGAGCCTTGTTTATTAATATTTGAACGTCTTGGTTGGACTGTTCTCCATCTAAGTGATAAATATAGGAAAAATATTCAGAAATATTAATACTTGCTACCTTATTAATTACTGCCAACTGACCAGCATAATCCGTTGTCTCTGTAATTTCATTTATCCCAAAGTATTTACCTATATCACATGCTATAGCTGATAATATCTTTTTTGCACAAAAAATAAGATACGCAGGGTATTGTTCCATGATATCAAAATATTCCTTCATTTTCATGCAAACAATATCAGCTTGTATATTCTCATATGAATTTAGTTTTTTATACAGAGAAAATAAAGTTTCTTTTATTAATAATGATTCATTTTCTTGTTTAGCTTTATTTAATGATTCTTCGAGACCTAAGATAATGGTATCGAAATTTTTATCTTTTGCATTCAAATATTTAATATTTCCTAAAATTTGAATAAGCTGTAAATACTCTTCTGTAGCTATGTCATATATGATAGGAACTATTTTAGCTTTTTGAAATATGGAATATTGACCTGATTCAAAGTAAACCCATTTACTTTGAAAAAAATTATGAGTAACAATAAGGATAAGTATAAAAGATTTTTTTAGTCCTTCTTGCACTTCTTTATTAATGTTGTCTCCATATGAGATGTTATTTTTATCATACCATACACTAAATTGTTTTTGTTCCAGTTGATTTACCAACTCATCTACAATTATTTCTTTGTCTAAAGACGAATGCGAAATAAAAAAATCGTACATTTGCTATCCCCCATCTGTTTAAAACTGGATTAAATCATTTCCTAATTATCGATAATCCCCAAGTATCCTTTGAAGTAATAAATAATCCTATCTTTCCCCAACTATCAATAATCAGGAATTATTCTTTATTTATAATGTATTACAAATCTAACAGATAACATTTAATTATCCCTCAAATAAAATAGCGGCCTGGCAGGCTGGTGTTTTCGGCTGCCGAGTGCCGCTATAAATTTTTATATATGAAAATCTTTTCTGGGGTGTTTTTCTGTTAGAATATTCCTTTGCTTTGACATAGCCACATGGGTATAGATTTCTGTAATATGAATTGAGCTGTGGCCCAGCATTTCTTGAATATAACGTATGTCGACGTCTGCTTCCAACAGACTGGTGGCAAAGGTGTGGCGGAACATGTGAGGCGTGATATGTAATTCTATGGCGGCAAGGGCAGCATATTTGTTGATCATCCGTCTGACGCTTTGATCGGACAACGCACGGCCGTTTTGGTTTACAAAAAAGAAATTGTTATTTTGAATTTGCGGGAAAAAAGTTCTTTCATAATCTTCCAATACATGAATAACGTCATCGTTTCCAATTTGCAGCCGGCGTTCCTTCGCTCCTTTTCCATAGATGAGAATGCTCTGTTCCTGTAAATTGATATCTTCTTTTTTGAGAGAGCAGAGTTCGGAAATTCTGATTCCCGTAGCAAAAAGCAGTTCAATTACGGCAGCGTCCCGTAACGCGTTTTTTTGCTGGTATGCTGTGGGCGCTTCGCTGCGTTGCCTGTATATCACTGACAAAAGTGATTCAATGGTGTGTAGGGGAATGACTCTTGGCAGGGTGATTGGTTCGCGGAATTTTAGCTGCATTTTATTAAAGGGATTCCGCTCGATGATATCTCTGTATTCAAAATAATGAAAAAGCGCTTTGACAGAGGCAATTTTCCGTTTCACAGTCTTCGCTTTATAATGTTGATGCAAAGCAGAAACATACTGCTCTAAGATTGCCACATCGATTTGCGCCACATGGGAAACAGGGATACAGTTCACAAACTGGCTTAGATCGATTCGATACGCTTTTAATGTTTTGCGGTCAAGTCTTTTCTGATTTTGACAGTAGTCCAAATAATTGTCAATGAGTGTTGGTAAATCGTTCATGTGTACTTTCCTCCTGAAAAAGTTGTGATGTTAGCTGCCTAACGGCCAGCTAGGGCTGACCGTTTCATTGCTTTTTTAGTGTAACAGACTTTAGGGATATGTTATATCACTACCTTAACAGCATTCAACCGAACATAGGGATATCGTAACAGCAGGGTTATCGCCCGCGGAGAGGGTATTGTTGCTGAATGCAGCCGTATAGGAGGGGCTGTTTGCAGAAAGAAGGATTTCGATGGATGCAAGATGGTGAGAGCAATTCAATGGATACAAGCGGTTAATAATTTGAAGTTGGTTTTCATAGAATGGACAAAGACTATGAAAACAGGGAGGTGTTCTTCTCTGTGAACAGGTTTCCCAACGAAAAAAAGAGAAAGCTGCATTATGTGATACATAATCCTAATACGGTGGAAGAAACCGCCAAGGTACTGTTGGAGATATTGATACAGGCAAATGCTGGAAAGGTGGAGAGGGGACTGCAACAATCATTAAAATCACTGGGTTTGACAGAATCCAATATACCACGCGGCAACACCATGGAATCATATAGCAGGGAGAGATCTGTATGAATATCGCCGCCTATTGTCGCGTTTCCACCGATAAAACCGACCAGCTCAACAGCCTGGAAACGCAAAAGCAGTTTTTTGCGGAATATACGGAACGCACGGGGGACAACCTTGTGCGTCTCTACGCCGATGAGGGCATATCCGGCACCAAAATCAAGAACCGCAGAGAATTCCTGCGCATGATGTCCGATGCGGAGCGCGGACTGTTTGAGCTGGTAGTGGTGAAGGATATTTCCCGTTTTGCCAGAAATACGGTGGATTTGCTGCAAAATATCCGCAGACTGAAGTCGCTTGGCATTGAAACGCAGTTTTTGACCGCCAATATGACCAGCATGGGGAACAGTGAGTTTGTGCTGACGATCTTCGGCGCGCTGGCTCAGGAAGAAAGCGCCAATACATCCAAGCGAATCAAGTTCGGAAAAAAAGTGAACGCCGAAAAAGGGCGTGTCCCCAATTTTGTCTACGGCTATGACAAGACGGTTGGCGATTATTACCATCTGGCTATCAATTCCCGCGAAGCAGGGATCGTCCGGCAGATTTTTCAGTGGTATCTGCATGGCGGATATGGAGCCGCCCAAATTGCCAATATGCTGAACGATCAAGGCGTCAAGACCAAGCGAAACTGCAGATGGAGCCAGAATGCGGTCTGTCGGATTTTGACCAACGCACTCTACACTGGAAAAATTATCAATGGCAAGCAGGAGGTGGAGGATTTTCTGACTGGAAAGCGGAAGGAGAAAGGGGAATCGGAATGGATGGTGGTGGAAAGGCCGGAACTGAGGATTGTTGAGCCGGAGGAATTTGCCAGGGCGCAGCAGATTCTTCATGACAGACATTCTGCATTTCACATGAACAAAGAGCGTCAAAGCAATCAGTATCTTTTCTCTACCTTGATTCGCTGTGAGGAATGTGGATGGTCCTTTCGCCGGACAGTGCGCACTTACAAGAATACTTATATCCGCTGGGTATGCTCCGGGCATAACGGAAAAGGCGCGGATAACTGTCTCAATGGGGTTACGGTGGACGAGGACGAGTTGATAGATGTGCTGCAAGAATATTTTCAACAGATTCTCAGCCAGAAGAAAAAGGTGGTTCAGTATGTGGTAAATGAGTTCCAGCGAATCTACAAAGCGAAGGATGAAAATCTGGAATATGAAAAAGAATTGAAAAGTCAGTTAAATAAGCTGGTAAAAGCCCGTGAGAAATATATGGAATTGTATGCCAATGAACTGATCACCCGGCAGGAACTGAATGACAGAATCGGCGGCTCCCGAAAGGAGATGGAGCGGCTGGAGCAGGAGCTGGAACGGGCTGCCTGCCATGGGACAAAAGGCGAGGAACTGGAAAAGGTATTGAATCATATGTTTCAGGAAATTGAGGACATCGTAGACGTCCGTGAAATGACAAATGCGCAGTTAAAGCGTATGATTCAGAAAGTGGAAGTGAACAAAGAAGGAAACGTGGAGATTTTTCTGCGGTTTTTGGGGGATCCGGGCTCATAAACGAACGGCTCCTGGAAGGCTTTTTTTACTTCTTCGCAGATGTTAATTGATGTTATTAAGGAGTTTTGTATTCAGATTCTCACAGGGCAAATGAGAAAAAGGTGGAAAGCTGGCGGAGCGGCATAAAAATTTTGATTGTATCGTAATGGAACTTAGGGTAGAATAATAATACCAGGCTAGCCTTAATGAACAGTCTGGGACTGATCATAAAAGAGATAGAGCGGCTGAAGAAGGAACCGAAAATGATTGTTTGCTAGGTTGGGGGAACTGGTATGTAATTAAATTTCAGCTCCCAAATGGTTACAAATGAGAAATAAAAAGGCGTAGTTTTGAGAGGTGTGCCGTGATGTTGCCTGAAAGTATGAGAGAAGAATTGATACGGGGATTAACAGATATTTTTCAAAATAATATATCTATGATTATTTTATATGGGTCGGTTGCTAGAAATGAAGCAACGGACGAGAGCGATGTTGATGTCGCGATCATTGTGAAAGACCAGATGGATAGGGATACAAAAAGTCGATTTGTCAAATGGGTCGCTGACATGGATCTGCGATATGAGCGAGTATTTTCCATTGTAGATATACAGGAAAGCAATATGATGAAGTGGGAAAAGGTTTTACCGTTTTATCGGAATATTCGCAAGGAGGGGATCGTTCTATGGAAGGCAGCCTGAGAGAGTTGGCGGGATACCGTCTGGCAAGAGCAAAAGAGATGTTGACGGCATCACAAAGCAATTTGGAGATAGGGCAGTATAAAACTTCTCTGAACAGATCATACTATGCGGTTTTCACGCGATGCGTTCTGCAAATGCATTGAAAGGATATGACTCTTCTAAACATTCGGGAGTAATTGCCTTTTTTACAAAAGAGTATTTAAAAACGGAAATTTTGGACAGAGGACTGGCGGCAATTATAAAAGATAGTTCTTTATGTAGAGAAAAATCAGATTATGATGATTTTTATGTGGCAGGAAAAGCGGAGGCGGCAGAACAATTGAATAATGCGCAATATTTTGTGCAGCAGATTGAAATATATGTGAGTGCAGCGGGTGAGGTGCTGTAATGTTAAAAATGCCGATAGAAATTGCGCCGGAAACGAAGGCGTATGAGTAGGTGAGAAAACTGGCGAAAAACTTGACGAAAAAACAAGGAAATATCCATTTTGATATTTAATATATTATTGATAAAAAATTGGAGAATGGTATACATATCATGTAATAAACCGTCCAGTACCCGAATTGGTGCGGGCGGTTCTCCAACCACACAGGCTCTGGGCTGAGAGGATGGCCGGATGGAGTTTATCATAACAGGCGAAGATACGGAAGGAGATTTTTTATGGACGCGTTGGACTTTATTCGCGATATGTTTTCACAGGATTGCACGATCAGTACAGTGCTGCACCTTGTCATGGCACATTTTAATCTGTCCGAGGAAGAAGCGCAGAAAAAAGTGGATGAATATTTTGAGATCGTGGAGATGATGGATCGCGAAAGGGAATGCTGCAAAGGCGAATCATCCGGCAGTGACGACAAGGGTTGATCTACGAAAAAGAAAAAACTGCATTATAGTATAGAGTTGACTTGGAACAGTTATGGTGTGGTCATAGGATCTGCTTATGAAGATTGGAAAGGAAACTGGCTGAATACGTGTTACAGTATCGATGAAAAAACAGGACTATGCCTATCGCGAAAGATTATGGAATAGGGCGGATGAGTCTCTTTGCCTCTTATGCCCGTGGGGAAGCGAACGATGACAGCGAAGTGGATTTGTATATAAAACGTGGCAAAATGAAAAGTCTGTTGCAGTATTTTACCTTTGTTGATGAATTGGAAGATAAAAAACGTTTGCATATCAATGCGTTCCCAGAAAGCATTGAGCCATCAGCCGCGGATACCCGCTCCAGTTTGTTACAACCGTACATAAGGACGTAACTGACCGCCTGATGCAGATCAACCCTGCTCTGGCAAAACAGGCCAGACAGGTGCTGGATGTAAATAAGTCCGAGCGGCATATCCGCGGCGGCATGGCGACAAAGGAAAAATATCTGCACAGGCAGCAAGAGCAGGATTGATGAAAGAAGACCGAAATACAGGTAAGCCGTTCCGACGCTGTATCGAGGTCTTTTTTCGTGCCAAATTGGCTGGCATGGGATATTTTCGCGGCAACCCGGTTTACTTTTTCCGATATTCGAGATAAAATGAAACGGGAATTGACGTATGCCATGGAAAGGCGGCCGAAAAATGAGAAAAAGCGCGAAGGATGATCAAAACAGACTATACTCCAACCAGGATCTGAAGAAACTGCTGGTACCACTGGTGTTTGAACAGTTGCTGGCGCTCCTGGTCGGGCTTGCGGATACGCTGATGATAGCTGGCGTGAGCGAAGCAGCCGTTTCGGGAGTGTCGCTGGTGGACACCATTAATATCCTGATTATCAACGTGTTTACCGCCTTCGGAACGGGGGGAGCGGTGATCGCCGGGCATTATCTGGGGAAGAAAAACGAAGAAAATGCCTGCCGCGCAGGGTGGCAGGTGCTGCTTTTCTCTCTGGTCAGCTCCCTGGTGGTGACAGTTGCTTTCATTCTGTTCCACAACGGCATTTTACAGTTGATCATTGGGAAGGTGGAGGCGGATGTGATGGACAACGCCAAATCCTATCTGGTGGTCACGGCGGTTTCTTTTGTGCCCCTGGCGGTTTACAATGCCTGCGCGGGATTGTTCCGCACCATGGGAGATTCCAAGACAACCCTCCTGATTTCTCTGTTCATGAATATTTTGAATGTGATTGGAAACGCTGTCCTGATCTACGGCGCCGGAATCGGTACGCTGGGAGCGGCTATTTCCACCACTTTTTCCCGTTCGGTGGCGGCGGTCATTATTTTTGTGATGATGTTTGACAACAGGCGGGCGATTCACTTCAGGGGACAGGTAACCTGGCGTTTCCGCCCGGAAATGCTGAAAAAAATCCTCTATATCGGTCTTCCCAACAGTTTGGAAAACAGTTTGTTTCAGTTGGGGAAAATTTTAACGATCAGTATGATCTCCACTATGGGGACATATGCCATTGCGGCGAACGCGGTCTGCAATACAATCGCCTCTTTCAACGTGCTGCCCGGCTCCGCCATCAACAGCGGGATTGTGGCCATTGTCTCGGTTTGCATTGGAGCGGGAGAAATCCAGCAGGCCAGATATTACACCAAAAAGCTGATGAAACTGGCACAGTTGGGAGTCATGATCATGTCGGCGCTGATTGTGCTGGGGTCAGGATGGGTGGTAGGTTTTTATCATTTAAGCCCGCAGGCGGACAGCCTGGCCCGTCAGGTGTTGATCTACCACGCGGTTCTGGCGATGTTATTCTGGATTTTGTCCTTCTCCCTGCCGAATGCGTTTCGGGCTGCGGGGGACGTGGTGATGCCAATGGCCGTGGCCATCGGTTCCATGTGGGTGTTTCGCCTGGGGTTTGCGTATTTTCTGGGGATTCACCTGGAATGGGGCCTGTTCGGCGTTTGGATCGCCATGACGATCGACTGGGTATTCCGGGCGGTCTGTTTTGTAGTACGATTTAAGGGACACAGATGGGAGCGGAAAATGATCGGGGGTAAGGCATGAAGGCGCGGGAGGAACGTTCCGCTCTGGCATCGGAAGTGCTGGCGCTCGCCAGGGACACGCTGATTGTACGGTTCCGTTTTTTTGACGTTGCCTTGGCGCTGTTAAGGCCCGCGGAGCAGGAGAATCTGGGCGGGATTGCCGCGGACGGAACCTTGTGCCGGTATGATCCGGTGTTTGTTCTGAAAACCTATCGGGATCATCCGGCGTATCTCAAAAGGGCCTATCTGCACCTTCTGCTACACGGCATTTTTTCCCATGGATATCGATATGACAAACTGGAGACGGATCTGTGGGATCTGTGCGCCGACGCGGCGGTTGAAAACGTTATTTTGGAGCTGGGAACGGAAGGGATGGAACTGGAAACGGACCGTGCCGCCGCAAGGGCGCTGGGGCGGCTGCGGGAGGAAACCGGCTCCCTGACGGCGGAACGAATCTACCGGTATCTGCGGCGGAATCGTCTGAGCCCGGAGCAGGAGCAGGAGTTTCGCGCCCTTTTTCAGAGGGATCTCCATGTTTTCTGGAAACCGGCCCAGCAGATGGAAGTCTCGGAGAATCAGTGGAAGAAAATCAGTGAACGGATTCAGGCGGATCTGGCGTCCTTTACCAGAACCAAGACCGGCGGGGACAGTCTGGAGCAGAATCTGGCGCAAGCCGTAAGGGATCGTTATGATTACAGTCAGATCCTGCGGCGGTTTACGGTTTCGGGAGAAAACATGGCTGTCAACGATGAGGAATTTGATTATATTTTTTATACCTACGGGCTGGAGCATTACGGAAATCTTCCGCTGATTGAGCCGTTAGAGTACCGGGAAGAAAAAAAGGTGCGGGAGTTTGTGATTGTCCTGGATACATCCGCCTCTTGCAGAGGCCCTTTGGTCAGAGGATTTTTACAGAAGACGTACAACATCTTAAAATCCAGCGAAAGCTTTTTTCGGCGGGTCAACATTCATGTGATCCAGTGTGACAGTCAGGTCCAGAGCGACACGAAAATCACCGGAGACGAGGACTTCGAGGCCTTTATCCGGGAGGGAAAGCTGGCCGGGTTTGGATCGACGGATTTCAGGCCGGCGTTTGCGTATGTGAACCGGCTGAAAGCCCAGGGAGAGTTTGAAGATTTAAAGGGGTTCATTTATTTTACGGACGGCTATGGAACTTATCCGGAACAGATGCCGGATTATCAGGTGATTTTCGCGTTTCTGGATGAGGATGAAAACCGTGCGCCTGTTCCCGCCTGGAGCATCGGCGTGGTGCTGGAAAGCGAGGAACTGGAAAGCGGGGAACCGGAAGGCGAGAAATTGGAACGCGGGGAACCGGAACGCGAGAAACTGGAATGCGGGGAACCGGAAGGCGAGAAATTGGAACGCGAGAAACTGGAATGCGGGGAACCGGAAAGAGAGCAGCCGGGTCAGGTATCTGGCCGGCGGAAAGACGGGACGGAGAGAGAATGAATATCAAACAGGCGAAGGAGTACATTAAAAATTCTGTTCATTTATATCTGAAAAAGGATGAATGGGGAGAGTATAAGGTGCCGGTAGTGCGTCAGCGCCCTATATTCCTGCTGGGAGCCCCGGGGATCGGCAAGACGGCGATCATGGAGCAGATCGCTCAGGAAATGGGAATCGCCCTGGTGACATACTCCATGACCCATCATACCAGGCAGTCGGCGCTGGGTCTTCCCTATATTACCGAAAAGGTGTATGACGGCAGGGCGGTTCAGGTTTCCGAGTATACCATGAGTGAGATCATTGCCACAATTTATGATACTATGGAGGCAAGCGGCATCCGGGAGGGCATCCTGTTTCTGGACGAGATCAACTGCGTGTCCGAGACGCTGGCGCCCTCCATGCTCCAGTTTCTGCAATACAAGGTTTTCGGCCGCCATCGGGTTCCGGAAGGGTGGGTCATTGTCACGGCGGGGAATCCTCCGGAGTATAACCGCTCAGTGCGGGAGTTTGACGTGGTGACGCTGGATCGGCTGAAACTGATTAAGGTGGAGCCGGATTACCCGGTCTGGAAAGAGTATGCCGCGGGGAAAGGGATCCATAACGCGGTTTTAAGTTATCTGGATCTGAAAAAGGATCAGTTTTACCGGGTGGAAATGACGGCGGAGGGAAGAAATTATGTGACCGCGAGGGGCTGGGAAGATCTGGCGGAGATTCTCACGCTGTATGAGGAAGAAAAACTGGCGGTGGACGAAAGTCTGGTAGGGCAGTATCTGAGAAACGAAAGGGTTGTCAAGGAGTTTACCGCTTATTACGATTTGTACCATAAATATCAAAAGGACTATCCCATCGGGGAGATTCTGGCGGGAAAACCATCCGGCCAGACAGTGGCCAGGGCGAGAGCTGCCGCCTTTGACGAGCGGCTTTCCCTTCTGGGAATCCTGTTCGACCGGGTCAGGGCGGATATGGGATATGTGATGGAACAGGCGGATCTTGCCGCGGATCTGCGCACAGCGCTGAAGGCCCTGGGCGTCAAGGCGGAAACGCTGGATTCCGACCAGATGACGGAAATCCTGGAAAAGCAGGCGGAGGGCAGACGCAGTCTGCTGAGCAATCTAAAAGCGGCGAACGCTCTTTCGGAGGCCGACAAAAAGCGCCATCTGGGCGTCATTCAATTCCTGGAGGGAAGCCGCTGGGAGCTTTGCCGGGAACAGATTTCCCAGGGCGCGGAGGCCTATGAAATTCTAAAGAATCGTTATGCCGTAAGGCTGGAGGAGATGAAATCTCAGGCGGAACATGTACAGCAAAGGCTGCATGGACTGTTTGGGTTTGTGGAGGAAGCGTTTTCCCAGGGAAACGAGCTGCTGGTTTTGATGACGGAGCTGACGGTGAACGAGGGGTGCGCCCGGTTCATAGCGGCGTTTGGAAGCCCGGATTACCGCAAGCATCAGGAGGAAATGATGCTTGGGGAACGTCAAGATCAGATTCTGGAAAGGATAGAACGGCTGGGGCTGTGACAGGGCCGGATCCATTGGGTGGGTGTCAGGTAGGATGCGGGAGAAAGAGTATACAATGCAGGGAGGAAGCCTTTTTTATAGGATTGACGGAAAAAAAGCGGCGATCCAAGGGTTTCAGGGGACGGCGGTTTCGGTGCAGGTGCCGGGCACTCTGGAGGGAGCGCCGGTGACCCTCATAGAGAAAAAGGCTTTTTTGAGCAATAAGGAGTTGCAGCGGATTGTGCTGCCGGAGGAGATAGAAGAACTGGGGGACTGGGCTTTCGCCTATTGTGACGGGCTCAGACAGGTGGTGTTTCCCCAAAAGAAACTCCGGTTCGGAAAGAATGTGTTTTGGGAGTGCGGCAGTCTGGAGCAGGTTGGCTGTGGGGATGGGAGGACGCCGGACGAAATGCTGGCGGCGGCCGTCGGCGCTTTGGACGCATACTATCTGCTGGATCTGCAGGAGGCGGGAACCGACGAATGGTTTCGGAAATGGGACGCGAGACTGCTGGATTTCATGCGTACTTCCGATCAGGAGGGGTATTCCCGGCAGGTACTCTGCGGGGAAGAAGATTACGGCAGTACGGATTTGGAGGCATATGTCAGCGGCCGGCGCAGAAAAAAAGTAAAGCTGGCGTTTCTGAGATGCCTGCACCCGGAGGGAATTTCCCGGGAATGGGAAATGAGGCTGGAAGAATATCTGAGAGCTCACACCAAGGGCGGGGAAAGTGAGGAAACCTGGCTGACGTTACAGGAGGAATACGGGGAGAACCGGGATTATTACAGCCTTTTTGCCAGATCCGGGTGCATCACGCGGGATAATCTGGACTGCATCCTTCGGGATCTGGGAGATTCCCATCCGGAGATGAAGGCTTTTTTCCTGCGCTACGGGGATGAGAATTTTCAAAAGGAAGATTTCTGGAGCGGTCTGGAATTATGAAGTATTTCTTGTATCACGCCCTATTTTTTGATATACTTTGTCATAATGAGACTGGGTGGGTGCAGGATTTCCTGCACGGCTCCCTTCAGAAACAATCTGAACGGAAAGGCTGCCGGAAGCAGCGGAAAGAGGGACGACATGACATTATCTGAGGCAAGACAAAAGCTGCAAAAATATGGTCAGGAGCATTTGCTGAAATACTATGAGGAACTTTCTGCCGGGGAGCAGGAGGCGCTTCTGGAGCAGATTCAGGCGACGGACATGGAGGTGCTGAGGGAATGCAGTCACAGAGGGGAATTATCAAACCGGGGAGAATTTACGCCCCTCTATGCCATGCAGATTCCGGAGATAGAGAAAAACCGCGAAAGCTTTACGGCGGTGGGCGTTAAGGCCATTCAGTTCGGCCAGGTGGGAGCGGTTCTGCTGGCCGGCGGCATGGGAACCCGCCTGGGATCGGAAAATCCCAAGGGGATGTTCAACGTGGGCTTAACCAGAGAGCTGTATATTTTTGAATGTATCATCGGGAATCTGCTGGATGTGGTGCGCATGACGGATACCTGGATTCACCTGTTTGTGATGACCAGCGAAAAAAATCATGAGGCTACGGTGCGGTTTTTAACCGAGCATGACTTTTTCCACTATCGGGAGGAATATGTCCATTTTTTCACCCAGGAAATGGCGGCCGCTACGGATTTTGAAGGAAAGATTTATCTGGAGACGAAGGGAAGGCTTTCCACCTCCCCCAACGGCAACGGAGGGTGGTTCGTCTCCATGAAAAAGGCGGGGCTTTTGGAACTGGTGCGCAGGGAAGGCATTCAGTGGCTGAATGTCTTTGCGGTGGATAACGTTCTTCAGCGGATTGCGGATCCCTGTTTTATAGGCGCAACGATCAGCAGAAACTGCGCGGTAGGCGCCAAAGTCGTGAAAAAGAACGCGCCGGACGAGCGAGTGGGCGTGATCTGCCTGGAGGACGGCAGACCTTCCATCGTGGAGTATTATGAACTGACGGACGAGATGGCGGAGGCCAGGGACGAACACGGGGATCCGGCTTATTATTTCGGCGTGATCTTAAATTATCTGTTCAAAGTGGAAGAACTGGAGCGCATCTGGCAGAAGAAACTTCCCCTGCATGTGGTGGAAAAGAAAATTCCATACCTGAATGAGCAGGGAGAGCTGGTCAAGCCTCAGGAGCCGAACGGCTGCAAGTATGAAAACCTGGTGCTGGATATGATCCATCAGATGCCAAGCTGTCTCCCGTTCGAGGTGGTGCGGGAAAAGGAGTTTGCCCCCATCAAGAACATGACGGGCATCGATTCTGTGGAGAGCGCCAGAAAACTGCTTCAGGAAAACGGCGTAAAGCTTTGAGATTCTTTGGAGGGAAAACAGGCGTGGCATGGGCGTAACCGAACCCGGTTGTGCGAAAAAGGAGGAAACATGAAGATTTTGGTGACAGGCGGCGCCGGATTTATCGGCAGCCATACGGTGGTGGAGCTTCAACAGGCCGGCTATGACGTAGTGGTTTTGGACAATTTATGTAATTCCAGTGAAAAATCCCTGAAACGGGTCGAGGCGATTACAGGGAAACAGGTTCCCTTTTACAGAGCGGATATTTTGGATCGAAACGCGCTGGAAACCATCTTTTCAGAGGAACACATTGACGCGGTCATTCATTTTGCAGGGTTGAAGGCTGTGCCGGAATCGGTGAAAAAGCCCTGGGAGTATTATGAAAATAATATTGCGGGAACTCTCACTCTAGTGGATGTGATGCGAAAGCACAATGTGAAAAACATCATCTTTTCCTCCAGCGCCACGGTTTACGGTACGCCCGCCTTTGTGCCGATCACAGAGGCGTGTCCCAAGGGACAGTGCACAAATCCTTACGGCTGGACCAAATCCATGCTGGAGCAGATCCTGACGGATATCCAAAAGGCGGATCCGGAATGGAATGTGATCCTGCTGCGCTATTTTAACCCTATCGGGGCTCATCCCAGCGGGACGATGGGAGAAAACCCCAACGGCATCCCCAACAATCTGATGCCGTACATTACGCAGGTAGCGGTAGGGAAACTCCGGGAGCTGAACGTGTTCGGAAACGATTATGACACGCCGGACGGCACCGGGGTACGGGATTATATCCATGTGGTGGATCTGGCGCAGGGGCATGTGAAAGCGCTGAAAAAAATCGAAGAAAAAGCAGGGCTTAAGATTTATAATTTGGGGACAGGCGTGGGTTATAGCGTCCTGGACATTGTCAAAAATTTCGAGGAGGCGTCCGGTGTGAAAATCCCCTATGTTATCCGGGAAAGACGCCCCGGCGATATCGATACCTGTTATGCGGACGCTTCTCTGGCCAGGGAGGAGCTGGGCTGGGAAGCCGGACGCGGCATTCAGGAAATGTGCCGGGACGCCTGGAGATGGCAAAAGAATAATCCCAACGGATACGAAGACGCCGCGGACGCCTGACAGGGGCCGGAAAAAGGGCGGCGCTGTTTGGCGCTAAGCCACATAACAGTACATAAAGATAAAATGGCAGGCGCTTCCGGCCATGACAAACAGATGAAAGATTTCGTGGGAGCCGAAAAATCTGTGCCGGGAGTCAAACAACGGCAGCTTTAAGGCGTAGACGATACCGCCGGCAGTATAGATCAGTCCTCCGGCCAGCAGCCAGAAAAATGCGGCGGCGGGCAGGGAGGACAAAAGCCGGCCGAACACCGGCAGGCAGACCCAGCCCATGGCGATGTAGATCATGGAAGAAAACCATTTGGGACAGGTAATCCAGCAGGCCTTGACGGCCATACCGGCCAGGGCGATCCCCCAGACAAGGGCAAGCAGGGTAAACCCTGATCTGCCGCCAAGGACGATGAGACAGACCGGCGTATAGGATCCTGCGATCAGCACAAAAATCATCATGTGATCCAGCTTTCGGAAAAAGGTCAAAGCTTTCCCCGACAAATTGACGGAATGATAGGCGGCGCTGCAGCCGTAGAGCAGTACCATACTCGCCATAAAGACGGTCATGGACGCAAAATTTAAAGGGCCGGACGTGACGCCTGCCTTGACCAGCAGGGGCACCGCCCCAAAGACTGCCATCATCATGCCGATAAAATGGGTGATGGCGCTGCCGGGTTCTCTGATGGTGATCTGCATATTCCCTCCCGTCTGAAACGCAATTTTGGCGTTTCCCTTTCCGCGGCCTGTGCAAAGGCCGTGTCAGAAATGCGGCGCAAAGCCGTTTTCTTTGTTTAGGTTCTGTTGATAAGATTCCATTTCATGTACAAAACTATACGAAAAAGTTTTAAAAACGATGTAAAATATAGCCATAATTCAACATGTGGTTTTGAAAACTACATGTGGCATAAAAAGATCATACTCCGGGAAAACGGATTTGTCAATACGAGATGGGGAAGATAAGAAACAAGATGCAGAAAATAAGAAACAAGATGAAGAAAATAAGACCCAAGATGAAGAAAATAAGACCCAAGATGAAAAAAATAAGACACAAGATTGAGGAAGACAGGAAACAAGATGAGGAAGACAGGAAACAAGATGAGGAAGACAGGAAACAAGAAAAGGGTCAGTCCTCCTCGATGACCTGAATCTCCAGATAGTCGAAAGAGATGGATTCGATAAAATTATCCCCGGTAAACCGGGTTTTGTTATGGCGTTTAAACTCGGAAATGTTTTTCTCCAGCCAGATGGGCTGGGCCAGATCAAACTGGCGGCATGCCTCCTCCAGCCCGCGAAAAATCTTGTGGGTGCGTGTATCCGGATCTCCGTCCGCAATGCAGACGTCCTGAATCATATGATTATTTTTCCATGCTTTTACCCAGAGTCGAAACATTTTTATACCTCATTTCCGCGCTGATCTTTGCGCATAACGAGTTTGTGTCAAGCAGTGCGCGGACACAAATCTCGCGATTGAAAATTTTAATTTTCAATCTTTCCACCTTGTCGAAAACGGTTTTCCTGTCAGTACCATGGTAACGGATTTTGGCGGGAAACGCAAGCGGGAATCTTGCGGAGTGGGTTTGGTAAAAAACCTGCGGACGCCATAGATCAGAAAGTTGCGGATGCGATGGGTTCCAAGCTTGCGGGCGGGTTTGGTAAGTCCGTGCATACCGTCGGGAATGCGCAGAGTCCGGTTCTGAAATTCCGCTTTCCTTCATATACATATAAAGTACTGCATTACCCCAGGGTAGAATCAACAAAAAATGTTAATAAAGGATTAATTTTTTGTGAAAAATGATCATTTGTGCTCTTTTCTATGGTATAATGAATTGAATCTCAATGAGATACAGGACGGCGGATTATGTGATCCGGTCTTTTACAGACGCGTTTACGGAATAGAAGGACAAAATGAAGGAGAAACCATGGAACTGAAAGCAGATAACGGTGAAGGGATCGACAGTTGGCGCGAGGTGACGTTGATCTATAATGCGGCGCTGAGACAGATCGAAACCAGGATGGAGATCCTGAACGATGAGTTCCAGCATGTTCATCAGTATAATCCCATCGAACATATCAAATCACGGATCAAGACGCCGGAGAGTATTGTAAAAAAGCTGAAACGGCATCAGTATGAATCCACCATCGACAATATGGTGAAGTATATCAATGATATTGCCGGGATTCGTATTATCTGTTCTTTTACCTCCGATATTTACCGGATCGCGGATATGATCGCGGAGCAGCGGGATATCCGTGTGCTTGCGGTGAAGGATTATATTACCTTTCCCAAAGCAAGCGGTTATAAGAGCTACCATATGATCGTCACGGTGCCTGTGTATCTGTCGGATCGTACGGTGGACGCCAAAGTGGAAATCCAGATCCGGACGGTAGCCATGGATTTCTGGGCCAGTCTGGAGCATAAGATTCACTATAAGTTTGAAGGGGACGCTCCGGAGTACATCCGAAACGAGCTGGTGGAATGCGCCAGGCTGGTTTCCGACCTGGACGACAGAATGCTGGAGCTGAACAATAAGATCCAGAACATTGGAAAACCCGGCGGAGGGCAGTAAGACAAAAATTTTGGAATGAAAAATTGGGGAATGAAAAATTTTGGAGTAAAAATGAGGAGTGCCCAGATACCTTTCGGTACCTGGGCTATTATGAAAAAATCAATCTGGTTTCTGAAAAAGGGTTAGATTCTGTTTTTCAAATGCAAATTCATTGTAACAAATAAATATGAACAGAATGTGAACGGGCTGTAAAAACTTGGTGAATGTTACAAAAACGGAAGACAAACATCCGTCAAAGTATGCGTTTTGCACAAAACAGGGCACCCGGCGCGGCGGCGGGGGAATAAGTTTTCCTTGAGACTTGGAGAAAAAGATGATAGAATGTCCATAGGTAGCGATAAACCACAGTATGGCGGTCCGGTGGCGTGAAACAACGCGGGACAGATCTGGAGGAGAGCACATGGATATGTTTATGGATAAGCTGGCGCAGAAACTGACGGCACAGGAGATCATAAAGGCAAATACTGCGGCGGAAACGGAAGAATTAAACAGACTGCGGGATCAGATCAATGAGTATGATAAATGTCTGGCAAGGCTGAAGGAACTGGTGGATGAAAGCTCCGAAAAGCTGCAAGGCGGCGCTGTGGAAAACAGCGAGCTGAATCTGCTGGTAGAAAAGAATATGGATGAGCTGAACAGTTGTCTGCGTCAAAATACGGCTCAGAACGAGCATTTGCAGCAACTGCTTTCAGAGCGCCTGGAAGGCGTGGACAAAAGCCTGGACCAGCGTTTCGACGAGGCGGACAGGAAACTGGGCGAGCGGCTTGGCAGCGTCAACAGAATTATGGGGGAACGGCTGGAGAGCATGGACAAGTCTCTGGAGGACCTGGACGGCGCTTTGGACGAGAGGCTTGACAATATGGACAGCGCCCTGGCGGAGAGGCTTGCGGGAATGAACCGCTCTCTCAGTGAAAAGCTGAATCAACTGGACGGAAAGCTGGGAGAAAACGGGGATACCAATCTGGACGAACGGCTGAACGGGCATTTTGAGGCCGTGAACGAGTGCGTCCACAGAGAATGCGTTAAAGTCTACCGTAACGTGCAGGCCGTGGTCGTGGAAGAAAGCGGAAAGCAGACGGAGGCGCTGACCGGCGCCGTAAACGGCGTACAGAACGTGAAAAAGAAACTGGGTACGGTTTTGGGATTTTCAGTGGCGGCGTTTTTGCTTTCTCTGGCGGGCGTTGTGATTCAGATTCTGAACATGCTGGGAATCACGCTGTTTTAACGGAGACTTTATGGGAAAGGAAATCTGGAAACCCGGTAATATGCTGTATCCGCTGCCGGTGGTCATGGTGAGCATGGCGGATCGGGACGGGAATTATAATATCATCACGATTGCATGGGCGGGAACGGTTTGTACCGACCCGCCCATGGTCAGTATCTCTGTGCGGCCGGAGAGATACTCCTATTCCATTTTGCGGGAAACGGGAGAGTTTGTGGTAAATCTGACCACCAGGCATCTGGCCCGCGCCGCCGATTATTGCGGTGTGAAAAGCGGCAGGGACGTGGACAAGTTTCAGACGCTGCGTCTGACCCCTGTGGAAGCCCTGCGGGTCAAGGCGCCTCTCATCGGGGAAAGCCCCGTGAACCTGGAATGTCAGGTGAAACAGGTTCTGGAGCTGGGATCCCATTCCCTGTTTTTGGCGGAGATTGTGGCCGTACACGCGGAGGATGCTTATCTGGACGAACAGCGCAGATTTCATCTGGAAAAGGCGGAGCCCATCGTGTATTCCCACGGAGCGTATCTGCTCTGCGGGGAGCAGATCGGCACGTTTGGGTACAGCGTTCGGCGAAAACCGCGGAAGAAGGGCGGGAAATCGGGCAACTGACGCGTTTCGGACACAGGGGGACGCGCTGACGGAAATCATGGAAGAACAATGAAATGAAAAGAAAAAATGACAGTCATAAAAAATACTTTTTTACATATATTATTTCTACCGCGGCGACGGTTTTTGCCAGCACCCTGTTTCTGAAAGGGTTCACACCCTTTGAAAAAACGGGGGAAAACTATTTTCAGGTTCAATTAAACGGACAGGCTGTGGGGACTCTGGCAGACCGGGAGCAGGCTGGGGAGCTTTTGATCCAGGCGCGGAAGAACGTGGCGTCCGCCAGCTCGGAGATGGTGTTCATGGAGACGCAACTGGATGTGGCCGGCGAGGAAGTGCTTTGGGGCAGAGTGGATGACGAGAAAACCGTTCTGGCCAACATGGAGGCCGTCCTGCGGGACAGCATAGTGGAAACCATGCACCGTTCCTACACTCTGAAGGTGAACGAATATATTGTGAATCTGGCCAGCGTGGATGAAGTGGATCAGCTTCTTCAGGCGGTGGTGGACAAGTATGACAGCGAGGACAAGTTCCGGGTGGAGCTTGTCTACGATGATACCAGGGAATTTAATGTTCTGACCGCCCGGGTGACGGATACCTCTCAGGGGCAAAACGGGGAGGAGGAAACGGTTCCCGAGGGCGGCATCCAGAGTTTCCTGGAATGGACGGATCAGGAACCGGAAGCCAGGGAAGAAAAGAATTTTGAAGATTATGACCTTGGAATCATGGAAATGGATTTTTCCGAGGACGTGGAAATCGTGGAATCCTATCTGCCCTTAAGCCAGTTGACGCTGTTATCGGACGCCGTGGAACAGGTGACGAAGGAGCAGGAGGTACCCAGCGTGTACACGGTGGTTTCCGGGGATACCTTGTCTGCCATTGCCCTGAAGGTGAACATTCCCATGGAAGATATCGTGGCAATGAATGACAGTCTGGAAACGGTGGAAACCACCATCAGAGTGGGACAGGAACTGGTGATCACCGTGCCGGTTCCGGAAATTTCCGTCACCAGGACAGAGCGGAATTATTATGAGGAAACCTATGACGCCGATGTGATTTACATCGACAACGATAGCTGGTACACCACAAAGAGCCAGGTGCTTCAGCAGCCTTCCGCCGGGTTCCGCAAGGTGGTGGCCGATGTCCATTATGTCAATGACAAGGAAACCTCCAGAGATTTGTTAAAGGAAGAAATTGTAAAGGAAGCGGTGGCTAAAATCGTGGAGCGGGGCACCAAGACGCCGCCAACCTTCATCCGACCTATCTCCGGAGGGCGTAAAACGTCCGGTTTCGGCCCCCGCCATATCTCTGTGAAGGGAGCTTCCACTTACCATCAGGGGCTGGATCTGGCGACGCCCACGGGTACTTCCGTGTATGCGTCCTGCGGCGGAACCGTGTCAAAAGCCGGATGGGGCAGCGGCTACGGCTATGTGGTTTATATTGACCATGAGGGAGGCAGCCAGACGCGGTATGCCCACCTGAGCAAGATTTTGGTCAAAGTGGGACAGAAGGTAAAGCAGGGAGAACGCATTGCCTTAAGCGGCAACACCGGCGTGACCAGCGGCCCCCATGTGCATTTCGAGATTTTGCTCAACGGCAAGAGAGTGGATCCCGAAAAGTATATCAAATAGGGCGGAACGTCTGTTCTGTTTACAAATAGTGGAAAATATGCTAAACTTGTCATAGTTTTTTCGGATAAAGACAGAGATTGACCTTAAACTGAGGTATTGATAGATGGAACAATATGCGATCAAGGGCGGAAATCCCCTGGTGGGAGACGTGGAAATAGGAGGTGCGAAAAACGCGGCGCTTCCTATTCTTGCTGCCTCCACCATGACGGATGAAACCGTTTTTATTGAAAATATGCCGGATGTGAGGGACACAAACGTACTGCTGGAGGCGATGCAGCACATCGGCGTTATGATAAAAAGGCCGGATCGGCACAGCGTTATCCTGAATTCCGGCAACATTAACAACCTGGTAGTGGATACGGAGGGAATTAAAAAAATCAGGGCTTCCTATTATCTGCTGGGGGCTTTGCTGGGAAAGTATAAATGCGCGGAAGTGGCGCTGCCCGGCGGCTGCGATATCGGCTGCCGCGCCATAGATCAGCATATCAAGGGGTTTCGCGCGTTGGGAGCCGAGGTTATGATCGAGCATGGCTTGATCAAGGCCCGGGCGCAGAAACTGGTTGGCAGCCATATCTATATGGACGTATCCAGCGTGGGAGCCACGATCAACGTGATGATGGCGGCGGCTATGGCGGAAGGAATGACGATTATTGAAAATTCCGCCAAGGAACCGCATGTGGTGGATCTGGCAAACTTTTTAAACAGTATGGGAGCCAATATCAAGGGCGCCGGCACGGATGTGATCCGGATCCGGGGCGTACAGAAACTGCACGGCTCCGAGTATGCCATTATTCCGGATCAGATTGAAGCGGGTACCTTTATGTTTGCGGCAGCCGTGACCAAAGGGGATGTGACGGTGAAAAACGTGATCCCCAAGCATTTGGAGTCCATCACGGCAAAGCTTTTGGAGATCGGCTGCGAAGTGGAGGAGGCGGACGACTGTGTGCGGGTGGTGGCCTCAAAACCTTTAAACCATACGCAGGTAAAAACCCTTCCCTACCCCGGGTTTCCCACGGATATGCAGCCCCAGATCACGGTGACCCTGGCATTGTCCCGGGGGACCAGCATTGTGACGGAAAGCATTTTTGAGAACCGGTTTAAGTATGTGGATGAACTGACCCGCATGGGCGCCAATATTAAGGTGGAGGGCAACACCGCCATTATCGACGGGGTGGAGAAATACACCGGCGCCAGCATTTCCGCGCCGGATCTGCGGGCGGGAGCGGCCCTTGTGATCGCCGCCCTGGCGGCGGAGGGCCTGACGACGGTGGATGATATCAAATACATCGAGAGAGGTTATGAGGATTTTCATCTGAAACTTAAGAATCTGGGAGCCATGATCGAAGTGGTTCAGACCGAAAAGGACATTCAAAAATTCAAACTGCGGGTGGGATAGGAACGTGGGTTGCCCCCATTTTTGATTTTTATAAAAATGTGGTTGACAGAAGGAACCGTTCATTGTATGGTTATAGGGTAACAAGCAACAAAAAGTGAATATGATTTCTCTTATTCAGAGTTGGCGGAGATACATAGGATCGATGATGCCACGGCAACCCCTTGACAGGAAGGTGCCCACCTGAGCGAGTAAAATCGAGCAATAAGAGGATTGATGATCGAAAGATTCAGGTCCGCTTAGGCAGCGGGCCTTTTTCATTACTTGCGGGAAAATCATATCACCTACCAAACCACAGGAAAGGAAAGAAACTATGGAAAAACATTTGTTTACCTCGGAATCTGTAACAGAAGGACATCCCGACAAACTCTGCGACGCCGTGTCCGACGCGATTCTGGACGCCTGCATGGAGCAGGATCCCATGAGCCGCGTGGCCTGCGAGACGGCAAGCTGCACAGGTTTTGTGCTGGTGACGGGAGAAATCACCACCAAGGCGAACCTGGACGTGCCCGCGATTGTGCGCCGCACTGTGAATGAAATCGGGTATAACAGCTCCGAGACGGGATTTGACGGAAACACCTGCGCGGTTATGGTGGCGCTGGACAAGCAGTCCCCCGATATCGCCATGGGAGTGGACAGAGCGCTGGAGGTAAGGGAATCCGGCATGAGCGATGCGCAGATCGATGCCATCGGCGCCGGAGATCAGGGTATGATGTTCGGCTATGCCACCAACGAGACGCCGGAGCTGATGCCTTATCCCATCTCTCTGGCCCATAAGCTCACAAGGCAGCTTACCAAGGTGCGCAAGGACGGAACCCTGCCTTATCTTCGCCCGGACGGAAAGAGTCAGGTTTCTGTGGAATACGACGAGGAGGGCAGGCCGGTTCGTCTGGAGGCTGTGGTAATTTCCACCCAGCATGACAGCGCCGTAACGCAGGAGCAGATACATAAGGATATCAAGAAATATGTTCTGGATCCGGTTCTTCCCCAGGAGATGGTGGACGGAAATACCAAGTTCTTTATCAACCCCACGGGGCGTTTTGTCATCGGCGGGCCTCAGGGAGACGCGGGCCTGACAGGCCGTAAAATCATTGTGGACACATACGGCGGTTACGCCCGTCACGGCGGCGGAGCCTTTTCCGGCAAGGACTGCACCAAGGTGGACAGAAGCGCGGCCTACGCCGCCCGGTATGTGGCAAAGAATATTGTGGCTGCGGGACTGGCTCAAAAGTGTGAGATTCAGCTTTCCTATGCCATCGGCGTGGCTCAGCCCACCTCCGTCATGGTGGACACCTTCGGCACCGGCAAGCTGGGGAACGAGAAATTGGTGGAAATCATTCGGGAGAATTTCGATCTGCGGCCCGCAGGGATCATCAAAATGCTGGATCTGCGCCGTCCTATCTACCGGCAGACCGCGGCCTACGGCCATTTTGGCAGGGACGATCTCTCTCTCCCCTGGGAGGCTGTCGATAAGGCGGAGACGTTGAAAAAATATCTGTAACCAGACAGATCAAAAGGATATCGGCCGCGCAGGCGGGGCGTTTCCGGGAAGGAACGTCCCGCCTGCGCCTTTTCCGGAAGAAACGTCCCGCCTGCGCCTTTCCCGGAAGAAACGTCCTGTCCGCGCCTTTTCCGGAGGGAATAGTTCCGTCCGGGCGTTCCCCGGGGCGTTTTGGAAACCGGCGGGAATCCGCCTTTACAAATTTCGGAAATTTCAGTAATATAATGGTAAGCCGGAAGAATGCGTGAAGGGAGAAATTTCGCCATGGCGTTTGCTCATCTGCATGTTCACACAGAATACTCTCTGCTGGACGGATCCAATAAGATCAAGGAATATGTGGCCCGCGTCAAGGAGCTGGGGATGGACAGCGCCGCGATCACGGACCATGGGGTCATGTACGGGGTCATCGATTTTTACAGAGCGGCAAAGGCAGAGGGAATCAAACCCATCCTGGGCTGCGAGGTTTATGTGGCCCCACATTCCAGATTTGACAGGGAGCTTTCCGGCGGCGAGGACCGTTACCATCACCTGGTGCTTTTGGCGGAGAATAATCAGGGTTACGCCAATCTGGTCAAGATTGTCAGCCGCGGGTTTACGGAGGGATATTATTACCGGCCGAGGGTGGATATGGAAATCCTGAACCGTTATCACGAAGGAATTATCGCGCTCTCCGCCTGTCTGGCGGGGGAAGTACAGCGGCTGATTGTCCGGGGGCAGAGGGAGGAAGCCGCAAAAGCCGCAAGAAGGTATGAGGAATGCTTTGGGAAGAATTCTTTCTTTCTGGAACTGCAGGATCACGGCCTTCCGGAGCAGCGGCTGGTCAATATGGAGCTGCTGCGGATGAGCAGGGAGCTGGACATCCCTCTGGTGGTCACAAACGACGTGCATTACACCAATGAGTCGGACGCGGATTCCCATGATATTCTGCTCTGCCTCCAGACCGGTAAAAGGCTGAAGGATACGGACCGGATGCGCTATGAGGGCGGGCAGTATTATGTCAAGAGCGAAGAAGAAATGAAAGCGCTGTTTCCCTATGCCCTGGAAGCGGTGGAAAATACACAGCGGATCGCTGACAGATGCCAGGTGGAAATAGAGTTCGGCGTCACCAAGCTGCCTCATTACCAGGTGCCGGAGGGGTACGATTCCTTCCGCTATCTGCATATGCTTTGCGAGCAGGGGTTACAGGAGCGGTATGGGGACGGCGGCCAGCCGGCGGGGGATACGGGGCAGACGCTGAAGGAACGGCTGGATTATGAGCTGTCGGTTATCCGGAAAATGGGATATGTGGATTACTTCCTGATTGTGTGGGATTTTATCAATTACGCCAGAAAAAACGGCATTCCGGTGGGCCCCGGGAGAGGCTCCGCCGCGGGCAGCATCGTGGCGTACTGTCTCAGGATTACCAACATCGACCCCATCCGGTACAACCTTCTGTTTGAGCGGTTTTTAAATCCGGAGCGCGTCTCCATGCCGGATATCGATATCGACTTTTGTTTCGAGAGAAGGCAGGAGGTGATCGACTATGTGGGGAGAAAATACGGCGCGGAAAAGGTGGTGCAGATCGTCACCTTCGGCACCCTTGCCGCAAAAGCGGTCATCCGGGATGTGGGGAGGGTGATGGATCTTCCCTACGGCTTTGTGGATTCCATCGCCAAGCTGATCCCGCGGGAGCTTAACATAACCCTGGAACTGGCGCTGGAAAAGAATCCGGAGCTGCGCAAAATGTATCAGGAGGACGAACAGGTCAAATACTTAATTGATATGGCAAAGCGCCTGGAAGGGCTGCCGCGGAATACTTCCATGCATGCGGCCGGTGTGGTGATCTGTCCTGAGGCCGCGGATGAATTTGTCCCGCTGTCCCGCGGAAGCGACGGCGCCATCACCACGCAGTTCACCATGACGACTCTGGAGGAGCTGGGGCTGCTGAAAATGGATTTCCTGGGTCTGCGCACCCTGACGGTGCTTCATGATGCGGTGGAGTCCATCCAGAAAAACCGGGGCATTACCATCCGTCTGGACGATATCGATTATAATGATCCCAAGGTGTTAGCCTCCATCGGGACGGGCAGAACGGAGGGGGTGTTCCAGTTGGAGAGCGCCGGCATGAAAAGTTTCATGAAGGAGCTGCGCCCGCAGAACCTGGAGGATATCATTGCCGGCATTTCCCTGTACCGGCCGGGGCCCATGGACTTTATCCCTCAGTATCTGAAAGGCAAGGAGAATCACCAAAACGTGGAGTACGCCTGCCCTCAGTTGGAGCCCATCCTGTCCTCCACATACGGCTGTATTGTGTATCAGGAACAGGTGATGCAGATCGTGCGGGATCTGGGCGGTTATACGCTGGGGAGAAGCGATCTGGTCCGGCGGGCCATGAGCAAAAAGAAACAGGCCGTGATGGAGAAGGAGCGGGCAAACTTTATTTACGGAAATCCCGAAGAAGGGGTGCCGGGCTGTGTGGCCAGGGGAATCGATGAAAAAACCGCCGCCGGGATTTACGAACGCATGATGAGCTTTGCCCAATATGCCTTCAACAAGTCCCATGCGGCCTGTTACGCGGTGGTGGCATATCAGACGGCCTTTTTAAAATATTATTATCCCGCGGAATTTATGGCGGCGCTGCTGACGTCGGTGATCGACAAGCCCGGGAAGGTGGCGGAGTATATCCTGCTGTGCCGCAGCATGAATATCGAGCTGCAGCCCCCCGACATCAACGAAGGGGAGAGCGGGTTTTCCGTGTCGGGAAACCGAATCCGCTATGCGCTGACCGCCATCCGGGGCGTGGGGAAATCCGTGGTGGAAAACCTGGTGGCGGAGAGAAATGCCAGGGGGCCTTTTGTCACTCTGACCGATCTGATTACCCGTATGTCGGAGACGGAACTGAACAAGCGGGTGATGGAAAGCTTTATCAAATCGGGGGCTCTGGACGGCCTGGGGGGAACGAGAAAACAGTTCATGAGCGTTTATGTGCAGATCATGGATTCCGTGGCCAGGGAGAAAAAGAGCAATCTGGCCGGGCAGATGTCGCTGTTTGATCTGGTGGAGGATTCCCGGAAGGAGGATTTTGACATTCGGATGCCGGATACGGGAGAGTATCCAAAGGACATGCTCCTGGGGTTTGAAAAAGAGGTTCTGGGAATTTATGTGAGCGGCCATCCCCTGGACGAATACCGGGTGCTCTGGCAGAATCATATCACCAATAACGCCGGCGATTTCGCGCTGGATGAGGAAACGGGCGCCGCTAAGCTGGAAGACCGGTCCTATGTGGTTGTGGGCGGCATGGTGGTGGATAAACAGGTCAAGTACACGAATAACGATCAGATGATGGCCTTTCTCAACCTGGAGGATCTGGTGGGGAATGTGAACGTGATCGTGTTTGCCAGGAACTATGAACGTTTCGGATCCGTCTTACAGGAGGACGCGAAGGTGTTCATCCGGGGGCGGGTATCCGTGGAAGAAGACAGGGACGCCAGGCTGATCTGCGAACAGGTGGTGACCTTTCAGCAGGCGGCCGAGGCAGGGGGAGCGCCGCTGTTTCAGCAGGATGTGCGGAAAACCCGAAACCGTTCCGACGGCCTGCGGAAACTTCCCCAGGGCATTTGGATCCAGTTTTCCACTCAGGCGGAGTATGGGGAACAGGAGACGCGGCTGCTGGAGCTGCTGGCGGACTCCGACGGGGACGACGACGTGGTCATCTATGTGAAACATCCCAGCAGCATTATGACGCTGCCGCCGAACCGCCGGGTCAGGGCGGACGAGGAACTGGTCAGGAAGGTGGCGGCGGTCTATGGGGCGGAAAATGTAAAAATTGTCAAAACGGCTCCTAAACCTATTGAAAACAGAGGGAAAATGGATTAAAATCAAAAATTGGGTAATACCCTGACAGACAGGAGGTAAGCTATGGCGAAAGAGATAAAGACTGTTGCGGTTATGACAAGCGGAGGCGATGCCCCGGGCATGAATGCGGCAATCCGGTCCGTAGTCCGTACCGCCATTTTCAGAGGCCTGAACGTAAAGGGGATCAAGAGAGGCTATCTGGGGCTTTTGAATGAGGAAATCTTTGATATGCAGGCCCGCCATGTGTCGGACATCATACAGCGGGGCGGCACCATTCTGGGGACGGCCAGATGTCTGGAATTTAAAAAGCCGGAGGTGCAGCAGAAGGCAGCGGAAATCTGCAGGAAACATAAGATCGACGGCATTGTGGTCATAGGGGGAGACGGCTCCTATCGAGGGGCGCTTGCCCTCTCCCGGCTGGGGATCAACACGGTTGGACTGCCTGGCACCATCGATCTGGACATTGCCTGCACCGATTACACCATCGGGTTTGACACCGCCGTCAACACGGCGATGCAGGCCATCGATAAGGTGAAGGATACGTCTTCCTCCCACGAAAGATGCAGCATTATCGAGGTAATGGGACGGAACGCGGGATATATCGCTCTCTGGTGCGGTATTTCCAACGGCGCGGAGGACATCCTGCTTCCGGAAAAGTATGACTATAACGAGCAGGAAATCATCAACCATATTATTGCCAGCCGCAAAAAAGGGAAGACCCATCACCTGATTATCAACGCGGAGGGCATAGGCCATTCCGGCTCCATGGCAAGGAGAATCGAGGCGGCTACCGGCCTGGAAACCAGAGCCACCATCTTGGGCTACATGCAGCGGGGCGGCAGCCCTACGGCCATGGACCGTTATTATGCCTCCATTATGGGCGCCATGGCCATCGATGTGATGCTCCAGGGCAAGACCAACCGTGTCATCGGACACAGGGATGGCCAGTTTATTGACGTGGATATTGAAGAAGCGCTTCAGATGAAGAAGAGCATCGACGAATATCAGTATGAAGTGGCACAGGTGCTGACAATCTGACGCGGTCATGATGGGGGACGCCCGGCGAAAAACGGCAGGGCGCAGATCCCGGTGAAAGGGGCAGAATCGATCGGACGCGGCCTTCCCTGCGGGGAGGGCCGTCTTTGTTAAAGGAGAGAAGGATATGATCACCAGCGGGGCGAACGCGAAGGTGAAACAGGCGGTGCAATGGCGGGACAAGGCCAGAGAGCGGCGGGACGCCGGGATTTTTTTGACGGAAGGGTTTAAATTGTTCCAGGAAGCGCCAGGCGAAACGGTCCGGGAGGTTTATCTGACGCCGGAGGCTCTGGAAAAAGTGAAAGGGGATTCTGGGTTGTACCGAAAGCTTCAGGACGTGGGGTATGAGACGGTCACCCAGGAGGTTTTCCGGAAAATGTCCGATACCGGTACGCCGCAGGGGATTTTGTGCGTGGTAACAAGGCCCTCCTACTCATGGGAGCAGCTTTCCGGCGGCGGGGATCCCCTGTTTGTGGTTTTGGAGAGCATCCAGGATCCGGGCAACCTGGGGACGATTTTCAGGACGGCGGAAGGCGCCGGAGTTTCAGGCGTGATCCTGGGAGGAGAAACGGTGGATCTGTTCAGTCCCAAGGCCGTGCGGGCGACCATGGGCTCCGTCTTCCGGGTTCCCTTTTGGGAGGCGGAGGATCTTCCCCGGACCCTGGGGGCGCTGAAGGAGCAGGGGGTAAGGGTGTACGCCGCCCATTTGTCGGGAAAGGAATATGATAAAAGCTTTGACTTTCGGACGGGGACGGCTTTCCTGATCGGAAACGAAGGAAACGGGCTTCGCAGAGAGACGGCGGCTCAGGCGGACGGCCTTCTCCGGATCCCCATGGAGGGGAAGGTGGAATCCTTAAACGCCGCGGTGGCGGCCTCCATCCTGATGTATGAGGCGCACCGGCAGCGGCACGGCTGACCCCAAAAGACGCACCGGCAAGCGGACGAGAGGAAACCGGCCAAAGCCGGCAGGAGATAACAGAACAGGAGGAATCAAGCATGATCATTGGATTTATCGGATTGGGCAATATGGCGTCGGCTATGATCGGCGGCATGCTGGGAAAGGGGCTTGTGCAGCCCCGGGAGGTGATCGGCTCTGCCAGGTCGGAGGAGACGATCAGAAAGGCGCAGGAGAAATACGGCATTACCACCACGCGGGACAACGTAGAGACGGCCAAAGCGGCAGATATCCTGTTTCTGGCGGTGAAACCTGCCGTGTTTCCGGAAGTGATCGAGGAAATTAAGGATATCGTAAGGCCTGAGACAGTGGTGGTCAGTATTGCGGCGGGCAGGGATCTGACGTACCTGAAGGAAGCCTTCGGCAGACCCGGCCTGAAATTGGTCCGCTGTATGCCGAATACTCCCGCGCTGGTGATGGCGGGATGTACCGGCGTATGCCCCGGACAGCGGGTTACCTCCGAAGAACTGGAAACGGTGCTGGGACTTCTGCGCTCCTTCGGCACAGCCAGCGTGGTGCCGGAGCGCCTGATGGATGCGGTGGTGGGGATCAGCGGCAGTTCCCCGGCCTACGTCTTTCTCTTGATAGAAGCGATGGCGGACGCCGCCGTGGCGGGGGGAATGCCCCGGGCCATGGCCTATGAATTTGCGGCCCAGGCGGTTATGGGAAGCGCCAAGATGGTGCTGGATACGGGGCTCCATCCCGGCCAGTTGAAAGATATGGTCTGCTCTCCGGGCGGCACCACCATCGACGCGGTGAAGGTTCTGGAGGAAAAGGGATTTCGCGCCACCGTGATGGACGCGGTGGAGGCCTGTATGGAAAAATCCCGGAAAATGGCGGAAAAATAAATTGTAACCAGGGAAAAAGATAGGGGGTTGACAAACGAAACGCCTTCTGCTATGATACAATCCGTAACAAATTTAACAACTTTGTAATAACTTTATTAAGAAACAGAAAAGAATTGTGTTAAATTTGTCATGGAGGTAGTTGTTATGTCAAAGAGCAGAAAGTGGATGGTCAGGCTGACAGGGGCCCTGTTAAGCTGCGCTGTACTCTTTTCTTCCGGTATGAGCGTTCAGGCATCGGATCTGGACGATCTGCGGGGAGGGGTGGCGGCGCTTTTAACCCTCAGTTCCTCCAGCTCCTCTGAGATTATTAACGCCATGGCGGAAAAGCTGCAGTTGGATGTGGGATCGGAGGAGGAAGAACTGGAGGAAAGCACTCTGGTCATGGCAAATGTCAAAAGCGCCCTGAACGTCAGGAACGAGGCCAGCGAGGACAGCGGAAAAGTGGGAAAGCTGTACCGGGACTGCGGCGGTACGATTCTGGAGCGAAAGGACGGATGGACGAAACTCCAGTCCGGAAATATCGTGGGATGGGCATCGGACGAATATCTGCTGTTCGGAGAGGACGCGTTGTCCCTGGCCAACGATGTGGGAAGAACCATTGCCACCATTAATACGGAGGCTCTGCGGGTTCGGAAAGAGCCCAGCATGGAGGCGGATGTTCTGGGAAATCTTCCCAGAGGGGAAATTGTGGAGGTCATCAGTCAAGGCGAGGACGGCTGGGTCTGCGTGGACTATGAAGGCGAGGACGGCTGGGTATCGGCGGATTATGTGACGTTGAATTTTATCATTGACGCGGGCGAAACCATGGATGAAATCAAGGCAAGAGAGGCCGCAGAGCGCGAGGCAAAGCGCCACGTCAATTATGGGGAATACACTACGGACGCCGACACAACGCTGCTTTTGGCGGCCCTGATCTACTGCGAGGCAGGCGGCGAGAGCTATGAGGGCAAGGTAGCCGTGGGTGCTGTGGTCATGAACCGCGTGAGAAGCTCCGCATATCCTGACTCGATTCACGGCGTGATCTACGCGTCCGGACAGTTTACTCCCGCGATGAGCGGTAAGGTGAACCAGGTTTACGAATCGGGACGAATCCCTGACGAATGCGTCCGGGCGGCTCAGGAAGCCCTTTCCGGCGTGTCCAACGTGGGGGATGTGACACATTTCAGAAGGAATAACGGGAGAGACGGCATTGTGATTGGAAATCATGTATTTTACTAAGGATTGCAAGGGAAGGGCGCTGTGGAAACACAGCGCCCTTTTTCGTCCCGCGCCCTGGCGGAAAATGTGTTTTTTCAAGAAAGAGATTGCCCTGCGGGGATATTTGTAGTAAACTATGAGTAACGGTGGAATAAAGTTGAAATACTGATGGTGTGAGCGTGTGGGGGAAACGATCCGGCCACAGGCTGTAACAGTCTGATTGAGAGGAAGGATGAGCGAAATGATTATTTTCTGGCTGATTGTGTTGATCGTGGCCATCATCGTTGAAGTATGTACGCTTGGGTTGACATCCATCTGGTTTGCGGGGGGCGCCCTTGTGGCCATTTTGGCATCGCTTTTGTACGCGCCGGTATTTTTGCAGGTGATCCTGTTTTTTGTGGTATCGTTCCTTCTGCTTTTCTTCACCAGGCCTGTTGCGGTCAGATATTTTAACAAAGACCGGGTGCGGACCAACGTGGAGAGCATGGTGGGCCGTCAGGCGGTGGTCACAAGCGAAATTGACAATATTCAGGGAACGGGCCAGGTGACCGTCGGGGGTCAGGAGTGGAGCGCGAGAAGCAGCGTGGACGAACTTCGGATCCCGGTAGGAAATGTGGTGAATATTGTGGCCGTCAGCGGGGTAAAGCTGATTGTTCGGGTGGACGAACAAATGAAAAAGGTGGATCCCGACGGATTAAAGAATCATATTCCGGAGCCCATGAGCGTGTCGCAGATTGAGGAACTGGAATCAAAATCCGACCTGAAACAGCCGGAGTAACAAATGTGCGTACTGTCACGGAAAACAGTACAGAAAGAGGTAAGAGATGGGTCCTGTTATTTTGTTGTCAATTATTGTTATCCTGGTTCTGGGAATTGCGGTTTCCTGTCTGAAAATTGTGCCCCAGGCCCAGGCGTATGTGATCGAGCGGCTTGGCGCGTATCAGGGAACCTGGTCCGTGGGGTTTCATTTCAAGATGCCGTTTTTTGACAAGATTGCCAGAAAGGTAAACCTGAAGGAACAGGTGGCGGATTTCCCGCCTCAGCCGGTGATTACCAAGGATAATGTTACCATGCGGATCGATACCGTGGTGTTTTATCAGATCACGGATCCCAAGCTGTTCACCTACGGCGTGGAGAACCCTATGATGGCGATTGAAAACCTGACCGCTACCACGCTGCGAAACATTATCGGCGATCTGGAGCTGGATCAGACGCTTACCTCCAGAGAGACCATCAATACCAAGATGAGAGCCAACCTTGATATTGCCACCGACCCCTGGGGCATCAAGGTGAACCGTGTGGAGTTAAAGAATATTATTCCTCCCGCTGAGATTCAGAACGCCATGGAAAAACAGATGAAGGCGGAACGTGAGAGACGTGAGGCCGTGACCCGTGCGGAAGGCGAGAAAAAGGCGAAGATTCTGGAGGCCGAGGGCGCCAAGGAATCCGCGATTCTGCGGGCCGAGGCGGATAAGGAATCTGCGATTCTGCGGGCGGATGCGGAGAGGGAAAAGAGAATCCGTGAAGCAGACGGTGAGGCTCAGGCCATCCTGAAGGTGCAGCAGGCGAACGCGGACGGTATCAGAATGCTGAAGGAAGCATGCGCAGACGAGGCTGTACTGAAGATCAGGAGTCTGGAGGCGTTTGAAAAGGTTGCCGACGGACAGGCGACCACGATCCTTCTTCCGGCCGAGCTTCAGGGAATTGCCAGCTTGGCTGTGGCGCTGAAGGAAGGTGCGAAGGCCGTAGAGTAAAATCTCATGAAAGCAGGACAAAGGCGCAGTAACGGCGTGTCGGACGTCGGTTGTTGCGCCTTTTTTCATGAACCGGATCCTGCGGTGCCGAAAAGCCGAATTTTAGCGCTGTCAGAAACCGGACTTTAGCGCCGCCGGAAAGCCGGATCTTATCACTGTCGGAAACCGGATCCCTGCAATGCCGGAAACGGGTTGTCACAAAAAAGCAAATGTTGTATAATTTTTTAGCAAGCGAAAACTGTGGGAGGCCGGACGGATGCGTACCAAAACAAAGACGAGCAGGAGAACGATCAAAATGGTATGGCTGGCTTTTGGCCTGTTGATCCTGGCGGCGTCGGCATTTGTATTGTGGAAAGCATATCGGATTTATCATATCCCTTCGGACGGGGAGCGGAGAGAGGACATTGCCGCTTTGGCGGAGGGAGATTATGAGCTGGCGGTGCTGTCCATGTATACAACGGAGGCTTTTGACGGGCAGAGGTTTCAGTTTTTCTGCGGTGTGAAAACGATTCAGGCAAACCATCTTTTTGTGAATCTGGCGGATATCGGCGATTATTTAAACCGGGCGTTGACCGCCAATCCGGACATGTCCCGCGTTTATATCGGGCTGGATCCCTATGCCGTCAGTGAGATGTATGACCATCACATCGCGTTGTATGCCAGGGATTATGAAACCTATGTGGCAAACTATATCCGGGAAAACCCGCAGGTTACCTTCCAGATTCTGATTCCCTCCTATTCTGAGGCTTATTTGCGGGGATTGTCGGATCGGGAGTACGAGGCGCTTTTGAACTCTTACCGCTCCCTGATGAACCTGTATTTTGCCGGCAGCAATGTGAAGATATATTTTGCGGGAAAAGAGGAATGGCTGACCGGCAATCCGAAAAATTATGTGACGGAAAGGGAATGCAGGGTACCGGTTTTGCAAACGATCATCGCCTATACTCTGAGGGATGACCGTTACCTGCTGACCATGAATAATATGGAAGAATGCTTTGACCAGATCACAAAATCCCTGAGCGTTCCCGCGGAGGTATGGCCGGACCTGTCCGGGTGGTGCCTGGTGTTTCTGGGGGACAGCGTTTTTGAGTATCACACGGGAACGTTTTCGATCCCGGACGTTGTGGAGGGATTGACGAAGGCCCAGATTTACAACTGCAGCCAGGGCGGCATGATGGCTTCGGAGGATCCGGAGGAGCTGTTGTCCTTTAATCGGATGGTAGATCGGTTTTTACGCCAGGATACCCAGGGACTGAGTGAAGATCTGAATTTTTGCCGGGGATTATCGAATTACATTCAGGAGGAACACGAAGGGAAGCAATATTGTTTTATTCTCAGCTACGGTTTCAATGATTATTTTCAGGGAGCGCCTGTGGACAATGAGGCAGATCCCTATGATGTGAGCACTTACGCGGGGGCGCTGCGGGCGGGCATCTTGCGGTTGCAGCAAAATGTTCCAGAGGCAAAGATTCTCCTGCTTGCTCCCAATTATACGGTGGAATTCGGCGGCGGGACGCAGCGGCTTGGGGGAGAACAAAGCGGTATTTTGACGGACTATGTAAAGGCGGCCGCCGACGTGGCGTCGGAAATGGATATCCTGTTTCTCAACAATTATACGGAGAGCGGAATCAACAAGAAAACGGAAAAACAGTTCCTGGCGGACGGAACCCACCCCAGTGAAAGGGGCGCTTTTCTTCTGGGGAGGAATCTGATCAGGAAACTGGAAGAAAACGGGGTGAAAACCCCATGAGAGGGAGCCGGAGCGGTGGAAAACCGCCGAAACGGTTTCAAAATCAATCCGAGAGGCGGAGGAGGAACGGCACATGAATCTGAAAGGACGGGATTTTTTAAAGCTGTTGGATTTTACCCCGGAAGAGATTACCTATCTTCTGGATCTGGCGGCGGAATTGAAGGAGAAGAAAAAGAAAGGGATCCCCGTGGATACCCTGAGAGGAAAGAATGTTGCGCTGATTTTTGAGAAAACCAGCACCCGCACCAGATGCGCTTTTGAGGTGGCCGCCCATGACCTGGGGCTGGGAACTACTTATCTGGATCCGGCCGGTTCCCAGATCGGCAAGAAGGAAAGCATCGCCGACACGGCCCGGGTATTGTCCGGCATGTTTGAGGGGATCGAGTACCGGGGCTACGGCCAGGAGATTGTGGAAGAACTGGCCCAATATGCTTCCGTGCCGGTGTGGAACGGGCTGACCAACGAATTCCATCCCACCCAGATGCTGGCGGATCTGCTCACCATACGGGAGGAATTCGGACATCTGAAGGGCATCAGGCTGACCTATATGGGAGATGCCCGCTATAATATGGGGAATTCCCTGATGGTGGCATGCGCCAAAATGGGGATGCACTTTACGGCCTGTACCACGGCGGCATATTTCCCGGAGAAAAATCTGGTGGAGCGCTGCCGGGAGATAGCGGCCGCCACCGGCGGCAGCATAACGCTGACGGAGGATGTGATGTCCGGCACGAAGGACGTGGACGTCATCTACACGGATGTCTGGGTTTCCATGGGAGAGCCGGATCAGGTGTGGGAGGAACGCATCCGGGAGCTTTCCCCTTATCAAGTGAACCGGGCCGTGATGGAAAACGCCGGTGAAAAGGCTGTCTTCATGCACTGTCTTCCCGCTTTCCACGATTGGAAAACCAGCATAGGGGCCCAGATGGGGCAGCGGTTTGGCCGAGAGGAAATGGAGGTAACGGATCAGGTGTTTGAGTCGACCCAGTCCAGAGTGTTTCAAGAAGCGGAAAACCGGATGCACACCATCAAGGCTGTGATGGCCGCCACCCTGTAAGGGCAGCAATTCCCCCAAAGGGGCGGATGCCGCCTGCGGCGGATGGAGAGAAAACATGAAGGCTGAAATTTTGGCGCTGCTGCGAGATCGGCAGGATTATGTGTCCGGACAAGAGCTGTGCCGGCGGTTCGGCGTGTCCCGGACGGCGGTATGGAAGGCCATCGGACAGTTAAAAAAAGAGGGGTACCATATTCAGGCGGTGCAAAACAGAGGATATCTTCTGGAACAGGAGGAGCTTTTCGGCCAGCATGAACTGGAAAGCCGTATGGATACGGAATGGGCGGGACATCCCGTCTCCTGGTATGAAACGCTGGGTTCCACCAATCTTCAGGCAAAGCTGGACGCCGAGAACGGAGCGGAAAACGGCGCCCTGATCGTGGCGGACATGCAGACCGCCGGAAGGGGCAGGAGGGGCAGGACGTGGAACAGCCCGCCCGGTACGAATCTGTATTTTACCCTGATTTTGAAACCTCAGATTGCCCCGGATCAGGCGTCCATGCTGACCCCTTTGATGGGGCTTGCGGTGGCGGAGGGAATCCGGGAAACCTGCGGGTTGCAGACAGGGATTAAATGGCCCAACGACGTGGTGATCGACGGCAGAAAAGTCTGCGGGATCCTGGCGGAAATGAGCGTGGAACGGGAATTTATCCATTATGTGGTTGTGGGCGTAGGCATTAACGTGGGTCTTCAGAGTTTCCCGGAGCAGGTGGCGGATACGGCCGTCTGCCTGCAAGAGAAATGCGGCGGGAAAGTGTCGAGAGCGGAACTTCTGGTCAATGTGCTGAAGGCCTTTGAACGATACTATGCCGTTTTTCGGAAAACAGGGGATCTTTCCGACCTCAGGCAGATGTACGGGAATCTTCTGGTCAGCCGGGACAAAGAGGTGCGGGTGCTGGATCCCAAGGGCGAATATCAGGGAATCGCCCGCGGCATCAACGAGACAGGAGAGCTTTTGGTGGAGAAAGAGGACGGCGTTGTGACGGCGGTTTATGCCGGAGAAGTGTCGGTGAGAGGAATCTATGGGTATGTCTGAGGAAAAGAAGACGGTCCTGTGCGGGGCGAACGCTTATGAGAAAAAATATTATTTTAATCAACAGTTTGACGGAATTCCGGAGTCGGTAAAAAACGAGCTGCATATTCTCTGCGTTCTGTTTACCGAGGAAGTAGGAGGCATTTTTACCATCGCCTTCCAGGAAGACGGAACCGTTGTTATGGAGACGAACGCGGACGCCGACGACATTTACTATGACGAGGTGAGCAGCGGTTTGCTGGTAGCGGAGGTAAGGCGCAGAAGACAGGAATTGTTTGAGGAGCTGGAGCTTTTCTACCGTATTTTTATCCGGAAGGAGGACATCCGTCAGATCTACGGATCCGACGGGAAAGAGGAAGCATGATCCTGACGATAGATGTGGGAAATACCAATATGACCGTTGGCGCGTATCAGGGGAAGGAGCTGAAGACCACATTTCGTCTCACAACCAAGACTCCCCGCACCTCCGACGAATACGGTATTCTGATTACCCAACTGTTACACAATCACGGAATTGACGCAGAAAGCCTGGAAGGGTCGATTGTGGCCAGCGTGGTGCCGGATGTGATGCATGCGTTAAACGGGGCCTTGGTGCGTTATACAGGGACAAAACCGCTGAACGTGGGGCCCGGGATCCGTACGGGCCTGAAAATCATTACCGAGGATCCCAGGGCCATCGGCGCGGACCGGATTGTGGATGCGGTGGCGGCCTATGAAAAATACGGAGGCCCTGTTCTGGCGCTGGATTTTGGCACCGCAACCACCTATGATCTGATCACGGAGGCGGGAGAATTTGCGGCGGGCATTACCGCTCCGGGGATTCGTATCTGTTCCGAGGCCCTTTGGACACAGGCGGCCAAACTGCCTAATATTGAGATTAAAAAGCCCAAGAGCATTCTGGCGCAGGAGACCATTTCCAGTATGCAGGCAGGGCTGGTGTACGGACAGATCGGCCAGACGGAATATATTATCCGAAAGGTCAGGGAAGAAAGCGGAATCGCTCATCTGAAGGTGGTGGCCACAGGCGGACTTGGCAGGCTGATTGCGGACGAGACAAAGGAAATCGACGTGTACGACAGCTTTCTGACGCTGGACGGCCTTCGCATCCTCTATGAAAAAAATGCAAAGGGCGGACGGGGAAAGGAATGAAAGAAAACGCGCGGCTTGTCATAGGAAAGGTAGCGCTTGACAATCCTGTGATTCTGGCGCCCATGGCGGGAGTGACCGATCTGCCGTTTCGCCTGCTTTGCAAAGAGCAGGGAGCGGGGATGGTATGTATGGAAATGGTGAGCGCCAAGGCCATTTACTATCACAACAAAAATACGGAAGAACTGATGCAGATTCATCCCGGGGAGCATCCCGTGTCCCTTCAGTTGTTCGGATCGGATCCGCAGATTGTGGCGGACATGGCCAGGGCTATTGAGGAAAGGCCCTTCGATATCCTGGATTTCAATATGGGATGTCCTGTTCCCAAAGTGGTGAACAACGGGGAGGGATCCGCTCTGATGCAGGATCCGGAACTGGCAAAACAGTTGCTGGGGGCTTTGGTGAAGGCGGTACAAAAGCCTGTCACCGTAAAAATCCGCATAGGCTTTGACGAAAATCATTGCAACGCCGTGGAAATCGCGAAGATCGCGGAAAGCTGCGGCGTTGCCGCGATCGCCCTGCATGCGAGAACCAGAGCCCAGTATTACAGCGGGAAAGCCGACTGGGAATGGATCCGCAGGGTCAAGGAAACGGTACGGATTCCCGTGATTGGAAACGGCGATGTGGACAGCCCTCAGTCAGCGGCGGCCATGCTGCGGGAGACGGGCTGCGACGGCGTGATGATCGGGCGGGCAGCCCAGGGCAATCCCTGGATTTTTCGGGAGACGGCGGAATATCTGAAAAGCGGCAGACTGCTGCCGCGCCCGGACAACCGGGAAAAAAGGGAGACGGTCCTTCGCCATGCCGCGCTGCAAATGCAGTACAAGGGAGAATATACGGCGGTGCGGGAAATGCGTAAGCACCTTGCCTGGTATACGGCGGGAATGCCGCACTCCGCCAGATTCCGCCAGGCCATCAACACTATGGAAACCATGGAAGAACTGTTCCAAGGCGTAGACGCTATTTTTCCCTGCAAAGATGGAAAAGAATAGTATTTTTCACAGATCCGGCATAAAATAATGCATGGACATTATTATTTATCTTTATCAAAAAAGAGATCTGAAACAGCCCCTGATCCAGTCCTTCCCTTACGGCGATGACATTCTGGTCAAAGCAGGACTTGACGTGGGAGAGGGAAGATGGTTTTCCTGTGCTCCTTCCGAAAAGGGGGACGCGGGAGGAAAGCGGAACAAACAAGCGTCCGGCTACGAGGGCGGCAAACCTTTCAACCGGAATGCCCGGATTTTCCTTCCCTTGTGGTCAAGGCTGAAGGAACGCCTGGAAACAAGAAAGAAAAAGAGGGAAGAAAGACGGCTGGAGAAAAGGAGAGCCCGGGAGCTTGACAAAGTGCAAAAGCAGGCGGCAGTCCAAATCGCCGATTTCCTGAAACAGTTGTCTGAGACGGTGGACGAACGCTATGAGTGCCGTTTCGTCTATACCGACGACGTCAGGGCGGCGCTTTCGCCTGTAAATGAATCGGAAAACGGATCGGCAAACGGGTCGGGATGGCTCCCCGAACTCTGGCGGCGGTACTGGCATTTCCCGGAATTTGAGGAGTATCAAAGTCTCAGATGGATGAAACCCCTGCTGGCCTACGCGGAGGGCTGTCATTTCGTGGCGCTTGGCATGGCGGCGGGCGCCACGGCGGTGGTCTCCGCCTGTGCGGCGCATATGAAAAGTCTGCGCTGGATCCTCCGGGACGGGGAGGCCGACCAGGATTTTCTGGACTTCCTGGATGATTTTTACGAAGAAAACGGCCTTGCCGTCGCGGTTCAGACGCTGGAAGGGCAGAAGGTCTATGCCCGCCTTCTCCTGGAAACGGCGCAGCCTGTATGCGTGTTGGATTTCACCCAAGAGCCTGTTATTCCGGCCACAGGCCTTGCGGGGGGCAGCGTTTGGATCGATTTTGGATCCCTGGAGAAGAAAGGAAAAAGGATCGCGGCGTACAGACCGGACATTTCCTACCGGTCGCTGAAGGAAAGCTGGAAACAGACCGGCCAAAACTTGACACCGCAGGGAAAAATGAGTATAATACGTTAGTTAAAAGGAAAAATCAGGATTTTCCAAAGCCCATGTAAAAATGCTGGGACGGATCAAAGGAAATAAATCAGTCAGGAAAGGACGCGCAAAATGCAGGAGAAGAAAAATATTTTAACCTACGAAGGACTCAGAAAGTATGAGGATGAGCTTCACGAACTGAAGGTGAACCGCCGTCAGGAGGTGGCGCAGAAAATTAAGGAAGCGAGAGAGCAGGGAGATTTGTCCGAAAACGCCGAGTATGACGCCGCAAAGGACGAACAGCGGGACATTGAAGCGAGAATCGAGGAACTGGAAAAGATTCTGAAAAACGCCGAGGTGGTTCTGGAAGACGAGATCGATCTGGATAAGATCAGCATCGGCTGTAAGGTCAGGCTGCTGGATATCGAGTACAGCGAAGAAGTGGAATATAAGATTGTCGGTTCCGCCGAGGCCAATATTCTGAAGGATATGATTTCCAATGAAAGCCCTGTGGGAAACGCCCTGATCGGACGCAAGCTGGGAGATACCGTGGAGGTAGAAACCGAGGCGGGAACCTTCGCATACAAGGTATTGGATATTCAGAGAAGCAACTAATCGGAGAAAAAGGAGTGACATCACCAGTGGCAGAAAAGCAGAACATAAACGGACAGGAACAGGATATCAGCCAGCTTTTGCAGGTGAGACGGGAGAAACTGAGCGCCTTGCAGGAGGCGGGCAAGGATCCCTTCCGACACACCAAATATCCTGTGACCCATCACAGTGTGGACATCCGCGACCATTTTGAGGATTTAGAGGGCAAAGTAGTCAACGTAGCGGGCCGCATTATGTCCAAACGAATCATGGGAAAAGCGTCTTTCTGCAATATACAGGATCTCCCCGGCAATATACAGGCGTATGTGGCCAGAGACTTTATCGGCGAGGAATCCTACGCGGATTTTAAAAAATATGACGTAGGAGACATTGTGGGTGTGGAAGGAGAAGTCTTCAAGACAAAAACAGGAGAGATCTCCATCCATGCGTCTTCCGTGACGCTGCTGTCCAAAAGCCTCCAGATCCTTCCTGAGAAGTTTCATGGGCTGACGAATATGGATCTGCGTTATCGGCAGCGGTATACCGATCTGATCATGAATCAGGAAGTGAAGGATACGTTCGTCAAGCGATCCCAAATTATCAGCGCTATTCGCCGATATCTGGACAAGCAGGGATTCCTGGAAGTGGAAACTCCCATGCTGGTGGCCAACGCGGGGGGAGCGGCAGCCCGGCCCTTTGTCACGCATTACAATGCGCTGGATGAGGATGTCAAACTCAGAATTTCTCTGGAGCTGTATTTAAAGAGACTGATTGTGGGCGGTCTGGAGCGCGTCTTTGAGATTGGCAGGGTATTCCGCAACGAAGGGATGGACACCAGGCACAATCCGGAATTTACCGAGATGGAGCTTTATCAGGCCTACACGGATTATTACGGGATGATGGATCTCACGGAGAACATGCTCCGCTATGTGGCCCAGGAGGTCTGCGGCACTACGCTGATCCCTTACGGAGAGGAAATGATCGATCTGGGAAAGCCGTTTGCGCGCCTGACCATGGTGGACGCCGTGAAACAGTACGCAGGGGTGGACTTCGACCAGATTCCTGATACTGCCGCAGCCAGGAAAATCGCGGATGAGAGGGGCATACACTATGAGCCCCGCCACCAGAAGGGAGATATCCTGAACCTGTTCTTTGAAGAATATGCGGAAGAACATCTGATCCAGCCCACTTTTCTGATGGATCATCCTGTGGAAGTATCGCCTTTGACCAAGAGAAAGCCGGACAAGCCGGACTATGTGGAACGGTTTGAACTCTTTATTTACGGCAGGGAGATGTGCAACGCCTACTCGGAGTTGAACGATCCCATCGACCAGAGGGAGAGGTTTAGGGCGCAGGAGGCGGCGCTGGCGGCCGGGGACGAGGAAGCCAACACCACCGATGAAGACTTTATGAACGCTCTTGAGATCGGGATGCCCCCCACCGGCGGGATCGGATACGGCATTGACAGGCTGGTGATGCTGCTCACCAATTCGCCGGCGATCAGGGATGTGCTGCTGTTCCCGACGATGAAAACTTTGGGTAAGGAAAACCAGTAAAATCAAGGGTTCCAGCGATTATAGGTTGTGATTTACTA
>CANRIP010000003.1 GCA_947630715.1 uncultured Acetatifactor sp.
CTGCACCGTGAAAACCATCCTGTTCTGCCTGTGTTTCTTTGTGCTGATCCCCTGCCTGATCTATCTGCTCTCCTACCTGCCGTTCCGGGATTATGAGGGTAACGGCCTGATCGCCCGCACGTTGAAAAACCAGGTTACCATGTTCCGCTATCACAGCACCTTGACGGCCACCCACCCCTATTCCTCCCCCTGGTACCAATGGCCTGTGATCGCCCGGCCCATCTGGTATTTTTCCGGCCAGCCGGGAGGCACTCTCCGGGAGGGCATCAGCGCCTTCGGCAACCCTCTTGTGTGGTGGACGGGCATTCCGGCCTTTCTTTTCATGATCCGCCTTGCCTGGAAGGAGCAGGATCAAACGGCGGGATTTCTCCTGGTCGGATACCTGGCCCAATACCTTCCCTGGGTGTTCGTTTCCCGGATCACCTTTATCTATCACTATTTCCCCAGCGTGGCCTTTGTGGTGCTGATGATCGTACACACCATGATGCGCCTGGCCCGGGACAAAGGGAAAAAACAGTTCCTTTTCACGGCCGCTCTCTACGGGCTGGCGGCCTTCTGCCTGTTTGTCATGTTTTACCCGGTGCTGACGGGACAGCCTGTGGAAACGGCCTATGTGGATCATTGGCTTCGCTGGTTTGACAGTTGGGTGCTGACGGCAAAGTAAAAATTCCCGGCGGCTTTTATGCCGCCGGGAAACCCAAATCCCTTCCGGTCAGATCAAATGGTTCTTCATTTCAGACAGCGCCTGCTGGATCAGTTCCTCCGCAGCGCCGTCGTCGAATTCCTCCAGCCGCTCCTGAGCCGCGATACAGGATTCCGCCACAATGGCCGGAATGTCAAACCGCATCAGATCCTCCAGTTTCTGAGACGCCTCCTTGACCTTGAAATTTTCCAGATCGTTCAGCACATACAGAAGCCTTGCGTTCATTTCGCCGGCGCTGATGGGGAACTTGGCGGTTTCCTCCGCCCCCACGCTTCGCTCCAGCATCTTTAACACTCTGCCGATCAGTCTGTCCGCCGTCTCGATATCGTTTGCCCTCAGCCTTGCCTTGGCGTTCTGCATCCGGCCGAAAATTTCCTCGTCGATTTTATAACTCAGGATTTCCTCCATTTTGATAATGGCGCCCCGGATGTTGTTGGCCTGAATTTCCTCCTGAACCTTTTTGACCCCATCGTACAGCTCCTTGTCCTCCACAGGCAATACGCCCACCTTCTTCAAAGCCCGGTCGATCCGTTCCTGAAGATCCTGTGTGTCAAAGGGTTTCACCACATAATCCAGAATCCCCAGCTTAGAGCCCTCAATCACCGTCTCCTTGTCCTTTTTGGATGTGAGCATAATCACCGGTATGGTGGCGCCGTTCTCCATGGTCCTCATTTCCTTCAGCGTCTCGATCCCGTCCATCAGGGCCATCTGTACATCCAAAAGCACCAGATCCGGTTTTTCCTTATTGATGTACCGGATTGCGCGGGCGCCGGAATTGACGGTAATTACCTCATACTTGTCTTTTAATTCCTGCTCGATGGTAGCCAGATTGATAATGTTGTCGTCCACCGCCAATATCTTCATCCTGTCCATGTTACTGTTGTTCCTCCTTTTCCAGCATCTCTATTACCTCATGCAGCAGTTTTTCCGCATTGTCGTCCTCATACATCTTCAACTGTTCCTGAATTTCCTTCAGTTTCAGGGACACATTCTGATCCAGCTCATACTGCACCAGCGCGTCGATAATATGGGCGCAGTCCTTGGATTTAAAATCCTCCAGCTTTTCCAAAGCGGCGCGCACCTCATTCAACAGGGAATCGTTATCGATGGACATGCTTTCGCCGGACCGGCCTTCCTCCGCCGCGGCCTGCCTCTGATCCAGGAATTTCTTGATCCCCTTCACCTGTCTGTCATAACAGTTCAACAGCTCCGCGAAATGCAGCCGGATAAAATCCACATCGCCTCTGACCGCCGCTTCCTCATGCTCTCTGGCCTGAGCGGACAGCTCCATGGCGCCTATATTGGCGGAGGCGCTCTTTAACCCGTGTACCTCAATGCCGTAATCCTTGTAATTCTCCTGATCCAGCAGCTCCTTCAGGTAACCGCACTTCCTCATGCCGTCCATATAATACAGGTTGAGAAGCTCCACAAAATCCTCCACCTCGCCGGTGTGATGTTTCTTTGCTTCCTCAATGTCAATGCCGGGAATATGGATATCCTCAAACCGGATCTTGGGTTTCTGATCCGTTTCCGGATCCTCCAGCACCTTGATCATCCTCTTGCTGGCATTGGGGATCCACCTAGAAAGTACCTCGTTTAAGGGTTTTCTGTCAAGAGGTTTTGCGATAAAATCCTGAAAACCGCTGTTCAGGAATTTCTCCCGCACACCGGCCATGGCGTTGGCGGTCAGCGCGATAATCACAGGGGTGCGGCCGTTCAGCCCGCATTCCTCCCGGATAATCCGCGTGGCTTCGATGCCGTCCATCTCCGGCATCATATGATCCATAAAAATCATGTTATACTTGTTGGCCTTCACCATCTGGATGGCTTCCGCGCCGCTGGCCGCTTCATGCAGCTCAAACCCGTAATTTTTCAAAAAGCCGATGGCCACCTTCCGGTTGATCAGATTATCGTCCACCACCAGCACCTTGTAGCCGCTCACCACAAAGGTATCCAGATGCTCCTTTTCCTTCTGCGGCACTTCCGGCATTTCCTCCAGGGTTCTGCTGTCCACGATCCTCTGCGGCAGCGTCACAATAAAGGTGCTACCTACGCCGTATGAGCTCTCTACCTCGATTCCGCCCTTCATCATCTGCACAAAGCGCTTTGTGATGGAAAGGCCCAGGCCGGTTCCCTCCACGCCTCTGTTCCGGCCGGAATCCACCTGTTTGAAATCTTCAAAAATCTTTTCCAGGTTTTCCGGTTTGATGCCAACGCCGGTATCCTGAATCCGAAAGACCAGATTTTCCATGTTTTTCTGATTGCCGGGGTACCCGCTCACAGAAATTTTGACAAAGCCCTCTTTGGTGAACTTGACGGCATTGTTCATGATATTGATCAGGATCTGCTTGATTCTGCCGTCGTCGCCGTGATATTTGCAGGGAATGGTAGTGTCGTATTCGCACTTCAGATCCAGTCCCCGCTGGGTGGCGGCGACCTTCATCATATTCACCACTTCGTCCACCACGCTCCTGATATAATAATCTACGGGGACCAGCTCCATCTTGCCTGCTTCCACCTTGGACAGATCCAGGATATCGTTGATAATGGTGAGCAGATTCTGGGACGCCGCCTTGATGTCGCAGGCGTACCCATACACCTTACGCCCTCTGCTCTCCTCCATAATAATATCGCTCAGTCCCATCACAGCGTTCATGGGGGTGCGGATTTCATGAGACATATTGGCCAGGAATTCGCTCTTGGCCTGGTTGGCCCGCTCCGCGTCCTCACGGACCTGCTTGATTTCCTCAATGTAATTTTTCGTCTCCGTCACATCAAAGATAATGACCACATATCCCTGTTTTTTGCCGGCGGAATTTTCGATCTGCCGCACATGGCTCTCATAGTAACGGTTGTTCAGGCAAAAATTTCTCTTGATATCCTCGTCCAGCATGCCCTCCGGGAAATCTTCCATGTTTTCAATGCTGTCTCCCACCGTCTGAAAACTGAGTTCCGTAAAGATTTCCGCGGCCGCCGGATTGTAGCTGACGATCCGCCGGTTTCCGTCCAGCATGATCACGCCGTCGTCCATATTTTTCAGCACCAGTTCCGCCGCCAGACGTCCAAAGTCATAATTTCTGCGGCTCCACACGGTGAGCACCACAGCCGAAAGGGCAATCCCCATCACAGAGGGCGTAAAGTCAAATTTCAGGTACAGTTTCCACACATAGGTAAACAGGGCGATAACGGGAAACATGGAAATCACGATAAAACTCCTGTACTTATGCCCCATCATTTTGTTGGGTTTGGTCAGGATGGCATGGATCAGCGCATACAGGGACAATCCGTAAGGGATGATATAGGACACCAGAAAGAACACGGTGTACCCGGGCCCATATGTAAAATGCAGATACGGGTGGCTGGTCTCCTCCGTAACCCATCCGATCTCCCTGTAAAAAAAGGTGTTGTGCTCGCAGTCAAAAATGGTCACCAAAAGAACCGCGTCCACAAGAAACAGAACCGCGCCCAGCTTGTAATTGATTTTTTCCTTACAGTATTTGTACATAAACCAGCAGTAAAACACCGGGATAAAGGTAACGCCCAGATACTGCATTTTGGTGGCCACAATCGCCGCCTCCAGCGTCTTGGAGGTGATTTCAAAGTAATATCCCACGTTCATGACGATCGCTCCCGTCATAAACATGCTCATCAGTTTCTGTTCCTTGAAATCCTCGCTGTAAAGGAGAATTCCCTGAACCACCACCGTCAGGAATGTCACTATGATCTGAAAGGCTATGAAAAACTCAAACATCCTTTCACCTCCGTCTCATGCGCCGATCCGCATATATTTCTGTTCAAAATCCTCAATCTCCATAGGCCTTGCAAAATAATAGCCCTGGAACATGCCGCAGCCTATCGCCTTGAGGAAAGCCACCTGTTCCGCCGTCTCCACGCCCTCCGTGATCACAGGGATCTCCAATTGCCTGGACAGCTCCACAACCGTGCGCAGAATCACCCGGGCGCGAACCTCGTCGTCCGATTGCCCCAGGAAAGCCATATCGATTTTGATCACGTCCACACGGATATTTTTCAGCATATTCAAGGAAGAATACCCGCTTCCAAAATCGTCCATCTCCACCACAAAACCGGCTTCCCGCAGCCTGTCGATCATCCGCAGTTGTTTCTCCATATCCGTCATAACGGCCGTTTCCGTAATCTCCAGTTTCAGTTTCCCGGGATCGATCTCATACTTTTCCACCAGTTCCGTAAACCTTTGATGAATATCCATGAAGAAAAAGTCCCTGGGAGAAATGTTCACGGACAGATACATGTCGTCCTGCCCCATTTCCTTCCATTTCTGCAACTGCATACAGGCCATCTCCCAGACATACTGATCCAGCTCCACAATCAGCCCGTTCTTTTCAAAGATGCCGATAAACTCGCCGGGATTGATCATTCCCCGTTCCGGATGGCTCCATCTCACCAATGCCTCGGCCCCCAGCACCTTTCCCTCGCCGTTGACCTGGGGCTGAAGGTAGATGCGGATCTGCCTCTGCCGGAGCGCCTCCTTCAACTGGGCGGTGAATTCCTGTTCCAGCAGGATGTCCTTCCTGAGAGCCTCGTTATAATACGCTATGTTTCTGCCGTAGCGGTCCCTTTTCACAGTGTTTAACGCCATAAAGGCCCTGTCGCACATCACCCGCGCCGGAAGCGCCCGGTCCCCGATCTCATACACGCCCATGCAGATGCGGACGGGATAGGAGAACTCGCCGATTCTTTCCACCAGGCTCTGGGTTGCCGCCGTAAAGACTTCCTCCTGATAGTTTTCCTGTTTCATCAAAAGCCCGAATCTGTCTCCCCCCAGCCGGCCGTAAATTTCTCCCTCCAGGGTCTGATTTCTCAGCTCCTGGGCGATGCTTTGCAGCAGTCCGTCCCCTTTTTCGGTTCCGAACACATCGTTGAGCATTTTAAAATCACAGATATCGCAGCAGACGATCAGGTAGCTTTCCCCCGGATCTTCCTCCAGCCGCTCGGCCACTCTCTCCAGAAAATACTTTCTGTTGTACAGGCCGGTCAGCTCGTCATGGGTAGCGGCGTACCGTTCCCGTTCCAACTGAGCCGTTTCCTCCGTCCGGTCATGGATGCTCACGGAGCAGCCCAGATAATGGTTTTTCGCATTGTGCAGCCTTTGGCACCGAACATGGTAATGTTTCCTCCCCTCCGGCGTCTGCCGGCTCAGGGAAAAGGTATAGTCCTGGGAACCATCCTGCCCGTAGCGGCCGTCCCACTCCGCTATTTTTTGCTCCATGTCCTCCGTGTTCAGGCCCTCCCTCTCCAGACCTTCGCCGGCCCGGTCATTGACATGGATGCATCTGCCGTCCTCGTCCAGAATAAACATTGCGTCGTGCATTTCCTTCACCACAAGAGACAGGATACGGCGGACCAGCTCGCCGGGGACAAAAAGCACCCCATAATAATATATGATCATTCCGATGAAAGCATATCCCAGAACCGAGAGATGGAAGGGGTTATCAGAAAAAACCTGAAACGTGTCAAAAACCACCGTCACGCCGAACAGGATCAGCACAAGCAGGTACTTTTCCCGGTAGATCTCGGAGCTTTTCATGGCCTTATACGCCAGCACCAGGAGACAGCCCAGAGCCATCAGGCAGCACAGGGCCAGATGAATGTTATACAGGCCCCGGAAAACCGGTTTGCAGCAGAGGACGCCCTCCCCTACCCGCACTTCCTTGCAGGTGAACAAAAAGGGATGAAAACAATTCGCCGCCAGCATCAGGTTGTCCAGCAGAAGAAACGCCCACAGAATCCAGCGCCTGAGAAAGCGCGCCTCATTCACTCTGGAAAATGCAAAACAGAATCGCAGCATAAAATACAAAAACCAGTCGATGCACACAAAAAAAACGCCGTATGCCGCCATGCAGACATTCTTGTCCACAACAGCCACGATCACGATATTCGCCAGAACCGCGCCCAGAACGCATCCCAGAAGTTTTCTCACCACAACGGCAACGCTCTTACGGTCACCCTTCGCTCTCAGCATACAGACCAGGACGCCGACTCCGACCAGAAAAAAAACGGAGACATAGGCAATCTTCACTGTTTCTCACCCTGTTTCGATAAAAACTCTTTGGTAATATAGTAACAGTTTCCACCGCTTTTGTCTACTAAAATATGGCTGTTCGTCAAAAAGTAAGTCCTGTTTTGATTCCGGGGAGACAGGAAAACGGAGGCAAAAAAATCGGTGCGGACCGGCGTCTGCCGGACCGCACCTGTTGATCTGCGTCCTGTTTCAAATAGCGTTTCCGGGCGGTTTACCCTGGGGAATCCCCGATCCGGCCCCACAGATTTGTGTCCCCGTCAGCCGTTGATCTGCGCCGCAACCTCCGCGGCGAAATCCTCCTGCTTCTTCTCCAGGCCCTCTCCCGTCTCGAACCGGACAAAGCTGGCGATGGAAAGCTGCGCGCCGTTCTCCTTTGCCACCTGGGCCAGATACTGAGCTACGGACTGCTTGCCGTCCTCCGCCTTCACATACACCTGCTCCAACAGGCATACTTCCTTTAACTCCTTGTTGAGACGTCCCATCACGGCGCCTTCGATCACCTTCTCCGGCTTTCCGGCCATCTTGGGATCCTGCGCGATCTGCGCGGCAATAATCTCCTTCTCATGGGCCCGGAAATCCTCGGGCACGTCCGCTACGGCCACATACTTAGGGTTAAGAGCCGCAACCTGCATGGCGATATTGGTCAGGGCGTCCTTTACGGCATCGTTTACCACATCGGTATCCGCCTCCACAATCACGCCGATTCTGCCGCCGCCATGGACATAAGTGGACACGCAGCCGTGGCTGGCGGTCACCTTCTCAAATCTTCTGATGCTGAGTTTCTCGCCGATCACGGCGATTTTCTCCACCAGGGCGTCCTTCACGGTCTTGGAACCGTCTTCCATCCAAGGCTCCTCCAGAAAGGCGTCGATGTTTTCCGCCGCGCTTTCCACGGCCTGTTTCGCAACGGTTTCCACAAACTCCTGGAAAACGGTATTCTTCGCCACAAAGTCGGTTTCGGAATTCACCTCCACCACTGCGGCCTGTTGATCGCCCTTCACGGCAATACGGCAGATTCCCTCCGCCGCGATCCGTCCCTCTTTTTTCACGGCCTTTGCCTGGCCGTTCTTTCTCAGGACTTCCACTGCCTCCTCCATATTTCCGTTCGTCTCATTCAGGGCTTTTTTACAATCCATCATGCCGGCTCCGGTCTGCTCGCGCAGTTCCTTCACCATAGCTGCGGTAATCTCTGCCATATTCCACTCCTTCCGCCGCCCCACAGGCGGCTCTGCGTTCTGATATCCGGGGCTGTTACTCCTCCTGCGCCTCCACAATTTCTTCCATGTCCTGGGGTTCCTCACCCTCAGCCTCAGCCATCTGCGCTTCCTCGGTATAAACCGCCTCGCCCTGATTTGCCTCGATCACGGCGTCCGCCATCTTTGCCACAATCAGCTTGACGGCACGGATCGCATCGTCATTGCCGGGAATGATATAATCCAATTCCTCCGGGTCACAGTTCGTATCGCCGATGCCGATCAGCGTAATGCCAAGAGAGCGCGCCTCCTGTACGCAGATCCTCTCCTTCTTGGGATCCACCACAAAGATCGCATCGGGAATTCTGGTCATGTTCCGGATGCCGCCCAGGTTTTTCTCCAGTTTCGCCCATTCCTTGCGCAGAGCGATCACTTCCTTCTTAGGAAGAACGTCAAAGGTGCCGTCCTCGGACATTTTTTCGATCGTGTGCAGTCTCGCGATACGGGAACGGATCGTCTTGAAATTGGTGAGCATACCGCCCAGCCATCTCTCGTTGACATAGTACATGCCGCAGCGCTCCGCCTCGGACTTAACGGCGTCCTGCGCCTGCTTTTTGGTGCCGACGAACAGGATGGTGCCGCCCTGTGAAGCGATCTCGGATACGGCCCTGTAAGCCTCGTCCACCTTCACCACGGATTTCTGGAGATCGATGATATGGATCCCGTTTCTCTCCGTGAAGATATAAGGAGCCATCTTAGGGTTCCATCTTCTGGTCTGATGTCCGAAATGTACGCCTGCCTCCAGCAGTTGTTTCATGGAAATAACGCTCATTTTCTTACCTCCGTTTGGTTTTTCTTCCGCGCTTTTCTTTCGGGAGGCTGTCTCCCGGGCCGGATCGGCGTCATGATCCGGTTTTCTCCCACGGCTACCCGTCCGGGCACCACCGTCGAATAAAAACGCGTGTTTTTTTGCAACATTGGCATTATAACATAGAAAAACCCCTCTGACAAGGGGTTTTTGCAAAACCGAACGCATGGGGCCGGAAACCCAAAATCCGCCGATGGAAACCCAAACTCAGGCGATGATCCCGGCGATTTCCTCCCAGGTGGCCCCCAGGGGAATCCGATAGGTGCCGGTGCGGATGCTTTTGGAATATCCGTTTTCCACCAGATAGGCGTCGAATTCCCCCGCGTCCTCAATCAGTCCGGCCTCCCTGAGCCTGCGGCTCACCGTGTAAGAGCTGTCCCCCCTGACAATCACAATGGTGACTGTTTCCGGCTCCGCACTGCTTGCCGGGGAGTCATTTTCTTCCGGCTCGGGCGGATTTTCTGATGCCTCGCCGCCTTCCGGCGTTTCGTTTCCTGCCGAGTCAGGCCCGGCGCTGCCTTCCGGTTCTTCGTTTCCTTCCGGCTGCTCCTCCGATGCCCCATTTTCTTCCGGCTCGGACGGATTTTCTGATGCCTCGCCGCCTTCCGGCATTTCGTTTCCTGCCGAGTCAGGCTCCGCGCTGCCTTCCGGTTCTTCGTTTTCTGCCGCGTCAGGCTCCGCGCTGCCTTCCGGTTCTTCGTTTCCTTCCGGTTCTTGGCTGCTTGCCGGAGGGGCGCTCCCTTCCGGCTCTTGCGGCGCATTCTCCGAATTTCCCTGGCTGCCCGTATTTCCCACATTCGCCAGGCTCAGAGAATCCGGATCCACCATGCCCAGATTGGCCGCCAGCGCACGGATTTCACCGTCGGACAGGGGCTTTTCCGGTTCCGCCGTGATTCCCATCACCAGAGCCGTCACCAAAATGCCGATGCCAAGCCCTCTTAAATAATATTTCAGTTTCAAATAGATTCCTCCAGACCGTTCTTATCGTCAAACAGATCGATCACCAGTTTTACCTCGCCGACGCCCAGCCCCAGTTCCTTCGCAATCTGAACCCGGTCCATGCCGCGTCCATACAGCTCCAAAATCCGTTCGTTGGAATTGCCGGAATCCTCCGGGGAAGGAGTCTTAAGCTGCCCCGGACGGGATGGCGCGCCTTCCCTGCTCTCCTGAACCCCCTTCGCCATCTGCGCCTCCGCGGTTCTCACAAAGGCGGCCTTGGGCGTGTCAACGGGTTCCGGCGCCAGTCTCTGAAACGTACCCGCGGGTTCCGGCGCCAATCTCTGAAACGTACCCGCTGGTTCCGGCGCCTGTCTCTGGAACGTACCCGCTGGTTCCGGCGCCTGTCTCTGAAACGGATTCGCAGTTTCCGGCGCCATCCTCTGGAACGTATTCACGGTTTCCTCCGCTTCCTTCACCGTGCGGTTGACTTCCGACACCGTATTTTTCAGGTTGACATGCTTGCTGTTGAGCATGTCATAGAGGAACATCGCCTCCTCGTGATTCCTGTGGATTTCCTCCAGCACAGTGTCCGAATACTCGTTCACCGCCATAATTTTTTCATTGGAAAGCCGCTCCAGCGACCTTTCCGTCTTTTCCATGGCGTAGGTAACCGCTTCCTCCACCACTTCGTCCACATGCCCTTTTACGGCTTCCATTTCCCGGCCCACCAGCTCCCGGACTTCCTCCTGTGCGGACACGGCCGGCGCCTGACCTTTTTTCTCCCCCGAGGGAATCAGAAAACTCAGTATAAAAATGATCCCCCCCGCGATCAGCAGGGCGATCTCCAAAGCATCCATCTGTCCTCTTTCCCGCTGCCAAAGGCAGCCGACATTTCTCAGATTTTCATATCAAAGCCGGGCCGCCCTTCACGGCCGGCCTGCTGTCCGGCGTTCCTTTTCCGGTTCCTGCCGCCGTCCCCCTGATATTCATTGTTTCCCTTTTCTTTTGCGTCGGGATTCTTCTGATGCCACCGGGCCTCGTCGCTGGTGCGCACCTGGCGGATGTTCTGCTGGGTAGTCTTCTGCGCCTGTTCGCTCAGATTGGTTTGTTCCACAAATCCCTTGTTGTCTTCGTTATGCTTTACCGTGGTGTAATCCTGGGATCTGGATATAGTGGTAAACTCTATGGATCCAAATGCCATTGGTAAGCCCCCTTTTCACCCCTAGAGCGGTTTCATGGTAATCTCGCCCTTTTCTCTGACAAACTTGCAGTATTGGAAACTGCTTTGAATGGTTCTGGTTGCATCCCCGATAATAATGGTGGTGCCGGGATGTATCTCGTTATTCACCACCACCTCCGCCATCTTCTGGATTTCCATCATGGCGCGGAAACGTTCCAGCCTCTGGTTCATCTGCTCCAGCTCGGCTCCCTTTTCCTCCACCAGCTTTGCCACGCTGCGCATATATTTTAACTGGCTCTCATTGTAGGCAAACCCCTTGGCAATCTTTTCCTTAAAATTGGTCAGGATCACCTCGGCGTTTTTCACCGTTTTCGTCAGATCCTCCACGGCCTTCTGCATCCGGCTGAACTGGGTTTTAATCAGAGGATTCACCCCCACCTCCAATATGGTGGTGGAGCCCATCTCCGCGCCGATATTCTTCGCCGTAACCTTGACGCCGGCCTGGACGAATCCGCCCATAATCACTCCCTTGCGGCCTTCCACCCGGACTTCGTTCCCGGCGGAAACCTTGCTGTTCATGATCGCCTCCGCCTCCACATAGCCTCCGGCAGCCACCCTGGCATTTTCCAGGAATTTTACCACCACATCGCCGCCGGCTTTCAGATATCCCTTCTGCATGCCGTTCATTCCCTTGGCGATGATAATATTGCCTCCGGCGATCACCTTCGCGCCTTCTACCAGGCCGTTGATGATAATATTGCCCCCGGCCTTGACTTGAAAATTGGCCGAGACGTTCCCGTCCACCTGGATACTTCCCTCATAATCCAGATTTCCGGTGGAAACGTCCACATTTTTGACTTCGTACACATCGGATACAAACACCTTGTCGTCCACCAGGGACACATGTCCGTCCACCAGGGAGACAATCGACAGCTTATCCTCGGTCATCTCGATATTGCGGCCGAATTTAAAGGTTTCCCTCCTGACTTCCCTGGGCTTGATGGGCTGTCCGTAAATATCATGCCCCTCGATCCCCTGCTGCTCCGGTATGATCCTTGCCAGCACATCGCCTTTCTTGCACTGGTTGATGGTGGTCATCTGGAAATAATCCACGCTGCCGTCTTCCCGCTGCTTGGGCCTTCTGTGCATATCCGTGTTAAAGCCGTATTCAATCCGCGCATCCGTGCCTTGAACGGGCTCCTGCCCCTTAGCGATAATCAGATCGGTGCAGTAGATGCCATCGGTGGAAAAATGCCTTTCCAGCGCCTCCATACACAGGCCAAAGGTAATTCCCTTGATCCGCAGATCCTTCACAAAATCATCCATGCCGATCCGTTTTCCTGTCTCGGAGGGAGGGATGAAACGGGCCACGGCCGTCATTTTATCTTCGTCCTCAGTCAACTGATAGGATTCCGGGCAGGAAGGGCAGTCGCCGATTCCCAGCCGGCAGACGCAGTCAGTCTCCTCCATCAGCTCCATCTCGATCCGCTTTCTGTCATAACCGATTCCCAGTCCGTCCAGATAGCCCAACAGTTCGCCTATATTGATCAGTTCACCGCCGTCCCTGGGCTGATACAGCGCAATGCCGTAACCGTCGGAATCGCTTACCAGCCGAAAATATCCGTTCTGCATACTATTATCCCCGTTTGATCCTCATTTTAATGATCCAGAAGAATTCCCATGTAGTTCCCCATTCTGCCTTTCATTTTCTGAAGCGCCCTGGTGTGCAGTTGGGAAACTCTGGATTCCGACACTTCCAGAATGCTGCTGATCTCCTTTAATGTCAGTTCTTCATAATAATAAAGCGTGATTACCTTTCGTTCCTTTTCGGTGAGATAGTCCAACGCCTCCCCCAGCGTTCTGGCAAGCTCCTCCTTCTCCACCTTTTCTTCCGGGGATTCATACCCGGAGGCGAGATTCCTGTTATACTCCCTGGGGACGTCGCTTCCCTGCTCCATATACTCGTTCAGGGACACCAACCCGGTGATCTTCATCTGGGACTGCCAATCCAGATATTCCTCATCGGAAATTCCCAGTCCCCTGGCAATTTCTTCATCGGTGGCCGCCCTTCCCGAATTCTGTTCCACCTCCCGGATCACGGCCTCCACGCGTTTCTGTTTCTGCCGGATCGATCTGGGGATCCAGTCCATCCTGCGGATCTGATCCAGAATCGCTCCCCGGATCCTCAGGCTTGCATATGTCTCAAACTTCACTTCCTTGAAACAGTCAAATTTGTCTATGGCGTCAATCAGCCCGAAAATACCGTAGCTGACCATGTCCTCATATTCCACGCTGTAACCGAGATACATACTCAGTCTGCCGGCTACCACCTTGACAAGAGGAGCATATTCCAAAATAATCTTCTCTCTGGTTTCCGGTGATTTGGTCTTCGCATATTCCGCCAACAGCTTTTTTCTGCCAGTCTCATCCATGAAACCTATGCTCCTTTCCGTTTTTTCGCGGGTGTGTCACCGAGGGTTCAATTCTCCCCCCGGCTCTCGTCTTCCTCGGGCTTTTCCTGCGCTGTGCCGCCCTCCTGGCCCTCCTGGCCGTCCGTCTCTTTCTCGATCACTTCTCCCTCTTCCAGCCTGCGTTTTTCGTTTTGGGCGTCAAAATAATCCAGCGCCAGTTTCAGCGCGCTCCCCAGGAGAAAAAAGACCAGCATCACCGTAAAAAGCGCAACCAGCTTTGCCAGGACGGTATAATGTCTGACAAAGGTAATGATGCTTGTGACAGCGCCCGCCGTCAGCATCAAAAGAAGGGGCAAGTTCTTTCTGTTCATATTTCCTCTTTTCCGCCGTTTCGGTACGGCATCAGATAACCGATTCGGATCTGCCCACCGCGCGAATATGAAACTCTCCCGTCTCAGGGTAGAATATTACCGTTCTTCCGTAATTGGCTCCGGTATCCTCGGCCAGAATAGGGATTTTTAATTCCTTCAGCTTTGCCTTGGTCGCCTCCACATTGCGCTGCCCCACCTGTCCCATGGCGGAACTGCCTCCCTGAAAGGAAAACATGGTGGCCCCTCCGGCAATTTTCGCAACCATACGGCTCCTTTTCGCCCCCAGCTTTTCCATCTGGAGAACCAGCTCCGCAATACCCGTATCCGCAAACTTCGGAACCGATAAGCCGCCGTTTTTAATGGCTTTGCTGTCCGGCAGCATAATATGCGCCAGGCCGCCGATTTTTGTCACGGGATCCCGGATGGCGATCCCGACGCACGATCCCAGGCCCAGGGTCGTCACTCCGTTGGGGCTGACGCAGGTTTTCAGATCCGCCATCCCCACTTTTATTATCTCACTCATGTGTCACTTTCCATATCCTTTATATTTCAGTCGAATTTTGATGTCAGGCCGCAAAAAAGACACCCCAAAACCGGGGTTTTACGTCTTATACCACCGGCAGCCCCAATGCCGTCAGTATCTTTGCATAAGATTCCAGATCGGGGATCAGGATAAAATAACCGTCCAGCTCCACCTCGTCATAAAACTGCGATTGAATCAAAAGGATCTTGTCTCCGAAGATGCCAAACTGAATGGCCGGTACGCTTAAAATCGCTCCCGCCATATCCACGGTCAGCGCCGGAGGCGTGGGGAAAATCTTCAGGTTGGTCAAAGTGGACAGGGAGTTCAGATAAGCCCCCGTGATAATATTCCCCACTTCCTTCATGGCGGACAGCCCCATCTCCTCAAACTCGGAGCCTTCCGGCAGCATCCCCATGGTGATTTTACGAATCAGGTGCTTTGCGCTCTCCTCCTCCACCATGAACATCATACTGCCGGTGATGTCGCCTTCCACACCCAGGAAAACGCCGACCATAATCTGTTCCTCGCCGCCCATCATATCTCCAACGGCGCTGAAGTCCAAAAGCCTTACCTGCGGCACCTTCATATCGACTTTGCACTGAAGCATCTGCGACAGCGCCGTCATGGCATTTCCCGCCCCGATGTTACCCAATTCCTTCAGAACATCGTAATAATTTTCCGTAACCTGCTCAACTGTCATATTTCCCATGGGAAATGTCTCCTTTCATCATATCTTGCTTTCACACCCGGCGGCTTTCCCTTGCCGGAGGCGGGTTTTCCTCGGTTCCGGACAGATTCTGTCAGAACGCAGAATTCTAAGCCAGCTTTTTTGCTGACTTAGAAATTCTTTTCCGCCGGTTTCACGGATCAGCCCTCCAGGCTTATGGCGTTTAAATCAAACAGAGAGATCAGTTCCCCGTTATGTTTTCCAACCGCGTTAATCAGATTGGTACGGCCTTCCTTATTGTTGTCGGCTATCTTTTCAATATCGTCGCTGTTTAAGCTGACGACCTCCTTCACCTCGTCCACCAAAAATCCCACGTTTCCTTCTTCAGCCAGCTTTAACACGATAATCCTGGTGGTCTTCGTGATCTCGTCCGCCGCCAGATTCATGCGCAGCCGGATGCTCATCACAGGGATGACCACACCCCGAAGATTGATCACGCCCTTCAGATAGGGGGGCATCTTGGGAACGCGGGTAATATGCTGCATTCTGGTGATGGTTTCAATATTGCGGATATCGATGCCGTACTGTTCGTCTCCCAGACGGATCACGATATACTGAATGGTTTCCGTGGGATGCTGTCTTTCGTCTTCCGAAACAAGCTTGTTGGTATTGGTACTCAGCTCCATGTCTGTATCCTCCCTTCCTCAGATCAGCGCGTTGGCGTCCAGGATCAAAGCGATTTCGCCGTCGCCCAGAATCGTCGCGCCGCTGATGAACTTGCACTGCTTAATGTATTTTCCCAGAGTTTTAATGACGATCTCCTGCTGGCCGATCAGCTCGTCGATCACAAAGCCCGCCATCTTGTCGCCCTTTTTCACGATCACCACAATCAGGTTGTCTTCCTCGGAGCGCTTGCTTTCCACATCCAGCACCTGGTTCAGCCGGATCAGAGGGATCACGTTGCCTCTCAGATGAATGACTTCCTTATTCTGCACCAGCTTGATGTCGCTGGCGGGAATGTCCTCCAGCGTCTGAATGGAGCCCAAGGAAATTGCGTACTTTTCGTCTCCCACAACCACCATCAGAGCCTGTATGATCGCTAACGTCAGGGGCAGCCGGATCGTCCAGGTGCTGCCTTCTCCCAGCTTGGACTTCACCTCCACCTCGCCGCTCAGGGATTCAATCTTGGATTTTACCACGTCCAGGCCCACGCCCCGTCCGGAGACGTCCGTCACCTGTTTCGCCGTGGAAAAGCTGGGCAGGAACAGCAGATTGATGATCTCCTTATCCGTCATATTCACAGCCTGTTCCGGCGTGATGGTCCCTCTCTCAATCGCCTTGTTGCGGACGGCTTCCACATCGATGCCGTTGCCGTCGTCCCTTACCTCGATCACCACATTGTTGCCATCCTGATAGGCGTCCAGGAAAATGGAGCCCACGGCGGGCTTTCCACGCTGTGCGCGAAGTTCCGCGGATTCCAGGCCGTGATCGGCGGCATTCCGCAGCAGGTGCATCAGGGGATCCCCGATCTCATCCACCACCGTACGGTCCAGTTCCGTCTCCTCACCGGTCATATACAGCTCCATCTTTTTATCCAGCTTTTTGGACAGATCCCGGATCATTCTGGGGAACTTGTTCACAACGCTTTCGATGGGTACCATACGCACCTTCATCACGGACTCATGGAGATTGGTCGTCACGCTCTCCAGATATTCGATCTGCTCGTTGAAACTGTTGTGGGTCGCCCCGGAGGTCTGCTGCTCCTGGCCGGCGTTTGCGCTGGATACCAGGGAGTTTTTCGCGATAATCAGCTCGCTGACCAGATTCATCAGCGCGTCCAGCTTTTCAATATCCACTCTCACCGTGCGGTTTACCACCGGCTTTGCGGGAGCCTGCTTTTTGTGATCCGCCGCTTTTGCGGCCGCAGGAGGCGCCGCAGCAGACGCAGCCGCGGGAGCCGTGGCAACAGGCTTGGGAGCGTCGGCCTTTGCAGGGGCGACAGGCGCAGCCGCGGGCTTTTCGCTTTCCTCTGCTTTTTCCTCTGCCTCCGCCTTGTCTTCCGCCGCCACGCTCTTGTTGTTTTCCAACACAAGGGGCGCGCCCGTAGCCTTTTCAATTTCGGATACGTTCTCCGCCGCATGGACGATGCTGTCCAGATCCGAATCCGATAACACAATCAGGGTGAAATCCCTGTCGAATTTTTCGTCTTCCACATCCTGGGCGCTGGGATCGGACACGATAATCTCCGCCAGCTCCTCCACCGCCTTAAACACCAAAAAGGCTCTCGCGGCTTTCAGAATGCAGCTTTCCTGCACCATCACGTTGATGCCGTACACCTTCTTGCCCTGTTTCATCGCCTCTCTGAGAACGGAAATCTGGGTGCTGTCAAGGGGAATCTGATCCCACTTGTTCTCTCCCGTCTCCCCGGAGGGCCGGGAGGCCTGGCCAGTCTCCTCGGTTTTCTTCGGCTCGGCCCCGCTTCCGGCGCCGTCTCCGCTTTCCCCTTTCAGAATATCGTTCAGCTTTTTGATCAACTGCTCGTTTTCATTGGTTCCCTCGTCCGCGGAAGACTGAATATTATCCGTGTATTCCTCCAATGCGTCCAGGCACTGGAACAGCACGTCGATCATTTCCGGCATCACCTTGATGGTGCCGTTTCTCACCTCGGAGAACACATTTTCCATATCATGGGTCAGATTCTGCATTCTCTTGTAACCCATGGTGCCCGCCATGCCTTTCAGGGAATGCGCCGCACGAAAGATTTCGTTGATCGTATCCGAATTCTCCGGATCCGTTTCCAGCTCCAGTATCCTTGTGTTCAGATTTTGCAGATGCTCCTTAGTCTCGTCAAGGAAAATCTCAAGATATTGGCTTACGTCCATACTTATACCCATCCCTTTCTTCGTTTACAGCGCTTTTTCCGCTGTGTCTCACATGCGCGGCCCCGCGCACGGTTTCAGCCTTTTTTCGTCCGCCGCCGGCGTGTTTACCCTTTGACGCCCACGTTCAGGACAATCTCCTGAGCCAGTTGATCCAGCGCCACCACCTGATCGGAAAGCCCCGCGTTGACCACGCTCCTTGGCATGCCGTACACCACGCAGGTCTCCTGATTCTGAGCGATCACATGGACCTTCTTTTTGGCCTCCAGATTCCTGATTCCCTCCGTGCCGTCGGATCCCATGCCCGTCATAACCACGCACACCACTTCGTCAAAACGGCTGTCGGCGAGAGATTCATACATATAGTTGGCGCAGGGCTTTACGCCCTCCCTGCTGGGCTCGTCCGAATAGTGGATGGTGTACCTGCCGCCCGTGTTTTTCACGTTCATGTGCATGCCGCCCATGGCCACATACACCGTGCCGACCGCAAGCTCCTCCCCTTCCTGAGCCTCCTTGACGTTCACTTGGCTTAAGTCGTTCAGCCGCTCCGCCAGGGACGCCGTAAAGCCCTTCGGCATGTGCTGCACCAGCAGCACCGGAGCGTCCAGTTGGGCCGGCAGCCGGGGAATCACGGATTGCAGGGCCTTGGGCCCGCCTGTGGAACTGGCGATGGCCACGATCTTGCTGCCTCCGGTCCTTTTCACAAACCGTTTGGCCAGATCTGCCGCCTTTTCCGCCTCCTGGACGTTTTCCTGGGGCCGGCTGACCGGCGTAAAGAGGGCCGGCCGGCTGTTTGCCACCACCTCCAGAACGTCCAGCATTCTGTTTTTAAACTGATCCATCCGGCAGTCCACCGCACTGTCAGGCTTATGTATGAAATCGAGAGCTCCCAGTTCCAGAGCGTCCAGAGTCGTCTTTGCGCCTTCCTTGGTGTCCGTGCTTGCCATCATCACCTTGGCGCGGATCCGGTTCCTGCGAAGCTCCTCCAAAAGCTGCAGACCGTTCATCTTCGGCATGTTCACGTCCAGAACCACGGCGTCATACTGACGTTGTTTTAAAAGATCCAACGCCTCCAGGCCGTTTATGGCCCTGTCCGCCACCTGAAATCTCTCATCACTGTCAATTATATCACAGATGACTCTTCTCATGAGTGCAGAATCATCAACCACCAAAATTTTTTTCGGCATTCTAGTCCCATTCCTTTCTGCGATTTTTTCTTTCTTCCTCAAAAATATATTTGATGATCTCTTCTCTGGTTTTCTGATCCATATCGTAATACTGCACCCGATGTTCAAACATGCCTTTTCTGTTTTCCATCTCCTGGACGCTCAGTACCTTCCCGATCACCTCAAACAACTTTTTCTCACCCTTCCGGATGAGGCTGTAATTGATGTACAGCAGGCTTTCCGGCTCATACCGCTGGGCGGAGATAAAGCGAAGGCCTCCCCCGCTGATATCCACAATGATGCTCTGCTTTAAGGGCAGCCCCGGCGTCAGCGCGTAGGGCATATTCCGCTCCACCGCCTGAAGCTCCTCCTCCTGAAGATTTCTGGCGCACATTTCCAGGGAACAGCTAAAACGGTAATATTCCCTTCTCTGGTATTTTCGAAGGTTGCTGATCAGCTCCACCGTCAGCAGATAGGCGTTGTTGCTCTTATAGCGGTCCCGGATGCGCACCAGGCACTGGTACATGGTGGTTTCATGATAGACCACCATTTCAAATTCCCCGTCCACCGGAAGCAGGATCAGCTTTGTTTTCTCCATCGGCATCATGATCTCCAAGGTATCCTCGGAAAGCAGATCATAGATCTGGCTGAAATAGGTTTTCCGTTCCACGGTTTCCGCCAGCCCCTCGTTACGCTCCGTCTGCTGCAGTTCAATGCGGTCGCCCGCGGAAATAAAATCTGAAAGCATATGAATTACCCCGTTGGTATCTTATATATATTATTTTTTCCCGGAGATAATGTGTGAAAAAAACGCCGCCATGCCCCGTTTCGGCTGTCTTTGCGCTTCCTCCCTGCCCATGAGCCTGTTTGCGATGCGCTCGTAGGCGGCGGTGGATTTTGCGGAAGGGTTCTGGAGAGAAACCGGCACCTGCTGCATCACCGCCCTGGAAAGCTGGTTATCCTCCGGAACGCTTCCCAGGTAAATCATAGGAATTTTCAGGTATCTTTCCACCACGGCGTTCAGCTTTCCAAACAAGACCTCTCCCTCCGACTCCCCGGAAACCCGGTTGGCGATCATCTTCACCTTAGTGGCGTTCTCGTCAAACCTGGGATGCCGGTACAGCGCCTTCAGCAGAGAGTAGGAATCCGTGATGGAGGTGGGCTCCGGCGTGGTCACCAGCAGAATCTCGCCGCTGGCCACCAAAAATTCCAGCACCGCGTCGGATATGCCGGCCCCCGTGTCCACAATCACAATGTCCGCGATGGAGTCCAACTCCGTCAGGTTCTGAATAATATAATTCAGGTAATCCCGGCTCAGATTGGACATTCCGGCAATGCCGCTGCCGCCGGAAATAAACCCTACGTCCATCGGGCCCCAGGTAATGATCTCCTTGATGTTCTTCCCTTGGTAGATCAGGTCGCAGAGATTATGTTTCGGAACGGCGCCGAACATGATTTCTATGTTGGCAAGCCCGAAATCCGCGTCCAGTATAATCACCTTTTTGTCCATTTTCCGGAACTGGATGGCCAGATTAATGGAGGTGTTCGATTTGCCGACTCCGCCCTTCCCGCTTGTGACGGTTATGACACGGGCCAGTGGCTTAGCCTGCTGACTGGCTTTCAGTATGCGTAATTGTTCCGCTTGATCCATGTCCGACCTCCTTGTCAATGTTTGGTGCTCAAAAGCTGTTTCACCGTCTTCTGAGGATTGAACGGCTCGATATCGTCAGGTACGTTCTGCCCGTAAGTCACAAACGCGATGGGCGTATCCGTGTACAGCTTCACGTTCAGCAGATTTCCCAGCGTGGACGTCTCGTCCAGCTTGGTGAAGATCAACTGATAATCCGTAACCTCCCGGTAGCTGGAGGCGATTTTGAGCAGATCCTTGTATTTGGTGGTGGCGGACAGCACCAGAAAGCTTTGATATTCCGCGGTTCCGTCCACGGCCTCCAGCAGCTTTTTCATATTGTCCAACTGTTCCTCATTCTGGTGGGAATGCCCTGCCGTGTCCACAAAAATATAGTCAAACTCCCGGAAATCGGTAATGGCGTCCTTTGCCTCCTGGGGCGTGTATACCACCCGGAAGGGCACCTCCAGGATGTTGGCGTAGGTGCGAAGCTGCTCCGCCGCCGCGATCCGGTAAGTGTCCGCCGTCAGCAGCGCCACCTTCTTCTTTTCATCCACGGAAAAGGTGCTGGCAATCTTTGCGATGGTGGTGGTTTTCCCCACCCCGGTGGGCCCCATGAAGAACACCACCTTCGGGGTTTTGGAGGCCGGCGTAATGCCCTTCGCCTTGTTGAATTTCAGAATCATCTTCTGATACACGTTGGCCAGGATAAAATCGATGGGGACGTCCGGCTTTTCGGTCTTATCCACCTCGCCGATGATCTGATTGGCGTATTTTTCGTCCACCTCGTTCTCCAGCATGGTGCTGTAAAGGAGACGGATAAACTTCTCCTGCTCCGTGGGCTCCGCCTGCTGCGCCTCCTTCTTTTCAGGAGTTTCCTGCCGATCCGCCTCATCCTCCCCGCGCTCGGCCTGTACGCTTTTGGCGTTTTCCTCCTGCTGCAGCCGGTTGACCAAAAGATTCTGCAGGCTGTCCAGCTTTTTTTCAATGTTCTGGGAGCTGTCCGCCATCAGGCCGGAGGCGTTTCGGCTCTCCGCCCGGTCGGGGGCGGTCTGAGCGGCCACCGCCCTCTGGGGCGCCGTCTCCCGGCGGACGCTTTTTAAACTTTCTCCGTCCTCCTCAAGCGCCACCGTGACTTCCACCTGTTTTCCCCCCAGGAATCCCGACAGCCCCTTTTTCTTCACATTTCTGACGTTCATGGTCACAACGCCGTTTCCAAGTTCCTTTTTGGCAGCTTCCAGCGCTTCCTCCTGGGTTTTGCCTACGAATTTTTTAATAATCATTATGCGGTCACCATCCCAACTGACTGTAATTCAACATTTGATTCCACTTCGTTATAAGACACCACCACCAGATCCCGGTAATAATCCTCCGTAAGCCTCTTAAAATAGGTTCGGACGATAGGGGACGTAATGATGATGGGATTCTTTCCCAGATTTTCCAGTTTCTGGATTTCCCTGCCGACGGAGTCGATAATCGCCTTGGACCGGCTGGGGTCCAGATTCAAAAAGGCTCCGCTTTCCGTCTGTTTCACGCTGTTCATAATCTCCTGCTCCACCTTGGGATCCAGCGTCACCACGTTGGTCGTCTCATGAGCCGGAAAATACTTGGTGGAAATAGCCCGTTTCAGGCTTTGGCGCACATATTCGGTGAGGATGTCCGTATCCCTTGTGGAAGGGGCGTAGTCCGCCAGCGTCTCCATGATGGTCAGAAGATCCCGGATGGAGATCCCCTCCCGCAGCAGGTTCTGAAGCACCTTCTGAATCTCTCCCAGCCCCAGCAGCTTCGGCACCAGCTCCTCCACCAGAGACGGATTGGATTCCTTCAGGTTGTTCACCAGATTCTGCACGTCCTGGCGGGTCAGCAGCTCGGAGATATACTGCCGGATGATCTCCGTCAGATGGGTGGCGATAATGGACGGGGGGTCCACCACGGTGTAGCCCAGGCTTTCCGCCCTCTCCCTCTGCCCCTCCGTAATCCAGATGGCCGGCAGGTGGAAGGAAGGCTCAAAGGTAGGGATGCCGGTGATCTCCTCCTCCACATAGCCGGGATTCATGGCCATGTAGTGGTCGAAAAGGATTTCCCCTTCGCTGACCTGTATGCCTTTGATCTTGATAATATACTGGTTGGGATTTAACTGTATGTTGTCCCGCAGGCGGATAATGGGAACCACCGTTCCCAGCTCCAAAGCGATCTGTCTGCGGATCATGACCACGCGGTCCAGAAGATCGCCCCCCTGATTCACATCCGCAAGGGGGATAATGCCGTAGCCGAATTCCAGTTCAATGGGATCCACCTGAAGCAAGCTGTTCACGTTCTCCGGCTGCCGGATCTCGGCCGCGGCCGCTTCCTCCACGTCCACTTCCGCCTCGATCTTCGCCGTCTCCAGGCTGCCCGCCATCATTCTGCCGCCGATGACGAACAGCATTCCCATCCCCACAAACAGGATGGTGTTCAGCTCCGTGAACACGCCCAGAAAGGCCAGCGTACCTCCCACCAGATACATCACCTTCGGCACGCCGAACAACTGTTTCACAATGGCCGGGCCGAAGTCCGACTCCTTGCTGCCCTTGGTCACCAGAATACCGGTGGAAAGGGAAATCAACAGCGAGGGGATCTGGCTCACCAGGCCGTCGCCGATGGTCAGGATGCCGTAATTGTCCAAAGCGCCCATGGCGTCCATCCCCATGCGCAGGACGCCCATGGCAATACCCCCGATCAGGTTGACCATCGTCAGCAAAAGGCCCGCCACAGCGTCCCCTTTCACATACTTCACGGCACCGTCCATGGAGCCGAAGAAGTTGGATTCCAGTTGAATCTTCTCCCGGCGGAGCTTGGCCTCGTTGTCGTCGATGGCCCCGGTGTTTAAATCCGCGTCGATGGCCATCTGTTTTCCGGGCATGGCGTCCAGCGTGAATCTTGCCGTCACCTCCGCCACTCGCTCGGAACCCTTGTTGATGACCAGAAACTGAATCATAATCAGGATGATAAAGATAATGGCGCCGACGATCAGATCACCGCCGCCCACAAACTGTCCGAAGGTGCGCACCACGTTGCCCGACGTCCCCGTGGTCAGGATCAGTCTGGTGGAGGAAACGTTCATGGCCAGACGGAAAATGGTGGTAAACAGCAGGATGGTGGGGAAATAGGACAGATCCAGCACCTCCTTGGAAAACATGCACACAAACAGGATGGTGAAGGACACGGCGATGTTAAACGCCATAAAAATGTCCAGAATCCACGCGTCCAGGGGAACGATCAGCATCATGAAGGCAACCAGGATATAAATGGCAACCATGGCGTCCATTTTTTGAAGTTTTGCAAATTTCATCCCCGTTGTCCTCCTTTCCCCCGTTGTTCCATCCATGGGCCGGCTGTCCCGGCCACCGCCCCCCGATTCCCCGGGGGCTTAAATCTTACCCTGAAGGCGGTATACAAAGGCCAGCACCTCCGCCACCGCCTGATACAGTTCCGGCGGCACCGCCTGTCCCACGTCCACGTTGGCGTACAGCATCCGGGCCAGGGGCTTGTTCTCCACAATTTCCACCTTGTTCTCCCGGGCGATCTCCTTAATCTTCTGGGCCAGATAATCCTCGCCCTTGGCGATCACAATCGGCGCGTCCGCCACCTCCGGGTCGTATTTGATGGCCACGGCGTAGTGGGTGGGGTTGGTAATGACCACGTCGGCCTGGGGCAGATTCTGCATCATACGCCGTCTGGACGCCTCTCTCATCTTCGACCGGATCTGGCTTTTGACCTGCGGATCTCCTTCCGACTGCTTATATTCTTCCTTGACCTCCTGCTTGGTCATCTTCATGTCGTTTTTAAACTTGACCCGCTGATAAATCAGATCCGCCAGCGCGATCACCATATAGACGGCGGAAATGCGGATCCCCAGATCCGTCACCGTCCGGGCGATTAACTGCAGCCCCTGCATCAAGGACACATCGTACAGGTTTAACAAAACGGCCCACTTATCCTTCAGATAAGAATAGCACATGTAGCCGATCAGAAGAATCTTCGCCAGGGACTTGGCCAGCTCCATCAGCGCGTTGGGAGAAAAAATTTTTTTAAAGCCGCTGATGGGATTGAGCTTATTAAACTTCGGCATCAACGGTTTCATGGTGGGCTGCCATTTCACCTGCGCCACATCGCTGACAAAGGCCACCAACACGCCCACAATCAGCACGGGCGCAATGACGAGCAGGGTCCGTATCAGCATCTGCCGGAACAGGATCGCCGTGTCGGCATGGGGCATGTCCCCCCGCCAGAAGGTGATTGTCTCCGGAATCCTGTTATAGATCAGGTGGAAAACAGACAGCAATTGATTCCCCAGGTCGCCGACCCAGAACCGCAGCACCAGAAACAGCGACAGAAGGCCCAATCCGTTGGCGATCTCCCGGCTCTTGGCGACCTGCCCTTCCTTTCTGGCATCGTCCAGTTTTTTCTGAGTAGCCGGCTCGGTTTTTTCTCCGCCGGGCCCCTCTTTCGCAAAAAACTGCAGATTGTACCGAATCATCTCATGCCCTCCACGAAGGCCACAATCAACTCTCTCATCTCCGTAAACACCATGTCGGCCGCCGAGGGCAGCAGACTGGCGGTAAAGAAAAGCACCGAAAGCCCCACCAGCACCTTCAACTGGATTCCCACCGCAAACATATTCATCTGCGGCGCCACCTTTGCCAGAATGCCAAGCACCGCGTTTAAAAGCAGCATAACGCAGAACACGGGCAGGACGATCCGGAACCCGATAATCACATATTCCGACAGAAACCTGACCATGGCGTTTAACAGGTTCTCCCCGTGAAACACCGCGCCGTTGACCGGGATCAGGGTAAAGCTGTCCGCCAGGGCGCCGAACAGATACCGGTACATTCCCGTGGCGATCAGCATCAGCATCAGCGTGTATTGATACAAAACGCCGGTAATGCTGGTATTTTCCCTGGTGGTCGGGTCTAACAGCGTGGCCATGGAAAGTCCCGTCTCCATGTCCGAAACGGAACCGGCAAAGTTCACAATGGAGGAACAGATATTGGCCCCAAACCCCAAAAGCAGACCGGCCAGCGCCTCCTTGATGATAATGACCGCAAATTCCAGCACGGTTTCATATCCCTCCAGGGCGGCGGGCGTCAGCGTCTCATAGAGCAGGACGGAGGTAAAAAAACTCAGACAAATCTTCACGTTCCTGGGCGTGTTCTGCATGCCGAAAAAGGGGGCCACATACACAAAGCAGGATACTCTGGTCAGTATCAGCAGAAAATACTCCAGTTCATAAATGGAAAACGAGTAATCTATCATAACCTCTCCGCCGTATCCTTATCACCTGTGCAGATACACGCTGAAACTGCTCCAGAGCCTCACCATATACTCCACGATGGAATTCATCATCCACGGCCCGAAAATCACCAGCGCGGAAAAAACGCAGATAATCTTCGGCACAAAAGTCAGCGTCTGCTCCTGAATGGAGGTGACCGTCTGAAAAATACTGATAATCAGCCCTATGATCAAAGACACCAGCAGTACCGGCAGCGAAACCTGAATAATCAAAAACAGCGCTTCCCTGGCCATTTCAGATACCGCATCCACTGTCACAGGCCTTCCCTCCCTTCCTCAATGCCGCCCTACCGTTTCCCCGGGACGGTTTGTCAGTAATACGTTGTCACCAGATTGCCGATTAACAGCGACCACCCGTCCGCCAGAACAAACAACAGGATCTTAAAAGGCATGGAAACCGTTGTGGGCGGCAGCATCATCATACCCATACTCATCAGCGTGGACGCCACCACCATATCGATCACGATAAACGGGATATAAATGATAAAACCGATCCAAAACGCCGCCCTCAGCTCGCTGATCATAAAGCTGGGGATTAGAACGGACAGCGGGATATCGTCCAGCGTCCTGCCGTCCCAGGTCTTGCCCGCAATATCCATAAACAGATCCACATCCTTTAACTGGGTCTGTCCGTACATAAATTCCCGAAGGGGCTGTATCCCCTTCTCGAAGGCCTCGTCCTGCTCGATGATCCCTTCCTCAAAGGGCTGAATCGCCTCCGTGTTGATCCTGTCCACAGTGGGCTCCATAATAAAAAACGTCAAGATCAGCGCCAACCCGATCAAAACCTGATTGGGCGGGGCCGTCTGGGTATTCAGGGCGGCTCTGGTAAAATGGAGCACGATGATGATTCTGGTGAAGGAAGTCATCATCAGGATCAGCGTAGGCGCAAGGGCGATCAGCGTCAGGGTGATCAGGATGCGCAGCACCCCGTTAATGTTGCCGTTGTCCCCGTCCATGGAGATCGTAAAGATATTGCCGGTATTGGGGGTACTGTCCCTTAGCTCCTCCGGGGTCTGAGCGGTTCCGGCGGGATCCCGGAAGGTGGAGACATCCGTGTCCCCGGTGTTGAGATCCGCGGCAGAAACTGGCAGAGACCCTTGAATACACAATATGCCTACCGTGACCAGCAGGCATATCATTGCTTTTATCCACTTATAGTTCAGCTTACGTTTCATCATGTCCCCGGCTTTCCTCCGGTTTTTTCGCGGTATCCGGCCGTTTTCCCGCCGCCTTGTCCAAAAGTTCCCTGAAACTGAAATTGCCGAACCGGACGTTTGGTTTCAACTGATCGGCGGGCACCTCTCCCAGAAGGGTGACGGTATCCTTGCACACGGCGATCACCTTATAGGTTTCACCTATCCGCACAATCTGCAAATACTTGCTGCCGGAAATACGGGCGGTCTCTATCACCTGGATGTTCCCCGACGCTGCCTGCTGTTTCTGATTGTTTGCGATCCATCGGGTAGTCAGCGCGGTGATTCCAAGAACCGCGACAAAAATAAGCAGCACCGTAATCAGTTGAGCATAACTGCCGGCGTTTCCCGTCAATAAAAGCCCCATCAGCCCACGACCTTCTTCACAGCCTCCAGAACCCGTTCCGCCTGGAACGGTTTCACGATAAAGTCCTTTGCGCCCGCCTGAATGGATTCAATCACCATCGCCTGCTGTCCCATGGCGGAACACATAATCACCTTCGCTCCCGCGTCCGTCTTCCTGATTTCCTTTAAGGCCTGGATTCCGTCCATCTCCGGCATGGTGATGTCCATCAGCACAAGATCGGGGGAAACCTCTTTGTACTTTTCCACCGCTTTTATGCCGTTCTCCGCCTCTCCTGCAACGTTGTAGCCGTTCTTTGTCAGGATGTCCTTGATCATCATCCGCATGAACGCCGCATCATCACATATCAAGATATTTTTTGCCATTTAACCGTCCTCCTACTTAATGATTTCTGTGACTCTGATACTGAAACATTCCTCTATCACTACTACTTCGCCCTTCGCAACAAACTTCCCGTTTACAAGCACATCTATGGGTTCACCGGCAATACGGTCAAGCTCTATAATCGTGCCGGGAGCGAAATTAAGGATTTCGGAAATGGATTTCGTGGATCTTCCCAGTTCCACCGTAACCTCCAAAGGCACATCCATGATCAGGCCGATATTTTCCTGACCCTGTATGCCTCTGCCATCTCCTGAAAAGCTTTGGAACTGGGCGGGCTGCACATTGACGTTCTGTCCCTGGGGCATTACCGCTCCCTGGGGCATCATCCCCGGCTGGGGCATCATCCCGCCTTGCGGCATCATCCCTCCCTGGGGCATCATTCCCATCTGTGGCATCATTCCCATCTGCGGCATCATTCCCATCTGTGGCATCATCCCCATCATGGGATTCATTCCCATCTGCATGCCATTCATATTTCCTTGCGGCATTCCCTGCATCATACCGTTGTTAGGCTGCTGAGGCTGCTCTGCCGGAGCCGGCTCCGGCTCCGAAACCGGTGCGCTCCCCATCTGATTGTTCAGGAACGTGGCCACCAGATCCCGGGCAAATTCCACAGGATACAACTGCATGATGGAGCTGTCAACCAGTTCGTCGATCTGCATCCGAAAGGAAACCTTTACGAACACGCCCCCCAGAAAAGGAGAAATATCCTCTCCCGTTTTGTACTGGGTCAGATCCAACAGCGTCGAATCCGGCGGGCTGATATCGATGGTCTTCTTCAGCATCGTGGAAAGGGATGTGGCCGCCGAGCCCATCATCTGGTTCATGGCTTCGGAGATGGCGCTTAAGTGCAGCTCTCCCAGCTCCCCCTCCGTGTTGGTGCCGTCCCCGCCCATCATCAGATCGGTGATGACCTTAACGTCATGCTCCTTCAGCACCAGGATATTGGTACCGTCCAGGCCCATGGTATATTTGATCTGAATAAAGACACAGGGTTTTTCATATTCCGTCAACAAGGTGTTCCAACTGGCGATTTCCACCACCGGGGTGGTGATATTCACTTTTCTGTTCACCAGGGAATACAGTGTGGTGGCAGAGGATCCCATGCTGATGTTTGCTACTTCTCCGATGGCATCCTTCTCCACATCCGAAAGAATGTCTTCTACGTTCACATTATCCAGCGGATCACTTCCAGACGGACCTCCGGATGCGGCGGAATCTGCGTCACCGCCTGATGCGGAACCTGCATCCCCGTCATCAGAGAGATCCATGCCGCTCAAAAGAGCATTGATCTCATCCTGGGACAGCATTCCTCCATCCATTGTCTACTCCTCCTCTCTGATAACCGAAGTGATCCGAACAGCGTAGGAATCTTTTTCGGCGCCGGGCAACGCGGTAAATTTTTTAATGTTGCCTACATACACATTCATATCCTCATCCACTTTGGAGTCAAGGCGGATGCAGTCGCCCACCTGCAGATTCATGAAATCGCTGACGGAAATGGTGCTCCGGCCCAGAACCGCACGGATGGGAATATCCACCTTGCGGATCAGGGATTCAATGTACATCTCATAATTCTCGTCATGATTCTCCTGCATGGTCGAGAACCAGAACCTGGTATTCAGCTTATCCATGACGTCCTCCAGCGTAAAGAACGGAAGACATATATTCATGAACCCTTCCACATCGCCGATTTTCATGTTCAGTGTGACGATGGCGATCATATCGTTGGGGGATATGACCTGGGCAAACTGCGGATTGGTTTCCAGCCGCTGCATCACCGGGGCAATATCGATGACGGTTTTCCACGGATCCCGTAGCTGCTGGGTAAACATCACCAGGATTTTCTGGATGATCGACATCTCTATCTCTGAAAACTCCCGGCTCTTTTCCAGCGGGACGCCGGTGCCGCCCAGCATCCTGTCCAGCATGGCATACCCCAGATTGGTGGCAAGATCTATCAGGATCGTGCCGTTCAGCGGCGCAAAATTGATAATTCCCAGAATAACGGGATTCGCCAGGGCGTTGGTAAATTCACTGAAGGTTACGGTCTCGGAACTGGCCACCGTCACCTGCACGTTTTTCCGCAGATACACGGTAAGGTTGGTGGAAATCAGACGGCCGTAATGCTCAAATATCATTTCAAGCGTTCTTAAATGCTCCTTGGAGAACTTGGTGGGTCGGCTGAAGTCATAGTCCTTCACCTGCTTTTCATTGTTCTCCTGCATCTGTTCCGCGTCCAGTTCACCGGTGGAAAGCGCCGCCAGCAGATTATCTATTTCGTTTTGTGACAGGACCTCGCCCATGAGCGCTCACCTCCTTTGTTCCTCCCCGGGGAGAACCTTCTCCTCAAAAGGCGGTTTTCTTCCCTACTGGAACATCACATCGCTGATAGAGATCCTGTAAATAAACTTGGACTGGAACAGATTCTGCACGGCAGCCAAAATCTCCGCCCTCACCTGTTCCGATTTTTCGTTAAACTCCTGTTCCGTATAATTCCGGACCACCGAGGCAACGGCGTCCTTGATCTGTATTTCAAAGCCCTGAAGCGTCTCTGCGCTTCCCAGCTCCTTGTAATCATCGTTTTTGGTATCCATGGCTAAGGACATATAGAAGATGACCATGCTGTGGCCGCTGGTCTTCCCTTCCCCGTCCACGGTGGGTTTCAACTGGAGCATCAGCCGGTCCGCCAGAGGATAAGTGGCCGTCTGGGAAAGCGGTATGTTGTCTTCGGCTTCCCCTCCGGGCGCGGTAACCTCCAGATTCATCACCGTCAGGATGCTGTCCACCATAGCCGCGGTTTTGCCGTTGGTGCCGATCACGCTTACCATCATAACGGCCGTCAGCGCCAGGTTGACCACCAAAAGAGCCAGTATCAGTATACTCAGTAGATTTTTCTTCATCGCAATTTCCTCTCCTTTGTCCCGCACGGATTAACGGGAAGGATTGTACATCCTGATTTCCACCCTGCGGTTGCTGCGTCTCCCCTCCGGCGTATCATTGTCCGCAATGGGCTTGCGTTCTCCCATGCCCGCATGCTGCAGATTGACGGGATCCAGATAGGTATGATCCACCAGATAGTAAAACACCGACAGCGCTCTGGCGCTGCTTAATTCCTCATTGTCCGCGTATTTCTCGCTGGCCATGGGAACGTTGTCGGTATGCCCTTCGATCTCCACCGTCCCCTGGCTGTACTTTTCGAGGATGCCGCCGATTTTATCCAGCACTGTCTTCGCGTCAGGTTTTAACTCGGCGCTGGCCGAATCAAACAGCAGCGCCCCGTTCAGGGTAAGCTCCACATACTGGGCCGTAAAATCCACATCCACCTGATCCCCGATGCTTTCCTCCCTTAACACTTGCTCCACTTCCTCGGCAAGCTCCTCGTTCTCCTGCAGACTCAGGGCGTCCAGCGCCTGCTGCAACTGCTGCGCCGTCACGTTCTCCGGAAATCCTTCAAATTCTTCCATCTGCTCGCCGTCCGTAGAACTGTCGGCCTGCTTGCCCGTGCTGTTAATGTATTGATCCAGCTCATTTAACTGGCTGACGCCGTTGCTGACCAGGAATCCGTCGCCGATGGCGTTGGAACCGGCCTCAAACACGCTGACCGTGTTGTTCATTGCCGCGACCAGCGCGGCAAGCTTTGCCTCATCCATATTGGACATGGCAAACAGCATGACAAAGAAACAAAGGAGCAGGTTCATCAGATCGCTGAAGGTGGCCATCCACGCCGGCGAACCGGGCGCGGGCGTATCCTCCTTGCGTTTCGCCATTACTCCTCACCCCCTGTTTCATCTTCTCCCGAACCTTCCCGATCCTTGGGAGCCAGAAAGGACTTCAGTTTTTCCTCAATGACTCTGGGGTTTTCACCGGCCTGTATGGACAGAAGGCCTTCGATCATGACCTCCTTCATCATCATTTCGCTTTCATTGTCGGCCTTCAGCTTGGCGGCCACCGGAAGGCAGATCCAGTTGGCCAGCATGGAGCCGTACAGGGTTGTAATCAGCGCCACGGCCATGGAAGGCCCCAGCTTATCCATTTCACTCATATGGTACAGCATATCCACCAGTCCCACCAGGGTGCCGATCATACCCCAGGCAGGCCCCATGGACGCCCATGTCTCCCAGAATCCGATCCGTTTCTTGTGCCGGCCCTCGATGCTGACCAGCTCCGTCTCCATAATGGCGCGGACCAGATCGGGATCCGTGCCGTCCACAATCAGCAGAATGCCTTTTTTCAGGAAGGGTTCTTCCATGTCGGCGGCTGCTTCCTCCAGGGAAAGCAGTCCTTCTTTTCTGGCAATGTTGGAAAGTTCAATAATTTTCTGTATCATTTCCGCGGTGTTGATGGCGGGCGCCTTAAAAATCAGCGTAAAGCTTTTCAGGCCTCCGATAAAGTCCTGGAGGCTGACTGACGTCAGGGTAGCAAAAGTAGCGCCTCCAAACGTAATAACTGCTGAAGGTGCATCCATATACTCCTTAACCAGATTTTCGATTCCGGCGTTACTGACAACGCCGTAAATGAGCATGGCAAAACAGAGAATAATGCCTGCCAGAGACGCTATATCCATGCAAACCACCTACATTTTGCATTTTCGACTATTCAGCAAAAATATCCTTTCTATCCAATTTTACAAGATTTTTTATCTCTTGTCTACTTTCTTTTACAATTATTTTTTTCCCCGTGGTGAGGGTGATCACCGTATCCGGCGTTTCCTCCACCACTTCAAACAAAAGAGGGTTCACAAGAATCTTGACGCCGTTCAGTTTCGTTACTTCAATCATATGCAAGCCTCTGCCTTTATGTAAGGTTCCGGATTCCTGGGAAGAACATAGGGGAGCGGAATCAAACCGCTCCCCTATGTTGTATCATATCTAGGAAGTTATTGCAAGGAAAAACTGAAATTACGTTTTGTCAAATCCTGCCTAAAACACCGGATTTCTCCCGCCTTTCACCGGTTATGGGCTATCCTTACCGTTTCAGATTGGTCAGTTCCTCCAACAGCGTGTCGGACACTGTGATAATACGGCTGTTCGCCTGGAAACCACGCTGGGTGGTGATCATCTCCGTAAATTCCGAGGACAGATCCACGTTGCTCATTTCCAACTGGCCGGTGGTCATATAACCGCCGTTTGCGGTCACGTCCACGCCGATTCCGTCAAATTCCCCGGAGTTCATGGTGGCGGAGTACAGATTGTCGCCCTGTTTTTCCAGGCCGGAGGCATTGGCGAAGGCGGCGGTGGCAATCTGCCCCAGCAGCCTAGTCATGCCGTTGTCATAGCTGGCGTAGATCATGCCGTCCTGCTGAACGGAAAGGCCGATCATGTCTCCCAAAAGACGGCCGGAGCCCACGCCGAGCCTGGTCTCGTCATTGCTGCCCCTTGTGGCGCCCACCGTGGAGGTTCCCTTGTTGTTGACGGAGGACATATCCGCAAAGTTGATATTGATGTCTGAGAAATTGCCGCCGAGAGCGGACATGCCGAAGACCACGTCCGTCACCGTCCTCTGCCCGTTGATGCCCGCAAACAAACCGGTATCCGGGTCAAAAGCGATAGTGACGCCGTCAAACAGACGTCCCACGGTATCGAATTCCGCCGTGTCCCCCACGGCCGCATCCGGATAGGTAGGCAGCGTCATGTTCTCGCCGTAAAGCACCTGGGCGCTGGCGGGGGATTTCGCCAGGTTGTTTAAAAGCGTCTGCATGGAAAGTCCCGGGGCCGCCGGGGTAGCGCCGTCCTCCGTGCCGGGGGCGTCCACCAGCAGATTCAAAAATTCGTCCGTGGATCCCTGATAGCCGTACGCCTTGGCGATGGCGTCCAACTGATCCTGGACGGTCTGGTTCACCGTGACTCCCATCCCTGTGGCGGAGTCCGTATACGTCAGCTCGCACACCGTATCCCGAGACTGTAAAGCCGCCCCTGTGGTGCCGTAACCTGTGTACATTTTCTCCAGGTCGGCCACCAGCACGTCGCCGTTGTATAATTTGCCGCCCTGCCATTTATAGTTGGTGGTGTCGAAGGAAACCTTCCCGGCCTTCATCTGTCTGCTGTTTTCGTCTCCGAACAGCACGTTGCCGCCCAGATCCAGCTCGTTGCCGGCGGAGTCCAGAATCTTTTCCAGCTCCAGGCTGTATTCGTTCACATTTCCGGACTGGCGGAACACAAACCGGGCCGTGTACTCATAGCCCAGAGCGTCGTAAAAGTTCAGGTTGACCACCTTTCCGTTAATGCTGGTCACGTCCGTATCGAATTTGTCGATGATGCCGTCCATATAAGCCTCGGAAGTGGCCTCCGCAGGATAGGTCATATTGGCGGTGCTCATGATCCTCAACGCGGAAACCGTGTCCTGGCGGATATTGCCCGTCTCAGGATCCACCTGCCAGCCCATCACCGTATAGCCGGTGCTGGTCATGGCCAGGTTGCCCGCGCCGTCCACATAAAAGGATCCGTCTCTGGTAAAGTAATTCTGCAGCCCGTCGCTGACCACAAAGAAATTGTCGCCGGTAATCATAATGTCAAAGGGATTGCCGGTGGACTGAGCGGAGCCCTGTCCTTCGATATTGATGTTGATAGCGCCGGATTTTACGCCCAGACCGATCTGTCTGGCGTTGATGCCGCCCCGCCCGGTGGCGGCGTTGGGGCCGCTGGCCTTCTGGGTGGTCTGGCTCATCAGATCGCTGAAAACGATGGAGCTGGATTTAAACGCTGTGGTGTTTACGTTGGCGATATTGTTGCCGATTACGTCCATTTTGGTCTGGTGTGTCCTCAGTCCCGCCACGCCAGAGTAAAGTGATCTCATCATAGTGCTTGTTCCTCCTTCAAGGAACGGAGCCGGCCCGGCCTTTCTCCGTCATTCGAAAGGCCATAACCTCCTGTTTAGGTCCGGTTATATGATAACCGCTCCGTTGATATTGGTGAATACGTTATCCGTTGTCTCGGTGCTGTCCATTGCGGTGACGACCGTCCTGCTGGGTACATTGACGATAAAAGCGAGCTGATCCACGATGACAAGGGATTCCCTGATGCCCTTCTGTCCCGCTTTTTTCGCCCCGTCGTTCAGCCGTTCCAACTGCCCTCTGCTCAGTTCGATGTTTCTGTCGTTTAAACGCCCCAGCGCATGCTTGGAAAATTTCAGGCCCTCCGCCGTCTCTTCCGCGCTTTTCTGCTCCAGGATCTGCCGGAAAGAAAGATTCCGGTCGTTTTTCGGTTCCCCGACAGTTTTCCGTCCTGCCAGATATTGCTGCGTCAACTGCTCAATGGAAAGATATCCGCTGTTTTGAACATCCATTTTCCTCAAGCCTCCGTTATGCTGTCCCGGCGTCCTCCGTTCCGCCGTCTTCCGTTCCGCTGTCCTGAACCTCTCCGTCCTGTTCCGTGTCAACGTCTCCGGCGCCGTCCGCTTCCTCCACAGGATTTCCGTGTTCGTCCAGACCCGCCGCCGCGTATACCTGTTTGATTCTGTCCACATATTTGTTGTAGCGATCCACGGTATCCTTGGCCACAAAGCCCTTTTCGTAGTCGTTCATTCCCTCGTAAATCTCTCTGAGTTCCTCGATCTCCTTGGCGTCGGACATATCCACCCCGTTCACCACAGGCAGCTTATTCAGCTTGATCGTGAACTGGTAGGCCTTGTCATAAGCATCCTGGTACGTCCTGTCCACAACGGTGTCCAGATCCTCCAGGGAATACAGCTCCTCGTCGATTGCCAGATACGCCTTGCCGTTTTCAAACACCACATAATCCACCTGGCCCTTCACATACTTGACGTCGCCGTTGGATGTGGTGGTCTTAATGTACACTTCCTCTCCTACCAGGGAAGACGCCCTCTGCAGTTCCAGGGTTCCCGCCATGTTCTGCATCTGTTCCACCTGAGAGAACTGAGCGTACTGAGAAATATACTCGGTGTTGGAGGTGGGTTCCAGGGGATCCTGATATTGCATCTGCGCCACCAGCAACTGAAGAAACGCATCCTTGTCCATGCCGCTGTTGTTGGTTTTGGATTTCTGCTTCAAAGAATTCTGGGATTCCGTCTCAACGATCTTGCCGTCTTCGACCGGTTGCATTAATGCCATGTGCATTCTCCTTTCTCTAAGTTCTTTTTGGTGCCCGGCGGATCCGCTTACGCCGTGTAATCCACCTGGCTGCCGTTTACCGCCATCATTTCGGCGTTCAGCGCCTCATCCTCCGGATTCCCTATTTCAGCGGAATCCTCCGGTTGAAACCTTCTGATTCTGGTTCTTCTGCTCTCTTTGTCCTGTCTGCTTTCCTGCCCTCTGCCCTGATCCAGATTTCTCTCAAAGGCATGGGACTGCACGGTAACCTCCACCGCGTCCACCTTGAGCCCCTGCTGTTCAAAGCTTTCCTTGAGCTGGACGATCTGGCTTTCCAGCGCCGCCTTGACCGTTTCATTCTGGGCCACAAAGCCGGCGGTCAGCGCGCCTCCCTTCGAGGTGATCTGAATGTGAAGGGTTCCGAGATTTTCCGGGTGCAACTGCATCTCCAGATTGGAAATCTCCGGCCGTACCTGGATTCTCATGTAGTCCATGATCTGGCGCATAATATCCTGGGTCTGCGAAGTGAATGTCTGCGCAGGCGCTTCCGTCCGCTGCATCGAAACGTCGAATCCGGTTCGGAACGATTCGGCGCGCACATTCTGCCATACCGCCTGTTCGTGTCCGTCCCTGCGGGAATCGCTCCGCCTTTGGGCGTCGCCTTCCTCTCGGTTTCCGATCTGCTCCCTTCCGGTATCCTGCCCTTCCGCTTTTTCTGCCACAGGCACGTCCACAGGGGTTTCCTTTTCCTCCGGGATCTCCGGTTTCTCTGAACCAAGAAGGGTCTCCGGGGCCGTTTCCCTTTGCTGCGTGTCTGCCAGAACGGATATCTCCGGCATTTCCTCCGGTTCCGTCTGAGGGGTTTCCAGAATTTCCTCCAACTGTCCGGGGCTGATTTCCAGCTCCTTTGCCGCCTGGTCCAGCAGACTGTCCGCGGTCTGTGTCAGATTCCGGTAACTCTCATACAGTCCGTCGTTTGTCACCAGTTCGTAGACATCCTCCGCCCCCGCCAGTTTCAGGAGCAATCCGCTCAGCTTTTCCGGGTTCAGCACGTCCATCCGGTCCATTCCCAGCTCTCCCATCACCTGCGAAAGCTCCTTGACGTCAACGCCGAAAGCGTCGGCAATCTGCCGGATCAGGTCCTCCGCTGCCGTTCCCAGGACGGATAGGATTTCCTCCAGCTTTTCCTCGGTGATTTCCCCGCCGGTTTCCTGAGGCTGCATTTCTTCCGGGGCCGGTTCGCCGTCCCTCACTCTCGCCCTGTGGGCGTCCCTGGCCTTCAGAGAATCTCCGGGTGTTTTTTTCACCCCGCCGCTCTCTTTGGCGGAAACGCTTTCTTCCTTTGGTTTGGGAGCGCCCGCGTCCGTCCGGCTGTCCAGCACAGCCTGAAAGCCGCCCGCCGCCTTTTTGACATTCGCCCCCGCGCCGCCTGCCATTCCCAGGACAGAGCCTACATCCTTTACGGGTGTGCTAGTCATTTCTGACCTCCTTTCTTTAATTATCAATGTACATGAAACTTTTATAGAAAAATTCGCCGGCAAAAATCCGCCTTTGAAATTCTTCTCACCTATATTATTCGGCCGAAACCTTCATTTTCTTAAGAGTCCGGATCCATTTCTTAAGAGTCCGGATCCATAATCGCCGCAACTTTCGCGCCGAACTCGGCGGTCATCTGGTTCATGATCGCCCCTCTGGATTCCGCGTTCATGGCGTTTAAGATCTTGGCCACCTGATTCACATCCGTCATTTCCTCCAGCAGAGCGGCCGCCGCCTTGGGTTTCATCTGGGTAAAGGAGCTTACATAGTCCTGGAACTGAGTGCTTTCCTCCAGTTGAACCACCACCTGGCGGTACAGCGCCTCCGCGGTGGCGGGGTTCATTTCCTCATACCACTTTCTGTATTCTTCCGCGCCGGGGCCCTTGTCGGAATACACCACTTCCTCATAAAATTCATTCTGGATCCTCTGGAACTCCACCTGAGCCGCCTCAAACTCCTGAAGCCTTGCCACCTCGGCCCGCAGCTTTTCCAGATCGGAGTCTTTCGCGTTGGCCGCGTTCTGAAGCCTCTCCACCTCCAGCTCCAGCTCCTGGATATAGGCAACCGCATCCGTCAGGCTGGAATACCCGCCGAAACTTTCCGGATCGTTGGTCTCCGTGATCGCGGTACGGGGCAGGATCCGGTTCACCACCGGAACGTCCTTCAGAATGGGAGCCAGGACGGAACTGCCGAACCCTCCCACATCCAGCTTGATAATCACGCAGATCACGGCGATCCATAACAGGACGATAAACGTTGTGGCCGCAAAGGTCACAAAGCCGTTCCCTTCCTCGTCCCCGAGGGCCTCCTCCTGCCTGGCGATCTCCTTGGCCCTTCGTTTCACCTCTTTGCGCTGATTTTTCTGATCTTTTTTCAGTTGTTTTTTCTCATTCTGTATTCTGTTTTTTTCCGTTTTTGCTTCGGCAGTCAATTCCTTTGCCATAGCGACCTCACATTCCGCCTAGACCGGCACCTTCTTGCCTTCTTCGTTTCTGCGCTGTCCGTAAACGTAACTGGTCAGTTCGTCCACTTCCTTGCCCTCCCGCCTGTTTTCTTCCGCCAGAAACTGCTGGAAGGCCTTTTCCTTCAGGTTTTCATGGGTCTTTCGCTCCTGCATCACTTCCGTAAGGCGCCCCCGCATCCTTTCCAGCTCCCGCCTGGCGGCGTCCACGCATGTTACCTGATCCGCGATAAAGTGATCCAGGGTCAATATCGCCGTTTGATTTTCTTCGATCTGTCTCAGGTCAAGCTCCCCGTTTAAAAGCTGCGCCGCACGGCCCTCATACTCCCTCTTTCTCTGCCTGAGGCGTTCCAGCTTTTCCTCCTCCCGGTCCAGGGCGGCTCGGGCCGCCGCGAACTCCTGCTTTGCCTGCGTTTCCATTTTCAGCTTAATATCCAGAATACTCTGCATGGAATAACGAAACCGCGCCATATTACCACTCCCGTTTGATATAGGATCCGTCAGTTCTCAAAAAGCCCTTCCAGCAGGGAAACGCTGGTCTCAAAATCAAACTTCTCATCCGTGCCCTGGCACAAAAATTCGTTGACCGCGTCGATCTTTGTGATGGCGTAGTCGATGGACGGATTACTGCCGTTTTTATAAGCGCCGATGTTGATCAGATCCTCCGCCTCGCTGTAAGTCGCAAGCACGTTTTTCAGTTTGCCCGCCGCCTGCTTGTGATTCCGGTCCGTGATCTGGCTCATACACCGGGAAATACTCTGGAGAATGTCGATGGCGGGATAATGGTTCTTATGCCCCAGCCTTCTGTCCAGCATAATATGCCCGTCCAGGATGCTTCGCGCCGTATCCGTGATGGGCTCGTTGAAATCGTCCCCGTCCACCAGCACCGTGTAAAGCCCCGTGATGGAGCCCTTGGCCGCCCGTCCGGCCCGTTCCAGCAGTTTCGGCATCTCCGAGTAAACGCTGGGAGGATAGCCTCTGCTGACGGGAGGTTCCCCGCTGGCAAGGCCGATTTCCCTCTGCGCCATGGAAAACCGGGTCAGGGAATCCATCATCAAAAGCACGTCCTTCCCCTGATCCCGGAAGTATTCCGCAATAGCGGTGGCGGTTTTCGCGGCCTTGTTGCGCTCCAGCGCCGGGCGGTCGGAAGTGGCGACCACCACCACGGAACGGCGCATCCCTTCCTCCCCCAGATCCCTCTCGATAAATTCCCGGACTTCCCTGCCCCGCTCGCCGATGAGCCCGATCACATTGATATCCGCTTTCGTGTTTCTGGCAAACATCCCCATCAGCGTGGATTTCCCCACGCCGGATCCTGCAAAAATGCCGATTCTCTGTCCCTTCCCCACGGTGATCAGACCGTCCACCGCTTTGACTCCCAGGGGCAGAACCTGGTCGATAATCTCTCTCTCCATGGGATCCGGCGGCGCGGCTTCCACCGTGTAGGGCGTCCCGGAAGGAGCCCTTCCGTCCAACGGCCTGCCAAGGCCGTCCAGGGTCTGGCCCAGAAGGCTGTCGTCCACATACACCGTCAGCGGATGCCCCGTATTTTCCACCATGCTCCCCAATCCGATTCCATCCACGGAATCATAGGGCATTAAAAGAGTCTTTTTGTCCTTGAAACCTACCACTTCCGCCATAATCGGCCGGGCGTCCTCGCCCTCCGGATAGATCTGGCAGACGTCTCCCAGCTTTGCGTCCGGTCCGGCGGATTCAATGGTCAGCCCTACCACGTTGACCACTTTCCCAAGTCTGCGCACAAAGCTCTGGTCATACAGCTTTTCATATTTGCCAAAATCCACATACACCCTGCGCAAGACTTCATTCCTCCTTCGACCACGCCAACAGCATCAGCTTTTGTTTCAGTCCCGCAAGCTGTGTGCCCAGTCCGCAGTCAAAAATGCCGCTGTCCGTCTCGATCATGCACTGGTTTTTCCCCAGCGTCGCGTCCTCCACAATCTCCACGCTCCCGGCGCCGGAGACGGTTCCCTCCACCAGACGGTCCTTCTGCATGGAAACCGTATCGTAATCCTCTCTGGATACATGGATCAGATAATTGCCGCCGCCCTCCAGCCGGTGGAGCGTATTGGAAATCAAATGACAGACCAGATCCCGGTCGGAGCTTAAATCCACCTGGAAAATATGTTCATAGATCGACGCGATCGTATCCACAAATTTCGGCTCCAGTTCCTCCATCATCTGCTGGTACTCCGCCTCCAGTTGACGGGTCTTTTCCTGAAATTCCCTTTTTACCCCGTCTGCTTCCGCCCTGGCCTTTGCCTGGCCTTCCTCATACCCCTGCTGCCTGGCCTGATCATACACACGCTTTTTCTCGGCTTCCGCCTGCTTTTTGGCGTCTTCCATGATTGCGGCCGCATCCCCGCGGGCCTGGTTCAGCAAAGCGTCGGCCTCCTCACGGGCCTGATTCAGCATAGCCTGAACAACTTCCCCGGCGCTTGCGGCGCCCTCCAAATGCTCCTCCCCGGATCCGGAGTACGCCGTTTCAGTTTCAGAGCCGAAACCAACGTCCTCTCCCTCCGTTTCGGATGCCCTTCTCGCAAAAACAGTTTCCTCCCGCCGGCGGAGCAGCTCGTTGGTGTCAATGATTCTCGTCTCCTCCGCGTCCACCGCGTTATACTGCTTGATCAGATTTCTAGACAACGATCTCGTCACCTCCGCCTCTGGAGATCACAATTTCGCCGGAATCCTCCAGTTTCCTGATAATATTGACGATCTTCTGCTGCGCTTCCTCCACGTCCTTCATACGGACAGGCCCCATGAATTCCATATCTTCCTTGATCATAACCGCAAGACGCTTTGACACATTGTTGAAGATGGCGTTCTGCACCTGCTCGTTGGCGTTCTTCAGGGCAATGGACAGATCGTTTGTCTCCACGTCACGCAGCACGCGCTGGATCGCTCTGTCGTCCAGCAGCAGAATATCTTCGAACACAAACATTTTCTTTCTGATCTCGTCCGCCAGCTCCGGCTCCTCGATTTCCAGAGTCTCCATGATGTGGCGCTCGGTGCCCCGGTCCACCGTATTGAGGATTTCCACCACCGCGTCCACGCCGCCGATAATGGTGTAGTCCTGATTGACAAGGCTTGCCAGCTTGGATTCCAGCACTTTCTCCACCTCCTTGATCACATCGGGGCTGGTGCGGTCCATGACGGCGATTCTTCTGGCCACATCCGCCTGTCTGTCCGGGGACAGGGCTGAAATAATGATGGCCGCCTGGCTGGGGGACAGGTAGGACAGAATCAGGGCGATGGTCTGAGGGTGTTCGTCCTGAATAAAGTTGATCAACTGGGTTGCGTCCGTCTTTCTCACAAATTCGAACGGTTTTACCTGCAAGGACGCCGTCAGCTTGCCGATCACGTCCATTGCCTTCTCCGTACCCAGCGCCTTCTCCAGCAGATCCTTGGCGTAATTGATGCCGCCCTCCGCAATATACTGCTGCGCAAGGCAGACTTCGTAAAACTCGTTGATCACCGCCTCCTTCACCTGAGGCGTCACGCTTCTGGTGTTGGCGATCTCCAGAGTCAGTTCCTCGATCTCCTCCTCCTTCAGATGCTTGAAGATCGCGGCGGACCGCTCCGGCCCCAGGGCAATCAGAAGAACGGCCGCTTTTTGGATTCCTTTTAAATTGTCACTGCCTGAACTTTTCGACATAGCGATCCTTCATTCCTTTCGCAGACTTTAATTCCAGTCCTCGTTAAGCCAGTTGCGCAGCAGGGTTGCCACGGCTTCCGGGTTTTCGTCCACAAACTTTTCGATTAAGAGGCGCGTCTCCGACTTGGATTCCACCTCCAGATCCTCCAGTCCGCTGTCGGAAGTGGACTGAAGCATATCTTCCACAGACAGCTCCTCCTCTTCCTGTTCGCCCTTTTTGGCTCGCATGCTGCGCAGGACCACAAAGGCCAGAAGACCCAGGATCAGGACGATCATGACAATGCTTAAAATATCCGTGCCGCTGACGGAAAAGCCCTCCGCGTCATAAAACACGGGAGACTGATACGCGATGATGGTAATCCGATCCGCGCTGATGCCGGTGGCGTTGGCCGCCATGGCATAATATTCCTCGTCCACTTCCAGCCGGACGTCTGCGCTGTTCGCCTCCTTGAAATCCTCCCAGGTCATGCCGTCTTCCAGAAGGCCCTGGCGTCTGACCCTGTCCTCATAATATTCCCGGTAAGAAATCAGCGCCACAGACATGGAGGAATCTTCGTAATTGATGCTGCCCGCCAGCGTCTTCTGATACTCCGCCATCTCGTTCGGCAGATAATCGGTATCCGTCTCACTGGTTTCGCTTTCGCTGCTGTTGCCGTTGGGCCACACATAGGTGGTGCCGATATCGCTGTCGTTGGAATCGGTCCCGGGCACTCCGTCCACGCCGTTGGTGCTGCTGGATTGATACTCGGATCTGTGGCCGTACAGGCCCTGGTCATGATCCTCGTCGGTATAATACTCCTTGATGGTTTTCTCGTATTCCGTGTAATCCACGTTCAGCCGGGCCACTACCGTAATATTGTCGTACTGGCCCGTGCCGTAAAAGGCTCTCGTCACCTGGCTGTTCAGCATGGACTGAGCCTGGTTTTGCAGCTCCTGGATGGAATTTGCCACGCCCACGCTGGAATAATCATCGCCGCCGGCAAACAACAGCTCGCCGTTCTGATCCAGGATGGTGATATTGGCCGTCGTCTCGTTCCCCAAAGCCGCGGCGGCCGCTCTCGCCACGGCGGCGGCGTTGGCGGAAGTGAAGTTCACATTGTTGGCCAGGGTCAACTGGATATAGGCGGAGGCGTCCGTCTCCTGCGCGATCAACGTGCCGTTCTGAGGGCCGGGATCCAGTATGACGGTGGCGTCCTTCACTCCCTCAATTTCACAGAAGGCTTGCTCAAGCTCCGCCTGCCGGGCCTGGTTGTACATCTTTTCCCGGTCGGAGGCGGTGGTGCTCATGCTGTAATCCATGTAATCGCTGAGTTTAAAGGAATCCGGCACATACCCTGCCGATCCCATAGCCAGAATCGCCACGGAGCGCTGGCTCTCCTCCACGTCGATCACCAGCCCCGTGTCGGAAACCCGGTAATTGATTCCCGCGGACTCCAGAATCGAAACGATCTCCGAAGCCTCCGCGCTGTCCTCACAGGTGACCAGTTCCTCATAGTTCGGTCTGGAAAATACATATATAATGATTGCAAAGGCGAAGATCACCGCGGCGGTAATGGAAACGATCACCGTTTTCTGCCGGGAAGTGAATTTATTCCACCAGTCCAATATTTTTTGGAGTATTCCTTTCAGCCTGTCAGCCATAATACTTCTCCCTTGGTAGTTTTATATGCCCGGGATTCCCAGGCAGTGCATCAGATCTGCATCTGCATGAGTTCTCTGTAAGCCTCCAGGAACTTGTCCCTGACGGCCACCGTATACTGCAGAGCGGCGGACGCCTTCTGCATGGCGATGGTCAGATCATGACTGTTCTCCGTCTCGCCCAGGGCAAACTTGACTTCCTCGTCCTCCCAGTCCGACAAATAACTGTTTGTGGTTTTAATATTGTCGATGGCCGTATTCAAAAAGCTGTCAAACAGGGTGCTGTCCACCGTATCTTCCTTCTTGGTCAGAGAGCCCGTCAAGGAGGCTTCCTCCAGGTTGTTCAGTCTGGTGACGCCAAGTAACCCCGTAATCGCCGATATTTCCATTTTTTCTCCCCGTTTCCGCGCTGTCTGTCTCACATGCCGGATCCGCGGCAGGCAGCGCGCCGCCCCAGATCCCCGCTGAACGCGGGCCGTTTCCGTCCTCTCGTTATGCCAAAGCGGAAAGAGCCACACAAAATGGGCCTGCTTTGATTTCAGGCCGCATTGATTTTCCGTTACGGATTAACCCCTGCCGATCTCAAGCCCCTGCACCGCCATGGATTTGCTGGCGTTAAACGCCGTGGCGTTTGCCTCATAGGCCCGGCTTGCGTCGATCATATTGGTCATTTCCGTGATAATATTCACATTGGGATATGTAACGTAGCCGTTCTCGTCCGCATCGGGATGAGAAGGATCGTAAACCATGTTCATCTCCGTCTCATAATCTTCATATACGCCGGTCACCTTTACGCCCTGTCCCGTGTAGCCGTGGCCGTAAGCGGCCTCTCCCAGAACCCGGCTGAAACTGGTCTGGCCGCCCTTCTCGCCAAAGGTCACAACCTTTCTGCGGTAGGGGGTGCCGTCCGCCGTGCGGGTGCTGCTGGCGTTGGCGACATTCTCGGAAATAATGTCCATACGGTATCTCTGAGCCGTCATACCGGACGCGTTGATGTTAAAAGCAGAAAACATACTCATGTCTGATTCCTCCGTTTCCGTGGCGAAACCGCCTGGCCTCAGGGGCCGCCCTCCTTTTTCCTTCCGTTACCCGCCCCAGCGTCACTGCATGACGGTGGACAGGTTGGTAAACTCCTGATTGATACTGGTAATCAGGCCCTGATATTTGATCTGGTTTTCCGCCAGCATGGCGTTTTCGTTTTCGATATCCACATTGTTGCCGTCGATACGGTAGGAGTAATTGGAATAATCCGTGTAAGTCCTGCCGTTCAGCCGGCTCATCTTCAGATCCGCCACCTTCTGATCCGTGCTCTCGTAGCGGTTTCTCCCCAGCTCCCTCTTTAAAATGGACTCAAAGGCGATATCCTGCCTTTTGTAACCGGGGGTGTCCACGTTGGCAATATTGTTGGAAATCGCCTGGTTGCGCAGCCAACTGGCGTCCGCAGCCTTATCCAGCATCCTGATATAATCGAATACATTGGTTCGGATCATCTTTCCTTCCTTTCTGCCGCGCTCCCGCGGCCCGGCCTTTCGGGATCCGCGCCCTGCGCCGGACTTCCGTGGCCTTTTGAAACACAAACAAAGCGGAAACATCCACTCTATTTTATTATAGTGAATTTTCGTAAAAAGACAATACATTTTGTTTCATTTTGTCCAAAAACCATTATTTGCCTCCCCCATATGCGTCCTCGATCCCCCCTTTCCCCATACGCAAAAAAGGATCTATTGATCGAAACCGCATTCAATAAATCCTTTTATTCCGGCGGTCTGCCGGCTCTCTCCATCCTTTTCCCTGTTCAGTTGTCTCCGGGGGCATCCTTCCCCGCGGCCGATCCTAAGCTGCTCCCCGGCTGATCCTAAGCTGCTCCGGGGCCGATCTCCGTCCGATCCTCGGCTGATCCTAAGCTGCTTCAAGGCCGATCCCCGGTTGCGTTTCGGCCGATCCCGCGGCCGATCCCCGCCTATCCCCGCCTGTTCTGGCGTTTCAATTCCTCGATCTCGTCAAACACCACGTCGTTTAACACCTTTATGTAGGTTCCCTTCATCCCGGAGGATCTGGATTCGATCACGCCGGCGCTCTCAAACTTGCGAAGCGCGTTTACGATCACGCTCCTTGTGATCCCCACCCGATCCGCGATCTTGCTGGCCACCAGGATCCCTTCCATGCCTCCCAGCTCGTCGAAAATATGGGTAATGGCCTCCATTTCCGAGAAGGAAAGGGTGCTGATGGCGGATTTCACCACGGCGATCTTACGGTTTTCCTCGGCGTTTTCCTCGTTCACCGCCCGCAGCATCTCAAGCCCTACCACCGTGGTGCCGTATTCGCACAGGATAATATCGTCGATATCGTACTGATTCTTGCATTTATAGATAAAAAGCGTCCCCAGCCTTTCTCCGGCGATCTCAATGGGCGTGACAATCGCCTGAAATTTCCGGACATCCGTGTTTTCAAAGCCCAGGGTTTCCAGATTGACGTTTTCTTTTGTGGAAAGGACGCCCAGCAGACGTTCATTCAGCAGGGGGTCGATAAACCCGCCTACATTCTCATCGATCATCTCCGTGATGGAATCGATATCATCGGCCTTCCCCACGCCGAGCACCTTCCCCTTGCGGCTGATGACAAGGACATTGGAATCCAGGATCTCCCGCATAACCTTGCATATATCGTTAAAAACCACCTTGCTGGAATTGTTGTTATGCAATAGTTTGCTGATCTTTCTGGTTTTATCCAAAAGCTGTACACTACTCATACACATTCCTCCGTCTCTTCATGCCGCCCCGGATAAATCCAGCCGCGCCCTGCCTTCTGCCATTCCTCTGTCCGATCTGTGTAAAATTATTTTAACACAAATATTCGCAGAACACAACGTTTAAACTGTTAATTTTTTTGTTTTCCTATGATTTTTTTGACAATTCCGGGATATCGATATAACCGCATTGTTCCTCCGAACATACCAGCTTGTTTCCCTTGACCAGCATTAAGCCCCCGCACTTTGGACATTTCCGGTCGGAGGGGCGCTGCCACACCATGAAATCGCACTCCGGATGATTGATGCAGCCATAGTATTTTCTGCCTTTTTTGGTCTTTTTGACCACCAGATCCCCGCCGCATTTCGGACACGCCACCCCGATCTTTTCAAAATAGGGCTTTGTGTTGCGGCACTCCGGGAATCCGGGACAGGCCAGGAAACGGCCGTGAGGGCCGTATTTAATCACCATCTGCCTGCCGCAGAGCTCGCAGACCTCCGTGCTGACCTCGTCGGCGATGGTCACATGCTCCAGATCCTTTTCCGCCTGTTTCACGGCCTCGTCCAGATCCGGGTAGAAGTTGGAGATGATGGTCTTCCACCTGACGGAGCCTTCCTCCACCCCGTCCAGTAGTGCCTCCATATTTGCGGTGAAATTCACATCCACAATGGTGGGGAATGCGGTTTTCATCATATTGTTCACCACCTCGCCCAGCTCCGTCACATACAGGTTTTTGTTTTCCCTGGCCACATAGCGCCTGGCCAGAATGGTGGTGATGGTGGGCGCGTAGGTGCTGGGCCGCCCGATTCCCAGCTCCTCCAGCTCCCTTACCAGGGAGGCTTCCGTGTAATGGGCCGGCGGCTGGGTAAAGTGCTGGCCGGGCTCAAAGGCCGAAAAACGCAGTACGCTGTTCTCCCGGAGCCCGCCCAGGGAGGCGTTCTCCTCCTCCTGATCCTCCTCCGTCAGATACACGCTCCTGTAACCGTCGAATTTCCGGTTGGACCCGGACAGGGTAAACACATGTTTCCCGGCCTGGATTTTGACGGAGACGGTTTCATAGCGGGCGGGGCTCATTCTGCTTGCCACAAAGCGTTTCCAGATCAACTGATAAAGCCGGAACAGATCCCTTGGCAGTTGATCCTTGACCAAAGCGGGCTGCCGTTGAAGATCCGTGGGCCGGATCGCCTCATGGGCGTCCTGAATTTTCTGGCCGTTCTTCTTTTCCCCCGCCGTCTGGTTCAGATATTCCTTTCCATAATGGGAGGCGATAAACTCCGCCGCCATGGTTTCCGCCTCCGCGGACACCCGGGTGGAATCGGTACGCAGGTATGTGATCAGACCCACGGTCCCCTCCCCCTGAAGATCAACGCCCTCATACAACTGCTGCGCCAGACGCATGGTCTTTTGCGTGGAAAAGTTCAGCAGCTTGCTGGCTTCCTGCTGCAAAGTGGATGTGGTAAAGGGGAGAGGCGGCTTTCTGGATCTTTCCCCCTTTTTGATTTCGGCAATTCTGTACTCCGCTCCCTTCAGGGACTCCATGACCTCCTTCACCTGTCCCTCGCTTTGCAGGTTCTGTTTCTCATCCGCCGTGCCATAATATTTGGCGACGATGGGTTTCTTCTCGTTCTCCCCATACAGTTTGGCGTCCAGCGTCCAGTATTCCTCCGGGACAAACGCGTTGATCTCCTCCTCCCGGTCACAGATAATGCGAAGCGCCACGGACTGTACCCTGCCGGCGCTTAAGCCTCTTTTGATCTTCGCCCAGAGCAGAGGGGAAATCCGGTATCCCACCATCCGGTCCAGCATCCGCCGTGTCTGCTGAGCATCCACCAGATTCATGTCGATGTCCCTGGGATTCTTCAGGGATTCCTTCACGGCGTTTTTGGTGATTTCGTTGAAGGTAATGCGGCGTACGTTTTTGCCCTCCAGATTCAGGGCGTGATACAAATGCCAGGCAATAGCCTCCCCCTCCCGGTCAGGGTCGGTGGCCAGGTAGATTTTATCGGCTTTTTTCGCCTCTTTCCTAAGGTTGGCCAGAATGTCTCCCTTCCCTCTGATGGTAATATATTTGGGCTCATAATCATTCGCGGCGTCAAAGCCCAGAGTGCTTTTGGGTAAATCCCGCACATGTCCGTTGCTTGCGGCCACCTCATAATTCTGGCCAAGAAATTTCTGAATGGTTTTCACCTTGGCAGGCGACTCCACAATCACAAGGTATTTCGCCATAATATGCTCCCCTTCCCGTTTCTTCTATTATATATGCTCTTTCCGGCTGCAGTATCCGCCTATGGTAAAACGGAATCGTGAATCACTATACACCATTTTGTTTTATTTCGCAAGTTGTTTCCAAAACATTTTCCCGGAAAGGGGCGGAACCCGAGAGGTTTTCCGGCTTTCTGCACAGAACGGGCAAAGCAGGCTGTAAAAAACGCCGCGGGCGTTTGACACCCGCGGCGTTTTTTAAAATGAAGCAAATGATTAACAGGAAAACAGCTGATAGGGGAATCGAACCCCTGTTTCCGCCGTGAGAGGGCGGCGTCTTAACCGCTTGACCAATCAGCCATTCGGTTCTCCGTGAACACTACTTGCCTATTGTAATACATCGGTAAGAAAAAAGCAAGAGCTATTTTCAAAAAAATTCACCTTTTTACGGAGTCCTCTACACAAAGTCAAACAGGCTTAACTGGTTGGATTCCGGCAGTTGGCCCAAAAGATTCAGACGATCCAGCATATCCACCACCGTTTTGGAAACCTTGGTGCGCTCCCGGAAATCATCCCTGGAAAGGAAAGGCCCGTCCTTGGCCGCTTCCACAATGGCGTCCGCCGCCTTTTCCCCCAGGCCGTCTATGCTGTTAATGGAGGGCATCAGTTTTCCGTCCACAATCTGAAACGATCTTGACTGCGCCTGAAAAATATCGATGGGGGTAAATTCAAATCCTCTGGCGTACATTTCCTGCACAATCCTCATATCGCCGTAGGCGGCCTCCTCCCGGTTGGTCAGCGGCGCCGCCCCGGCCTCCTTGTTGGCGGCCGCATCCATCCGCCTTTTATAATCCGCCATCACCCTTTCCAGATGCTCTTTTCCCCGGCACATGATCTCATAGGAAAAAGCCTTTGCCCGGATGCTGAAAAAAGCCCCGTAGTACGCAAGAGGATAATGGATTTTACAGTAGGCGATACGCCACGCCATCATCACATAGGCGGCCGCGTGGGCCTTGGGGAACATGTACTGGATCTTCTCACAGGACCAGATATACCACTCCGGCACGTTATGCGCCCGCATCTCCTGTTTCCATTCCTCCCACTTTTCGCATTCCCCTTTTGCCACCTTGCCCTTCCGGACCGCCTCCATGATTTTAAAGGAAGTCTCGGATTCCACGCCCATCTGGATCAGGTATGTCATAATGTCGTCGCGGGTGCAGATCGCGGTGGAAATCGTAGCCTTTCCCTCCTGGATCAGCGTCTTCGCATTCCCAAGCCACACGTCCGTGCCGTGGGAAAGGCCCGAGATCCGCACCAGATCGGAAAAGGACTGGGGCTTTGCATCGATGACCATCTGCATGGCAAAATCCGTGCCAAACTCCGGGATCCCCAGCGCCCCCAGCCTGGTGCCGCCGATCTGCTCCGGGGTAACCCCCAGGGCTTCCGTGCTCTGGAACAGGGACATAACTTCCGGCGCGTCCAGGGGAATGGTCAAAGGATCCACCCCCGTCATGTCCTGAAGCATACGGATCATGGTGGGATCATCATGTCCCAGAATATCCAGCTTTAAAAGGTTATGATCGATGGAGTGATAGTCGAAATGGGTGGTGACAGTGTCCGTCTCCATATCGTTGGCCGGGTGCTGCACCGGCGTGAAGGAATTGATATCCTGCCCCAGAGGCAGAACCACGATCCCCCCCGGGTGCTGGCCGGTGCTTCTGCGCACCCCGGTGCAGCCCATGGCCAGGCGCTCCATTTCGCTGTGGCGTTTCACCCTGCCCTGGTCCTCAAAATACTTCTTGACATAGCCGAAGGCGGTTTTGTCCGCCAGCGTGGCAATGGTGCCCGCCCGGAAGGTCTGTCCCGCGCCGAAAATCACCTCCGTGTACTTATGGGCCTTGGACTGGTATTCCCCGGAGAAATTCAGGTCGATGTCAGGCTCCTTGTCCCCCTTGAACCCCAGAAAAGTCTCAAAAGGGATATCAAAGCCGTCCTTGTGCAGCGGCTCCCCGCAGACGGGACACACCTTATCCGGCATATCCACGCCGGCTCTGCCCGCGTACGCCTTGACTTCGTCGCTGTCAAAGTCAACATAGTGGCATTTGCCGCAATAGTAGTGGGGGCTTAAGGGATTCACCTCCGTGATTCCCGCCATGGTGGCCACAAAGGAGCTGCCGACGGATCCTCTGGATCCCACCAGATACCCGTCCTCCACGGATTTCCACACCAGTTTCTGGGCAATGATATACATCACCGCAAACCCGTTGGAGATAATGGAATGAAGCTCCCGTTCCAGACGTTCTTCCACAACGCCGGGCAGGGTCGGGCCGTAAATTTCATGCGCCCTGGCATAACAGATCTCCGTGAGCGTTTTGTCGCTGTCCGGGATCACGGGAGGACATTTGTCCGGCCGCACGGGGGAGATGCTCTCCACCATGTCGGCGATCCGGTTGGTGTTCGTCACCACCACCTCGTAGGCTTTGTCGCTTCCCAGGTAGGAGAATTCCTCCAGCATTTCCTCTGTGGTGTGCAGAAACAGCGGCGCCTGGTCGTCCGCGTCGTTATAGCCCCATCCGGCCATAATGATCCGCCGGTAAATCTCATCCTCCGGATCCAGGAAATGTACGTCGCAGGTGGCGGCCACCGGCTTGTGGAACTGTTCCCCCAGTTTCACGATTTTACGGTTGATCTCCCGGATATCCTCTAAAGACTGAATATTCCTGTATTTTTCCGATGCGATCATAAATTTGTTATTGGCCGCGGGCTGGATTTCCAGGTAATCGTAAAAGTTCACCAGCCTGGCGATCTGCATCTCGTTTTGTCCGTCCAGCAAAGCCCGGTACAGCTCCCCCGCCTCGCAGGCGCTGCCAAGAATCAGCCCTTCCCTGTACTTCATCACCAGGCTTTTGGGAATTCTGGGATGGCGGCCGGCAAAATAGGTCAGATGGGACTGGGAAATCAGCCGGTACAGGTTAATCCGACCCAGATCGTTTTTCGCCAGAATAATCGCATGGTATGTGGGGAGCCTTCGCACCAGCTCCACGCTGGATCTTCCCAGATCATTCAACTGTGCCAGGGTAAACACGCCCTTTTCCTCCAGCATCCGGATAAACTGGACAAAAATCAAAGCGGTGCATTCCGCGTCGTCCACGGCCCTGTGATGGTTTTCCAGGGAAATATTTAACGTTTTCGCCACGGCGTCCAGCGTATGTTTCGCCTGATTCGGCAGCAGGATCCTGGCGATTCCCACCGTATCCACATAGGTGTATTCCCAGGGAAGCCCCTGCCTTTTTAAATTTTCCTGAATAAAGCTCATATCGAAACCGGCGTTGTGGGCCACCAGGATACAGCCCTGGGCAAATTCCAGAAACCGGGGCAGCACCTCCTCTATGACGGGAGCGTCCGCCACCATATCGTCCCGGATGCCGGTGAGCTTTTCGATCTCAAAGGGGATCGGAACCCGGGGATTGACAAAGGTGGAAAAATGCTCCGTCACAACGCCCTTCGACACTTTCACGGCGCCTATCTCAATAATCCGGTTGTTCACGGAGGAAAACCCCGTAGTCTCAATGTCAAACACCACAAAATCTTCCCGCAGAGTGTATCCCCGGTCATTGGAGACGATTTCCTTCAGATCGTCCACCAGGTACGCCTCCACCCCGTACAGGATCTTGAAAAAGTCCTGCCTGTCCGGGGCCTGTTCCCCCGCTTCCTGGCGCTTGCCCTTCTCCCCTTTCCACAATTTCTCCCACACATGGTAAGCGTCGGTAAAGCCCTGCACCACGCCGTGATCCGTGATGGCAATGGCTTTGTGCCCCCAGCCATACGCCCGCTTGACAATGTCCGACGCCTCGGAAACGCCGTCCATATCGCTCATTTTGGTGTGACAGTGAAGCTCCACCCTTTTCACCGGGGCATGATCCGTTCTTTTGACGGAAAAATCCGGGATCTTTTTGATGCCGTAGACGGATCCGATGGACAGTTCATGGTCATAGCGGTCCAGCGAAACGGTTCCCCTTACCTTCACATACAGGCCCGGCTGCAGCGCCCCGGTCAATTCCCGGACCTGCTCATTTCGGAGAAACACCTTCACGGTCATGGAATCCGTATAATCGGTGAGAGTAAAAATAACGATTGTTCTTTCATTTTTCAGCTCTCTGGTATCGACCTTCAGCAGTTTCCCCCGGATAGTGACCTCTCCGATCTCTCCCTCAATTTCCTCAATGGGTATGGCTTCTTCTTCAAAGTCCCTCCCGTAAACCACATCGGGATGATCCGAACTTTTCAGGGGCCGATTCCTGTCCGGGCCCCCCTGAAAGCCCTCTTTTCTGCGGAATTCCCCTCTGCGGAAGGAAGTGCCGGCGCCGCTTTCGGCGGCTGCGCCGGTTTGCAGCGTACCCCCTTTTCGGCCGCTTTGCTGCCCTTCCTCTTTCCGGCCGGTCTCCCTTTCCTTTTCGCCGGTTTCCGAGGGCATGGGGCCGTCCTCCTGCCTGCTCCCGCTGTCCTGGGTCTGGCCGGCCCTTTGAAAAATCTGCTCCACCTGATGCCTGAGGCCGGCGGCGTCTTCCCAGGCCGGCTTACCGGTTCCCGTTTCCCTGTACCGCACCTCCACACCGGCCTTCAGGCCGCAGCGCTCCACCAGAACCTTCTCCAGAATCCGCACCAGCTCCTGCTCGCGGCTGCGGTTCAGCGCCGTATCGTCCACGGTCAGCCTGAGGGTTTCGGTTTCAGGGTACTCAATCCGGGCGGTCCGGAACGCGTTGTACTCAATATGGCTGTAATCCCTCAGCTCCGAAAGAATGCTCTCTTTATAAATGTCCATCAGATTTTTCAGGGTGTACTGAGAGGAAAGTTCAAACCGCTCCTGGATCTGTACCCTTAAATTAACTTTAGGAAACAGTTGTTTTTTAATTTCCGTCTCCGTCCTGCGGATATCCTCTCTGAGAATCAGCCGTCTGCTGAACAGATAAATCCGCATCAGATCCCTGTTGCGGTTGGCGGAAACCCGTTCCACCTCCGCCACCGACAGCATATCCTTCAGGGCTCCCTCCAGTTTCAGGGTGGGAAATACCTCGAAAAAGGGCTTTGTCATCCCCCTTCACCTCCAATGGTCCAATTCGTCCTTTAAAGCCGCTAAGAGCTGATCTTCAGGCAGCTTGCGGATGATCTCGCCCTTACGAAACAGCAGGCCCTCCCCCTGTCCTCCGGCAATCCCGAGATCCGCCTCTCTGGCCTCCCCCGGGCCGTTTACCACGCATCCCATGACGGCGACCTTCAGATCCAGCGGATAATCCTCCACCAGCTTTTCCACCTGGGAGGCGAGCCCGATCAGATCGATCCTGGTTCTGCCGCAGGTGGGACAGGACACCACTTCAATGCCGCCCTTTCGCAGCCCCAGGGTGCGCAGGATCAGCCGGGCCGCCCTGACCTCCTCCACCGGATCTCCGGTGAGAGACACCCGCACCGTGTCCCCGATGCCCTGATCCAGAATCAACGCCAGGCCAATGGCGGACTTGATGCTGCCGCTTAGCACGGTCCCCGCCTCGGTGATCCCCACATGAAGGGGATAATGGGTGCGTTTCGCCAGTATTTCATGGGCCTTGACGCACATGCGCACATCCGAGGATTTGATGCTGATCACCAGATTGTCATACCCCGCCTCCTCGATCATATGTACTTTATCCAGGGCGCTTTCCACGATTCCCTCAGATGTCACTCCCCCATACTGCTCCAGAAACCGTTTCTCCAAGGAGCCCCCGTTTACCCCCACGCGGATGGGGATCTTCCTCTCCGACGCCGCTTTCACCACTTCCCGGACCTTGTCCGCTCCCCCGATATTGCCGGGGTTAATGCGGATCTTATCCGCTCCGTTTTCTATGGCGGCAACGGCCAGCTTATAATCAAAATGGATATCCGCCACCAGGGGGATATGGATTTGTTTCTTAATCTCTCCCAGCGCCCGGGCTTCCTCCATTGTGGGAACCGTACAGCGTATGATTTCGCAGCCGGCCTTTTCCAACTGCAGAATCTGCCGAACGGTGGCGTTCACATCCCCGGTGGCCGTATTGGTCATGGACTGAATCCTGATGGGGTTCCCTCCCCCGATGGCCACATCCCCGATCCGAACCTCTTTCGTTTTCTCCCTGTACATCCCAGTCTCCTTCCGGTCCCGTGCCCGGGCCTGTCCCTTTTTGCGTCCCGTCCTCTCCTGTGAAGGGGAGCCGCCGTTTCTATGGAACAGTGTATCACAGATTTTCCTTCGTCTCAATTAGAATTTGGCGCAGAATTTTCCGGGGCTGACCTGCACCGCCAGATTCTCCATGCAAAGCTGCATCAGGCAGGTTCTGACGCCGGCGCCGTCCGCTCCATAGCCCTCCGGCATCCTCCTTTCGATTTCCTCCGCCGTCCTGGGGGTCAGATCCAGGGACGCGCACACTGCCCGCAGGCAGGGTGTAAGCCCTTCCCGCCGCCTGTTTTCCGGCGGATCCTCCCTGTGAGAAACCCGGTTCTGCCCCCGTCCTTTCCCAAACCTTCTTTCCCTCATCTCATACAGCTCCCGGATCAGCTCCCCGGGATCCGTCACCGGCGTCGCCCCCTGGCGTAACAGCCGGTTGCAGCCGTCGCTGAGCCGATCCGTGATCCGCCCCGGCACCACATAAACCTCCCTGCCCTGTTCCAGCGCCATGTCAACGGTAATCAGGGTACCGCTTTTTTCTCTGGCCTCCACCACCACCACCGCGTCCGAAAGCCCGCTGACAATCCGGTTTCTGGGCGGAAAATTGCCTGCGTAGGCCGGCGTCCCCGGCGGGTAGGGGGACACAACGCCGCCCTGGCCGGGCAGCCTTTGGTACAGCCGTTCGTTTTCCTTCGGATAGCAGATATCCACCCCGCAGCCCAGAACGGCGCAGGAGACGCCGCCCGCGTCCAATGCCGCCCTCTGGCTGATGCCGTCGATTCCCCTTGCCATGCCGCTGACCAGGACGACCCCGTGCCGGGCCGCCTCCGCGCCCAGCCTTTCCGCCACATAGCCGCCATAGGGAGAACAGTCCCTGGCGCCCACCACCGCCACCGCGGGGACTTCGTCCTTTGGCAGCTCCCCCTTAAGAAACAGGGCGTAGGGCGGATCCGGGATTTCCCGCAGCCGCTCCGGGTAAGACGGATCCTTCATGGTCACCAGCCGGATCCCCATACGACGCAGTTTTTCATATTCCTCCCGGGGTTTCCACCGGGCGGTATGCTCCTTTAATTTTTGGGCCTGTTTCTCGCTCAGCACCGTCCTCCACTTGTCCGCGTCGGCGCAGTAAGCTTCAAACGCCCCGCCGCAGGCCCGGACCAGCTCTTTCATCTGCCTGTTTCCCATGCCGCAACTGCACAGCCACAGCTCATAAACCGGTTCCTTGTCCCTGTATTCCTGCCACTCCATCGATTTCCCGTCCTTTCTCACTGTGTTTCGGTTTCCCCTCAGTTCCAGCCGGAAAGCGAAGGCCGGTAAAAAGCCGCCTCCAGCAGATGCTCTCCGGTGATCCTTTCCTCTCCCGCCAGATCCGCTATGGTCCTGGCCACCTTTAAGATCCTGTGGTAAGCCCTGGCGCTGAGCTGCATGGACTGATACAGCCGCTCCATGCAGTCCTGCTCCTCCCTGCCCAGCGTACAATAACGCTCGATATTTGACACGTCCATATCCCCGTTAAACTGACAGCCCGTCCCGGCGAAACGGGCTTCCTGGATCTTTCTGGCCTTCTGCACCCGGGAGCGGATCGTTGCGCTGTCCTCCCCGGGCCGCCCGTCTTTCAGACTCTGCACGTCCACCGCCTCCAGCTCCACGCACAAATCGATCCTGTCCAGAATCGGCCCGGATATCTTACCCATATATTTCCGGATCTGGGGCTGGGTACACCGGCACCGGTTCCTGTCCGGGTAATAACCGCAGGGGCAGGGATTCATGGCGCATACCAGCATAAAATCACTGGGATAGGTCACATTCCCTCCCATCCGGGAAATACATACGTTTCGATCCTCCAGAGGCTGTCTGAGACTGTCCAGCGCCTCCCGGCGGAATTCCGTCAGCTCGTCCAGAAACAACACCCCTCTGTGGGCCAGGGAAATCATCCCCGGTTTTGCCGCGCTGCTGCCGCCGATCAAAGCCGCCTGGGAAATGGTGTGGTGGGGGCTTTGAAAGGGTCGACGAGTGAAAAGCGTCCCGCCGTCCCCGGTCAGGCCGGCCACGCTGGCCACCGCCGTTACCTCCAGGCTTTCCTTCTCCGTCAGTTTCGGCAGGATTCCCGGAATCCGTTTGGCGATCATGGACTTTCCCGCTCCGGGCGGCCCCACCATCAGAAGATTGTGAAACCCGGCGGCGGCGATTTCAGCCGCCCGTTTCGCCGTCTCCTGGCCGCTCACCTGGGAAAAGTCCGGTATGTCCGCCTCCCGCCCGCCTTCGCCGCCCCATGCCGGCCTGTCCGTACACGGGAGAATCCGGTCCCTTTCCTCCGGGGTTCCCGCCCTCAAAAAATCAAAGACCTGGCGGATCCCTTCCGCGCCCCGCACCCTGACCCCCGGTATGGCGGCTCCTTCCCCGGCGTTCACCTTTGGCACAATAAATTCACGGATTCCCTTCTCCGCCCCTTCCTTGACAATCGGCAGGGTTCCCCGCACCTTTTTCAGTTCCCCGTTCAATCCCAGCTCGCCCAGAAACAGGATACCGTCGGCCGCCTTCGTTGGCAGATCCCCCAGAGCCGACAAAATACCCACGGCAATCGGAAGATCAAAAGCGGTGCCCTCCTTTCTCCTGTCCGCCGGAGCCAGGTTGACGGTGATACGGTCAGGGGGCAGGGTAAAGCCTGCATTTTTTAACGCCACGCACACCCTTTCCCTGGATTCCCTGACCTCGCAGCTCAATGAGCCCACCATGGAAAACGCCGGAAGCCCCCTTGCGATATCCACCTCCACAGCCACCGGATACGCCGATACCCCATGGATTGCGCCTGAACAGACCGTAACAAACATAAAAGCCCTCCTTTTTCAATGAAATGAAATTGTGACGAAAACCGACTGATGCGTTTCCCCGGGAATCCACCGTCAGCGGAACCCTCTTTCCGAAACAAGGGAAAACGAAAAGGCCAAAAGAGAACAACGAAAGACAGACCCCAAATCGAGAAAGAGAAAACACAAGAGAGAACGATCAACACAAGAAAGAAAGATAAACACAAGAAAAAGACAAACACATGCGAGAAAGACAAACACATGCGAGAGAGACAAACACAAGAAAGAAAGATCAACACATGCGAGAAAGACAAAGGTTTCCTTCTGCAGCCACCGGAAACAACAGACGGAATCAGAGAAAACGAAGGAAATCCCAAAGAACCCTCCGCGGAGACGGCGGCCGCCGTCCCCGCGGGCAGAGGGATACTCAGATTTTTAACTGCATATTATCAGGATCCTGAGCAAACTGGATGGCAATCTCCCGGTCGATGCGCCCGGCGTAATACAGCTTTAAAATCGCCTCGTCCATGGTAATCATGCCAAGCTTTCGGTTGGTCTGCATAACGCTTGTCAACTGATGGGACTTTCCTTCCCGGATCAGGTTCCTCACCGCATGATTGGCATGCATCACCTCAAAGGCGGCCGCTCTGCCCTTGCCGTCCGCGGTGGGAAGAAGCTGCTGGGAGATCACGGCCTCCAGCACATTGGCAAGCTGTACCCGAATCTGCTGCTGCTGATGAGGCGGGAAAACGTCGATGATACGGTCCACCGTGCTGGCCGCCCCGATGGTGTGCAGCGTGGACAGCACCAGGTGCCCGGTTTCCGCCGCCGTAATGGCCACGCTGATCGTCTCAAAGTCCCGCATCTCTCCCACCAGAATCACGTCCGGGTCTTCACGAAGCGCCGCGCGCAGGGCGTTGGCGTAGCTTTCGCTGTCCAGTCCGATTTCCCGCTGGTTCACCATAGCCATCTTGTGCTGATGCAGATACTCGATAGGGTCCTCCAGAGTGATCACATGTGCGTCCCGGTTATTGTTGATCTTGTCGATGATAGCCGCCAGAGTGGTGGATTTACCGCTGCCGGTAGGCCCCGTCACCAAAACCAGTCCCCTTTTTCTCTGGTAAAGCTCTATCACGGATTCCGGAACCCCGAGCTGCTCCGGCGAGGGTACCACGGTACCCACCAGCCGGTAGGCCATGGCCACGCTTCCTCTCTGCTTATAAGCGTTGACGCGGTATCTGCCCAGATGAGGAATGGAAAAGGAAAAGTCGTACTCGCCCCTCTCCTCAAATTTTTCCCGCTGATGATCCGTCATCACGCTGATCAGGATGTCCAGCGTATCGCCCGGCAGCAATTTGGGATAGTTCATGGTGATCAGATCCCCGTTCACCCGCATCTTGGGCGGAATCCCCACCGTCAGATGCACATCGCTGGCGCCAGCGTCCTTGGCTGTGCTCAGAATTTCTTCAATTCCCGGCATATTGTTCCTCTTTTCTCATTCGTTCCCGCCCTGCAACTGCGGGGGAATGCTGCTCATAATATAACGGTTGTCCATGGTTTTCATAATATCCACCACCTGAATATCCCGGTTGTCCGCCAGACTAAGATCCAGAATGGAATTGTCGCCGAAGGTAAGCACCACGGGCCTTAGGATGTCCGCCGGATTCTCCGTCAGGATCAGGGCCTTTTCGCCGGTGCTCAACTCCACGCTGACGCCCGGGAACAGAATATTGATGCACCCGGTTAAGGCTTCCACCACCTTACTGTCGTAAACCTCCGGGTGTTCGTTAAATTCCAGCAGCGCCTTCACCTCGGATTCCGACGTCCCTTGCAGGCTCATGGCGGTCATCTCGTCATATCGATTCGCCACCAGCAGGATCTTTGCCCCCAGCGAAACCTTGGCGTTGTGGTCCGTCTCCCCCGTCTGTTCAAAGGTCTGCTGCGTCCGCAGCGCCTGGGAACAAATGCGCTTGATGGAAACGCCCTCGCTGAAGGCGGATTCCAGCACCTCAAGCCCCTCCCACTGATACTGGTAAATCCTCTCCTGCAGCGTTCCGTCCGCGTCCGGCCCAAACAGGATTTCCTTGGGGATCTGCATTTTGCCGATATCGTGTACAATCGCCGCATACACGGTCTGAAGCTGCTCGTCCACCCTTACGTTCATAAAATGGGTGATCATGGCGCAGAGAATGGCGGTATTCAGACAGTGCCGGCACACGAAATCGTCCCGTCCCCGCAGGTTCTGGTAAAAGTTGACTTTGTCCTCCAGATGCCCGTATTTTTTCAGGATCGTGGCCGCAATGCTGTCAATTCGGGTCTGGCGCTTTGTGGCCAGGATTTTTTCCAATTCATCCTGAATGGAAAAAACCGTCATGATCTGAAACCGCTCAAACTCCAGATCTTCCTCCGACATGGGCGGCAGAGGCTCCGCAGGCTCCAGAATATAGACACCCAGCAGCCCGAAATTCCTGACGCTTTCGATGGTCTGCTGCGTCAGTCTGGAATCCCGCTCAAACAGAAGAACACCTTTTTTGTTGTAAATGGGCCTTGCCAGCCTCATCCCGTTCTTCAGTTCAGCCGCTTCAACAAATTTCATGTTCCCCTTTCATCCTCCGCCTCCGTAAAAACTATGACTCTATTATATACATTCCCTGAAAAAAACACAACTCCCTTTTGCGCTCCCCGGGACGGAAAAGCCCCCGGCCCAGCCCGCCGGGAGACTATACCGTTTCAGAAAAGTTTTCCTTCAGCTTTAACAGCGCTCTCTTTTCGATGCGGGAGACATAGCTGCGGGAGATTCCCAGCTTTGCGCCGATCTGGCTCTGCGTCGCCTCCGGCGCCCCGCTCAGCCCGTATCGCAGCACCAGAATCTCCCGTTCCCTGTCCGTCAGAACCGTGTGGATCAGAGAAAAGAGCCTGCGGATATTGCCGGACAATTCCATACTTTCCACAATGTCCGGCTGCTGCTGTTCGATCACATCCACCAGATGGATCTCGTTCCCCTCCTTATCCTGGCCGATGGGCTCAAACAGCGAAACCTCCCTGGATATTTTCTTTTTCCCCCGAAGCAGCATCAGCAGTTCGTTGTCGATGCACCGGCAGGCATAAGTGGCAAGCCTTCCCTTCTTTCCGTCAAACGTATCGATGGCTTTGATCAGCCCGATACAGCCGATGGAGATCAGATCCTCCATATCTTCATCCGTATTTTGATACTTCTTGGCAATATGCGCCACAAGCCTTAAATTTCGTTCGATGAGAATCTCCTTCGCCCGTTTTGCCTCCGCAGGGGTTCCCTCGCGCATCAGCCGGCACTGCTCTGCCTCTTCTTCCGAAGTCAACGGTTTTTGAAATGTCTTCAAAAAGGCCTCCGTGGATCACTCTCACCAATAGTCTATGAGCGTTTTTACCCCACAGTGCCTGTCATGACCGCAAAAACGGCCTGTCAGAGAAGGAACTGGCTCATCACATAATTGCTGACGTCAAGTCCCCTCTGGGTGAGAGCCAGCCGTTCCCGGGCCCCTTCCTTCCCCTCCCCGCACACATATTTCCGCAAAAGGCCGTCCCGTATGTTTTTTCGGATCACGTCCCCGTAGACCTCATCCATGCTCCTTCCGAACAGCCGGGCAAACCGGCTCACGTCCACCCCTTGGGTCAGCCGCAGCCCCAGGAACAGAAATTCTTCCATCCGGTCCTTTGGGGAAAGCACCTGGACTTCCTCCCGGCAGCCGCCCGGATCCGCCAGATACCGTTTGAGATCACAGGTGTTTTTGTAACGGGTGTTATCTGATAGGGAGGACGCGCCCAGCCCCATGCCGAGATAATCCCGCCCGGTCCAATAGCCCCAGTTATGGAGGCACTGCCTCCCCTCCCTGGCATAATTGGAGATTTCATATCTCTCATATCCCGCGCGCTGCAGGATCCTCTTTGTCATATGATACATCTCCCGGTCCGTGTCTTCGTCCGGCAGTTGCAGCTTTCCCTCCTGCGCCATGCGGTAAAAGGCGGTTCCCGGCTCCAGAATCAGGCTGTAAGCGGAAATATGCTCCGGCGGCGGATCCAGGGAGAGAACCCGATCCAGGGTTTCCCTGTAATTCTCCACACTCTGGCCCGGGAGAGCGCTCATCAGATCCACATTGATGTTTTCAAACCCTTCCTCCCTGGCCCCGTGGTAGGTTTCCAGAAACTCCTTCCAGGTATGGATTCGGCCCAGGGCCTTCAGCATCCTGTCATCCGCCGACTGAAGGCCGATACTGAGCCGGTTCAGCCCGGCCTTGCGATATCGTCTCAGCTTTTCCCGATCCGCGGTTCCCGGATTGATTTCAACGGTCATCTCCGCGGAAGGAGAAAGGCAGTATCCCTCCTTGACCGTTTCCAGCAGTTCTTCCAACTGGCCGGTTTCCACCACGGAAGGCGTTCCCCCGCCGAGAAAGACGGAGACCACCCGGCGTCCCTGGCCGGTATTCCTTTTGCTCTCTGCCTCGCGGATCAGGGCCTCCATGTACCGTCTTTTTCTTTCCCCGCCGGCGGGCGCCGATAAGAAATCGCAGTACAGGCATTTCCTGACGCAGAAGGGGATATGAAAATACAGCTCCAGCTCTTTATTTTCCGTCATCCAGTTTTAACACGCTCATAAACGCTTTCTGAGGGATCTCCACGTTCCCGATCTGGCGCATACGTTTCTTTCCCTCTTTCTGCTTTTCCAACAGTTTCTTCTTTCGGGTGATATCGCCGCCGTAGCACTTGGCCAGCACATCCTTGCGCATGGCTTTGACAGTCTCCCGGGCGATGATTTTACCGCCCACCGCCGCCTGGATGGGAATCTCAAACAGATGCCTGGGGATTTCCTCCTTCAGCTTTTCGCACATCTTGCGGCCTCTCTCATAAGCGGAATCCGCATGGACAATAAAGGACAGAGCGTCCACTTCCTCCCGGTTGATGAGGATATCCAGCTTGACCAGCCTGGAGGTTTCATACCCCTTGATGTCATAGTCGAAGGAGGCATAGCCTCTGGACCGGGATTTCAGGGCGTCAAAAAAGTCATAAATAATCTCGTTTAACGGCAGTTCATATTTTAATAACGCCCGTGATTTTTCAATGTATTCCATTCCCAGATAACGCCCCCGCCGCTCCTGGCAAAGCTCCATAATGGAACCGATATACTCGCTGGTCACCATGATCTCCGCGCTCACAATGGGCTCCTCCATGTGTTCGATGGAGGAAGGATCCGGCAGATTGGAGGGATTGGTCAGTTCCATCATTTCCCCGTCGGTTTTGTAAACCCTGTATACCACGCCGGGGGCGGTGGTCACCAGATCCAGGTTATATTCTCTCTCCAGCCTCTCCTGAATGATTTCCAGATGCAGAAGGCCCAGAAACCCGCACCGGAACCCAAATCCCAAGGCGATGGAAGTCTCCGGCTCATAATGCAGGGAAGCGTCGTTTAACTGCAGCTTTTCCAGTGCGTCCTTCAGATCCGGGTATTTTGCCCCATCCGCGGGATACACGCCGCAGTAGACCATGGATTGCACCTTCTTATACCCGGGGAGAGGTTCCTCGCAGGGGCGCAGCGCATCCGTCACCGTGTCTCCCACCGCCGTGTCCCGGACGTTTTTGATGGAGGCGGTAATATACCCCACCATCCCGGCGGACAATTCCTCGCAGGGCAGGAACCTGCCTGCGCCGAAATACCCCACCTCCACCACTTCCTCCTCCGCGCCGGTGGCCATCATGCGGATCCGGGTTCCCTTTTTCACGGTTCCCTCCCGGATCCGGCAGAAAATAATCACGCCCTTATAAGAATCGTACATACAGTCAAAAATCAGCGCCTTTAGGGGATTCTTCGGATCCCCCGCGGGGGCGGGAATCTTCTTGACGATCTGCTCCAGCACTTCCTCCACGCCGATCCCGTTCTTGGCGGAAATCAGGGGCGCGTCCTGCGCCTCGATACCGATCACGTCCTCGATTTCCTCTATCACCCGCTTGGGGTCCGCGCTTGGCAGATCGATTTTATTGATCACGGGGAACACGTCCAGATCATGATCCAGGGCCAGGTACACATTGGCCAGGGTCTGGGCTTCGATGCCCTGGGCCGCGTCCACCACCAGAATCGCGCCGTCGCAGGCCGCCAAGGATCGGCTCACCTCATAATTAAAGTCCACATGCCCCGGCGTGTCGATCAGGTTAAAAATATATTCCTCCCCATCCTTTGCGTGATAGACCGTCCTCACCGCCTGGGCCTTGATGGTAATGCCCCTCTCCCGCTCCAGATCCATATTGTCCAGTACCTGCGCCTGCATTTCCCGGCTAGTAAGCAGGCCGGTCATCTCTATGATCCGGTCCGCCAGTGTAGATTTTCCGTGATCGATATGGGCCACAATACAGAAGTTCCGTATTTTGCTCTGATCCGTCGCCGCCATGTTCCAATCCCCGTTTCTTCCATAATCAGTCTTTCGACCGTCCCTGCAAAATCATCCTTATTGTATCAGAATTCAGACGGGTTGTCCAGAGAAGGGCAACGGCGGCGCTACCCCTCCCCCGAAAGCACCAGATCCAGAATATGCGCAAGGGGGTCGCAGGCGTTTAACGCCTCCTCCAGCGTATTGTTCTGAGCCCCCAGCTCGATCAGCAGGGATCTGGGCTTTAAGTGCATATTATAGCGATAGCCCTTCAGGTAAATCTTCCGCGTCAGCCCCGGATAATATTCCGCCGCCTTCAGTTGCATCTGAAACGAAAAGGCCAGATTATCCTCCAGATTTTCATTGGCCAGATATGCGATATTTCCCGTGGTTTTCGTCCGGCTCAAGCCGTTAAAAAACATAAACCGGGCCGTGGGACGGCCGTCCAGATCCGTAACCAGCCTGGTTTCTTCCGGCATCTGATCCCGGTGCAGATCAATGACCACCTGGATGGAGGGATTCTCCGCAAGGATTTTCTCGATCTGCGGCAGCGCGTTGGAGTAGGCGTCGTCCCTGCCTTCCAGATCATACTCCCCCGTATGGTGAAGTACGCTGTAACCGTATGTATCCTGCAAAATCCGGGCCAGGCGCTCCCCCACGCCCTGGATGTTGGTCTGATCGTCCCCGGGGACGGAATCCACAAACCCCTCCTGAGAATGGGTATGGTAAATCAGGATCTGAGGGCCGTCCCCCTCCTTTTCGATGGTCAGATCCCTGGAGGTCAGCCTGGCCACATCCAACTGGTCGCTGCCCGCCATGGTGTTGGCGTCCACGGTATAAAATTCCCGCAGAAGCGTCTCATATTGGCGCAGGGCATCCAGATCCACGCTTGCCTGTCTCTCATGGGGCAGGAAGATCCCCGCCGCCTGGTTTGCCACTTCCTCCTGCATCCGGTACGCCGCCTCGTTTTCCGCCCGCATCAATTCCTCCACGGATTCCCGGCTCTCCCCGGACGCCAGGGTTTCTTCCCGGGCTGTTTCCTCCCCTTGTTCTGCCTCCGGGGGGATTTCCTCCCCAGGCAGCCCCGCCGAAGGATCCGGATCCGGCGCTGTCCCTGTCCCCTGATCCGTTTCCCCGCTTTCCCGGCGCAGATACCCGTAGAGAGGCATCACGCTGTCCATCTGTTCTCCAACCAGCCAGGGAGTTTCCCCGCCGTCCTCCCGAACCAGAGCAAGCTCCGGCGTAAAGATACGGTATACCTCCCCCTTGGCGGTTTCCGCCAATTCCCGCAGCATGGCATGATCCAGCGAGGCTTTTTGTTCCGCCGCCTCCGCGCCCAGACTGCGGATCCCTGAAAAAAAGCAAAACGCAGCCACTATGGCAGCCACCAGCTTACGGGCGGAAAAACCGCCCCGGTTCCTTCTGTCCATGGCCGACCACTTCCTTTCCCGCGACCGCGGTTACAGACTCCATTCATTATATGCCCGTCTCTACCCGTCCATTCCCTTTTCCAGCGCCAGGTTGATGCCTTCCGACACGGTATAGCTGACCCGTTTGATCACGGCGTCGATATCCTTTCCCGTCATGTACATATTGTTCAGCTCCGCAAAATTGACGGTCTGCCTGCCCGCGTATTTCACTGCGTCCAGCTCTTTTTCTTCCTCCAGCAGCTTTTCCATCGCATCGTTCACAATGGTGGCGGCGTCCACCACCGTGGGAATGCCGATGGCGATCACCGGAACCCCCAGGCTTTCCTGGGTCAGCGCGTTTCTGTGGTTCCCCACGCCGGAACCCGGCTGAATGCCGGTGTTGGTGATCTGGATGGTGCGGTTCAGCCGCCTGATGCTGCGGGCTGCCAGAGCGTCGATCACAATCAGCACATCCGGGGAGGTTTCCTCTACCACGCCCTTAACGATCTCCGCCGTCTCCATGCCGGTTTTCGCCATCACCCCCGGCTCCAGCGCGCTGACCATGTTCATTTTCTCACAGTTATAGGCCGCCTTTCCGTATTCCCTCACAATATGCCGCGTGATATAAAGATTGTCCACGGCCTGCGGCCCCAGGGAGTCCGCCGTCACTTCCCGGTTTCCCAGCCCCACCACCAGAACGGATTTCTCCTCCTTCGCCTCCGGCAGCAGATTTAACAGCTCCTGCGCCAGACATTCCGAGATCTCCCTGTGATAGTCGTCGTCCGGCTCCACCATAGCCGGCGCTTCCATGGTCACATAGACGCCGATGGGTTTCCCCATGGCCTTGGCGGCGTTTTTGGTATCGATCATTACCTTTGTTACCCGGACGTCCTCCTGCTCCTTATAATATTCCTCCACCCGGACGCCCCTTAATTCGCTGTCCCCTTCGCTGATGCTCTCCCTGGCCTCCAGCGCAAGGTCGGTTCTCACCTGAAAATTTCCCATTCCCTCATCTACCTCACCGGAAAACTTGATCCAGTTCCATATGCAACAATTCTATCATCAGTTTTCTCAAAAAAACCAGGAATATGTATTGACAAACGTTCCAATATTTAATAAACTACAATAGTATGTTTGCCTTAGTTCTCCGTGTCTGACCGAGGCATAACAGGCAGTAATGAATCTGATTTCAGTCTATACAAGATGGAGGTGTACAACTTGGCTAACATTAAGTCTGCGAAAAAGAGAATCCTGACAAACCGTAACAGAGCGGAGCGGAATAAAGGCATCAGATCCGGCGTCAAGACAGCGATCAAGAAGGTCTATGCCGCGATTGAAACCGGCGACAAATCTGCCGCTGAAACCGCGCTTGCATCTGCTACCAAGACCATCGAAATGGCCTGCAGCAAGGGCGTGTATCACAAAAACAACGCCGCCCGCAAGGTTTCCCGCATCAGCAAAGCCGTAAACCAGATGGCTTAATCCTTCGGACATATAAACAAACAAGAGCGCCCGTCCGCTAAGGAGGCGCTCTTTTCTTATCCCGTCAATGTCTGTGGCTGCCGCCGCCATGGCTGGCCCCGCTGTGGCTGCTGTGATGGCCGCCTCCGCCGCCGCTGCTGTGGCCGCCGCTGCCGCCGCTGCTCCCCGTGTCAATATGATGGTGAGACACGTTTTTTCTCAGGAATTGATCCGACTGGCTGTTGATCACCGGTTTCCCGCCCATCACATAAGCGTTCACAGGGGTAGTGTCCTTCGCCTTAAAGTGAGACATACTGCACAACATATAAATGAATGCAACCACCACAGGCCCAACGATCACCAAAAGCCAGGGAAGGGGAGCCGTCCCGTTGTGGCTGAGCATGGACTCCACCTTTTCCACAAACCGGGAATACGCCTTGTACGGGTCACTGTCATAATATCTGTCCACCACGTTCAGGATCTCGTCAATCTCGCTGCTGCTCAGCTCCCGTTCCGCCTTGCCGCTGGTGGACATATGTTCGCCGTTTTGCCCCGGATACCAGTTATGCAGCAGCAAAACGCCGTCCCCCTCGTATCCCTTGTTATAACCGTATCGGCGTTCATCCCAGAAATCGTCCGCCAGATCCCTCATGTTATACTCCCAGATGCCGCTGTCATAGCCGTATTGCTCCCTGGCCTCGGCGCCCTCCACCGATTGGTTGATGGTCACAATCACAATATCCATTTTTAACTTGGCTTCCGCCTTGGCGATCTGCTCCCGCAAAAGCTGTTCTTCCTCTTCCGTGAGAACATCCGCGTCATCGTACACACGCTCGGCAGGCGCCTCCAGATTGGTCCTTTCCTTACTGCCGCCCGCCAGTCCGCGCCAGCCTATCTCCGCCAAAAAGAGAAGCAACGCCGCCCCCAGAATCATAAACCAGACGCGGAAATATTTCAAATACTGTCTTCTGGTTTCCTTTGCATAATCCATCTGCTCTGCCTTTCCCTTCCGCCGCGACAACCGCGGCTCCCATCCGTGCCAGGAATCTCCCGCCGTGTCAGTAGAGGTACATGAAAATCATCTGAATCAGTACCAGCAGCGCCGTCAGGCAGGCCCAGACCGTACCGGAATACAGCCACACCTTCCCCTGGGAAATCGGAGGCGTACCGACGATTTTACCTGTCTGGCCGTTTAGATAAAAGGGATACTCCTGCCCTTTATAGGTATACCGATACCGCCACACCGGCAACAGGCCGAAGTCCGCCCGGCTGCTCTTAATCTGCATATCCTTGTGCAACGTGCTCAAGGCGCTGTATGCGGAATAGCTGTTCTGCAGCAACTGCTCCGAGTCCTCCTGCATCTTCTTTCTGGCTCTGCCTTCCACGCTGTTACAGAGCATATTATATTTCTCCGCGTAAAAGCCGGATATGTATTCCGGAGAAAAATCCCTCATCTGGCTGTAATCAAACGGCTCCACCAGATCCATCACATCGTCTGGCATCTGCTCCGAGGCGTCCACGGGAATCTGTCTGAACTGAATATCCATATCCCGTTTGACATCATAATAGGAGGTTTCCGTGTATGCCGTATCGCCGCTGGTCCAGCTTCTGACTTTTCTTCCTTCCCCCTGATAATCCCAGTGTATGTCATAATCGTAAAACCAGAAGGGCACATAAATGCCTTCCATTTCATTCAGCTTTGCCTCCGCGAGAAAATCCGTGGGGGCAAACCGGTAGGTTTGAAACTGTTTTCTCAGAGAGTCTTTACAGGTTTCCTTGCTGATCCGGAACGGAATAATGGTTCTGGGGGCGTAATCTCCCGATACTCTCTCGTCTAGGATCAGGTAACAATCGCAACTGGGACATCTGGTGGCCGACGTATGGGGCCCGACGGTGATTTCGCCGCCGCAGTTGGGGCAGACGGTAATTTCACCCATACTTTCGTCTGTTTTTTCCACACTGTTTTCGCTGTCGCAGAACGGACAGTACATCACATCCTTTTCCGGCTTGTATACTACGTTTCCTCCGCAGTTCTTACATTTAAAGATCATCGCCCGAATCCCTTTCTTCCGTATTTTGACATACGTTCCTTAGTAGAATAGCATATTTTTGTTCATTATGCAACGATTCCCGCCTGCCCCCACAGGGAAATTATTCCCATACGCCGGAAAAATTCCCGCAAAAATCTCCCCTGCGCCTTTCATTCCGCGCAGGGGAGATTGAGATTGCCGATTCCGCCGGAGGGTTCCTCCCAACGGTTTACTTGTTGTAATTCACGATCTGACCAAAATCCGGCTTTAAGGATGCGCCGCCTACCAGGCCGCCGTCGATATCCGGCTGTGCAAACAGCTCGGGTGCGCTGGACGCGGATACGCTGCCGCCATACTGGATCCGAATCGCCGCCGCCGTAGCGTCGTCATAGATTTCCGCAATGCAGTCACGAATCGCCTTGCAGACCTCCTGCGCTTGCTGGGTGGTGGCAACCTTGCCGGTGCCGATCGCCCAGATCGGCTCATAGGCGATCACCGCAGCCGCAGCCTGCTCAGCGGTCACATTCTGAAAAGCAACCTTAATCTGCTGCCGGATGAAATCAATGGTAACGCCCTGCTCCCGCTGCGTCAGCGTTTCGCCGCAGCAGATAATGGGGGTGAGATGATGCTCGATGGCCTTTAAAACCTTCTTGTTGACGGTTTCGTTCGTCTCCGCAAAATACTCCCTGCGCTCAGAGTGGCCGATGATGACATACTTTACGCCTGCATCGGTCAGCATGTCGGGAGCGATCTCACCGGTGTACGCGCCCTTTTCCTCAAAATACATGTTCTCCGCGCCGATCTGGATATTGGTTCCCTTCGCGGCCTCCACCGCGGGAATAATGTCAATGGCGGGAACGCAGAAGACCACGTCCACATCATCGTTTTTCACCAGAGGTTTCAGAGTTTCAATCAGATTGACTGCCTGGCTGGGAGTCATATTCATCTTCCAGTTGCCGGCTATGATTTTCTTTCTTGCCATTTTTATACCTCATTTCCGCGCTGATCTTTGCGCATAACGAGTTTGTGTCAAGCAGTGCGCGGACACAAATCTCGCGATTGAAAATTTTAATTTTCAATATTCTCTTTCCGCCGCTGTCAGCGGCTTCCTGCACCCGGTGTTTTCCTCTCCGGGCAGGATCTTACTTATCGTCCGCCGCCGCTACGCCGGGAAGGGACTTGCCCTCAAGGAATTCCAGAGAAGCGCCGCCGCCGGTGGAAATGTGGGTCATCTTATCGCCAAAGCCAAGCTGGTTCACAGCCGCCGCGGAATCGCCGCCGCCGATGATGGTGGTTGCGTCAGTCTCCGCCAGAGCTTTCGCCACCGCTATGGTGCCGGCTGCCAGAGTGGGATTTTCAAACACGCCCATGGGCCCGTTCCAGACCACGGTTTTGGCGCTCTTAACCGCATCGGCAAACAGTTTCTGGGTTTTAGGGCCGATATCCAGTCCCTCCATATCGGCAGGGATCTGATCCACATCCACATAGGAAACCTCCACCGGTCCGTCAATGGGATCAGGGAAACTTTTCGCGATGGTGGTATCCACGGGAAGAAGCAGTTTCTTACCCAGTTTCTGCGCCTTATCCATCATTTCCTTGCAATAGCCGATCTTCTCATCGTCCACCAGAGAATGGCCCACTTCCTTGCCCTGGGCCTTCAGGAAGGTATAAGCCATGCCGCCGCCGATAATCAGCGTATCGCATTTCTCCAGCAGGTTGGAAATAACATTCAGCTTATCGGCAACTTTTGCGCCGCCCAGAATAGCCACGAAGGGCCTTACAGGGTTCTCTACCGCGTTCCCAAGGAAGTTGATCTCCTTCTGCATCAGATAACCCACCGCATTCACGCCGCCCTTTGCGGTGATAAACTTCGTCACGCCTTCCACGGACGCGTGGGCTCTGTGGGAGGAACCGAAAGCGTCGCACACATACAGATCCGCCAGATCAGCCAGCTCCTTGCTGAACTGTTCTCCGTTTTTGGTTTCTTCCGCGCCGCGGAAACGGGTATTCTGAAGCAGTACCACGTCTCCGTCCTTCATAGCCGCCACGGCCTTTGTGGCCGCCTCGCCGGTTACGTTATAGTCCCCGACAAACACTACCTCTTTCCCCAGCTTCTCGGAAAGCCTTTTTGCCACGGGAGCCAGTGACTCGCCCTCGTTGGGGCCGTTCTTTACCTTGCCGAGATGGGAGCAGAGGATGACCCTGCCGCCGTCGTCGATCAGCTTTTTGATTGTGGGAAGGGCTGCCACGATACGAGTCTCATCGGTAATTTCCCCGTTTTTCAGAGGTACGTTGAAGTCGCATCTGACCAGAACTCTTTTCCCCTTCGCGTTAATGTCATCAACAGATTTTTTATTCAAGCCCATGTGATTCCTCTTTTCTGCTGCGTACACGCAGCGGTTTTATTTGACTTGTCCGCGTTTTGACACAGAACTGCCTGCGGTTTTCGCGGAAAAAAAGGCCCGGCCCTACAGACCGGACCTTTTTATAGGCCTTCCTTTTGACTGCATCAGCCAAGCTCGCTGAAGTACTTGATGGTACGAACCATCTGGGAGGTATAGCTGTTCTCGTTGTCATACCAGGAAACAACCTGTACCTGGGTATTGCCGTCCTCCATGGGAGCAACCATGGTCTGGGTTGCGTCAAAGATGGAACCGTAGGTGCTGCCGATAATATCGGAGGATACGATCTCATCCGTATTGTAAGCGAAGGACTCGGTGGCAGCGGCCTTCATGGCATCGTTGATCTCTTCCTTGGTAACCGCGCCCTTTACAACCGCAACCAGGATCGTGGTGGAACCGGTGGGGGTGGGAACACGCTGAGCGGAGCCGATCAGCTTGCCGTTCAGTTCGGGAATAACAAGGCCGATTGCCTTGGCTGCGCCGGTGGAGTTAGGTACAATGTTGCAGGCGCCAGCGCGGCTTCTTCTCAGATCGCCCTTTCTCTGAGGGCCGTCAAGGATCATCTGATCGCCGGTGTAAGCGTGAACGGTGGTCATGATACCGCTCATGATCGGTCTGCAGTCATTCAGAGCCTTAGCCATAGGAGCCAGGCAGTTGGTGGTGCAGGATGCCGCGGAAATAACAGTGTCCTCAGGCTTTAAGGTCTTGTGGTTTACGTTGTATACGATGGTAGGAAGGTCGTTTCCTGCGGGTGCAGAGATGACAACCTTGCGGGCGCCGGCGGTAATATGGGCGCTTGCCTTCTCCTTGGAGGTATAGAAACCGGTACACTCCAGAACCACGTCTACCTTCAGCTCACCCCAGGGAAGCTTGGAGGCATCCGCCTCTTTGTAAATGGTGATGGTCTTTCCGTTTACCGTAATGCTGTCCTCGCCGGCAACTACGGAATCGGCATACCGATATCTGCCCTGAGAAGAGTCATACTTCAAAAGATGCGCCAGCATCTTGGGGCTGGTCAGATCGTTGATCGCCACTACATCATACCCTTCCGCGTCAAACATCTGTCTGAATGCCAGACGGCCGATGCGGCCGAAACCGTTGATTGCTACTCTTACTGCCATGTTCATGTCCTCCTGAAATATTATTTTATAAATCCCGGCAATTCTGACAGAGCCTGCCAGATTGTCAAAATTTTATCAGCAAAGATATTTTACATAATTTCCCGATATAATTCAAGATGTAAATGAAAATTATTTCCGATTGCCAGGAAAATTTACAGATTGTTTATAAATGTGGTATAATGATTCTGTTTCCGCAGAATCCCTGCCGATCAATCGGCAGTCGCCGCTTACGCGGCGCATATACCGGGCAAGCCACCGCTTGAAAAGGAAATGCCGATTCCGCGGAATGCGCGCAAAAAAATACGTTTCGGAAGGGAGACGCTATGCCTATCACCGCCGACTGTCATCTGCATTCCCACCATTCCGGGGATTCGGACACACCCATGGAAGCCATGATCCTCCGGGGCATCCGGCTGGGCCTGGACACTCTGTGCTTTACCGAGCATCAGGATATCGACTTCCCGGATTCGCCGGACGGCCCCGGCGAAACATTTCTTTTAAACGGGGACTCCTATCTCTATGAGCTTGTCCGCCTGCGGGAAACCTATGGGGGAGACATCCGGCTTTTATTCGGGGTGGAGCTGGGGCTGCAGCCGGAGGCGTTTCAGCCTGTCTGCGCCTACGCCGGTGCCTATGAATTCGATTTTATCATCGGCTCCTCCCATGTCTGCCACGGCAGGGATCCGTATTATCCGGAATTTTTCCGCGGGCGCACGGAGGAATCCGCCTTCCGGGAATATTTTGAGTCCGTTCTGGAAAACGTGGAGAAATTCTCCTGCTACGATGTGTACGGCCATTTGGACTATGTGGTCCGCTATGGCCCCGGCCGGGACAGAGAATATTCCTATGAAAAATATGGGGATATTCTGGATGAAATTCTGAAAAAACTGATTGAAACAGGCAAGGGCCTGGAGCTGAACACCGGCGGGCTGGAAAGCGGCCTGAAGAACCCCAACCCCTGTCCCGGCATCCTGAGACGCTACCGGGAGCTGGGCGGCGAAATCGTCACCGTTGGCTCCGACGCTCACGCTCCCGGCCGCATAGGCAGCCATTTCGATCTGGCGGCGCAGATTCTGAAAGACTGCGGGTTCCGTTATTACGCCGTCTACCAAAAGAGAATTCCCGAAATGAGGACGCTGTAACGCGCCGGCCCCTTCCCTATCCGCAGAGCACCACAATCTTTTTGGGCGTGGTCTGGGCGGGAATGCTTCTGGTTGACGTTTCATACTCTACCACCAGATCATGCTCCGCCGGACTCCCCTGAAAATACTGGTTATTGACGGTTCTGACAACAACGGATCCGTCCAGCTTAAGCTGCAGCGTCTTCTCATAATTGACCAGATCCCTTCCGTAATAGCTTACATCCACCATCCGATTGTTTCTGTCTCTGGCCGCTGCCGCCGCGCTGTACTGGGGCGGGTAAATCAGGAGCATGGGAGCGTCCGCCGCGTACCAGAAGGTAGCGTTCATTCCCACGGACAAGGTTTCAAAATCCACCACATAGGTGGTGGGAGAAAGCAGTACGTTCACGGTATCTCCCGTCTGTGTTTCCACCGTCAGAAACTGTACGCAGCCGTTTGCCCGGCGCGCCCCCTGCCTGGCAGGCGTTATCTCCACAATCGTTCCCTGAATCTGTCCGAATCTCGGCTCCCTGTTTCCCGCTCCTATCTTCGGAAATCCAAAATCCATATGCACTCCTTCTTCCGTCGGCTGTTCTTCTTCCATCATGCTATGCGGCCGCCGTTCCCCAGGTGCAGGTCCCGGGCTCATTTTGTTACAAAATCGTCCCCCCGCCCAGCACATATCCGTCCCGGTAAAAAACCGCCGCCTGTCCTGGCGTGGCGGCGCGGACCGGTCTGTCAAAGGTAAACCTCACCTTTCCGTCCCCAAGCTTTTCCGCCACGCAGTCTTCTCCCCTGTGATGATAGCGGATTTTCGCCTGTCCCCTCATAGGTTCCTTCAGATCCTCAATCCCCATGTAGTTCACCTGATCGCAGACCACCTCCGTGCAGAGCAGATCCTGCAAAGAACCGATCACCACCTCGTTTGCGGAAGGGCGGATCCGGGTGACATATACCCGCTCTCCCATGGGAAGGCCCAGCCCTCGGCGCTGCCCCACCGTGTAATGGACAATGCCACGGTGCCGGCCCAGCACCCGTCCGGAAACGTCCACAAAATTTCCGGGGCCCGGCGTTTTTTCTCCCGCCTGTCTGTGGATAAAGCCTCCGTAATCCCCGTCGGGCACAAAACAGATTTCCTGGCTGTCCGGTTTCCCCGCAACGGAAAGGCCCGCATTCTCCGCGATTTTGCGGATCTGCTCCTTCGTGTACTCTCCCACCGGCATCAGAGTATGTTTCAGTTGTTCCTGGGTCAGACTGTACAAGGCGTACGTCTGATCCTTTGCTTCCGTGACGGAGGCTTTTAACGCGAACCGGCCCGACGAAAGCCTTTCAAGCCTGGCGTAATGCCCGGTGGCAATGTAATCGGCTCCGATCTCCAGGCTCCGCCTTAAAAGCGCTTCCCATTTCACATAGCGGTTACAGGCGATGCAGGGATTCGGCGTCCTGCCCCGCAGATATTCCTCCACAAAATAACGGATCACAGCATCCCGGAATTCCTGTTTAAAATTCATCACATAGTGGGGGATGCCGATCTGCTCCGCCGCCCGCCTTGCGTCCTCCACGGCGGAAAGGCCGCAGCAGCCGCCGGAGGACTGAAGGGTTTCCAGATCTTCATCCTGCCAGATCTGCATGGTCACCCCTATGACCTCATAGCCCTGTTCCTTTAACAGCAATGCCGCTACGGAGGAATCCACGCCTCCCGACATGCCAACCACAACCTTTTTCCTCATCGCCGCACCTCGCCTGTTTTTTCTCTGCACGGTTCTTCCCTGCCTGGTTCTCCCCTGCCCGGTTCCCCTCTGCTTGGTTTTTCTCTGCCCGGTTTTTCTCCGCCCGGTTCCCCTCTGCCTGGTTTTCCCTGCCTGGTTCCCCTCTGCCTAGTTTTTCCGACCCGGTTCTCCTCTGCCCGGTTTTTCTCTGCCCGGTTCCCCCCTGCCTGGTTCCCCTCTGCCTGGTTCTTTTTCATCTGGTTTTGTTCCCAAAGCTTTGAAACCCGTATCCATAAAAATATGCCGGGCCCGCAAAGACCCGGCATGCCTGCTGCTCAGTATTCCTCTTCTTCCTCGCCCTCGCTGATATCGTTTTTGGGTTTCTGCAGTCCCTCGATCACAATATGATGCTTTTCGGCGTAATCCCAGAGAGCGGCATGAATGGCTTCCTCTGCCAGCAGGGAACAATGCACCTTCACCGGGGGCAGCCCATCCAGTGCTTCCATCACCGCTTTGTTGGTCACCTGGAGCGCCTCCTGAATGGTTTTCCCCTTTACCATTTCCGTCGCCATGGAGCTGGTAGCAACGGCGGCGCCGCACCCAAAGGTTTTAAATTTGGCGTCTTGCACCACGCCGTTGTCGTCTATATCCAGGAAAATCCTCATAATGTCGCCGCATTTCGCGTTCCCAACCGTGCCGACGCCGCTGGCATTCTCAATTTCTCCCACGTTTCTCGGATTCTGAAAATGATCCATCACTTTTTCACTGTACATATATCCTCTTTTCCGCCGTCCGTTCACGGCTGCCGCTTTTTAATCCCGGTTTTCCTGCCGGGCCATAAAATCCTGATACAAAGGAGACATATCCCGCAGTTTCTGCACGATCTTTTTTAATTCTTCCACCACCACGTCCATCTCCTCCCGGGTATTTTCTTCGGACAGAGTAATCCGCAGGGAGCCGTGAGCAATTTCATGCTTAAGCCCGATGGCCAGCAGCACATGGGAGGGATCCAGAGAGCCCGAGGTACAGGCGGATCCGCTGGAGGCGCAGATTCCCTTCATATCCAGCATAATCAGCATGGATTCCCCCTCGATAAAGCGGAAGGCAAAATTCGCATTGCCCGGCAGCCTCTGGGTTCTGTGCCCGTTCAGACGGCAGTACGGAATTTCCTTCTCCACACGCTCAATCAGATAATCCCTCAGGGCCGTTTCCTTTTGGATTTTTTCCTCCATGATCCGGACGGCTCTCGACACTGCCGCGCCAAATCCTACGATACCGGGCACATTTTCCGTTCCCGCCCTGCGGTTCCGCTCCTGAGAGCCGCCGTGTATCAGGGAGCGGATCTTCACTCCGGTGCGGATGTACAGCATCCCGATCCCCTTGGGGCCGTTCAGCTTGTGCGCGCTGGCGCTGAGCATATCGATATGAAGTTGGTCTACATTGATGGGAATCTGTCCAAACGCCTGCACCGCATCCGTGTGAAACAGGATGCCGTTTTCCCTGGCAATCTCACCGATTTGGCCGACAGGCTCTATGGTACCGATCTCATTGTTGGCAAGCATCACGCTGATCAGGATCGTATCCGGCCGGATGGCCGCCCGCACCGCCTCCGGATCCACAAGGCCGTCCTGATCCACCGGAAGGTAGGTCACCTCAAAGCCCTGTTTCTCCAGATATTCGCAGGTGTGCAGGATGGCGTGATGCTCGATCTTTGTGGTAATAATGTGTTTCCCCTTGTCCCGAAAGGCGTCCGCCGCAGCCTTTAACGCCCAGTTGTCGGCCTCGGAACCGCCGGCGGTAAAGTAAATTTCTTCCTGCTTTGCTCCCAAAGCATCCGCAAGAATACGCCTTGCCTCATTCACCGCTTTCTTCGCCTCGGTTCCCGGTCCGTAAATGGTGCTGGGATTACCGAAACGTTCCGTGAAATACGGCAGCATTGCCTCCACTACCTCGGGGGCCGTCTTTGTGGTCGCCGCATTGTCCAGATATATCATGTTCCTTCCCTCTTTCCGCTCCTGTTCATTCTGTCATTCCCGCGCAAGTCGTAATTTATACTATTTTACTAGGAATTCATAAATAATATAACACCTACCTTCTGTTCTGTCAACTGCCGCCGAAGAATATAAATAAAGAAAAAGTTCTGTGCGGTGTCTATGAGCGCAAAAAGAAATCATCCCCTGATCTATGGAACCATAATCCTTACCGCCACAGGTTTTCTGACCCGCATCATCGGTTTCTTTTACAGAATTTATCTGTCCAGATTATTCGGCGAGGAGGGCATGGGAATTTACCAGCTTTTGTCCCCCGTGCTTTCCCTGTCCTTTTCCCTGACCGCCGCCGGCTACCAGACGGCGATTTCCAAACTGGTGGCGGAGTACGCCGCCAGGACGAAACGCCCTTCTTTCCGCCCTCTCGCGGCAGGCCTTTGCTTTTCCTTCCCTCTGTCCGTGCTTTGCTGCATCGTGGTCTGGCGGCTTGCCGATCCCATCGCCGCCGCCCTTCTGGGGGAGGCCCGCTGCGCTCCCATGCTGAGGATCCTCTCCCTGTCCATCCCCTTCGGCGCCGTCCACGCCTGTGCCAACGGTTTCTTTTACGGCATGAAAAAAGCCGGCGTACCCTCCGCCTCCCAGCTACTGGAACAGCTTACCCGTGTGGGATGCGTATACCTCATTGCCGCCCGCTGCCTGGCGGCAGGAAAAACCCCTTCCGTTTCCGTGGCCGTAGTGGGGCTTACGGTGGGAGAATTTTTCTCCATGCTCATATCCGCAGGAGCGGCATGGAACTGCTTTGCAAAATCCCGGGGCCGGGGAAAGCTCCCTTCCCTGTCCGATGCAGGCCGCTCCGTCACTTCCCTGGGAAAGCTGTGCGGCCAACTGCTTTCCATGGCGCTGCCCCTGACCGCAAACCGGATCGTGCTGAATCTGCTGCAAAGTGTGGAATCCGTCTCCATTCCCGCGAAATTACGCCTTTACGGGTATGACAATGTAACCGCCTTAAGCGTTTACGGCGTCCTCACCGGCATGGCAATGCCCTTTATCTTTTTCCCCAACGCCTTTACCAGCGCCGTCGCCATTTTACTGCTCCCCATGATCTCGGAAAACTACGCTTTGGGAGACATTAACGCCGTCAGGCGCTACACCCAGAGAACCGTGCGGTATTGCGTGATTCTCGGCGTTGCCTGTCTGTGCGTCTTCGTGCTGGGCGGCCGTTTTGCGGGGGAAACCCTCTTTCACAGTTCTCTGGCAGGATACTTTATCACCACCCTCGGGTTCATCTGCCCCTTTCTGTACCTTGACACGACGCTTTCCAGCATCCTGCAGGGTCTGGGAAAGGCGGGGCATATCTTTGTCATGAACGTGGTCTGTCTGCTGATCCGCCTCGGCTTTGTGTTCGGCGCGGTGCCCCGGTTCGGCATCGCCGGATATCTCTGGGGCATTCTGGCGGGCCAGCTTGCCCTTGGCATTCTGTATCTGCTCTGTCTTTGGAATTTCTTCCGCTCGGAATCCGCCCCAAAATCTTCCCCATAAAGAAAGGATGTCCCCGGGACATCCCTTCTGCTCTGCCTTTATTTCAACATCTTTTTCAATTCATCCATAAAGGTGTTGACGTCTTTAAACTCTCTGTATACGGAAGCAAAACGCACATATGCCACCGGATCCAGATCCTTCAGTTTATTCATCAGCAGCTCCCCGATGACCTGGCTGGGGATTTCCTTTTCCTCCCGGTTCATGATCTCATTTTCCACTTCATCCACCAAGGTTGTGATCTGCTGCACTCCCACAGGCCGTTTATGACAGGCCCGCAACACTCCCGCCTCAATCTTGGAGCGATCGTAGGTTTCCCTGTTGTTATCCTTTTTAATAACGATTAACGGGATCGTTTCCACCTTTTCATAAGTGGTAAACCGTTTCCCGCATTCATCGCACTCCCTCCGGCGTCGAATGGAATTGTTATCCTCCGCCGGTCTTGAATCGATCACACGCGTATTTTCATGGCTGCAAAACGGACATTTCATGATCGCATCTCCCTTTTTCATCGGCATCTTACGGCAAACCGCCGCCATGCTTATTGTAAACCGTTTCAGCAATGAATGTCAACCAAAATGATATCGGGGCCGATCTGGCAAATGTTCTTAAAGGGGATGACCACATTGGGCTCGCAGTTTAAAAAATTCAGGATCCTGTTATTCCCCGGCACCATGATTTTGCAGATACAGCCGCTGCACGGGTCGAACTCCAGATCACACACCTTCCCAAGCTTTTTGCAGTCTCTGGTATTGATCACATCCTTGCACTTCAGTTCCGAAAACAGCATCTTATCACGTCCTTCCGTTGTCTGGGGTGACAGCTTTTCAATGTATTATATGCTTTGGCCGCCCCGGTATTTCCGCAATCTGGAAGTGGGATTTTCGCTGCTTGGAATTTGCGGCGTTTTGGATTTTCGGCGCTTTGAGTTTTTGGCGCTTGGAAGTTTCGCTGCTTTGGATTTTCGCTGCTTTTTGATTTCCCGGAATATTTTTTCTCCCCGGGCACATACTACCACTGTAAGAAAAAAGCGGGATTCCATAGCTGCCTGCCAAAGACCGGCGGCCGGCAAAGCCTGCGGAAAAGAGGAAACATGACACAGGGAAAGGTTGAAATCTGCGGAGTAAATACCTCAAAGCTGCCGCTCTTAAAAGCGGAAGAAAAGAAACAGCTTTTTCAGAAAATCGAGGAAGGGGACGCCGTAGCAAGGGAAACCTACATTGAGGGAAATCTTCGCCTTGTCTTAAGCGTCATCAAACGTTTTGCTTCCAGCAACGAAAACGTGGACGATCTGTTTCAGATTGGTTGCATCGGCTTAATCAAGGCCATAGACAATTTCGACTCGACCCTCAACGTGAAGTTTTCCACTTACGCCGTTCCCATGATCATTGGCGAGATCCGCCGCTTCCTTCGGGACAACAGCAGCATACGCGTCTCCCGTTCCCTAAAGGACACCGCCTACAAGGCCATTTACGCCCGTGAGAATCTGACCCGCAAAAATCAGAAGGAACCTACCCTGGAAGAAATTGCCGGTGAAATCGGCATCCCCAGAGAAGATATCGCCTATGCCCTGGACGCCATCCAGAATCCCATGAGTTTATATGAACCCATCTTTACCGACGGCGGGGACACTCTGTATGTGATGGATCAGATCAGCGATAAAAAAAATAAAGAAGAAACCTGGGTGGAGCATCTGTCCTTGAGCGAAGCCATGAAACGCCTGAATCCCCGGGAACACGAAATTATTTCCCTGCGTTTTTTTGAAGGAAAAACCCAGATGGAGGTGGCGGAGTCCATCGGTATTTCCCAGGCTCAGGTGTCCAGGCTGGAGAAGAACGCTTTAAGGACAATGCGGAATTACCTGACAGCGTAAACGCCGGCGCGTCAGGGCCTATCCGATCATTTCCCCGGCGGTGTGCTGGGATCTGTTGGGCGAACTCTTTGACCTTCTCATTCATGCAGCGTATCCGGCTTCGGCGTCCCTTTGTTTCGTTTTTTGGGAGCAAAAATCCAGAAGATCAGAAACCCTGCGACGGTTCCCAGAATGTTGGTGAGGATATCGTCAATCTGAAAATACCCCCTGCCCGTCACAAGCTGCAGACATTCCACCGCCACGCTGGTAGCGGCGCCGAACAGCAGACAGCACAAAAAATGTCGCGCCCACCGAAAGGCCCAGCTACAAAGAATTCCATAGGGAATAAACAACAATATGTTTTCTATCACAAAAGCGTTGTTTCGTTCATTGATCCCCCAGGTAGAAAACAGGGTGAGATCCATTCCTCCTGTTCGGCTTCCGTGTTCTCTGGAAAAAAAGGTGATGGCCAGCAGTATAGCCAGATAAATCCCGTACAGGCCAACCGGAATCACTACACCCGGTCCTTTTTTTCCCTTCTCCGTCCGCCCCACCAGCCAGATCAGGAGCAGAGCCACAGGAATGCCAAGGCTGACGCCGAAAGGCAGATACTCCATTGCATCCACCAGATCGCTATATATATATTTTGCCATATTTTTCTCCGGTAAAAAATTTCCTCAAGTGGAGGAAAAAAGGTTGGAAATCTTCTCTCCGCCCTCCCAACGGCCGGAGGCGTTTTCCCATCTGTCCTTTTCCTCAAACAGCCGGTCATTCATCCATGCCACGGCATCCGTTACGCCGTCCTCGTCAAAGGAGAATTCCGCCCGTTCCTTTTCCTGCTCCGGGGTACAGAAATAATTAAACGGCTCCGGCCATATGGTGGCCATGAGTTTTTTCCCGTCTTCACGGTCCACTCCCTCCAGCCGGTAGCGCATCCCCTGATGACTGCCGGTAAACTCCGATTTTTTTAAATATGCCATGGATAGAATATCCTGCCGCTGGATCATTGCAAAAGACTCCTTAAAAAGTGTCGCCGTGCCGCCGTCTGCGAAACGGATCCAGGACGCCCTTTCGTTGGACGTCCTGTTATCAGTATAACCCCTGTATGCCTATTTTGCCAAGTCCCAATCTTTTGAAACCCAGTCTCTTGCGCTTTCCCTTTGCCCTTTCCCTTTTCCCTTTCCAGCCGCCGCGTCCTACTCCGTGCGCTCGGCGGACAGGAGTGTCCCCTGTCCGTCCCGGTCAGATATGGCTGCTCATTTCCTTTTTTAACTGACGCATAATCTTTTTTTCCAGTCGGGAAATGTAGGATTGCGAAATCCCCAGAAGGGAAGCCACCTCCTTTTGCGTCATCTCCCGTCCGTCCCGCGTCCCCAGCCCAAACCTGAGCCGGATGATGGTCTTTTCCCGATCGTTTAACTTGCTCACGGCTCCCATCAGCAGCTTGCGCTCCACCTCGTTTTCAATGTCCCGATAAATCACATCCTCGTCCGTTCCCAGAATATCGGATAAGAGAAGCTCGTTTCCGTCCCAGTCCACGTTCAGCGGCTCATCGATGGAGACTTCCAGTCTGGTTTTATTGTTGCGTCTTAAATACATCAGGATTTCGTTTTCAATACACCTGGAAGCATAGGTGGCAAGCTTAATATTTTTTTCCGGGTTAAAGGTATTGATGGATTTGATCAGTCCTATGGTTCCGATGGAAATCAAATCCTCCACGCCAACGCCCGTATTGTCAAATTTTTTTGCTATGTACACCACCAGTCTCAGATTATGTTCGATCAGGGTTGCCTTCGCCTGTGCGTCGATTTCCGTCCCCAGATCGCTGATCACCTGACTTTCTTTTTCCACCTCCAAGGGCGGCGGCAGCACCTCCGCGCCGCCGATATAATGAATCTCCCCCGTCCTGCGCAGGAGCAGTCCCTCCCTGTGAACCAGTTTAAATTGCAGTTTACCCGGTAATGCCACTTTCAGTATCATATATCCTCTCATTCTGCCGCTTATGCGGCCCTCCCTTTTTCCGCCCGGAAAGGAGCGTGGGATTGACAATCATTTTTACGGATTCCGCCTCTTTGTTTTCCGGATTTCCGATTCCTTCCGGCCCTGCCGCGATCCACACCCGCCGGAAGGATCTGCGGACGCCGTCCAGCTCGATCTCCAGCTCCGGAAGAAGATATCCCTCCAATATGCCCCGGCTTTTGCCGATGCTGTGATAAGGGATGGCCCTGAAACGCTCCGGTCTTTTTTCCAAAAGAGTTTCCAGAACCTGTGCATCCACAATGCAGACCGGTTTCCCGCTGATGGGCTCCGTCAGGGAATTGCCGGAATCGATCAAAGCCGTGACAGTAACCCGGGCTTTTTCCCCGGTCAGCCGCGCCAGACACAGGCCGTCCTCCCTGCCTCCGCCCCGGGCCCTCGGCCGCAGAAAGAGGAAACAAATTCCTCCCGCGCCCATGATCCCGAAAATCCCTGTGAGAAATCTTCTGAGACCCGGAACCGCCCGGATCAGGAACAAAATCGCTCCGCCCACGCAAAAAGAATACAGGAGCAGCTTTTCCAGGAGTTTCAGAAACATTCTCAGGCCCCTGACCGGAAACGCGGCGTACAGCATCCCCGCCGTCCCCGCAAGAATCCCAAGCCCCGCTCTCAAAACCGCAGGCCCCGGGATCAGAAAAGGCAGGATTTCCCCCGCTCCCCCTACGGCGGCTCCCAGCAGAATCCTGCCCCGCGTGGCAGTGCGGAGCGTGCTTTGATCCACCAGAAGAAGCAGATACAGGTTCATCACAAAATTGACCAGAAACAGGCTGTCTGCATATAGCACATATTCCATCGGCATCATCCTTTTCATGATCATTATAAAGAGTCTCAGGAGTGAAATTTGTCAAAGAAGACAGATGAGCGGCTTGATTTTTTCGACAGGAAGGCGGGGCGCGAAGACCCTTTTGCCAAACAAAAAAGCCGCCGCGCCTTTTGCCGGCGCGGCAGCCCCATAACAGACATGATTTACTTTTTCTGAAGGAAATCCGGGATTTTCAAGGTCTTCTCCTCCACGGAGCTTCTGATATCCCCCGGTTTCTGAATCCCCGGGACAGGCCTGGGGGCCTGCTGCCCTGCGGCGGGCTGCGTCAGGTTCGGAGCGCCAAGCCCCTTCAGGGAGCTGGGGGTAATATGCGACGAGGGCTGCCGGTAAGCCACTCCCGCGCCCAGACGGGGTGACACGGGATTCGACGCCGTCTCCTCCAGCCCGGTTGCAATCACCGTAATGGAACAGGTGTCCGATTTGGATTCGTCGAACATAGCGCCGAAGATAATATTCACATCGTCTCCCGCCAGATTCTGCACATAGCTCACGGCGTCGTTGGCATCCGCAAGGGTAATATCCCCGGATACATTGATAATCACATGGCTTGCGCCGGAAATGGTCGTCTCCAGCAGCGGGCTCTCCACCGCCATCCTGACCGCTTCCATAGCTTTATCGTCGCCCTTGCCCTCTCCGATGCCGATATGGGCAATGCCTTTTTCCGTCATAACCGTCTGCACATCCGCGAAATCCAGGTTAATAATCGCGGGCACATTGATCAGATCCGTGATCCCCTGAACCGCCTGCTGAAGAACCTCATCCGCTTTCTTAAGAGCCTCAGGCATCGTAGTCCGTCTGTCCACAATCTCCAACAGCTTATCGTTGGGAATCACAATCAGGGTATCCACATGCTCCTTGATGCGCTCGATGCCGTTAAGCGCATTGGTCATACGGGTCTTTGCCTCAAACCGGAAGGGCTTTGTCACAACCCCTACCGTCAGAATTCCCATTTCCTTGGCCAGCCTGGCCACCACAGGAGCGGCTCCCGTTCCCGTTCCGCCTCCCATGCCGCAGGTGACGAAAACCATATCCGCTCCCTTCAAGGCGCCGGAGATTTCCTCCGCGCTTTCCTCCGCGGCCTTCTCGCCCACCTCGGGCTTGGCTCCGGCTCCCAGCCCCTTTGTCAGTTTCTCACCGATCTGCAAAAGCTTTGGCGCCTTGCACAACTGCAAGGCCTGCTTGTCCGTGTTAACCCCGATAAAATCCACTCCATCAATCTTTTCATCTATCATTCTATTGACAGCGTTATTTCCTGCGCCTCCCACACCGACCACGATGATTTTGGCCGCAGATTCCGCTTCGTTTGTCTTGATCTCCAGCAAAGGTTTGTCCTCCTTCATCTTCTCTTTTATCATCACGACAGCAGGACGCTGTCAACGCAAAATTCCTACTGTAAAAACTTCATATAGACTATCATACAATTTTTTTGCCAATTAATCAATATGTTTTTGAATTTTTAACTACTCCGGCTTGAAGGTATATCTGCCGCCTCCCTCATCGTAGGTTTCCATCTGCAAGGTTCCGTTCTTTCCCTGAAGGCTGGGCAAAAGCTCCGGCAGCAGCATGATTTTATCCTCCATTTTATCGCTCTCCGTCCCCAGGGCCACTTTCACGTTTTCAAAGTACAGCGTGATCTCCCCGGATTTTTGAAAATTGATCTTGTCCGCGTCCAGCTCATACTTTGTCAAAAGCCTTGTCACATTCAGAATACTGTTAAACACCTCCTTATTTTCCACGGGAAGGGGCTCCCCCACCGCCATGTGGTCAAAGGCCAGCCCCGTGATCTGAGGGACGCCCTCCGTAAGCACGCTGGAGCTTTCCACCACATAGCCGTCCTTGTCGAAATACAGATAAGTTCCCAGATACTCCACATATCCGGTGAGCGCCTTCTCGTAAACCGTGATGCGCACCGCGTCCGGCGCGAGGATGGTCACGTCCATCACGTCCACGAAGGGGATCCCCTTCACTCCCCTGTTTTTGTATTTCAGGGAAAGGTACAGGGAATTGTTTCCCAGAAATCCCTTCATCACAATGTCTTTAATGGCTTCGTCGGTATAGTGTACATTGCCCTCCACATATACTGTACTGACCGTGTAAGTCCGCAGGACATAAAACACTCCGCCCACCGCCACGGCGGCCAGCAGCACAATACCCAATATGGCGATCCTGATTCCTCTGCTTTTACGCACCTGTGATACGCGCTCCTAACTCTCTTAGATCCCGGCAGATATTCTCATATCCCCGGTTAATATATCGGCAGCCCGTTACCGTAGTCTCCCCCCGGGCCATCAGCCCGGCCGCTACCAGCGCCGCCCCGCCCCTGAGTTCCTTTGCCTCCACCGGTCCGCCCCGCAGTTCTTCCACGCCGCGCACCAGTACGCTGTCCGCGCCGCGCTCCTCCACGCAGGCGCCCATTTTCCGCAGTTCCTCCGCCACGCGGAACCGGTTTTCAAAAATGGTTTCCCGGATCAGCGTCTCCCCCTGGGAAACGGCGGCCACCGCCAAAACCACGGACTGCAGATCCGTGGGGAACCCGGGATGGGGAGCGGTGAAAATCCTTTCCGGCGTGGACGGTCTGTCCGGGGCCTGTACATAAACGCCGTCCTCTGCGGTACACAATCCGGCGCCCATGCTCCTTGCCAGCTCCAAAACGGCGTCCATTTCCTCCCAGGGCGCCTGTTCCAGAAAGACGTTCCCCCCGGTTCCGATGCAGGCGAACAGGTAAGTGCCCGCCACAATCCTGTCCGCCGGGATCACAAATTCCGTTCCGTACAGCCGTCTGCCGCCCCGCACCACCAGCCGGGACGTTCCCTCGCCGTCGATCTCGGCGCCGCACTGTTTCAGGTAACGGCACAGGGCCGTAATTTCCGGTTCCAGCGCGGCTCCCGTCAGACAGGTGTCTCCCTGGGCCAAAACGGCGGCCAGCAGCACGTTTTCCGTCGCTCCCACGCTGGGAAAGGGCAGATGGATGCTGGCCCCGCAGAGTCTGTCCGCATTTGCCAGAAGCTTGCCCTCCTTTTCCTGAAACGTCACGCCCATCTGTTGCAGCGCGGCCAGGTGCAGATCGATGGGCCTGCTGCCGATGACGCAGCCCCCGGGATGCTCCATCACCACCTGTCCGCATCTGCCGATCAGCGCCCCCAAAAGGCAGAGGGAAGAACGCATGCCCGTGACAGCCTCGGAGCCGATCTCCTCCCCCCGCACCGAATCCGCGTCCACCGCCAGCGCGTTTCCCTGCCAGGTAACGCTGCATCCCAGCTCCCTTAACAGGCTGACCATGGCATACACATCCGCAATTTTGGGACAATTCCTGATCAGGGAAGTCTCCCCGGTCAAGAGGGTTGCCGCGAGAACGGGAAGACAGGCGTTTTTGGACCCCTGTATCCGCACTTTCCCCTGAAGCTCCACACCGCCTTGAATACGAATAGAATCCATATGCTTATAACACCATCCGGTATCAAACTGATAGACCTATTCTATCCTATGCGCAAGGCATGCCAGCAGTGACAGCGCCCCTGTCCGGCCTGGCGAAACGTCCTACAATTCCTTCAACTGAATGCGCTTTGCCACGCTCAGCACTAACCCCACCTCCGCCAGAAGGAACATGACGGAGGAGCCTCCGTAACTGATAAAGGGAAGGGAAATTCCGGTGTTCGGCATGGTGTTGGTCACCACGGCGATATTTAAAATCGCCTGAATGGCAATATGTCCCATCACTCCCACCACCAGCATGGCGCCGAACAGATCCGGCGCGTTGTTGGCGATCACCATCATGCGCCACAGCAGCATAATAAACATCAGGATAATGGCAATGGCGCCGAACAGGCCCAGTTCCTCGCAGATAATGGAAAAAATCATGTCGTTCTGCGCTTCCGGCAGGAAACTCAGTTTCTGCATACTCTGGCCCAGGCCCTTCCCCCAGACGCCGCCGCTGCCGATGGCGTATAAGCCCTGAAGGGTCTGGAACCCAACCCCCAGGTAATCGCTTTCCGGGTGCAGCCATGCCTGGATACGGCCGCTGCGGAATCCCAGGACGCCGCTTCCCGAAACCGCCAGATAGATGAACAAAAGCGCCGCCGACACAACCACAGCCCCCATAATCACAAACTTTTTGTAATCAGGGCTGGCCACAAACACCATCAGGATGGAAATTCCCAGAATGATAATGGCGGAGCTTAAGTTTTTGGTAATCAGGTACACCTCCGCCACCACCGGCATCGGCAGCGCCACCATAAACAAAAACCCCTTCATGGTGCGTACGCTCTTTCCCATCTTGCATACCATCGTGGCCAGAAACAGAATCATTCCCAGCTTTGCCACCTCCGCCGGCTGCAAGTTGAAACCCACGCCCGGGATCTCGATCCAGCGCCTTGCGCCGTGGGACTTCACCCCCAGCGGCGTCAGCACCAGCGGGATGATCGCCATGGAAACCAGGTAGCCCGGGAAGGCAAATCTTTCCCAGAAATGATAGGGGATATTGGCCACCACGATCATGGCCACCAGTCCCAGGATCACCGCCACCAACTGGCGTTTCAGGTAATACGCCTGATCCTGATAGCTTTGAAACGCCGCGTAGGAACTGGCGGAATAGATCATCACCAGGCCGAATCCCAGCAAAAACAGCACGATAAACAACAGACTGTAATCAAAAAAATATTCGGATTGTTCTTTTTTCCTTCTTCCCGCCGTTCTCTGTCTCGCCATTGCCACTCCATCCTTCCGATATCCCGCTTGCCATTCTCCCCCACTTCTCACGGAAGATTCCTGACATATTCCTTAAAGAGATCCCCCCGCTCCTCGTAGTTGCGGAACATCCCCCAGCTTGCGCAGGCCGGGGAAAGCAACACCGCGTCTCCCGGTTCCGCCAGTTTCGTACACAGTTGTAAGCATTCCTCATAGGTATCCGCAAACCGTATCCGGTCAAAGCCGTGGGCTCTGGCGCAGGCGGCGATCTGCTCCTTCGTCTGGCCGATCAGCACCAGCCATTTGACCTTTCCGTCAAAGCTCAGAATCCACTCATCGTAACTGCTCTGTTTGTCATAACCGCCCCCGATCAGGATCGTGGGCTTGCTCATGGCCCGGATGCCCTGGATCGCCGCGTCCGGATTGGTCCCCTTGGAGTCGTCGTAATAGTCCACGCCGCCTTTTGAGGCCACAAATTCGATCCTATGCTCCACCGCCCGAAATCCGGCGACCACGGAAAGGGTGATCTCTCTCGGCACTCCCATTCCGTCGGCGATGGCGATAGCGGCCATCACGTTTTCCACATTACAGACGCCAACCAGCTTCATACCGGTGTGGATGTCCAAAAGTTCTTCTTCCTTCCCGTCCTTTCGGCACACAATGGTTTCCCCCCGCAGGAAGTACCCCTCCGAAAGCTCCCTGGCAGAAGAAAAATACACCGTCCGGGCCGGGCATCTCTTGCCGAAATCCCGGGTATAACCGTTTTCGTAATTCAGGACGCAGAGGTCATCCCCGGTCTGATTGACCGTGATATTCTCCTTTGCCGCCACATAAGCCTCCATGGTGTGATGGCGGTTTAAATGATCCGGCGTGATATTTAAGATGGCGGATACCTTCGGGTGAAAGTCCCGGATGGCCTCCAACTGGAAGGAGCTGATCTCCCCCACGGTCACCGTGTCGGGTCCGGTCTTTAAGCACTCGGAGGTATAGGGATTGCCGATATTTCCCACGATAAACGTCTTATCCTCTCCCAGCCAGCTTTCCATGATCCGGCCCACCAGCGTGGTGGTGGTGGTCTTTCCGTTTGTGCCCGTAATGGCGACCACCGTGCCCTTCTCCTCCTGGTAGCCAAGCTCGATTTCTCCCATTATGGAAGCGCCTTGTTTCCGGAGTTTTTTCACCAGAGGGATGTCAATCGGCACGCCGGGGCTCAACACCACCGTTGTCACGCCGGACAGGATTTCTTCCGGCAGCGTTCCCGCCACAACACGGGCCCTGCTCCCTTTCGGCAGCTTTTCCCGGATCATCTCCTCCGACAGCTTGTCGTCGCTGTCATACAGGGTCACATCCGCTCCCATCTGCTCCAAAAGATGCGTGGAGCCGATCCCGCTCACGCCGGATCCGATCACAAGACATTTTTCTCCTGTTTCCATCTCTTTCCTTCCTCCGCCAAACCGCTCTGATGTTTCAAATCATTCCCCTGTGGGAAAGCGCCGCCAGCGCAATCAGGCACATAAAAGCCGTAACCACGGTGAACAAAGCGGTAATCCCTGTCTCCGTCCATCCACAGAGTTCAAAATGATGATGCAGCGGCGCCATTTTAAACAGCCTTTTGCCTCCGCTGATCCGATAATACCCTACCTGAAGAATCACGGAAAGGGTTTCCGCCAGATAAACGATCCCCACAACGGCGATAAAAAGCGGCATTTGCAGCGCGTAAGCGCATCCCGCCACAAATCCTCCCAGCGCCAGGGAACCCGTGTCTCCCATAAACACCGAGGCCGGATGGACGTTGAACAGTAAAAATCCCAAAAGCGCTCCGGCCACCGCACAGGTCACAGGCTGGATGCCGTAATTTCCGCCCGCGGCCACCACGGAGAAAAACACCGCCACAATCTCCGTTACGCTGGCCGCCAGACCGTCCAGCCCGTCGGTCAGGTTGACGCCGTTGGCCGTCCCAAGCACAATCAAAAACAGAAACGGCACGTTGAGAACCCCTAAATCCAGATATTTCCCTTCCAGAAACGGAATCCGCATCGCCAGGCTGATATCCGTATAGCGGAGCAGATACCAGGCGAAAATCCCCGTCACCAGAAACTGCGCCGAAAACTTCTGCACGGGGGTAAGCCCCATGGAGCGCTTACACACCACCTTGATGTAATCGTCCAGAAATCCTACGATCCCCAGTCCCAGGGTCAGGAAAAACACCGGAACCATCCTGGGGCGGTTTCTCAAAAACGGCAGACAGGTGATCGTGACGCTGGACAAAATCAGGAGCCCTCCCATGGTGGGCGTACCTGTTTTTTTCAAATGAGTGGCCGGTCCGTCCTCTCTGACCGTCTGCCCGCATTTCAGCCTTTTTAAAAAGGGAATCGCAAGAGGTCCCCCCAGGGCGCTCAGGGCAAAGGAGATCAAAACGGCCATCCAGTCAGTTCTGCTCATTCTCTTGATTATACTCCTTTATCCCTAAATACGGAAGAATATTTTCAAAAAGCTGTCTGACGATGGGGGCCGCCACCTGTCCTCCGTAATAGATTCCCTGGGGATTGTTGACAATGGCCAGGGCCATCACCTGAGGATCCTCCGCAGGGGCAAACCCCACAAAGGAGGCGATGTATCTGCCGCTCCCCCGGGGCAGCGTCTGGCTGGTCGCCGTCTTTCCGCCCACGCTGAACCCTTCCACGGCTCCGTTTTTTCCGGAGCCCTCCGCCACCACCATCCGCAGAATTTCCCGCATGGTGGCGCTGGTCTGATCCGATACGATCCCATCCCTCACCGGATAGGTAAAGGTCTGTAAGGCCTCTCCCTCCTGATTTAACGTTTGCAGGGCAAAATGGGGCGTGATCCTGTGCCCGCCGTTTACGATGGAGGCCGCGGTGGTAATCAACTGAATGGGCGTAATCTGGAAGGACTGGCCGAAGGATACCGTTGCCAGCTCCACATTCCCCATATCCTCTTTCTTGTGCATGATGGTGCCCGCCTCGCCCGGCAGATCGATGCCCGTCTTCTGTTTCAGGCCGAACTGCTCAAAATAACGGTAGTAATTTTCCACCCCCAGTTTCAGGCCCACCGTGATAAACACCGGGTTGCAGGAGTTCATGGTGGCGTGGACAAAATCCTGGCTGCCGTGGCCCGCGATCTTATGACAGCGGATTCTTCTGTCATCCACCATAATATAGCCGGGACAGTGGAACGTACTTTCCGGCGTCACCACCCCTTCCTCCAGCCCCGCCGCCGCGGTGATGATCTTAAAGGTGGAGCCGGGTTCATAAGTATCGTTGATGCAGCCGTTGCGCCAGATGCCGTTTAACAGGTTCTGCCGTTCCTCGGCGGTGAGAGTTTCCGGCGTCCCTTCCGGCAGAGTGTAAGGATCGTTCAGATCAAATTCCGGCACGTTGACCATAGCCAGCATTTCCCCGTTTTGGGGATTCATCACCAGAATGGAGACGCTGTCCGCCTCCTTGGCCGCCATGGCCTGGGAGGCAAGCTGGGTGGCGTAAGCCTGAATGTTCATATCCATGCTGATCACCAGGTCATTGCCGGCCACAGGCTCCTGCCTGCGCTCTCCCGCCGTTTCCACCTCGATGCCCGCGGCGTCGGTCACGGTAAGGATATTGCCCGGCGTCCCCTTCAGATATTCCTCATAGATCACTTCCAGTCCGATGATTCCCTGATTGTCCCCTCCGGTAAATCCCAGCACCTTGCTGGCCAGTTCCCCGTAAGGATAGTAACGTTTATAATCCTCGTCCACCTTTACGCCCGGCAGATCGTACTCCCGGATCCGGTCGCCCACTTCCTTGGGGACATTGCTCTTGATCCGCTCCATCGACGTATATTTTTCCACCCGGGCCCGCACATATTCCTCCGAAAGCTCCAGTTCCCCGCACAGCATGCGGATCACGCCTTCCGGATCCCGGATCTGGTTATGTATCACGGAAACGGTGCAGACGGTTCTGTTGTCTGCCAGCACCTTGCCGTTCCGGTCCAGAATCCGGCCCCTTGCGGCCTTGATGCTGCGCTCCCTTTCATGGAGCTGCGTGGCCTTGTCGGCGTAATAGTCCGCCCGCCACACGCAAAGATAGATCAATCTGCCGAACAAAACCGAGAACATTCCCACAAAGGCCAAAAACAGGATCAGTATCTTTTTCCTGTGAAAGATCTTGTTGTTGTCCGTCAACATCCAAAACCTCACCAAAAGAATGTTACTATACTGTATTCCCCTTCCCCGGCCGTTATGCCCGAAAACCGGGCGCGTCCGCCTCCGCCGTCCTGTCCTACTGGATCTGGGGATTCACCGGTACGCCCTCGTCTTCCACGGTCTGAGGGCTCATGGAAATGCCCTGCTCGTCAAACAGCTCTCCCGTTTCCGGATCCTTGTAATAACCGGTGGCGGGATCAATGGGGAAACTTTTCCAGGGCTGGGACGGCTCCGTGCCGTTCTCCTGTCCTTCGTCTCCGGGCGCGCCCTCTCCTTCCGGCGTGTCCGCTCCCTGATCGGTTCCCTCATCCTCCTGCCCCTCCTCCGGGGACTGGGTATCCCGATAAGTGATTTCCAGGTTCAGCGCGTCCAGCTCCTGCTGCTCCTGCTGCGTCACATCCTCGGTCATGAAAATATTCATATAAGGAAGCACTTCCATCAGAATACTGCGCACCATCCTGGTGGCGAATTTGGCGTCGCCCTGCTTTTCCACATTGGGCCTGTCCACCACCACATAGATGGCGATCTGGGGATCATCCGCCGGCGCGTAGCCGATGAAGGACACTACATGGTCCGTCTTGGAACGCTGATGAGTGACCGGGTCAATGGTTTCGGCCGTCCCCGTCTTGCCGCCGATACGGTATCCCGGCGGGCGGGCCGTCGTTCCGGTTCCGTATTCCACCACGGCATTGCAGAACTGCCGGATCAGCGCCGACGTGGACTCCGAAACCGTCTGTTTTAAAACCCGCGGCTCTATGTTTTTCACAGTGGCGCCGCTGGAGTTGGTAATCCGGTCCACCAGGTGCGGCTCGTAATAATCCCCCCCGTTGATCAGGGAGCAGAACCCGGTGATCATTTCAATCATGGTAACGTTAAAGTTCTGTCCAAAACTGTTGGTGGCAAGATCCGCCGCCCCCATCTTGTCGGCGGTATAAATCAGGCTGGCGGTCCTGGCTTCGCCGGCCAGATCCACGTTGGTGCGCAGTCCAAAGTTAAAAATCTGCTGAAAACGGCAGAAATCCTCTGTGCCGATGGACTGGGCGATCTTCATCATGCTCACGTTGCAGGACTTGGCCACCGCCTGTTCCAGCGTCAAAGTGCCGTCGTAACGATTGTGACAATGAATCTGATAACCGCCGATATCCAGATAGCCGTTGCAATCAAAAGTGGAGGCCGGGGATATGGTCCCCAGCTCCAGCCCCGCGGCCACCGTAAAGGGCTTTGCGGTGGATCCGGGCTCATAGGTGCCGGTGATACAATAGTTTTTCCAGAGGTTATTCAGATTCAGGTACACCTGATCCTGATCCATGGCGGACAGGGTTTCCGCGTTGATGATAGTCCCCGTGTTGCGGATCTCGTAATAGCCGTTGGCGTTGGTGATCTGCTCCACCATCTTGGAACCCAGCAGATTCTCCGGGTTCCTGGCATCGTTTAAGTTATAGCCGGGGGCGCTGGCCATGGCAAGCACCTCCCCGGTGTGCACCTGCATGATGATGCAGCCTACGTTGTCGGCTCCGTTGCCCTCGTGGTATTCGTCCTTATGCTCCTCCATAAATTGATTCAGGTACTTTTCCACAATCATCTGGATATTCGCGTCGATGGTGGTATGAATACTGCTGCCGTCCACCGCCGCTTTCACGGTTCTCTCCAGCGCCAGATCCTCGTTGAGATAACCGTATTCCCGGCCGTTTACGCCGCTTAATACGTCATTATAGTATTCCTCCAGCCCGTAGCTTCCCTGGCCGTCCGTGGTGGTAAACCCGATCACATCCGCCGCCAGAGAATCATAAGGGTAAATTCTCTTGTATTCCTCCTCAAACCAGACGCCGTTGATATTGGAATCCTGGGCGTTCTGCGCCTCCAAAAACGGAGAAATCTGCTCGTAAGTAAGCTGACGCAGAGGCACATACCAGGAAGACGTGGGATGTCCGATCACATATTCCCTGATCTGCGCCATATCCAGATCAAAGCAGGAACCCAGGGCCTGCAAGGTGGGCTCCAGATATTTTTCATCCTGGGCCAGCATCAGCTTGGAATCGATCACCAGATTATACACCTTCTGGCTGGTGGCAAGCCTGGTGCCCTGGCAATCGATGATATCCCCCCGCCTGTACGGAATGACGGTGGAATCATACTGCTGCTGGGAAAGCACCTGCTTTTGGTACTTCACTCCGTTTTCCTTCACCAGATAAACCAGCCGGACGCATAACCCGGCAAAAGCCAGCAGTACCAGCACATACAGCACCACCAGCTTTTTCTGCATTTTAATGGAGAATCTGTTTCTCTGCCTTTCCTCCCGTTTCCCCGCCGTTTCCGACCTGCTTGTCCTCACTTTTCGCCTCGTTTCTAGCGGCTATTCCCGGTTGCCCGGCGCATATAGTCGCTTCCCTCGTTGGTGTATGTGATAATCTGGCCTTCCTCCGCGTACACCATGCCAAGCTCTCCGATGGCAATACGCTTGACTTCCTCCAAATCGATACTGTTTAAAATCTTGTTATACGCCTCGTCATTGGCAATTTTCAGGCTGTTTAACTGACTCTCCATGGAGGCCACGCTTTTCGTGAGATTGGTCAGCCGCGCCTGCATCTGAATATAGTTCACCAAAATCAGCCCCGCCGTACAGAGAGCCGCCACCAGAAAAACCACATAGCCGCCGCTCATATGGCGGGCCCTCTCCCGGTTTTTCCGGATCTGAGGCTGCGGCTGTCTCTGGGACTGTCTCCAAGGCTGCTCCTCTGGCTGTTCCACAATTTCCATTTTCCGCGCCGTGCTCTCATAGGCGTAAGCGCTGTGTACATGCCTGACGTTTCCCGCGCCGCCCGTATGCCGTCCCTTTTCATATGCAGTTGTTCTTTGATTCCTTCTGCTGCGGCTCATTTTGATTCTGTTCTCCATCCATTATGATATTTGCGCTTTTTTGTTTCATGCGTCGGCGCCCCTGCTGAACACTCTCAGCTTTGCGCTTTTAGAGCGGTGGTTTTCCCGAAGTTCCTGTTCTCCCGGAAGAATCGGTTTTTTAGTGACCACGGTTCCCCTGCTTTTCCGTCCGCACACGCACACGGGAAAGCCCGGAGGGCAGATGCAGGGGGTTTCATTTCGTTTCATCACGGTCTTGACGATCCGATCCTCCAGAGAATGGAAGGTAATGACGCAAAGTCTCCCGCCCGGCGCAAGAAGGCCGATCAGCTCGTCCAAAGAATTTTCCAGCACGTCCAGTTCCCGATTGCACTCAATGCGCAGAGCCTGAAAGGTCTGCCGGGAGGGATGGCCGTTCTGACGCATTCCCGCCGGAATCGCCGCCTTGATGATCTCGTTCAGTTCAAACGTTGTTTCCACAGGCCCATCCTGCCTTGCCCTGACGATACGCCGGGCAATATTGGCGGCGAACCTTTCCTCTCCGTAATCCCGGATCACCCGGTACAGCTCCCCCTCGGAATAATTGTTGACAATGTCCCGGGCGGTCAAAGTCTGCCTTCGATCCATCCGCATGTCCAGAGGGCCGTCAAAGCGATAGGAAAACCCCCGCTCTCCGGTGTCCAGTTGGTAGGAAGAAACTCCCAGATCCAGCACAATGCCGTCCACCCAATCGACGCCCTCCCTTGCCAGGGCTTGTTTCATATTACAGAAGTTGTCCCGTATCACGGTAACCCTTCCGCCAAAGGGGGCAAGTCTTTCCCTGGCTGCGGCGATGGCCGCATCGTCCTGATCGATCCCGTAAAAATGACCGTTTTTCAGCTTTTCACACACCTTCAGGGCATGTCCGCCGCCTCCCAGCGTACCGTCCACATAGACACCGTCCGGCTTTACCTGTAACTGCTCGATCGTCTCGTTCAGAAGAACGGAGTAATGGTTAAATTCCATGAGGCGCCCTCTCTCCGGGACAGGAAAGACGGGATCTCTCCCTGCCGTCAAACCCAAACGCTCAGATCGTCAGCCCCAGGTTCAGCATTCCCTGAGAAATCTGATTGATGTCCACCTGTCCGCTGTTTTGATTCCACCTGTCAAGGCTCCAGATCTCCACGCGGCTTCCCATGCCGGCCAGCACTACGTCCTTTTCCAGTCCCGCAAATTCCCTCAGATCCTGAGGCATCAGGATCCGTCCCTGCTTATCTATCGTTACATACATGGCGCCCGAAAGAAAGAATCTTGCGAACTGCCTTGCTTCCTCGTTGATTAACGGCAGTGATGCCAATTTTGCTTCAAAGGCTTTCCAGTCTTCGTTTGCATACGCAAACAGACAGCCGTCCATTCCCTTGGATACCACAAATTCATCGCCCAGGATCTCACGGTACTTGGAAGGAATGCTCAGCCTGCCTTTCGGGTCAATCGTGTGATTGTATCTTCCCATGAACATAGCGATCACCACCCGTACGGTCCCCCGTGTTCCGGGGATCCTCAAAGCGGGTCTGCCACAGAATCCGGCATCCTGATCCACTCCGCGGTCTGAAAGGCCTTTCATACCACTTTATGGGATTTGATGCCACATTCATCCCACTTTTAAGTTGATTTTAACATATAATTTAAAATTTGCAAGGGGTTGTTTCTGACGGAAAAGCCGAAAAAAAGGCGTTCCGACGGGCTTTCGGAACGCCTTTGCAAGAGAAGACCACAAGATATAGTGGAAGGATGATTTTTCAGACGGTATATTTATGGTCTGAAACAATCATCCCTCTCTCAAAAAAATTTTTAAATTTTTTTCAGAATTTTTTTCTTCTTCCATCTGACCGCCACGTCCGCGGCCACAGCAGCCAGCACCATAATCAGGGACAGAACCTGGGACACCGGCGCTTTGGTTCCCGGCACAAACAGAGTGTCCGTGCGGATCCCTTCGATAAAGAACCGGCCCAGCCCGTATCCTGCAAAATACAGCAGACACAGCTCGCCGTCAAATTTCTTATGTTTCCTCCAGATCAGCAGCAGCGCCAGCACCAAAAGGTTCCAGACGCTTTCATACAGAAACGTAGGATGAACGTTGATATAATTTGCCCCCTCCGGCACATGGGCCAGAATGTTTTCCGTGATATCGCCGGGATCCCTTACCGCGGCGATGGGAAGCTGCATGGAAAACAGCCCGTCATAAAACTCGCCGAACACCTCTCTGTTCATAAAATTGCCCCAGCGCCCGATTGCCTGGCCCAGAATCAGTCCCGGCACCGCCGTATCTCCCATGACAAGCGCGCTCTGCTTTTTGATCCGGGCATAGATAAACAGCGTGAGAAACGCGGCGATCACGCCGCCGTAAATGGCGAGGCCGCCCTGCCTGATCTGAAAAATCCGCAGGGGATTGTCCCGAAATTCGTTCCAGGAAAACGCCACATAATAGATTCTGGCCCCCAGCACGGAAAAGATCACGGCATAAATGGCAAAATCCCAGTAAAGATCCGGATTCTGCCCGGTTTTCTTTGCCAACTGCGCCGCCAGCAGAATGCCCGCCAGCACCCCAACTCCGATGATCAAACCGTAAAAATAGATGTGAAACCCAAACAGGCTGATGGATTCCGGCACATTCTTCAAATATATCCCCAGATTGGGAAATGCGATATCTCCTGCGTTCATTTCCAGAAATCCTTTCCCGCTATACGTTAAACCGGAACAGAATCACGTCCCCATCCTTCACCACATAATCCTTGCCCTCGATCCCCACAAGCCCCTTCTCCCGGGCTGCCGCAAGGGATCCCTGTTCCAGCAGATCCCGGTAATTCACCACTTCCGCCTTGATGAATCCCCGCTCAAAATCGGAATGTATCTTTCCCGCCGCCTGAGGCGCCTTGGTTCCGATTTTAATGGTCCATGCCCTGGTTTCATCCTCTCCCGCCGTCAGGAAACTCATCAGCCCCAGGATCCGATAACTGGCCCGAATCAGCTTTTCCAGACCGGATTCGGAAAGACCCAGTTCCTCCAGGAACAGGGCTTTTTCGTCCTCCTCCAGCTCGGAGATTTCCTGTTCGATGCTGGCGCAGATCACAAAAACTTCGCTGCCCTCCCCGGCCGCGAACTCCTTTACCTTTGCCACCATCCCGTTGGACGCGGCCTCGTCCGCCAGATCGCTCTCCGCCACATTGGCGGCGTAAATGACCGGCTTATACGTCAGAAGATTGATTTCCTTCATCAAGGCCAGTTCATCCTCATCCTCTATTTCCAGATTTTTTGCGGGTTTGCCGCTCTCCAAATGAGCCTTCAGCCGCTCTAACAGCGCAAGCTCTTTGGCCAGGGTTTTATCCATCCGGGCAGCCTTCGCCACTCTGGACAGTCTCCTTTCCAATACCTCAAGGTCGGCAAAAATCAGTTCCAGGTTGATGGTTTCTATATCCCGCAGAGGATCGACGCTGCCGTCCACATGGATCACGTTGGGATCCTCAAAGCAGCGCACCACATGAACGATGGCGTCCACTTCCCGAATATTGCTCAGGAACTGATTTCCCAGGCCTTCCCCCTTGGAAGCGCCTTTTACCAGACCGGCAATATCCACAAATTCAATCACCGCAGGGGTCACCTTCTTCGACTGGTACATTTCTCCCAGCAGTTTCAGCCTCTCATCCGGCACCGCCACCACGCCGATGTTGGGATCGATCGTACAGAACGGATAATTGGCGGATTCCGCTCCAGCCTTGGTAAGTGAATTAAAAAGTGTGCTTTTCCCCACATTGGGAAGACCGACGATTCCTAGTTTCATTTCTTCCTATCCCTATCCAAAAATCCTTGATTGACAAGGGTTTTTGCCTTTCTCTATTTTTGTGCTACGCCCTTTTTCTATTTAGATTTTTCCCCTTATCTCTGGTTTCAGAAAGAAAAGAGATTCCAACACAGTTATGAAGTATATCATAAAAAACACGCCTTTTCAATCTCTATTCGGTTACAAGAATAGGTATATCATATTTTGAAAGTTATATAACTCCCTTGCACTATTTCTCTGTTTACACTATTATGAATAATAAAAATCTCATAAATTTTCTATGTGCAAGCATAATTTCTACTTATTTGTATAAGAAAAGGTGTTTTTATTTCTTATACAGATTTATAAGCTTTTTGAGTAAAAATAATACCGATAATCACTGTTCACAAAAGCAAGTGTTTTCTTATACATATTTTAAAAGCTGCTTCTTCACTATAACCTTTTTATCAGTTTCTACTTATAATAAGAATGTTCCAATTTTTCCACATTAATCAAAAAAATTAGGAGCATTTTATTCCGCAATGGCTCATGAAATGGCTCGACCAATACACCATCAAGCGGATCAGCAAACTAAAACAGCGAGCCATTCATAATACCTGGCGAAAGATGTATCTTGAAAAAACTACTGATGAAATTGCCACTAGGCAGCAGAACACACAAAAAGCGCCTTCAGATGATTAATTCATCCGTTGGTGCTTTCGTTGTAAATATTATTATACTTTCTGTAACTTTCTTTCCTGCATCTCCTTGAAAAAAGCTCTCCCACCTTCATTATAAAAATTGATTCTTTCTTGTTATGTCATATCTTTTGTGAGTTCATAGTGATATTCTCTAATTTTATAAATATCCTCAATCGTAAAATTCGGACTAATAACAGGTTTCGTAATCATAATCATTCCTCACTGACACAGATTCTTTTAATACACCACGACTGCATAAAATCAATGATCTCTTTGTCATTACCATTTTCATAAAATTCTAACAATAAAGTTTTAAATTCTTCCATTTTGTCAATCGGAATCTGAAAAATACCCACATTATTCTGAATTAATATCTTATTGGTGATAAGTTGCGCTACCCGCTTATTTCCATCAGCTCATGTCAAGCATGGGACAAAAAAAATTTTATTTTTTTGCTGATGTCTGCAAACGCCTATTTTATA
>CANRIP010000004.1 GCA_947630715.1 uncultured Acetatifactor sp.
TTCCTATGGCTTTCGCCACGTTACCAATATACCATTTCCGACATCACATTTCAACCGTTTTCTACAATTCTTCCTCCTTTCGCTTGGTTTTTTCTGATGATTCTCTTACCGCATTGTGGGGGACGGATTCATTCCCTGCTGCGGCTCAGACAACTCAATGATCTTGTCCATCTGCCTGTCCACAAGCCCCGCTACCAGATCCGCAAACGGCTGCAGATTTCCCTCCACTGCATAGGCATCCAATGTCTTAAAATATTCCAGCCGATCCTCTTTCGCAACCGATACAGCAGGAAACCCTCCTGCCATGAGCTGGTAATTCATGATAAGCCTCGATGTTCTACCGTTCCCGTCCGTGAACGGGTGAATCTTCACAAACTCCGCATGTGTCCACGCCGCCATCTCGATCTGGTTTAATTCCTTTCCCTTCCATGACAGATCCGCATAGAAATCCTTGACCTGCCGGTACATCAGTTCCGGGGGCGGCGGCATGTGCCGTGCGCCGGATATATATACCTGCACATCCCTGTATACCCCGCCTGACTGGATATTCTCCATCAGCAGCGCATGAATGTCCTTTACGATCTTTTCATCCAGCGGTTTCCCCTGTCTGATACAGTCCTTTACATAACGGTATGCCTTACGGTGGTTGACCGCTTCATAGATTTCCCGCAGGGCCTTTCCCCCGATGGAAATCCCATCCTCCAGCAGAACCTTCGTTTCCATCAGGGAAAGCGTATTTCCTTCGATGGCTGTGGAATTATGGGTATATTCCACTTCAAATGCCTGCTCATAGGTAAACATCGTAAATTCCGGGATCAATTCCCTGCATCTTTGATACCATTCTTTTTTTCTGAACAGCTCCTGATAATCCACAAAAAACCTCCTGCCGTCTCCAAAATCTTCTCTTACAGTATAGCACATTTTCACGCATCCGTAAGCCGTATCCTCCATCTTTATCTTGGAGAGAAATTCTTACTGTTTCAAGCAGTCATTCAATAGCAACGCAGCGCTAGAGCGTATAAAAATCTTCATTTCCTTGCGACAAAAATGTACAAACACGCATTTTTGATTAACAGTAATATATGCCTATTTCAATAAAAAAGCAAGACCGGTTCGTTTCTGCATGAGGCTATGAAGGAAATGGAATAAAAATGAGATAGGAAAGTGAGCGTGATTGTGGTATGATGTTAGTGAAAAAATCGGCACTTGTAAGGAGAGAACCCTTGGGACTTAAAATGATTTCAATAGCTGCTATCCTTGTTTTTGTAGCGGATCTTATCAGTATTTTCAGTGGTACAAGCCACAGTCCTTTCACTGTTAGAGTTATAGGTGCGGTGATGAGCGTTGCGGGAACAATTATATTTATGGTTGCAGTACAGACTATGCGTGATAGTTGGCGGGCGGGAGTTTCTCAAACTGATAAAACGGAACTTGTAACAAGTGGAAGCAGAATTTTTGCTTGCCACGTTTGGAAATGAGTATCTGCAATATAAGAAAAAGGTTTGCCGTTATATTGGTAGGAAGCGGTAAATTTTAGCAAAAGGGAGAGGAAAGGGATGAATCTGAAAATAGCATTGCTGCAGCTACTGCCGGAAGGCACTCTTGAGAAACAGCTAATCAAAGGAAAAAATGCTTGCATTCAGGCAAAGAGCAGGGGAGCCGATATCGCCCTGTTTCCGGAGATGTGGAGTGACGGTTATCAGTTTCCGCAGGATAGCGGGAAATTGGCTGCCTTGTCCATCGATGCAGAGAGCGATTTTGTCCGCGCCTTTGGGGAACTGGCCAACGAGCTTCAGATGGCCATCGGCATCACCTTCCTTGAAAAAAACGATCCTAAACCACTGAATTCCATGATTTTGTTTGACAGATCCGGAAAAGTGCGGCTGCATTACTCCAAGGTTCATACCTGCACTTTTGATCTGGAAAAGGTATTGGCATCCGGAGATGATTTTTATGTGACGGAACTGGATATCGGCAGGGACGTCATAAAGGTAGGTTCCATGATTTGCTTTGACAGGGAATTTCCGGAAAGCGCCCGAATTTTGATGCTCAAGGGAGCGGAAGTTATTTTGGCGCCTAACGCTTGCCCTATGGAAATCAACCGACTGTCAGCCCTTCGCACCAGGGCTTATGAAAATATGCTCGCTATTGCTACCTGCAATTATCCCAAAGGACATCCGGATTGTAACGGTCATTCAACGGTGTTTGACGGAGTCGCGTGGTTAAGGAACGAACCGGGAGTACGGGATATGTGTATTCTGGAGGCGCCGGAAGAAGAAGGAATTTATGTGGCTGAGATCAATATGGATGTGTTGCGGGATTACCGTGACCATGAAGTGATGGGAAACAAGTACCGCCATCCGGACACATACCAGGCTTTGACGACCGTGTAAGCCGGGTTCGTTTTTACGTTATCTTGCAGTGCTAAGGTATCTTTCTTTCATTGCTGATCTGATCTATCCCATACAGACAGCCGCCTCTCGCTTTCCCGGACAGCCGGGAGATGCCATTATATTGTTTGATGAGGGAGAAAGGGATGGAAGATGAAGTCCATGAAAAAAATTTTTATCATATGCGCCATTACTATCATCGGCATTCCCTTGTTGCTTTATATGATGGTATATTATGTGTTCTGGGCGGATCAACATACTTACTACGAGATGGATCAATGCTCTCCGCAGCAGAGTCAAGATATATTTGGCACTATGAACTTGGAATTATATGACGGGATTACGGTTGAACACATTTCCTATCACTTGGCCGATGGCACTCACGTTTCAAGATATTTTTATTTTGAGCTGTCTGGGAATATCAATCTTTTATCCCAATACATGACCTATTTAGAGCAAAACAGTACGAAAGAGTTGAAGAATGAAAGCAATGAGGATTATTCGTACAGAATATATTTGCTGGAATTGGATGACTCAAAAAATATACTTGCCTTTCATTATGCTCTGGAGGGGCATAGTCCGATGGATCTGCCCAGTTTGATCTGTCAGTATGGCACACGGCATATCAAAATCTTTGACAAAAATTGAAACAGTTTCCGGTTTTGTGTGATAGACAACTAGCCTTTATAAAACAGCGTTGATGTTGCTTTCAGACAAGTCATACCACTCTACATTTGCCTTTTGTTCTTGGGCGTTTAACATGTCATGAAATTCGCTTTCCAAACAGGATTCATTATCGATAAAATACTGCATAGTCAATTCATTTTCCGCATTATATTCGGATTGGCTATAAGCTTGCTTGTTTATGTTATATCCGATTTCAGAAAAACTGATTTTTCCTATTCCGGAATCAGCGGCGCCGCCTGAAAACACAAATGTGCCGTCTGTCTTTAACTCCATAAATTCCCTATACCACAGCGTATATCCATAGATTTCTCCGTTTTGACTATGCAGAACTTCAAAACCGCAGTCATATGTACCGTTTTGGAGCCAGAGAACAACCTCATCTTCCCCATCGCCATCCAGATCTAAAACTGCAAATTTTGTAGCACTTACCGCAGCGCTTTCATCAACGGTAACAGCCCGTCCTATTTCACTGATATTGAGACCACCCGTACTGGACAAAGGCGGACATATAAAATTGCTTTTGCCTAAAAGGACAGATTTGTAAGTATTGTCCTCTAATGTCAATGGCGGTTCTTCCGGATCTGCAACCGTTTCATGTGGCGTATCATCGGAAATATCAATACTGCCGTCATCTGCGTTGTCTGTCTGCGCATCGTCATTTTCTGTCTGCACACTGTCATTTTCTGCCTGTGCATTGTGATCCTCTGTTTGCGTGTCAGGGGTATCATCTATACCCGGAGTGGTTGTCGGCAGATCTGTCTGTATGGGCGCTTCCGGCGAATCCTCATTAATGGCCGAACACCCGATCAGCATTCCCAACATAAACGTGACACAAATGGTCAGCGTACAAACAAAAAAACCGTTTTTCTTGGGCGCTTTGGTCAGAATATTTTGGAACCGTTTTTTCATAATTGTTTTTCCCCCATAAAATTGTGTCGTTAAAAAAGTTCCTTTTTTATGTTGTCTGCTAAAAGTAGAAAATAGGGTTTCCGTATATGCCTTTCGGACAGCATAAGAGGTATTCTGGATCACTCTCTCATCACAGGACAACTCCATATCAACAACTGCTTCTCTTTGCATCATGTATATGAAGGGATTAAACCAATGTACGGCGTTTGCCATTACAAAAAGCAGCTTAAAATAAATATCATGGCGTTTGATGTGTATCAATTCATGTTTCAAAATAAAGAACAGTTCTTCCTGGCTGTAATCGCAATCCGGCAAAATTAACTCCGGTTTCAGAAAACCAATGACCATCGGACTTTCTGCATCCTGATATCTCAAGATCCTGATATTGGGTTTCATTTGCAATTTTTTTGATATTTTACAGACTTGCTGTAACACATAGCTCTCTTGTACCACCAACCCCTTTTTGGCAATTTGCCTCTTATAATGCAGGAAACTGAAGATATGTACGGACAGAAAAAGCAAGCAGCCCGTTAGCCATAAATAGGCTGTAATGTCTAGCAAGGTCAGTGTGAAAGGTTTTTGTGATGGATTTTGCGCTGTTTGAAGCGGGGCATTTATCACATTTTCAGGAGGGATTTCTACTGGTTTTTCTTCTGTGGATGGCGTTATGGGAGCGTCACCTTCAAGGTCGGCGCCAATAGGGACCGTAATCTCCGCTGGGACATTAATTACCATTTGTGGCAATGGAATGCCTATATGAAACGGTATTATCAAGCGAACAGCAATCACTACCCATATCAGATATTTCCACTTGATCGCATACCTTTTATTCAGAAGTGGCGCGAAAATGAGCAGGAAAACTATCATAAGGCTTGTTGATAGGGAAATGGCAATTACATTTAAAAACAAATTTGTTATCATTTTTATACCTCATTTCCGCGCTGATCTTTGCGCATAACGAGTTTGTGTCAAGCAGTGCGCGGACACAAATCTCGCGATTGAAAATTTTAATTTTCAATCTTCCTCCAAATCATCTAAAAATTTTCTCAATTCGTTCATATCAGAATCTTTTATCGCTTTATTGCTATAAAGGGTAGCAACCATATTTTGTATGGAATTATGATATAGTTTCTCTAAAAAGTTTTTGCTTTCTTTTGTTTTAAATTCATTCTCTGAAATAATGGATGAGTACAAATTGTTTCCCGTGGCACGGTCACAACGGAGGAATCCTTTGTCAACCAATCGTGATAACGAAGTCATAAGCGTGGAGAGCTGCCATTTCCTCCGCTCCTGTAATTGTTTTAAAATGAAACTGGAAGTAACGGGAGCATCGGTTTTCCAAATTACCTGCATGATTTCCAATTCAGCTTCCCCTAATTTTTTGATCATCTTATCCATGGATCCGATCCTCCTTTTATACGATTGTATTATGTATTATACGATTGTATAAAGCACTTGTCAACCGAAAAAACAGCAAAAATAAAAATGCCTATCCTGTTTGATCCACAGGATAGGCGGTGTCCGTAAGGACATTCAGCTAACTTTTATTGAATGGCCTGAAATGCCTCGTCAAGCGCGGCAATCAAATCCTTTACATTCTCAGTACCGATGGACAGGCGGATGGTGTTAGGCTTGATGCCCTGATCCAGCAGTTCGTCCTCGGTAAGCTGCGAATGCGTTGTGCTTGCGGGATGTATCACCAGGGACTTTACATCGGCCACATTGGCAAGCAGGGAGAAGATGGCGAGATTGTCAATAAACTTTTGCGCTGTCTCTGCGCCGCCCTTGACTTCAAAAGTAAAGATGGATCCGGCCCCGTTGGGGAAGTATTTCTGATACAGCTTGTGGCTCGGCTCACTTTCCAGAGAGGGATGATGTACCGCCTCCACCTGTGGATGATGATTCAGATATTCCACAATCTTCAGTGCGTTTTGGACATGGCGCTCTACACGGAGTGAGAGGGTTTCCAGGCCTTGCAGGAACAGAAACGCGTGGAAAGGTGAAAGCGTCGAGCCCGTATCGCGGAGCAAAATGGCACGAATATAGGTGACAAAGGCGGCGGGCCCAACTGCGTCGGCAAAGGAAATACCGTGATAGCTGGGATTGGCCTCGGAAATCCACGGATATTTGCCGGAAGCCTTCCAGTCAAAATGTCCGCTGTCCACAATCACGCCGCCAATAGCGGTTCCGTGACCGCCGATAAACTTCGTTGCGGAGTGAACCACGATATCTGCGCCATATTCAATGGGGCGAATGAGGTAAGGGGTTGCAAAGGTGGAGTCGATCACAAGCGGGATGCCATGCTTGTGGGCGACAGCGGCAACTGCTTCAATGTCGATGATATTCGAGTTAGGGTTGCCAAGGGTTTCAATGAAAATCGCTTTTGTATTTTCCTGGATAGCCGCCTCAAAGGAGCCGTCCTCATCAGGATCCACAAATGTAGTGGTGATGCCGCTGGAAAGCGGGAGAGTATGCGCCAGCAGGTTGTAAGTACCGCCGTAAATGGTTTTAGAGGCAACGATATGTTCGCCGCTTTTTGCAAGGGCGCTGATGGTATAGTTGATGGCGGCTGCGCCGGAGGCGGTTGCCAGCGCCGCGACGCCACCTTCCAGCGATGCGATGCGCTGTTCAAAAATGTCCTGTGTGGGATTGGTCAGTCTGCCATAAATGTTGCCCGCATCTCTCAGGCCGAACCGGTCCGCCGCATGCTGTGAATTGTGAAACACAAATGAGGTGGATGCGTAAATGGGTACTGCCCTTGCATCGGTAGCAGAATCAGCCTGTTCCTGACCGATATGTAACTGTCTGGTTTCAAAGCTCCAGTTTTTAGAATCATGAATATTTGCCATTGTATTATCCTCCTGCGGTCGTACCGCTTCCCTTTTTTATGTATTTGAAAAAGATTGATGTTTGTGATTGATACAAGATACGCATCCATACATTCGGTTCAGGCTCAGCAGCACCGAAAACGAAGTGCAGGGAATTTGCTTGCAGCAGGATTTCCTTTTCACTGTTTTCACCTCCTTTTTGCTTACAACAGTATGATAACCCGGCGTCGGGTTCCTGCCTAATATGGGAAACCAATGCCGGGTTATAGATGAAACCTATATGTATCATAGGCTATGCTTGGATGTTCAGGTATTTTTTCATTTCCTCTATATACTTCTGGCCAATATTGCTGAGAAAGCTATTTTTTCTGGTAATATATCCTATTTCCATCACACTGCTTTCTTCCACGGAATCGGCTTCAAACGGCACGGCTATATAATCATCGCCGTTGAGTTCTTCGCAGATAATACCGGAGCAAAGTGTATATCCATTCAGGCCGATCATGAAATTCAACATAGTCGCCCGGTCATTTGCCTTGATGGTGCGCAAATACTCATTGGTGCTTAAAATTTCTTCTGCAAAATAAAATGAACTGGTGTCTCCCTGCTCAAAAGAGAGGCAAGGGTAATCTGCGAGTTCTTCAAAACGGATGGATTTCTTTTTTGCAAGCGGATGTCCCGACCATAAATAAACATAGGCATTACAGTGAATCAAATGATGAAATTCTAATCCTGCGGTACGCAAAAGCTTATTGATTGCGGCACGGTTAAAATCGCTGAGATACAGAATGCCGATCTCGCTTTTCATGGAGGCAACCTCGCTGATCACATCTTTTGTTTTGGTTTCGCGAAAGGCAAATTCATAACAGGAAGTATCAAATGATTTTACCAGCTCCACAAATGCCTTTACCGCAAAAGAATAGTGCTGCGTGGAAACGCCGAATTTCTTTTTCAAATTCTTTGGATTTTCGTATTTCTCAATAAGGTTTTCATACTGGCCGTAGATTTGTTTTGCATATTGTAAAAATTCTATGCCGTCCGCCGTCAGCGTAACGCCCCGGCCACTCCGATTAAAAATCGTGATTCCGAGTTCTTTTTCAAGCTCCTGTATCGAGATGGTCAGAGAAGGCTGCGCAATATATAAAATTTCGGCAGCCTTGTTTAAGGAACCGCTTTCGGCAATCGTGATGGTGTAATGCAACTGTTGTAGTGTCATAATCGTACCCTTTTTTATTTCATACTTTACTTATAGGTTTTATATACAAAATAGCATATAAGGGTTCCAAAGTCAACACGGACGCGGAAAATCAAGGGGTTATGACACGCGGGAGGGTTGACCCGGTATGTGAACCGGAAACCGGATCACAGGCGCAGTTGTCCCGCGTCCATGGTGAATACTGCCGTGTACTGTTTCCTGGTTTCGGGGGTGAGGCGGTGAGTGACGCTGATACAGGTGACATCGGCCAGGGACAAAATGCTGCGCTCCACCGCATTGGCGGTCTGCTCATCCAAGGCTGAGGTTGCCTCGTCCATCAGCAATATCTTTTTACCGCTTAACAAGGCTCTGGCAATGGCAATACGTTGACATTCGCCGCCTGAAAAGTTGTTTCCGTTTTCCTCCACCAGAGTATCAAGCCCTTGGGGCAGACCGGCGATCAGCTCCCCTAAACCCGCTTTGCCGGCAGCCTCCCTGATTTCCTGCTCCGTGTAAGGTTTCCACATAGTAAGGTTGTTGCGTAAGCTATCTTGGAACAGGAACGTGTTTTGATGGATCATGGCAACGTCATCCGGGAGAGCCGTGTTGCCATCGGTGCAAATATCCCCGTCAAGCGGAGGATAATATCCTGCAAGCAGCTTTAAGAGAGTGCTTTTTCCGCTGCCGCTTTTCCCGATGATGGCATATTTTTTCCCCTTTTCAAAAACAGCCGATACCTGTTTCAAAATAGCTTTGTCCCCATATTGAAAACAGATGTTTTTAAGGGAAATGCGGTTTTTCAGCGTCTGTACCGGGCCCTTTTCAGCCGCCTTCGGATGAGACAGGCGGTTCAGCGTTTCCAGTACGGGTTTGGCGGACTTTAGTTCGCTGATTTTCGCGGACAGCGCAAAGGCGGGAGAGATAACCTGCCCTGTTAGCTGCGTAACCGCCACGATACTGCCGATGGTGATATATCCTTTGACGGCAAACAAACCGGCCAGTCCCATGACTAAAAACTGTACGGCGATTGACGCGAACGTAGTCAGGCCGTACAGCCGTGCCATCAGCGATGAAAGATGCTCCTTGCTGGTTTCCAGGCGTCTTACGCTTGCTGAAAATCGGGGAAGGATCTCCCCGGCGGCGTTGTAAGCTTTGATCACCTCAAAGCCATTCAAAAGATCGCTGACCTTTTCATTGTAGGCGGTAGTCGATTCCATGACCGTTTCTGTGGCTTTCCCCATCGCCTTTGTGAAAAGCCGCGGCAGTAAGCTGGGGATCGCCATAGCTGCCAGGGATATTATCGCAATGACCGGATTCATCCGGATCAGTACAAGGACGGCAAGTACAATGCTGATGATGGAGTCCAACAGAAAAATGCGGTTTTGCAGAACCTTTTCTTCTATCAGGGAGAAGTTTTGATGAAACGCTGTGACATAGGAGGCGCTGCCCGTATTTTCATATTCGGCAATGTCTGTCTGCAAAGTGCCGTTGGCCAAAGCGTTCCGCATCTGAAGCAGATATTTCCGGATAAAGTAAGCCTGGTAGCGTCTGGATCCATAAATCAGAAACCCTGTGCAGACGGCATATAGGAGGCTGACCAATAAAACATTCCGTAAGCAGCCGGCATTTTTGCTGAGAATGGCCGTCTGCGCAGCGTCGATTAAAGCGTTAAGCAAAACAGCTACGCCCACAGATGCCGCGCTTGTAAGAACCTGTAAAATAATCAGTGGGATATATTCCCATCTGCATTTTTTCATAACGATTCCTCCTTGATTTCCTGCCTTTTTGTTTGACAATCTCAAGGATAGCGGAAAAAATGCGGCATTTCCATATCGTTCTATGTATCGTTTCAACTTACATCATTTGATAAGTTTTACGGATCTGTCCAACCCATCCTATGTTAGCGGCACTCCTGTTCCAGCGGCCCGTTGTCCCCGTTTTCCGGAAGTTTCATGCGATCCAGACATTCCTGCGCCAGATCTGCCATCTGGGCTTTCCCGATCAGCCTCATATAAGGAATCAAGGCTTCCATGCGAGCCTGGCTTTCCCGCGCTTTTCCCATTTTGTTCAAAATCTGCGCCATGCCAAATTCTATTTCCGGCAGCATAAACTGCTCCGTTCCCCGGACGCTGAGTTCCTCCGCCCTTCTTGCATAGAGGAGGGCCTCCTCATAGCGTCTTTGCCTCAGCAGATATTGGCCTAGATTATGTGCGAGATTGATTTGCAGAATATGGAACTCGGAAAGTCGGCTTTGGATCCGATCCAAGGCAAACATAACTTCTTCACCCAGGCGGATGGCCTCCAAGTCTTTCCCCGCCATATATTTTGCTTCCGTCAGCATGACAAGAAGATTGATCTCCTTGGGAGAAAGCAGTTCTCCGCGGCAGTCATTTAAGTTGATGCCGGGTTTTGTCAGGTGCAGGGCGTTGATCAGTTCCGTTTCTATGCTTTCATCGGCCGTGCCGTCCTTCATGCGGATGGCCGCAGAAAGCATTTTTGCATATTGAAGGCTGGCGGGATCCATCTTTTTTGCGGAAAGTTCCTGCAAAGCCGTTTTGGCTGATGCGAAATCGCCGGAGGAAACTTGTGCGCTGATTTCATCCAGGGATTCACGCAGGGACACCTGGTATTCGTTTTCATAATACACGTTGCAGAGCTGATAGGTACCGGTGCCGAGACGCTCCAGGAGCTGTTCCAGAACCTGGCTTGACGGCATTTGATTCCCGTTTTCGATGCGTGAGATGGAAATGGGAGAGCAGATACCGTCCGCCAGGGCCTCCTGGGTCAGCCCCGCTTTTTTACGCAGGGAATAGATGATCTCTCCTAATGTGTTTGTTCTCATGAAACGAATCCCATCCTTTCCGGGCAGCTTGCGCCGCAGATTCTACATGGGGATAGCGGCCGGCGGCTTGCCGGACCGTCCTTCTTCCCATGCTGATGATACCTCAGAATCTGGCAGAAAGCTATTGCCGGTTATCTAAAATTAAATTGCAGAGACACATGACGACGCCAAATAATAATCCGGCGATAGGCCAGACAATCCATGTGAAGCCCCAGTTGCCCGGCAGGCTCCACCCAAGATATATGGCGGTGGCTGTCAGCCAATAGGCTTTCCCGATGTTTTTCTTGATCCGGCTTTTTTTCTGATCCTGAAGATCCTGGGGAGCGTAATCGCCTTCCTTCAAAAGCTTTTGCATACTGGCCCAGCGGACGCCGGCTATGATAAAAAGCACTACCCCCATGCCCGCCAACAGCAATGTGACGGACAGCAAGATCACGCTCATAAACTCCTGCTCCATATAACCGCCGATAATAAGCGGAATAGCGGAAAGAATACACAGACAGGTGGCTATGATGTTACATTGCATGTAAACCGTCCGGTACGTTTTCTGCTTTTCCCTCACCATTCCGTCCACACCGTACTCCGTGTCAAAGGGTTCCTTTTCTATCCATTCATAAGGCGCGTTTTTGAAACCGCAGGACAAAAAGATTGCCACCGCGGGCGCAATCAGGATCAGAAGCGTCACCAGACTGATTCCTTCGGCTAGATTTTCGGAAATGGGACAGCCCGGCAATTCTGTGGCGGCGCTCAAAAGGCACGTTGGAATTATGGATACGATACACAAAAAGGTAGCTCCGGCGATGCGGTTGGCCGCTTGTTTTCTCCATTCCAGAAATTCGTTTGCCAGCGCAAGAGAAATCCGTTTCACAGGGGCCTGGTCCGCATCGTCCGTAAACGTTTCCTCCTCTATCTCATCTTTGAGAAGGTAATCTGTGGTGACTCCAAAGAGCTGGCTGAGCATCAGCACTTTGTCCAGATCAGGCACGGTCTGCGCGCCCTCCCATTTGGAAACCGCCTGTCTTGACACTTGCATTTTTTCCGCAAGTTCTTCCTGCGACCAGCCGTTCTTTTTTCTTAAATTGGTGATTTTGTCTGCCAGAATCATACTTCTGTTCCTCCCATGAAGTTGTCGGCGGCTTTTTGTGCCAGCCGCAGTAAGAAAGATAGCATATTTGGCGGTTGCCATCCACCAAAGGCGGCTGGAAATTTGTCAATCGGCAGTTGCAAAGAGCCCACAGACTCTTTTTCAGTATAACATAGATGGCAGAATCCGGACGCCTTTTTTTAGGCGTCCTTTTCATCAGCGCGGGGTGGCGCAGGGGGGCCGGCATTTCACACATTGCGAAAGAGGGAATTCTGCGCTATGATGTCTATCAGAAAGAACGCGGAAGAAGGATCGGAACGGAAAGGCAGTGGTATCGATGTATCAGATTGGAATTTGTGACGATGATAAAATTTTGTGCGCCGAATTGGAGGAGACGCTTTACCGGGTGGCGGAAAAATTATCCGTGAAGGTGGAAGTGGAGGTATGGTACTCCGGCGAGAGCCTGCTGTGTGATCTGAAAAAAGGGACTTCTTTAGACATTATTTTTCTGGATATTGAGCTGACGCAGCAAAACGGGGTCGCTGTCGGCAGTTTCATTCGGAACGAGATGGAAGATCTGGAGACGCACATTGTGTATATTTCAGGCAGAGAAAGCTATGCCATGCAGTTGTTTTGCATTCAGCCCCTGGATTTTTTGATCAAACCGATTTCAGAGGAAAAGCTGAAGGAGGTTCTGGAAAGGAGCCTTAAACAGAGACAGAATGAAAATCTTTATTTTGAATATCGGAAGGGAAACTCCGTTTGCCGGATTCCCACCAAGGATATTATTTGTCTGATGAGCGAAGATAAAAAAATCCGGGTGGTAACGCAGACGGGAGAAAGCACGTTTTATGGAAAGCTGAAAAAAATCGCGGAAACGCTGCCGCCGGATTTTGTGCTGATCCATCAGTCCTATCTCATCCATCAGCGGTACGTCCGGGAATATGCGTATGACGCCGTCACGATGATGGATGGGACCGTGTTCCCCATCAGTAAACCGTACCGGAAAATCATCAGGAGTAAAATCAGACAGTCTCAGAGAGAGGGGACAAAAGTTGAATCGTAATGTGTTGGTTATTGTCATTGTCAATCTTTTAAGGGTTCTGCTGCTGAAAACAATGGTGGAACAGATCCTGCCCGCCCGAAAGGCGGAAGAAAGAAGGCGGCAGGCGGGAATTGCCCTGTATTATCTGTTGACCCTGGTTTTATACGGGATCTTTGGGATGACTGCCTTTTATGAGGCGGGCAGCGGCCTGGGGCTGTTTCTGTTCACGTTTCTTTATCCGGGCTCTCTGATCAAACGATTCTGGGCGTCGCTGGTGGTATTCTGTATGGATCTGGCCAGCGGAATGACCGTATCCTGTGGACTTGCGCAGATAGGAGAGGATGCAGTCTGGGATTCCGGGATGGTTTGGGCGGTACAGACCCTGCTTCTTTTGCTCTGTACTGTGATTATGAAGGTCCGGTGGAAAGCTGGGGCTGAGGAAGGTTCTGGGGAGGAAGACGTGGTATTGGAAAAGAGACAGGTTTCTATTCTGTTCTTCCTTCCCGCCGTCAGCGGCGTGGTGCTGTGTGTTTTACAGAACGGAACGACAGGTGGTACGGAAAGGCTGTTGATATCCGCTGCCATGCTTTTTCTCAATCTTTGTACGTTTTCTCTCTATCAAACCATGACGGTAGAGAATCAAAACATTCGGGAAAATGAAATCTACCGGCAGCAGACCTATGCTTATCAAAACCAGTTGGAGGTTATCATGGAATCCCAGAACCGCATTCGGGCGTTAAAACATGATCTGAAGAATCATATTCTGGCGCTCAGGGCGCTGCTGCGAAAACAGGACTGGGAGGAGGCGGACAGATATCTGAACGCCATGCAGGATTTTATGGGAAATCCTCAGGAGTATGTATCTACCGGCAACGATCAGGTGGACAGCCTGTTGAATGATAAGCTGCGGAAGGCCAAAAATCTTCTGAATACAGTGGAGGTAAACGTTACCATCCCCGAGAAACTGATACTGCATTCCTTTGATTTGAACGTGGTGCTGGGTAATCTGCTGGACAACGCTATGGAAGCGGCGGGCAGGACGCAAAAGAAAGAACTGAAGCTGGATATGAAACTGGAGAAGGGGGTTCTGTTCCTTACCGTCCGCAACAGTTGTCAGGGCATTGCCGACGGAAACGTACGGCGGCTGGAGACGACAAAAAAAGACGGAGCAGACCATGGACTGGGGTTAGGCAATGTGCGCCGGATCGTGGAAAAATACCATGGCGATATGGAAGTGCGTAGTGAAAACGGATACCTGGAAACGGATATCATGATGTATCGGAAGGAATTGTAAGACAGCGGAAAAACGGCTGAGGGTGCAAGGCTCGGCGGGCGCCGCAGCGCAGCGATCAAAAGAAAATAGGTTAATTTCGTCAAAAACAAGTCGGATTTCGTCATTTTTTCTCTCCTTGTCTGTCCCTGTGCTATCTTTTTCTTATGGACACCCTGTGATTGTATGTTACAGACGCTCAGGATCTCCCTGTGAGACACAGAGCTGTCAGGTGTTTTGTGAGCCTGAGAAACGGGACGGATCTGCGGGCGTTGTGCGGAGGGAAAACTTTTAAGGAACAGAGAGGAGACTTTTATGAGACGAGAGAACTGTTTGAGGATATTGGCAGCCGTATTCTGTGCGGCGGCCCTTTCCGGCTGTCAGAAAGCGCCGGCGGCCGCAGCGGATTCAGACATTCCCCACGCCGGGACTGCCATGGAGCAGCAGGAGGCGGATACGTCCGGGGAGCAGCCTTTGGGAGAGCAGCAAGGGTTGGAGGAGCAGCCGGGAGGATATTTTTTGGAAAAGACTCTGGGCACCGGGGAGAACAAAATAACGATCCGGGCGCAGATTCCCGCCGTCCCGGATCATGTGTATCAGATGACCCTGCTGCCGGACGATACGCTGGGAAAAGATGAGCTGCTCGCCCTGCTGGAGACAGGGGAAGACGCGGCGGTGGATTCTTCCCAGGAATTGCTGGAGGAGATCGCGCAGTCTGATTATGACAATACCCACGACCCGGAGGGAGAATACTGTTATTATTCCCGGTTCTCGGATCGAACGGCGTTTCAGTTTTCCGCCGGGCAGAGGGAGGTTTCCCTTGCCGGACATACTTCGGTGGGTTATAAGGATTCGGCCCTGTGGGATCGCAGGATCGGCATGACCGTTTATGAAGAAGAACTGATACCGCCGTCCCAGGCGGATACGGAGGGTGAATTTCCATTAAGAGAGGCGAAACGGATCCTGTTGGACAAGCTGGAACCTCTTGGAATCAAAGAAGTGTCCTTTCGGCAGATCCGCTATTGTAAAGGGGACGGATACAGCTATTATGAACTTGTCTTTGCCCCGGTCCAGGAAGGAGTTTCCATGATAAAGGAAACGGTGGGATATACGTTGGGAGAAATCCATCCCATAGGCTGGGCCTACGTTACGCCGGACGGCGTATCGGAATTGGATCTCAGTAACTTTTGCGCCAGGATCGGGGAAAAGGAGCCTGTGACGGTTCTTCCCTTTGAAAAGATCGAGCAGTGTCTGGAGCAATATCTGGACAACGGTTTGATCGTGACAGATGAAAGGATGGTCTTTGACCATGTGGAACTGGAATATTATCCGCTGCCCAATACGCAGGTGCAGAGTGAGATGGAATACAGGCAGAAACTGGAGCTTATTCCCATATGGCATATTTACATCACGATGGAGGATTATGTGGAGAAGTATGCGGGCTTGGAAGAAATATCTCCGGAGGCGGTTGATAATATCTGCATCAACGGGGTCACGGGCGAAGTGGAGAGGGCGGAATAAAGAATATGAGCTGGAATTTTTTAGGACAGGATATCAGGAGAAGTATCTTCAACCCGGGATTCGCGGTGGGAATCTTAGGGCTGGGGGCGCTGCTTGCCTGGAATTTCTTTCGGGAATCCGTGGGCGCGGGAAGCTTTTATTACGCGGTGGTCAACATCATGGCGGCATCCGGCTATACTGTTTTTGTGCCGATATTCCCGGCGCTGGGGTATGCGTCCCGGTTCTGCCAGGAATATGAGAGCGGCTATGACAGATTTATCCTCTGCCGAATGAACGCCAGGGAATATGCGCTGACGCGGATCGTCAGCGTAGCCCTGTCCGGGGGGCTGATCGTGGGGATTCCCATGCTGCTGGTCTGCCTTGCCAGTCTGGGAACGGGGCTGCCGGAGATCACCGACACTACACATACCAGAGTGGATATGAATGTGACGCTCATGCAGGTTGCACAGACTTACGGGCCGGGTATGGTGGTGGCCGCCAAAACCCTGCTGGGCTTTCTCTTTGGCGCGGCCTGGGCGTTAGTGGGACTGGCGTTTGCTGTGTGGACGCCCAATCCCTATGTGGCGTTAATTGCCCCCTTTGTGTTGTATGAGTGTCTGTATATCCTGCCGGTGGGCGGCTTCTTTGCTCCGTCAAATCTTGTGCGGGGGGATGATTACGGGCATCTGTATTCTGCCGTCATGGAGTGCGGGTGGATCCTGCTTGCAGCGGGGGCGGTCATGGCGGGATTTTTACGGAGGTGTCGGGATGCGTAGGGCGGTTGTTCTGGCAGCAGGGATGTGGAGACGGGCCATGCAAAGCCCCAGGGTCTGGATGGGGTATTTGCTGGGTCTGACTCTCCTGGGTCTGGGATGCAGCGATTTTTTGAAGTACGCGGGAGAGATCAAAGAGCCGGTCAATCTGCTGGAGCCCTTTGTGGTGGCTCATTGCCAGGCTTTTGTAGGCAGGCTGTGGCCGTTAGGGTATCTGCTCATTCTGGCGGATGCCCCTTTTATCGGAAAGGGTACCGATCTGCTGCTGTATCGCAGCGGCAGACGGGCCTGGAATTTGGGGATGAACTGTTACGTCCTGATGCAGAGCTTTGGATATGTTGTCTGCCTGGCGGCCGGTTCCGTCCTGGCCGGTGCACCCTTTGGGTTTCTCGGGGACATCTGGAGCGGGCCGGCCTATCTGCTGGCAAAGTTTCCGAAAAGCGCCGCCGCTTTGAAATATCATCTTGTGTTCGAAGGAGAAACCATGATGGGACAACTGACGGTTCCTCAGGCGTTTGCGGCGGCATTTGTCTATCTGTTCTGCTATTTGGCGTTGCTGGGGACTGTTCTGTATGTAGGCGGTTTGATGTTTGGGAGCTTTTGGGGATTTTTGGCGGCAGTGGCCCTGCATCTGGGCCGCGTTGCCTTGTCGTTCTGGTTCCGAATCCCCTGGAGTCCTGTGTATGAATCCGGCAGTCTGTATCGGCTTTTGAGATATCCATGCAGAGCTGGACTGTTTTGGTTGATTCTGACGATGCTGTCATTTTTTGCGGTGGCAAATGTGGAATTTTCGGAGCGGAAAGGAGGCGTTTCATGAAGACGTGCGGGACGGTGATCCGCTATTTCGGCGGAGTACAGGTGGAAAGAAGCTTTGGGACGGACTATGAAAAAATATTCCTGGGGCTGATCCGATGGCTTTTGCCCCTTACCGTGTGTCTGCTGGCGGCAGGGATCTGGCTGGAAAGGAGAAACAAAATGGAACTCCTGGCACGTTACCGTTACGGGACGGACACAAGATGGTGGAGAGTTAGATTTTTCCGGGGAATCCGGTTTGGCATAGGAGAGGGGGCGATCCTGTTTTGTATCGCCCTGGCGGCGGACGGGATAAGCCCGGAGGGAATTTCCCCGGAAACCGGGAGAGTGTTTCTGCTTTGGTTTGCACATTTTATGACGATGTTGTCGTTTTTAATGACGTTAGAACTGATGGGGATGAAGGGGCAGGCGACCGGGGCGCTGCTTTTACTGGAAGGGTTCAGTTTTCTTGCCGGCATCCTGCTGGTACGGCTTTCTGCTTGGATGTACGGCAGATGGGGCATGTATTTTCAAAGCGCATGGTATGACAGGGAGACGGGTGTGCCGGTATGGGGCGTTCTTGTGGCAGAGGGCGTCTTGGCGGCAGTCAGCTACGGCGCGGGCAGATTCTTTTTAAAATTAAAACGGGCCGGCGGAACATAAAGACCCAGGGGAACGGCAGGAAAGGAGAGTTTTGCATATGGAAGAAAGGATTCGCGTTGAAAACTTGACAAAAAAATTTGGAGATGTCACGGTACTGGATGGGATTACTTTAAGTCTGAAAAAGGGGAAAATTTACGGTTTTATCGGAAGAAACGGTTCCGGGAAGACGGTTCTGTTCAAGCATATCATAGGGTATCTCAAACCCACCGGCGGACGGGTAGTGGTGGATGGAAAGGAAATCGGCAAAGATCAGGACTTTGCGGACCATGTGGGTATGATCATAGAAAATCCGGGATTTTTGGGAAGATATACCGGTTATCAAAATCTGAAATATCTGGCGGACATTCGCCATATAATCGGCAAAGAACAGATCCGGGAGAGCATGAGAAAGGCTGGGCTGGATCCGGACAGCAAAAAGAGGGTGGGAAAGTATTCTCTGGGAATGAGACAGCGTCTCGGCATTGCTCAGGCCATTATGGAGGATCCTGACATTCTGATTCTGGATGAACCCATGAACAGTCTGGATTATCAGGGCGTGGAGGACGTCAGAAATATTCTGCTGGACATGAAGAATGCTGGAAAAACCATTTTAATTTCAAGCCATCATAAAGAAGATATCGATCTTTTGTGTGACTGCGTTTATGAAATGGAGAGAGGGCGCTGCAAGGAATACAGGTGATGAGGGCGCGGTATTGTGCCAAATCGGTCAAATGGCCCTGTTTTCGTCTTCCTAGCAGTCCTCGCCCAGCGTCTTTAACACCTTGCTCATAAATACGTCTTCCACAATGGGTTTGACCGCATAATCCTTGGCGCCGTAAAAGACCGCTTTCATCACGTCCTCCTTTTCATGGCTGGACGTGAGAAAGAATAGAGAATTCATGGCAGCATCACCAAACCAGAAATGGTTGACGGATGTCACGAAATTCAAGTATTACATGGGTGTCGAAATGCACAAGATTTATTTGAGTGTCATTCTCGACCTGTATGACCGGAGAATCGTATCGTACGTTATTGAGGACTCAAACAATATTTTTTCCTTTCCTTCTGCCCTTGCATACGTTACAATGAAAAAGAGCGGAAGAAACGCTGTCCTTTACGCCGGGAAATTTCCGCCCCAGGAAGGGAGTCGGTTATGTATCGTATTCTTGTTTCGCCGGAGAAAAAAACAGGGGAGGTTTCCTCCTCGCTGTACGGTATTTTCTTTGAAGATATTAATCGGGCGGGAGACGGGGGACTGTATGCCGAAATGTTGATGAACCGCGCTTTTGACGATGGAGTGATCCCGCAGGGGTGCGTTTACGACGGCGAAACCAGGACGATTACCTCGCCCACGGGCTGGGTCAGCGCCTTTCCCTGCGCAGAAACGGAGGGCGTTTACGGGTGGAGCGCACAGAATGGCGCACGGATGGCTCTTACAGAGCGGGATACCCTGAATGACTCCAGAAAGCGTGGTCTGGAGATTCATTTCTGCGGCGGCGCTGTCTTGAATCGCGGGTTTGACGGCCTCTTTCTCAAAGCGGGGGCTGCTTACCGGTTTTACATGTTTGCCAAATCGGAACGTCCGGTGGAGGTTACGGTTTCTCTTGTCTCGGCATCCAGCACGGTTTATGCAAAACAGGCCGTAACGGTGGAAGGCTGTTTTGCCAAATATGAATGTGTGCTGAAAAGCGGTTTTGATGATCGGGATGCGTCTCTGGCATTAAGCTCTCCGTCCCCGGATATGGTAACGCTGGGTTTTACCTCCCTTTTCCCTGTGGACACTTTTATGCGTCGGGAAAACGGTCTGCGCAAAGACCTTGCGGAAATGCTGCTGGCGCTGAAACCCGCTTTTTTGAGATTCCCGGGCGGTTGTGTGGTGGAAGGATTTTCCAGGGAGACGGCTCATCGGTTTGAGGATACCATCGGCCCTGTCTGGGAGCGAAAACCCCATTGGCTGCTTTGGGGCTACAACAGTACAAGCGGTCTGGGATTTCATGAATTCCTTCAATTTTGCGAGGACGCGCAGATTGACGCTATGTATGTTTGTAACTGCGGTATGACCTGCCAGGCGCGGCGCCCGGATTATTTTGAAGACGAGCTGGTGGAGGAAATGTACCTGGATGCGGTTCATGCGATTCTGTATGCAACGGCTTCCGCGCAGGATCCGTGGGGTGCAAAGCGGGCGGCGAACGGTCATCCGGAACCGTTCCGATGTCTGAAATATCTGGAAATAGGGAATGAAAATCATGGAGAAGAATATCACAGGCGCTATCGGTATTTTTATGAGCGTTTGAAGGCGCGGTTCCCCCAGCTTGTTTATATTGCCACCGATCACACGGAAAGAGCCGGGCTGTCTGCGGAAATGGTCGATGACCATTATTATGCGGATCCGGTCTTTTTGGCGCTCCGTCACAATCAATATGAAGGAACTCCCGGCTCCGCTCCGGATCTTTATGTAGGGGAGTATGCGGCCACGATCGGCTGTAAAAGCGGGACTCTGTATGGGGCCTTGGGGGAGGCCGCTTTTTTAACAGGCATAGAAAAAGCGCAGGATAAGGTGAAAATGACCAGCTACGCCCCGCTTTTGAACCATGCGTCCTATACGGCGTGGGCGCCGGATCTGATCCATTTCAACAATCGCCGCTGCTACGGCATTCCGAGCTATTATATGCTCAAAATGTTTGCTGAGAACAGAGGCAGTTATGTCTGTGAACATCAGGTGATCACCGATGACGACGCAAGATGTGGGAAAGGTGCGTTTCGATATGTCTCCCATGGGAAAACGGTTACCGTCGGCAGCCCGGAACAAAACAGCCAGTCCCTGATGGCGGAAACGGATGTCATTGACGGCAGGATGAGGGTCAGCTTTTGGGATTCCTGCGCCGAGGGCGAGGATCAGGATCATTACGATCTGATCTGTGAGGATGGAAAAAGCGCGGTGATCCATTATAATGGCTGGTCGGAGGAAGTGATCTGCCAGGGTTCCATAGCATTCAGCGGAACTTCTGCGCAGGTTGCCATTCACACATGCCGGGACAAATTTGAGATTGCGGTCAACGGGGTTATGATCCACAAAGCAGCGTTAAAGGCGCTGCCGCACATGTTTGCGGTGTGTACGGTGGATGAAAATGCGGGCGTTTTGCTGATTAAGCTTGTGAATCTTACACAGAAGGACATTTCCGTGGAACTGGTTTCGGAGAGCCGTCTGTCCCACAAGGGAGTTATGACAACTTTGACGGCGGACAGTTTTCAGGCAGGCAACAGCTTTGATCATCCGGAAACCGTGGTTCCCGTCACGGAAGAAATAGAGCTGGCGGAGGGGATCCTTCGCGTACCGGCCCGTTCGGTAAATATCGTAACGCTTTCGTATGCCGGGTAAGGGCGGCCGGAGGGGATCCAAAATACCATGCGGATGTATCGCATCCGCGGTTATCAAGATCAGAAACCACAATAGGATATGGAGATGCAGAGATGCTGACACAGTTTTCAAGAACGGAATTATTGCTGGGAAAAAAAGCCATGGAGAAATTATCCGGTTCCAGGGTCGCGGTTTTTGGCATCGGAGGGGTAGGGGGATATGTCTGTGAAGCGCTTGTGCGAAGCGGAGTCGGGGCATTTGATTTGATCGATGATGATAAGGTCTGCCTGACCAATCTGAACCGGCAGATTATTGCCACACGAAAAACCATAGGAAAATACAAGGCGGAGGTGATGAAGGACCGGATCTTGGAAATCAATCCGGATGCGCATGTCACCGTACATAAGTGTTTCTTCCTGCCCGAAAACGCAGAGGAATTCCCCTTTCATGAGTATGATTATATTGTGGATGCGGTAGACACGGTTACTGCCAAAATTGAACTTGTCATGAAGGCGCAAGAGAAAAACGTGCCTATCATCAGCAGCATGGGCGCCGGAAACAAACTGGATGGCAGCCGGTTCAGGGTTGCTGACATCTATCAGACAAAAATGTGCCCGTTGGCAAAGGTCATGCGGAGGGAATTGAAAAAACGGGGCGTAAGGAAGTTAAAGGTTGTGTATTCCGAAGAAAAGCCGATCAGACCGCTTGAGGACATGTCCGTCAGTTGCAGGACAAACTGTATTTGTCCGCCTGGGGCACAGCATAAGTGTACGGAACGAAGGGATATCCCGGGCAGCGTAGCGTTTGTGCCGTCCGTGGCAGGACTGATCATTGCGGGCGAAGTGGTAAAAGATTTGTGCAGCAAAGAAATGAGGCAGGATTGATATGGGTATTTCAGTGGAAGAAATGAAAAGGATGAATGAAAGCGCCTATCAGATCATAGATATTCGCAGCCAGGTAGAGAGGGATCATGGGGCGATAGCGGGAGCTGTCGCCATAAAGCCGGAGGAAATTGCAAACAGTGAAAAGACGGATGTCTCAAAAAAACTGATTATCTGCTGCAACAAAGGCATCGTCAGTAAACAGGTGGCGGAACACTTAAGGGAACAGGGACTGGATGCGGAAAGTCTTGACGGCGGATATATTGCGTGGCTGATGGACAGGATGAGTGAACCGCAGGAACAGGATCAGTCAAAGGATGTGGAACAGAGCCTGCGTAAAAAATTCAAAAAAACGATCTGGTCTAAGTTTACCAAAGCGATTACCACTTATGAACTGGTCAAGCCGGGAGATGCCATAGCGGTATGTATTTCCGGGGGAAAAGACTCCATGCTGATGGCGAAATGTTTTCAGGAATTGCTGTTACATCATAAATTTGATTTTACGGTAAAGTTCCTGGTGATGGACCCGGGGTACAGCGCTGCAAACCGCAGGCTCATCGAAGAAAATGCACGGAACCTGAACATACCGATTACCGTTTTTGAATCGGATATTTTCGACTCGGTATATCATGTGGAAAAATCCCCCTGTTATTTATGCGCCAGAATGAGGCGCGGGCATCTGTACCATTTTGCCAAGGAGATGGGATGCAATAAAATTGCGCTGGGACATCACTATGATGATGTGATTGAAACCATTCTTATGGGAATGCTTTATGGCGCGCAGATACAGACAATGATGCCGAAGCTTCACAGCACAAATTTTGAGGGCATGGAGCTGATACGCCCTTTGTATCTGGTCAGGGAGGACGCTATCAAGGCGTGGAGGGATTACAACGGACTTCACTTTATACAGTGCGCCTGCAAGTTTACCGATACCTGCAGCACTTGTAATAAGGAGGAAAACCGTTCCAAGAGGGTGGAAATCAAAGAACTGATCAGGACGTTAAAGCAGAGCAATCCATTTGTGGAAGGAAACATATTTAAGAGTGTGGAAAATGTGAACCTGGACACGGTGATAGCCTATAAGCAAAACGGGGAGAGGCACACCTTTTTGGAAGGGTATGACGCGGAATGAGCGACGGCTCTGATCCGGGCGTTTTCCGGAAAGGGCAGGGGGACGGTTTTCCGGAAAGGGCAGGGAACGGCTTTCCGGAAAGGACAGGGAACGGCTTTCCGGAAAGGATAGGGGGACGTTTTTCCGGAAAGGGCAGGGAACGGTTTTCAGAAAATGACATGGAAACGCTTGACAGATGGGGGAGAATGCTCTATTGTGTGGAAAGATAAACAGAAAAGAGGTTTCATATGTCATATGATGATTATTGTAACGCTTTAAAAGCGGGACAGAAAGAATATCGCGCGCATCTGATGAAGGGGGAATATCCGTACCTTTCCGCGCTGGATGAGATTTTGTCTTTTATTGATGTGGAGTATGAGGTAAATCTGGGACTGTGCGAGATTCCCCTGGAGCTGATCGTAGGCACCAGGACAAAAGGCCGCACCAATTCCTTTGCCGCGAATTTCATGCCCCTTTTGGCAACGCACACGGAATTTGCCATGAAATGGATCCGGTTATGCACTTCCTTACAGGAGGAAGGACTGCGGGATCCGGTGAAGGTTTATGAGTTTATGAACCGGTTTTATGTCCTGGAAGGGAATAAGAGAGTCAGCGTCCTGAAATATCTGGACGCGTACAGTCTGCCCTGTACGGTGATCCGGATTGTGCCGAAACGGACGGAAACCAAGGAAAATGAAATCTACTATGAATTTCTGGATTTTTATGAAATTACAAAGATCAACTATATTTACTTCAGCGAAAAAGGCCGGTTCAGCCAGCTATTAAGCCAGATCGGCACACCCAAGGGGGAGGCCTGGTCCGGGGACGACAGACTGGAATTCCACGATTTCTACACCTGTTTTAGAAAGGCTTATGAGGCCAGGGGAGGGAACAAGCTGCCCATTACGGTGGGGGACGCCCTGTTAGCCTATATTACCGTATTCGGATACGGGGAGTCCAAGCAAAAGACCGATTCCCAGATCAAGACGGATCTGACCAAGGTGTGGGATGAATTTTTGGTGCTGACCGAGGAAAAATCCATCGAGCTGTCCATGGAGCCGCCGAAAAAGAGCGACGCTCCCGTCCGGCATAAAAATCTGCTGAATCTGATTCTGCCGGACAATATCAGCAAAATCAAGATCGCTTTCTTTTATGAAAAAACCCACAGAACCTCAAGCTGGGCTTATACCCATGAGCTGGGGCGTCTGTACCTGGAAAATGTCTTCCCGGGACAGGTGGAGACGGAGGCGTATGAAAACATCGTAGCCGGGGGTAATGACCTGGAGAAGATGGAGGAGGCGGTGGAGGACGGTTATACGCTGCTCTTTACCACCAGCCCGGTTATGATTCCCGCCAGCTTAAAGATCGCGGCCAACCACCCGGACGTCAAGATCCTGAACTGTTCGTTAAATACCTCCCACCCCACGCTTAGGACGTATTACGCCCGGATGTATGAGGCAAAGTTTCTGGCGGGGGCCATCGCCGGTTCCATGACCACCACCAACAAAATCGGTTACATAGCCAATTACCCTATTTTCGGCATGGCGGCCAGCATTAACGCCTTCGCCCTGGGGGCGAAGATGGTAAATCCCAACGCCCGGGTCTATCTGGACTGGAGTACGTTAAAGGACAGGGGCGTGGAGATTTTCCAGGATCCGGAAATCAATTATGTGATGGATCAGGATATGGCGCTGCCGGGCAGCGCATCCCGAAATTTCGGACTGTACCGGGTCAACACGGACAAACCGGACAATTTGGCTATGACCACATGGCACTGGGGCAAGCTTTATGAAAAGATCGTCCGCATTGTGTTAAACGGCACCTGGAAGGAGGACGATGCGGCCGCGGGCAGCAGGGCCATTAACTATTGGTGGGGCATGTCGGCCGGGGTCATAGATCTGATCTGCTCCCAGGATCTGCCGCAGAGCACGGGGCGTCTGGTGGATCTGCTGCGGAGCAATATCTGTTCGGATACGCTGATCCCGTTTTCCGGGGAACTGAAGGCCCAGGGCGGCCAGTTGGTGAGCCGGTCGGATCAGGTCATTCCGCCTGAGGAAATCATTACCATGGACTGGCTGATGGATAACGTGGAAGGCAGCATCCCCTCGCTCTCCCAACTGACGGAAGAAGCCCGGGCCGTTGCCAAGATGCAGGGCTTGGGCAAAACCCAGGAAACGGACGCGTAATACCACAGGGGAAACGGCCGTTCAAAGGGATCTGTATTGTTTCTTACGGCATGACAGGAGAGGGGACAACCGATGAAAATAATGGCGCTCGCCGATCAGGAATCCAAAGCCATGTGGGATTATTTTGATAAAAGCTATCTGGAAGGGATCGATCTGATCCTTTCCTGTGGCGATCTGAAACCCCAATACCTGTCCTTTCTGGCCACCTTTACCCACGCTCCCGTCCTCTATGTCCACGGCAACCATGATGACCGGTATGACAACACGCCCCCGGAGGGATGTATCTGCATTGAGGACAGGATTTATGTCCACCAGGGAGTGCGGATTCTGGGGCTGGGGGGTTCCATGCGTTACAAACCCGGCAAGAATCAGTACACCCAGGCGCAGATGAACAAACGGGTGAGAAAGCTGTGGTGGAAGCTGAAATGGCACAGGGGATTTGACATTCTGCTGACGCATTCGCCTCTGTACCAGTTCCATGACGGGGAGGATCTGCCCCACAGAGGCTTTGAGGCATTTACGGCTTTGGTGGATCGATATCAGCCGGCGTATATGGTGCATGGACATGTTCACATGAACTACGGCAGGAATTTTCCCAGGCTGTCCCAATATCATGATACGCAAGTGATCAATGCCTATGAAAAATATATCTTTGAAATCAACGACAAAACGTGACGGGAAAAGATACATGGAAAGGGTGATCCGGTATGAAACAATATCAGCAGAAAAATGTATCCGACATCAACCTGGAAGATTATCTGGGCGAGTACGAGACGCCGCAGGCCACGGCGGAACATATGCTGTTCGACTGCGGGCGCAGGAAGGAATCCTTAAACGGCCCCTGGCACTACGCCGTTGACCAGTATGACACCTGTATCCGCCAGCACTGGTTTGAAGAACGATATCAGGATAAAAACGGTTTTACGCTGCCGGTGGATTATTCCTTTGACGAATGGCCCACTATGAACCTGCCCTGCTGCTGGAATACGGAGAAGGAAATGTTTCTGCTCTATGAGGGCAGCATGGTCTTTACCCGCACCTTCCGTTTCGAGGCTGCGGAAACGGGTTCCGCCGGGACAAAGGAGCGCGTCTTCTTAAAGATCGGCGCGGCCAATTATCTCTGCCGGGTATTTCTGAACAAGCAGTACATCGGCATGCACCGCGGCGGCTCAACGCCGGCGTATTGGGAAATCACCGGCGCGCTGCAGGCCCAGAACCGGATTCTGATCCAGGTTGACAGCACCCGCCGTCCGGAGCAGGTGCCAACGGAGAATACAGACTGGTTTAATTATGGCGGGATTTACCGGGATATAGAACTGATCCGGGCTCCGGACACATACATCAAGCGGTTCCAGATCGCGCTGGTGCCGGACGGGACGTTCTCGAAGATCAGGGCGCGGGTGCAGTTGTCGGAGGATCGGACGGCTGGGAAACGCCCTGAAACGGAACCCCAGGAATCCTTTGCCAAACTGCGCATCCCGGAACTGGACATCTGCGAAAAGATCCCTCTCAAGGATGGTTTCGGGGAGCTGGTCATCCCTGCTGCTCCCGAATTATGGTCGCCGGAACATCCCCGGCTTTACGACGTCTTTCTCACCTGCGGCCAGGACGCCGTCAGCGATACCGTCGGTTTCCGCGAAATCCTTGTCCGGGGACGGGACATTCTGTTAAACGGCAAACCCGTTTATCTGCGCGGCATCAGTTGTCATGAGGAAAGCGTCGCTCACGGTAAGGCCCCGACCGATGAAGAACGCTTAAAGACCATCCGCCTGGCGAAAGAATTAAACTGCAACTTCATGCGTCTGGCCCACTATCCCCACGATGAGCGCATGGCAAAGCTGGCCGACCGGGAGGGGCTTCTTCTCTGGGAAGAAATCCCGGTCTACTGGGCGATCCGTTTCACCCGGGAGGAAACCTATCAGGACGCGGAGAATCAGTTAAAGGAGCTGATCTACCGTGACTGGAACCGGGCCAGCGTGATCATCTGGTCTGTGGGAAATGAGAACGCTGATTCCGACGAGCGTCTGGCCTTCATGAAACGCCTGGCTGACTGCGCCCACGCGGTGGATGAAACCCGTATGGTTTCCGCCGCCTGCCTGGTCAGCATGGATCGGCTGGCTATCGCCGACCGTCTGGCGGCGTATCTGGATATCATCGGGCTCAACGAGTATTTCGGGTGGTATTCCCCCGATTTCGATCAATTGCCTCAGCTCTTTGCCAACAGCGATCCCTCCAAGCCGGTGATCATCACGGAATTCGGCGCGGACGCCATGCCGGGGTACCACGGAACCATTCGGGACAAGGGCACCGAGGAATATCAGGCCTATGTCTATGAGCGGCAGGCCCAGACCCTGCGGGACATCGATTATGTGAAAGGCACAACCCCCTGGATCCTGTATGATTTCCGCTGCCCCCGGCGAACCAGCGCGATCCAGGGTTACTATAACCGCAAGGGACTGCTCTCTCCGGATCAGGCTTATCAAAAGCTTGCTTTTGACGTGCTGCGGAAATACTATCAGGAGTTAGAGATTTCGCTGTGCAGATCCTGAAGGGATTTTACCTCACTGTCCCCGTGCTCCTTTACATATCGGATTCCGCTGGCGGTGGCTTTGGCGGCGGCGATGGTGGTCATATAGGGAATCCTGGCCTTGATGGCCGCCTTGCGCAGATAGCTGTCGTCATGGACGCTTTCCTTGCCTACCGGTGAGTTTACAATCAGATCAATCTTGCCGTTGGTGATCAGATCCAGAATATTGGGCCGCCCCTCATACAGCTTGTTTCCCTTTTCAGCGGGAATTCCGGCTCCGGTAATCTGTTGATAGGTATTTCCGGTGGCGACGATATGGAAACCGCATTCATGGAATTGTCTGGCCGTTTCCACCACTTCCTCCCGATCCTTGCGGTTTACGGAGATCAGCACCGTGCCCGTCAGGGGCAGCTTGGACTGGGTGGCCTCCTGCGCCTTGTAAAAGGCTTCGCCGTAAGAGCGGGCAAGCCCTAGAACTTCGCCGGTGGAACGCATTTCCGGGCCCAGAATGGGATCCACCTCCGGGAACATATGGAACGGGAAGACGGCTTCCTTGACGCCGTAGTAGGGAATTTCCTGTTCTTGTAATCCGGGGACCGGGGAAGGCTTTCCCGTCAGCTCCGCGGTAATGACTTCCGTGGCGATAGGCACCATGCGGATATTGCAGACCTTGGATACCAGCGGGACGGTGCGGGACGCCCGGGGATTTGCCTCCAGCACATAAACCTTGCCGTTTTCAATGGCGTACTGCATGTTCATCAGTCCCTTTACATGCATTTCTTCCGCGATTCTGCGGGTATAATCCTTGATGGTTTCCACATTTTCCGGAGAAATATGCACGGAGGGAATGATGCAGGCGGAATCGCCGGAGTGGATGCCCGCCAGCTCGATATGTTCCATCACCGCGGGAACAAAAGCGTGGGTTCCGTCGCTGATGGCGTCCGCTTCGCACTCCGTGGCGTGGTTCAGGAACCGGTCGATCAGGATGGGCCGGTCAGGCGTTACGCCCACGGCTGCCTGCATATATTCGGTCATGCTCTCATCGTCATAAACTACCTCCATGCCCCGGCCGCCCAGAACGTAAGAGGGCCGCACCATCACAGGGTACCCGATTCCTGCGGCAATCTTTAAGGCTTCCTCCACGTTGGATGCCATTCCGGATTCCGGCATGGGGATGTGGAGTTTTTCCATCATGGCGCGGAACTGATCCCTGTCCTCCGCCAGATCAATGACGGAAGGAGAAGTCCCAAGGATCCTGACGCCGTTCTTTTCCAGATCTGCCGCCAGGTTCAAGGGGGTCTGTCCGCCGAACTGAGCGATCACGCCCAGAGGTTTTTCCTTCTGATAGATACTCAGCACATCTTCCAGGGTAAGAGGCTCAAAATACAGCTTGTCGGAAGTGTCGTAATCCGTGGAAACAGTCTCCGGGTTGCAGTTGACGATAATGGTTTCAAAGCCCAGCTTTTTCAGTGCCAGGGAGGCGTGGACGCAGCAGTAGTCGAACTCGATGCCCTGCCCGATCCGGTTGGGGCCGCCGCCCAGAATCATGATCTTGGGCTTTTGGCTGTTCACAGGATTTTTGTCCGGGGCGTTGTAGGTGGAGTAATAGTAAGCGCTGTCCTGGGTGCCGCTTACATGTACGCCCTCCCAGGCTTCCTCCACGCCCAGGGCAAGCCTTTTGTTCCGGATTTTTGCCTCCGGGATCTCAAGGATCCGGCTCAGGTATTTGTCGGAAAAGCCGTCCTTTTTCGCGGCGGTCAAAAGGGCGTCGGGAGGGAGCGCCCCCCGGTACCGGATCAGTTCTTCTTCCTCCTGGACAAGTTCCTTCATCTGCTGGATGAACCAGCTTTTCACATGGGTGACGGAGTGGATTTCCTCCACATCGGCCCCCTTGCGGAGAGCCTCGTACATGATAAAGTGACGCTCGCTGGAAGGCGTGATCAAAAGGGACAGTAGCTGCTCTTTGGTCAGGGAATCATAATTTTTGGCGTGGCCCAGACCATACCGGCCCGTCTCCAGAGAGCGGATGGCCTTCTGGAAGGCCTCCTTATAGGTTTTGCCGATGCTCATGACCTCTCCCACGGCGCGCATCTGGGTACCCAGCTTGTCCTCCACGCCCTTAAATTTTTCAAAGGCCCAGCGGGCAAATTTGATCACCACATAATCCCCGTCCGGCGTATACCGGTCCAGAGTGCCGTATTTGCCGCAGGGAATATCCTTTAAGGTAAGGCCGGAGGCCAGCATGGCGGAAACCAAAGCGATGGGGAATCCTGTCGCCTTGGAGGCCAGAGCGGAGGAACGGGAGGTGCGGGGGTTGATCTCGATCACCACGATCCGGTCGGTTTTGGGGTCATGGGCGAACTGCACATTGGTGCCGCCTATGACCTGTACGGATTCCACAATCTTGTAAGCCTGCTCCTGAAGACGTTTCTGGGTTTCCTGGGAAATGGTCAGCATGGGGGCGCTGCAAAAGGAATCTCCGGTGTGGACGCCCATGGGGTCGATGTTTTCAATAAAGCACACCGTGATCATGTGGTTGTCCGCGTCCCGCACCACTTCCAGCTCCAGCTCCTCCCAGCCCAGGACGGATTCCTCCACCAGCACCTGTCCCACCAGGCTGGCCTGAAGTCCTCTGGCGCAGACGGTTTTTAATTCCTCCCGGTTGTAAACCAGACCGCTGCCGGCTCCGCCCATGGTATACGCGGGCCGTAACACCACCGGATATCCCAGCTCGTCCGCGATGGAAAGCGCTTCCTCCACGCTGTAAGCCACCTGGCTGCGGGCCACCTCGATGCCAAGCGCGTTCATGGCGTTCTTAAACTCGATCCTGTCCTCGCCCCGTTCGATGGCGTCCACCTGTACGCCGATCACCTTCACCTGATATTTGTCCAGAATACCGGCCTTGTTTAACTCGGCGCACAGATTCAGCCCGGATTGTCCGCCCAGGTTGGGTAAAAGCGCGTCCGGCCGTTCCTTTGCTATGATCTGTTCCAGTCTGTGTACGTTTAACGGCTCGATATAGGTCACATCCGCAATCTCCGGGTCGGTCATGATGGTGGCGGGGTTGGAATTGACCAGCACGATTTCGTAGCCCAGTCTGCGCAGAGCCTTACAGGCCTGTGTGCCGGAATAATCAAATTCGCAGGCCTGTCCGATGACGATGGGGCCGGAACCGATGATCAGCACCTTGTGAATATCTGTTCTTTTTGGCATTCGCGTATCCTCCTGATGTTGTTTCAGCGTCCCTTTTGCTTTTCTATTATTATATAGGAAATCAGGAAAATCACAAGAACCTTTGCAAATTTTATGCGCGATTCCCGATGGAAGGGAAACAGATAACCGGCTCAGCCTATTGACTTTCAAAATATCTATGATAAAATGAAACAGTAATTTCCGAAAAGAAAAGATTTGTTAGCATACGCACGGAAAGGGAAACGGGAATGTTACGACAGGCATCATCGGCAGGGAGCGCTACCGAACCGGGCGATTTTTACAACCGTCGTTTTGACAGCATACAGGCGATGCGGGGCGTCTGCGCCGTGTTTGTTATTTTGGCGCATATCCGTTTTGTGACCAGCGGCGGTTCCGCGGTGAATCGTTTTTTCTATATCAGCGGCGGTTTAGCGGTGAATATTTTTCTCTGTATCAGCGGTTTTGTGATCATGTTTTCCACGCACCGGGATTCCTCCCATTTTCTCATGAAACGTCTGATTCGTCTTTTGCCGCTCTATGATCTGATGACCCTGGGGACGTATGTCGTCATGCTTTTGTTTCCAAAGCTGTTTGAGCAGTCCCGTCCGAATCCTGTCTTTCTGATCAAAAGTCTGCTGTTTCTTCCCTTTGATATCGGCGGGGGAGCTGTCCAGCCGCTGTTACGGGTGGGCTGGACGATTAACTGTGAAATCTTTTTTTATCTGGTCTTCTGGCTATCCATGAAAATCAGCCGCCGTTTCCGGGGCCTGATCTGCAGCCTTATTCTGTTGGGCGTAATAGCGCTTGCCCAGGTGGTTCCAAATCCTTCCGTGGAGCTTTCCTTTTGGGGTTCCGTGGAGATGGTGGATTTTGTGCTGGGGATTTTGTGTTATTACGGAGCAAAGGGAATCTACCGTCTGTATGCGGCGGGCAGGCTTCCCGGATTCTGTTCGGCGCTGGGTTTTCTTTTGTCGCTCTTAGGGTTCTTTTGTCTGTTTTCCCTGGAGTATCGTTGCAACCTGGCCGGATGGATGAGGGATCTGCTGTTCGGAAGCCTGGCCGCACTGGTGGTTCTATCCGTCTTTACCGCCGGATTGACCTTAAAGGCGCCCCGCCTTTTCACACGATTGGGAGACATCAGCTATTCCACTTATCTGATTCACTATTGCCCGGTTATGTTTTTCGACCGGTATGTCTTTGACTTTAGCGTCTGCAATCCCCGTTCCCTGTTGGGAGCGCTGGTTGTGATCCTGCTCAGCGTTCTGCTTGCCTGGGCGGCATGGGAGATTCTGGAACGACGTTTCTCCTCCTGGCTTCGCCGCAGACTTTTGGGAGACTCCAAAGAAGGATACGGGAAACCGCCTATCGGGTAAACTGCCAGGAATCCATTTCGTAGCCGTCACCGTAAAAGATCAGGTAAAGATCGTGGACTCCTGTGATACTGCCGGTGAGGGCAGCGCTGTATTCCTGAAAATCCGAGGCAGCGCCGTCGATGGGAAGATAGCCTAGGATATCCCCAAAGGGTTTGTCGGCGCGTATCTGGACAACGCCGGTATTTCCCTCCGGATTTTTCACCCATGCCTTCCAGACGGAGGGCGCGTCTTCTCCGAAATCCACGCCTTTTACCAGAACGAAATCTCCCGTATCGATTCCCGAAAGCGCCATGCTGCCGGAGCCGCAGCGTCTGCTTTCCTCATCCGCGAGAACGCATTCCACTCCCCCTGTCACAGCCAGATTCGCAGCCCGGTTGATTTCGTAGGGATCCACATAGCTTAGCTGTTCCCTCCCGGAGAGAGTCTGAGGGATCTTGCCGATGGAGCCGTCCTCCTGCATGGTGAAGGAATCCACATGGGTGCAGCGGTAGCCGTGCTCCACCCCCATCTCCTTTTCCAGCACCCTGGTGTGATAGGTAATGTACCAGTTTCCCCGGAAGGAAAAGACGCAGTGATGGTTGTTTCCGTACAGCCCGAAATATTTTCCGGGATTTTCCAGAATCGTCTCTTTGAAGGTGAAGGGGCCCATGGGGCTGTCGCTTTCCAGGCATACGATTTCCCCGTTGTGGAATCCGTATCTGGCGGTTCCCTCCTCGTCCACCTGCCAGTTGGAGCAGTAGGTGTAATAGTATTTTCCGCCCGCCTTGTGGATGCCGGAATCTTCAAACAGGTAAGGCGCGTCGATGGCAACGGGATCGCCCGCCAGGCTGATCATGTCGTCCCCAAGCGGCGCCACTCTTGCGGTGCCGGGATTCGCCGTTTTGCCCTCGGGAACGCCTCCTCCGAAATAAAGGTATGCTTTCCCGTCGTCGTCGATCAGGACCGCCGGGTCAAACAGCCACAAAACGTCGCTGCAGTTGGGCGTGTCTCTGGTGACCAGTCCCTTTCCCAGAGGATCCGTGAAGGGGCCGGTGGGGCTGTCTGCGGTCAGAACGCCGATCCCGCCTCCCGCGTCCGCAAAATAGAGAAAGAATTTTGGCTTTCCGTCGATTTCCTTCCAGGCCGCGGCAGGAGCCCAGGAATTGCGCGCCCACACGGCGGCTCCCGAAGGAGACGCAGCCTGTATGGACCCGTGGTCCGTAAAGTTGACCATATCCGAAGTGGAAACCACGTTGATACTGCATATTTTGCCGTAGGTATTCTCTGTAATATTCCCCGCCTCATCGTATTCAAAGGCGTCCGCGGTCATGTAAAAATAGACCCTGTCCCCGTACACCATGGCGTAGGGGTCCGCTCCGAACCGCTGGGTCATGATCGGGTTGCTGTTGTAGATGGGCTTGTAACTTTTGGTCAGGCTGATCCCTTCAAAGAGGGCGTCATACTCATGGTTCGGCTGATTTTGGTTGTCACTCATGTTTGTTGTTTCCTCCGTTTCCCTGGATGTTTCCGTTTCTGTCTGCCGCTGCGCCGAGGGCTCCTGCTGCTTGGCCGAAGGCTCCTGCCCGCAGGCGCATAGGTTCGCCCCGCAGACGAGATATAACAGGCACAGTGTTACCAGCGTTCTTTTTTGCATGGGCCGGCGCTCCTTTCCGCTTCGGGCCTGCAAGACCCGGACGATAGGTTTACGATAACACAGGCGAAAGAAAGAATCCCTTCATTTTATGCCTGATTATCATCAGTTCTTGCGGTTTTGCCCGGGAATGTGGGGAATTGGATTGAAAGCGGATTCCCGGCATGTTATAATACGTTCATCATGAAAGGCCCGTTTTCCGTGGAGATGAGGGAACGGGGCCGCGGAGGGAAAATGACGGATCCGTTTTTTCCCCGGGAAACGCCATGGACAAAGGCAAGGGAAATATGGTACAGTGAAAAAGCGTATCAGGGAGCGTCTGCGCCGGGACAAAAAATACCGGCCGGGGCGTCCCTTTGGGAAGAATAGGAGGAAAGAGGCGGATGGGGGATAAGGTTTTTTCTCTGGAACAGTATGCAAAGCTGGCCAGACAGGCGGTGGCGGAAGGCGTGGTCATGCTGCGAAATGAGGACGGGGCGCTGCCTCTCCCCAAGGGCAGCAGGATCGCCCTGTTCGGCCGGGGACAGTTTTATTATTATAAAAGCGGGATCGGGTCCGGGGGCCTGGTCAATACCAACACAGTGACGGGAATCGGGGAAGCCCTGGAACAGTCGGAGGATTATACGCTGCATCCCGGCCTCAGGGAGCGGTACCGGAAATGGCAGCAGGAGCATCCTGTGGATCTGGGGAAGGGCTGGGCGCAGGAGCCTTGGTTTCAGGAGGAAATGCCCCTGTCTTTGGAGACGGTGCGGGAGGCGGCCGCGGAATCCGACACGGCTGTCATTATTATCGGAAGAACCGCCGGAGAGGACAAGGACAACGCGCCGGAGCCCGGAAGCTATCTGCTCACGGAGACGGAGGAGCGGATGCTGGAAACCGTGTGCGGCGCTTTTCAGCGCAGCGTGGTGCTTTTAAACGTAGGCAACATCATTGACATGAAATGGGTGGAAAAATATCATCCTTCCGCTGTGCTGTATGTTTGGCAGGGAGGACAGGAGGGCGGAAACGGCGTTCTGGATGTGATCAGCGGCAAAACCGGCCCTTCCGGCTGTCTGCCGGATACCATTGCCCGGGATATCGGCGATTATCCGGCCGCGGACTTTTACGGGGATCCGCACCGGAACTGTTACGGGGAAGATATTTATGTGGGGTACCGCTACTTTTCCACCTTTGCGCCGGAGAAGGTGCTGTATCCCTTCGGATACGGCCTGACGTATACGTCCTTTTCCATGGAAACGGAAATATCCGGCTTGCAGCCCTTTTTCTTCGGCGGCAAGGTATTGGAGAAAAGCGCGGTGAAGTTCCGAATCAGAGTGAAAAATACCGGTGCTTACCCCGGGAAGGTTACGGCCCAGATATACTGCCGGGCGCCCCAGGGGGAGCTGGGGAAACCGGCCAGGAGCCTGTGCGGCTTTGCCAAGACCGGAATCCTTTCGCCCGGAGAGCTGCAGGAGCTGACCGTCAGCACCCCATGGCATTATCTTGCCTCCTACGATGACGCCGGCAGGACGGGACACAAATCCTGCTATGTGCTGGAACCGGGGGAATATCAGTTTTATGTGGGGGAGAACGTAAGAGACGCGGCCTTTGCGGGTAAACTGCTCATTCCTCAGACCATCGTGCTTTCCCAACTGGAAGAAGCCATGGCGCCTGTGACGGCGTTTTCCCATCTGCGCCCCGGGAACGAAAAGGCCGACGGAACCTATGAGCCCGCATGGGAACAAACCTCTCTGCGCACTGTGGACCCGGCGCAAAGGAGACGGGAGCGTCTGCCTAAGGAATACGCCTATTCAGGCAACCAGGGATATAAACTTCAGGATGTGGCTGCGGGGATGGTTTCCATGGAGGAATTTCTCGCGCAGTTTACCGATGAGGAGCTTTGCTGTCTGGTTAGGGGAGAAGGGATGTGCTCTCCCAAGGTGACGCCGGGCACCGCCAGCGCCTTCGGGGGATTGACGGAGACGTTGCGGGAGTACGGGCTTCCCGCGGCCTGCTGTGCGGACGGCCCCAGCGGCATTCGCATGGACTGCGGGACCGTGGCCTTCTCCATGCCGATCGGCACCTGTCTTGCCAGCACCTTCAATGAAGAACTGGTGGAGGAGCTTTACCGGTGGGAAGGGATGGAACTGCGCAAAAACAAGATCGACACTCTGCTGGGCCCGGGCATGAACCTTCACCGCTATCCTCTCAACGGCAGAAATTTTGAGTATTTTTCCGAAGATCCCCTGCTGACCGGCAAGCTGGCCGCCGCTGAGCTTCGGGGTATGCACCAATACGGCGTGACGGGAACCATCAAACATTTTGCCTGCAACAATCAGGAGATGCAGCGTTATACCGCGGAGGCGGTGGTCTCGGAGAGGGCGCTCCGGGAGATTTACCTGAGAGGTTTTGAAATCGCGGTCAGGGAGGGGAAAGCCAGATCCGTCATGTCCACCTACGGCCCCTTGAACGGCGCCTGGACGGCGGGCTGTTACGATCTTTTGACTACCATTCTGCGGAAGGAGTGGGAGTATCAGGGGATTGTGATGACGGATTGGTGGGCCATGGTCAACGAGGAGGGCGGCGCCCCTTCCATCCAAAACACCGCCGCGATGATCCGCAGCCAGAACGATCTGTATATGGTGACCGCGGACGCCCTTTCCAACGCAAACGGGGACAATTCCCTGGAATGCCTGAAGGCCGGACTGGTCACCAGGGGAGAATTCCAGAGAAGCGCCGCCAATATCTGTAACTTCCTGCTGTTGTCTCCGGCCTGGCTGAGAATGGAGGGAATGGAGACGGAGCTGGACAGACAGTTGGCCCGGTACAGCGAGGAAGAAGAGGAAGTGATCAACGGCCCTGTGATTCCGGTTCTGCTGGACGGCAGAACCCAAGTGGATCCCGGCTGTATCGACACCTCCATGGGGACGAACAATCTTCTGAAGGTCAGGACGAAGGAGAAGGGCCTGGCAAGGATTGCGTTTACCAGCCGGGTCTGCCCCGATATTGTGGGCGCCGCTCAGCTTCCCATGTCCGTTTTCTGCAACCGAAAGCTTGTGACCACCGTCTCCCTGATGGGGGCGGATACGGAATGGCAGACCAGAGTGATAGAGATTCCGGAGCCTGTTTCTGAGGAATTTGCCTTGAAACTGTTTTTCCGGCAAAGCGGGATTGAGATCCGGGATTTTACCCTTGTGATCGATCGGAACGAATCCTAATATATCGGCCCGGCACGGGCGGAAAGGAAGGAATATCGGCATGGACAAGTGGGCCAGAGCAATGTACCAGCCGGTTCTTCCCATGGGAAAGGACGGCGGCAGGGTCACAGCCTGTAAGGAACACATTCGGCTTTCCAGGGAAACCGCGAAGGAAGGAATGGTTCTGTTAAAGAATCAGGACAATGTGCTGCCTCTCCCCAAAGGCAGCCGGGTTGCCCTGTTCGGCAAGGGCACGTTCGATTATGTGAAGGGCGGCGGCGGAAGCGGCGACGTGACCGTTTCGTATACCCGGAACCTTTATGACGGTTTTCGGGAGCTTTCGGAGGAAGTAAGCGTTTTTGAAGAACTGGCGGACTTCTACCGGGAAAACGTGGCAAAACAGTACAAAGAAGGCCGCATGCCCGGCATGACGGAGGAACCGGCCGTGCCGGAGGAACTGCTGCGGAAGGCAAGAGCTTATACTGACACGGCTGTCATAAGCATATGCCGGTTCTCCGGGGAGGGATGGGACAGAACCTGCAAAAGAGACGGAGGCCGGGCGCCCGCAGGAGAGATGGATCAGCATGTGGTGGATCTGTCGTCCCGGATTTTCGAGGACGGGGATTTTTATTTAAGCCATGGGGAGACGGCCATGGTGGAGGCGGTAAAGGCTGCCTTCGATCGGGTTGTGGTGGTGATGAACGTGGGGGGAATGGTAGCCACCGGCTGGTTGAAAGAGGAAGATCGGATCCAGGCCGTACTCATGGCGTGGCAGGGCGGAATGGAAGGAGGGCCGGCGGCCGCGGAGCTGATCATGGGGCACGGCTGCCCCTGTGGCAAGCTGGCGGATACCTTTGCCGACCGTCTGGAGGATTATCCCTCTACGGCAGGTTTCCATGAGTCGGAGAACTATGTGGATTACACCGAGGATATTTATGTGGGATACCGGTATTTTGAGACGGTTCCCCGGATGGCGGAAAAAGTCAATTATCCTTTTGGGTTTGGACTTTCTTATACCAGGTTTGAGCTGTCAAAGCCGTTTGCCGAGAGGGAAAACCAGGAGATCCGCATCAGCGTTTCGGTCTGTAACGCGGGGGATTTTGCCGGCAGGGAGGTAGTACAGGTCTATTACAGCGCCCCTCAGGGGAAATTGGGAAAACCGGCGAGGGAGCTGGCGGCTTTTGAGAAGACAAGGCTGCTGCAGCCCGGAGAGACGCAGAAGCTGTTTCTGCGGATCCGGATCCAGGATCTGGCGTCTTATGACGATCTGGGGAAGGTGGCCCCCTCGGCGTATGTGCTGGAACAGGGGCAGTACCGTTTTTATGTAGGCACCTCCGTCAGAGACGCGGCGGAAATCTCCTATGTGCTTACGCTGGCGCAGGATCAGGTGGTGCGGCAGCTTACTCCCAGGCTTACGCCTTCTTGTCTGAAACAAAGAATGCTTGCAGACGGCAGCTTTGAGAAACTTCCCCTGGGGGAGCCTGTGGACACAGATGCCAACGTGCTGGAAAGACAGACCAGGGAGGATTTTGACGTGCTGACCCCGTCGGTGAGGCAACGCCCCGGCTCTCAGTACTGGAAACCCGGGAAGGAAGTCAAAAAACTGACGGAAGTGTGGGAAGGAAAAATCTCCATGGAAGAATTTCTGGCCCAGCTTTCCGATGAGGATCTGGCGTCCCTTCTGGGCGGCCAGCCCAATACCGGCGTCGCCAACACGTTTGGCTACGGAAATCTGCCGGAATACGGGGTTCCCGCCATTATGACCGCAGACGGCCCGGCGGGTCTGCGGATCGATCCCAGATGCGGGGTCTGCACCACGGCATGGCCCTGCGCTACGCTGATCGCCTGTACCTGGGATCCGGAAATCGCCGAAGCGGTGGGTCGCGCCGGCGGCGCGGAGGTTAAGGAAAACAACATAGGCGTGTGGCTGACCCCGGCGGTGAACATCCACAGAAGCCCCCTGTGCGGCAGAAATTTTGAGTATTATTCCGAGGATCCCTATCTGAGCGGCAAAATGGCGGCGGCCGCGGTCAGGGGCATTCAGTCCAATCATGTGGCGGCCACGGTAAAGCACTTCGCCCTGAACGACAAGGAGACCAACCGCAGAAACAGTGATTCCAGGGCATCGGAAAGAGCTATCCGGGAAATTTATCTGAAAGCCTTTGAAATCGTGGTGAAGGAAGCGCATCCCTGGAGCATCATGTCTTCCTATAATATCATAAACGGCCGCAGGGCCTCGGAAAACCGTGAGCTTTTGGAGGATATTCTCCGGGGGGAATGGGGATTCGACGGCATGGTGACCACGGATTGGTGGACATACGGCGAACATTATAAGGAGACAAAGGCGGGCAATGATGTGAAAATGGGCTGCGGTTTCCCGGACAGGCTGCTGGCCGCTGTGCAAAAGGGCGCGCTGAGCCGCAGGGAAATGGAAATCTGCGCGTCCAGGGTTCTGGGGCTGCTTTTGAAGATAGACTGACAAAGAAAGGAAGAAGGCTGGAACCTATGAAAGTCGGATATTTGGCTGCGGCCCTGCTGGCGGTTTCGGGCTGGATGCTGTCGGGCTGTACGGAAAGCCCTCTGACCCCCGGGGTTACCCCTGTGCCGGCCGTCACGGGTCCAGCGCCGGGAGGCGAAGAAAGGGTTTCGCCGGTTCCTTCCGCCGATGGGGAAACAGGGCAGGAGGGAGAGGAAAAGGACGCGGGAACCACGTCCCTGGAGCCGGAGCCTGAGAGGATATCCGTCACCGTTTCCGCCGCCGGGGACGTGACTCTTGGCTCTTACACCGGCCAGGGATATTGGGGATCCTTTCCGGAGACATATGACAAGGAACAGGACGATGGGTATTTTTTCCGGAATGTTTATGATATTTTTCATGAGGACGATATGACCATTGTCAATCTGGAGGGGCCGCTGACATTGTCCGAACTCAAGCGGGAGGATAAGAAATTTTGCATTTCCGGAGATCCCAGGTATGTGAAGGTGCTTACCGCCGGCAGCGTGGAGGCGGTGAGTATGGGGAATAACCACCGGATGGACTGTTACCAGCAGGGAGTGGACGATACGGTGGCCGCTCTCACGGAGGAAGGAATTGCCTACGCCTATAACGAATACACCGGAACCTGTGAGACGGCAGACGGCATTCTGATCGGATTTGTGTCCGTGAATGAAATGCGGGGCGGCGCCGATGTGGAACAATATATCGGGCAGAGAATCCGGTCGTTGCAGGAGCAGGAATGCGATCTGATTCTGGTGTGCTGTCACTGGGGCGTGGAGCAGAACAACATTCCCGAGGATTACCAGCGGACGCTGGGCCGCAAGTGCATCGATCTGGGGGCGGATCTGGTGATCGGCCACCATCCCCATGTGATTCAGGGGATTGAAAAATATCAGGGGAAATACATTGTATACAGCCTGGGGAATTTTTGTTTTGGAGCCAACCGCAACCCCACGGATAAGGACTGCCTGATTATTCAGCAGACCTTTACCTTTGTGGACGGGGTTTTGCAGGAGGACGCGCCGTTTCGGGCGATACCATGCTCGGTCAGCTCCGTGGCGGACCGCAACAATTATCAGCCGACTCCCGCGCAGGGTGCGGAGGCGGAGCGGATTCTGGGAAGATTGAACCAGTTCAGCGGGGAATTCGGCCTTACATTCGACGAGGAGGGGTATGCGCAAACAGCGGAGCCTTTTCAGTAAAAGGGCCTGGAAGGGCCGGCTTGACAGGGGTTGTACGGGGGGTATGGGTCTATCATATCAATCATAAGGAGGAAAAACAGATGGAGAAAAGGAAACTGGAAAAGCTTGGGATTGAAACTTCCCTTCTGGGGTTCGGCTGTATGCGCCTGCCTGTGACGGAGCAGGGAAAGATCAACGAGCCGGAGGCGGAGCGGATGCTGGATCAGGCCATCGCACAGGGCGTGAATTACATCGATACCGCATATCCCTATCACGGCGGGGAAAGCGAGCCCTTTGTGGGGAGGGCGCTGAAAAAATATGACAGAAGCTCCCTGTATCTGGCCACCAAGCTGCCTGTGTGGATGGTACATACCCTGGATGACGCAAAGCGTCTGTTTCAGGAACAGCTTGACAGGCTGCAGACGGATTACATCGATTTCTATCTGCTTCACGCCCTGGGGAGAGAGCGTTATGACGATATGCGTAAACTGGGCGTACCCGACTGGATGGCGCAGCTTAAGGAGGAAGGGAAGATCCGGTATATGGGCTTTTCCTTCCATGACAGCTACGATGCCTTTTCCTATATTTTGAATGACAGAGAATGGGATTTTTGCCAGATTCAGTTGAATTACATGGATGCCGGGGAGCAGGCGGGGTTACAAGGGTACCGTCTGGCACAGGAAAAGAAGGTTCCGCTTGTGGTGATGGAGCCGGTGAAGGGCGGCTCTCTTGCGGCGTACGCGGAGGATATCACCGGCGTTTTCCGCAGCCTGGATCCGGAGGCCAGCGTGGCTTCCTACGCCCTGCGCTGGGTGGGGAGCCTTCCGGGGGTGAAGGTGATTTTAAGCGGTATGACCACCATGGAGCAGGTGCAGGACAATCTGAAGACCTTCGGAAATTTCAAGCCTCTTTCCCAGAAGGAATCGGAGACGATCGACCAAATCGTGGCGCTGATCAAGAGCCGGGTGCAGAACGGCTGCACAGGCTGCAGATATTGTATGCCCTGTCCGGCGGGCGTGGACATTCCGGGCAATTTCCGGGCATGGAACACCTATCACATGTATCAGAATTACAATATGGTCAAATGGAGCTGGGAAAAGGAATTAGGTGAGGAAAAACAGGCGAAAAACTGCGTCAAATGCGGGAAATGCGAGGCGGCTTGCCCCCAGAAGCTGTCCATCCGCCAGGATCTGGAAAGAGTGCAGGCGGATTTGGACAAAAGGGAATTTGTCCTGTAATTTCCGAAAAATTTTTCCCTCAGGGGTTAAGAATCGGATTTCCCATCCGATATATAAAGTGTAAGAGAGGAAGAACCGGCTGTATTTGCCGGCGGCGTTCTCCTTACAGGCCCCATTACCGCAAAGCGGTAATAATCGGATGTGAAAGCGCGACAGTCAGGGCCCGGCCGAAGGGCGGAAGCATCCGGTTACTATATTTTAGGGAACGGCGTTTTTGCCATTAGGTGAATCGGATTTCCCTAAGAAAAAATTAAATATCAGCAATACTGACGCAAAAGGATTTGCGCAGTCAAAACAAGGAGGTAAACTTATGGTAGTACAACACAATCTTACAGCTATGAACTCCAACAGAATGTTGGGACTGACAACCTCATCTCAGGCTAAGTCAACCGAGAAACTGTCCTCCGGTTATAAGATCAACCGGGCAGCGGACGATGCAGCCGGCCTCTCCATCAGTGAGAAGATGAGGAAGCAGATCAGAGGTCTGACTCAGGCTTCCGCAAATGCTCAGGATGGTATTTCTGCTGTACAGACCGCTGAAGGCGCTCTGAACGAAGTTCAGGATATGCTTCAGAGAATGAACGAGCTGGCTGTTAAGGCAGCTAACGGCACTCAGTCTGAAAACGACAGAAGCTACATCCAGAACGAGATCGATCAGTTGGTAACTGAGATCGACCGTGTGTCCGAGACCACCAAGTTCAACGAGACTTATCTGCTGAAGGGTGACCGCGCCGCTGCAAAGCAGTATATTTATTCTTACAACAAGGTTACTTCTTCAAGCGCTGCAACGGTTTCCATGGGCACTACCAGTTCCGTAAACAAGATCTGGGATACCACCACGGAAATGTCGGTTTCCTTCACCTTCGTTGCCAGCGCGGCATCTGTGGATCAGAACGCGGTTGCACAGGGTCTGGTAAGCCAGGGCCTGAATGTTTCCCTTTACAGCAACTGGGACGGCAAGACGGCTGTTACCGGTTATTCCGTACAGTTGAACGGTTCTCTGGCTGACAACTACTCTGTGGTACAGGGTACGGGTGGCAAGTTCGAGATCCTGAACGCCAACAACGAGAAGATCGCAACCTTCACGATTACCGGCGGTACCGTTACAGCGGCTACGGCGGACGTTTCCTCCAATAAGATCAGCGCCACCATCACAGCGGCTGACGCAAAGGCGGCTAAGGTCGAAGGAGAAGTGGAAGCTTACTATGACAAGGACGGCAACAAGATTTCTGCGAACGCACTGTCCAGATACTTTGCAACCAACAGCGCGGGCGGCACGGTGGCAAGAGTGGACGCTCCTACCGTATACGATGCACTGGGCAACATTGTGAAACTGTCCTCCGCAGCCGTATCCGGCCAGCAGATCCTTACCGGCGACCTGAAGCTGTCCCTGCATGTAGGCGCAGACGCTACCTCCAACAACCAGATTTCTCTGAATCTGGCAGCCATGAGCGCTAAGGGCCTTGGCGTGAACGGACTGAGAGTGGACGGAACCGATGACAGCAATGCACGTTCGGCAATCGAGACCATCGCTGAAGCAATTCAGAAGGTTTCCACACAGAGATCTGCTCTTGGTGCTATCCAGAACAGACTGGAGCACACCATCAGCAACCTGGATAACGTAGTTGAGAACACCACCTCCGCCGAGAGTGCGATCCGTGACACTGATATGGCTACCGAGATGGTTCAGTACTCCAACAACAACATTCTGTCTCAGGCTGGCCAGGCAATGCTGGCTCAGGCTAACCAGGCTAACCAGGGCGTACTGTCCTTACTGGGCTAATAGCTGAACAAGTGACATTCTGACAGATTTGTGAAGAACGCCACTGAAAGCGGGGAATCGGCTCTGCCGGTTCCCCGTTCTTTTGGTATTTGGAAGAATTAAAGGAGAATTTTATGAAACCTGTATTAACAATTTCCCTGTTGTGCTGCGGCAGACAGAAAACCACAAAGAAATGCCTGGATTCCCTGAGACCGATTATGGAACAGGTAAGCAGCGAGTTAATTATCGTGGATACCGGCTGTGACGAGGAAACAAGAGAGCTTTTATCGGAATATACGGATCAGATCATTCCCTTTACCTGGTGCAACGATTTTGCAAAAGCAAGGAATGTGGGTTTAAAAGCGGCAAAGGGAGAATGGTTTCTCTATATAGACGATGATGAAAATTTTGTGGATGTGAAGGAGCTGGTAGCGTTTTTTCAGTCCGGCGAATATAAAAAATACGGACAGGCATGTTATATCCAGCGCAATTACACGGATCTGGAGGGGCAACGGTACCAGGACATGTGGGTTTCCCGTATGATCCGCATTGCGGCGGACACGCATTTCCAGGACAGAATCCATGAATACCTGGATCCGGTTCATGGGCCTTATAAGCTGATTCACTCCTGGGTGGATCATTACGGATACGCCTTTGCCAATCCGGAAGAAAAACAGAAACATGATCAGAGGAATACAGAGCTTCTGGAAAAGGTTCTGGAGGAGGAGCCGGATAATCTACGGATCCGGGCCCATCTGGCTCAGGAATATTACGGCATTCCCAAGTATCGGGAACTGATCGAGCTGTGCAACGGGGCTTTCTCTCTCTTAAACAAATCGGATGCGCTGCACAATTCCTACCGGCAGACGTTCTACATGGGAAAACTGCTTGCCCTGTTAAACCTGGAAGAATTTGACAAGGCTCAGGAATTTTTTGAGACGGCGGTACAGGATAAGCGCAATGATATATTTGGGCGGGCCGGTCTGTGCGGCGTGGCCTCGGAGATTTATTACAGGAAAAAGGAGTATGAAACCTGTGACAAGTGCTGCCAGGAATTTATTAAAATCTATGAGCAGGAGTCCGGGGAAATCAAAAAAATTCCTTACAGCCCGGTCTTCATCCAGAGTATTTTTTATCTTGGCAACCGCAACAACGTGTTTTCCATGTATATTTGCAGCAGACTTTGCCAGGGCGATACCGGAGCGCTGAAGGAGTATTTCTGGAAACTGGGCTGGGACGAGGATAATTTCTCCATTTACACCCGTCTCATTCCCGACACGGTGAACGCGCTGGCATCGATGCCTTATGAGGAAGACCTGGCGCCTGTGGCAAAGAAACTGATCGAGGACGAAAGGGTGAAAGATCTCACCATAGAATCCATCCAGGCGGCCGTCAAGGAAAAAGGAGAGGAAGCGCTGACTGCCCTTGCCAGACTGTTCGGGCAGGGCCAGTCCGGGCATTATTACGTCTGGTATCTGAAGGTGATTGCCGCCGCGGACAAGAAGGACCGGGAGGAATTGACGACGGCGTACGGCGAGCTGTTCCGGAAGGTGGTGGACTGCCTTGAGCTGGAGGATCGCATCTTTCAGATTGCGGAAGATTTCCAGATCGATCTGGATGAAATTTTTGCGGGGATTCCCTTCGACCAGTGGAAACAGGGTGTGGATTCCTTCTGTCAGAAATCCCCCATGGATAAGGTGCGTTTCCGGAAGACATTTTTGGACAGGCATTGTAAATCGGGAAATATCCGGTACGATTATCTGGATGTGAAAGTGTCGGAAGTGGAAGCCGCCGTTACCGCCGCGGAATACGGGTATCAGAGCATCCGAAATCGTATGAAGACGTTCTCGGCCAAGTGTCTGGCTTTTTACCGGCGTTTTTATCTGCCGGAGGCCTTTGAGGGCGAGATGGAAATGCTGCCCCCGGCCTGCCGGGTGGCGGTGATGCTCCGAAACGCTCTTCAGGCGGACGATCAGGGGGATATCGGCGCTTTTCGCCAGGCGGTTACCAAAAGCATCGGCCTGTTCGGGCCCATGGATCCGGCGCTGAAAAATTTCGCGAAGAATTACGCGGAATGGAAAGAACAGCAGTTACACAAAGACAGCGATGCGGAATCTGCGGCCCAGGAAATGAAGGTGCTGGCCCGCCAGGTAAAACAGCAGATCCGGCGGTTTGTGCAGCAGGGGGATCCAAAATCCGCCTCCGGAATTTTGCAGCAGTTAAAGACTTTGGTGCCGGATGATCCGGAGTTAGCGGAACTGGAGGTGCTTTGCCGGGAATAGGGAAAACGCCCCGGCCGTCCGAAGGACAAAAAGGAGAGAGGACATGAAGGAAACGGTTTTACAGAGATTTGAGGAGGTATTTGGAGACAGCCGGTCGGCCACGGTGTTTTTCGCCCCCGGGCGGGTGAATCTGATCGGCGAGCACACCGATTATAACGGGGGGCATGTGTTTCCCTGCGCTCTGACCATCGGAACCTACGGGGCCGCCCGGAAACGAAACGACAGAAGGCTGCGGTTTTTTTCCATGAATTTTGAGCATCTGGGAGTAATGGAATCCTCTCTGGAGGAATTGACTCCCTCCGAGGACGCGGACTGGACCAATTATCCCAAGGGGGTTATGTGGGCCTTTGAACAGAAGGGGATGAAACTGCCCTGCGGCATGGATCTGCTGCTGTACGGTACCATTCCAAACGGCTCGGGACTTTCCTCGTCCGCGTCCGTGGAGGTGTTGACAGGGGCCATTCTGCGGGAATTTTTCCGGTTCCCGGTCACCAATCAGGATCTGGCCCTGATCGGCCAATATGCGGAAAATCATTTTAACGGGGTCAACTGCGGCATTATGGATCAATTCGCCATTGCCATGGGGAAGAAGGATCACGCTATTTTCCTAGATACGGCGGATCTGTCCTATGAATATGCGCCCATCGAGCTGAAACAGGCCAAAATCGTAATCGCATGCAGCAATAAAAAACGGGGGCTGGGGGATTCCAAGTACAACGAGAGAAGAAGCGAATGCGAGGCGGCTCTGGCGGATCTGCAAAAGGTGGTTTCCGTGAACAGTCTGGGAGATTTGGACGAGGCTGCCTTTGAACAATATCAGGATGCGATCAAAGATCCTGTGTGCCGGAAAAGGGCAAGACACGCCGTCTATGAGAATCAGAGGACGATTCGGGCGGTAGAGGCTTTGAAACAGGGGGATATCCAAACCTTCGGCCGCCTGATGAACGCTTCCCACGTTTCGCTGCGGGACGATTACCAGGTCACGGGGCCGGAGTTAGACACTCTGGTGGAGGAAGCGTGGAAGATCCCTGGGGTGATCGGCTCCCGCATGACCGGCGCGGGCTTTGGGGGATGCACCGTCAGCATTGTCGAGGAAGGAGCCATTGACGGCTTTCTTCAGAAAGTGGGTGAAGCCTACCGGGAAAAGATCGGATATCCGGCGGATTTCTATGTGGTGGAAATCGGCGGCGGGCCTGAGGTCTGTCAGGCGCCTTCTTCTGCGGAATAAAGGCCCGGATCAAAGCTTGGGATCAACCTGGGATCCAACCTGGAAAGGCGGAATCTGACACATGGTCACATTGGCGGTAATCAGCGACATACACAGTAATTTCAAAGCGCTGGAAGCGTTTCTTGCCTTTTTGGATAGGCACCCGGCGGACGGCGTCATCTGTCTGGGGGATTATGTAACGGACGGGCCCTTTCCGGAGCGCACCCTTCGGATGATCAGGGAGCTTGAGGATCGTCTGCCCTGCTATCTCATCCGGGGCAACCGGGAGGATTACCTGTTACAGAATCCGGGCAACCGCCAGGGCTGGAAACCTTCCTCCAACACAGGGGCGCTGTACTATACGCTCACCCGGCTGAGCAGGGAGGATTTGGATTTTTTGGGCTCCCTTCCCACGCAGCGCCTGGTTTGTATCGAAGGATATCCACGGCTGTTTCTCTGCCATGGGACGCCGGATCGTGTCAGAGGGAATGTGGAGACGGATCCGGGACTGAAGGAGGAGGCGCTGAAAAAGCTGCCATACCGATATCTGCTGGGCGGGCACAGCCATCATCAGGAGATTTACCGGCTGGACGGGAAAGTATACCTGAATCCCGGGTCTTTGGGGATTGCCCTTGACGGCGTGGGCGGACATGCTCAGTTTGCCTTTCTGAAGGGGGATCCAGGCGACTGGGAGCCGGAACTGCACACGATTCCCTATGATCTGGACGGTTATCTGAAAGCCTTTGAGGAAAGCGGCGTGGACAGGATGGGGATGTCTCTGAACAAGGCGGTGAGGAAAAGCCTGGTCACAGGAGTCAATTATTTCTACCAATGTGTGCAGGAGGCGTTCAAAGAGGCGGAAAGAATTGGGACGAAGGATATCGGGCTGGTGCCGGAAAGCTTTTGGCGGGAACTGGAGCGGAAATTTGATTTGCCATAAAAGGAAACCGTGAGTCATAGACGGGTTTCCCGCCGCATACAATCATAGGGGACGTAACAATGCCCTCAGGGATACTGCTTGTTTAAATGGGTCAGAATCAAATCCCGGTTGGAAGAACGCAGAGCGGAAACAGAGTCCTTCAGTTGTCTGATCTTGTCTTCTTGGTTTTGAGAGGCGTAATACGCGGCCAGCTCGTAATAGGTTCTGCTGATATCGGTTCCCGTGAAAACCGCAAATTCCATGAGGACGCAGGCTTCCTCCATGTAACCCGTACCCAGCAGAACGTCCGCCCACTTTTGCAGCGTCCGGACAAGAAGGGTGTAATTCTGATCATATTCGGACAGCAGGTTGATATTGGCGGTTCCGTATTCCAGTTTCAGATCCGTGTTGGAATACCCCGTCAGGTTGACGATTTTCTGGGAGGTCAGGTTCTCCAGGATTTCAATACATTCGGAAACCACGCTGTCCTGCTGTAAAATATGGGTGGGAAAGGTTTCCAGGGGGATGGCGATATAGGGAAGGCCGTCCAGGGATTTGCGGCGGGTGCTGTTGGCCCTTCTCTCCCGGGCCCAGAAATTTTCTTCCTCTTTTGCCTGTAATTTTTTCTGACGCCTTGTGCTGCTGGCGATCAGAAAAACCACGATAATAGAACTTGCCAAAATGAACAGATTCATATATAATATCCTTTCAGAGTTTTGGTGATACATCCGCTCTTGCAGATCCATGGACAACCGGGCGGAGCGGGCAAACAGCCTGAAAAGGGCGGTCAGGAGTCGAGGGATGTTTCAGTTTAGCAATCAGAAAAACAAACGCCGTATTTCAGCGATCATCATCGTGATCCTTGTTCTTGCTATGATTATACCTACTTTAGCATATATTTTGTGATAGTTCAAGAAACAACCCGGGAGGCGATCCGCTTATGAAAAAAAGAACGGGACAAGGACTGATATTCGCGCTGGCGGTATTCTGCCTGCTGCTTGTTTCGGGGAGAACGGTCCGGGCCGGAGAAGAAGACACCGTGAAGGACGGCGTGTTTGCGGGGCAGATCGATCTGTCGGGGATGACCCGGGAGCAGGCCGTGTCCGCGGTGGAGGAATATGTCGACAGTCTAAAGGACATAGAAGTCACCCTGATAGCGGCCAACGATCAGGAGATAGCGGTTACGGCCGGGGAACTGGGGCTGTACTGGGCCAATCCGGAGCTGGTGACGGACGCGCTGCTTTTGGGAAGGCAGGGGACTATCATTGACCGGTATAAAACCCTGAAGGATCTGGAACACGAAAATAAAGTATATCCCATCCTGATCACCTGTAATCTTCAGACGGTCAGCGATTTTTTGGTGGAACAATGCACCCGGTTTGATACGGAGGCCAAGGACGCCCGTCTGGTCAAGGACGAGGACGGATTTTCGGTGGTGGAAGGCCAGACCGGGCGGCGGCTGGATGTGGAGACGTCCATTGACAGGATCAATGATTATCTGACGGGGGAATGGGATTATGAGCCCTGTCGGATCCGTCTGGACGTGACGGAAGAACAGCCCAGGGGAAACGCCCAGGAGCTTGCCGCCGTACAGGATCTTCTGGGAACCTGTACCACCTCCTTTACTTCCTCCAATGCCTCCCGTTCCGCCAATGTGGACAACGGCTGCCGGCTGATCAATGGCATAACCCTGTATCCGGGGGACGAGTTTTCCACCTATGAGGCGGTTTCCCCCTTTACGGAGAGCAATGGGTACCGGATGGCCGGGTCTTATTTAAACGGTAAGGTGGTGGACAGTCTCGGAGGCGGCATCTGCCAGGTATCCACCACGCTTTATAACGCGGTGCTGGCGGCGGAACTGCAGGTGACGGAACGGCACAACCATTCCATGGTGGTATCCTATGTGGAACCCTCCGCCGATGCGGCCATTGCGGAGAGCTCCGGCAAGGATTTCCGGTTTGTGAACAATCTGGAGTATCCGATCTACATAGAGGGATATACCAAAAACAAGCATATCACCATTAATATATACGGAAAGGAAACTCGGGAGGAGGGGTACCAGGTCCGGTACGAAAGCGAGGTTCTGGAGGTGATCAATCCGCCGGCGGATACGATTTACGCGGACGCGGCGCTCCCTCTGGGTTACATTGATACGGACAGCGCCCACATCGGATACAAGGCAAGGCTGTGGAAGATTGTGACCATGGACGGCAAGGAAATCGAAAGGAGCCAGGTGAATTCAAGCTCCTATAAAATGGTTCCCAGAAGCGCCACCGTGGGTACGGCGACCGCGGATCCCCAGGCGTATGAACAGATCATGGCTGCGATCGGCACGGGAAGCATCGATTATGTGAAAACCGTCATAGCGGCCCTCACGGCTCCCTCCGTGCCGCCTGTTCAGTAATTCCCGGATGTTTCAGGCGGGGAAAACCGGATAAGGACTTTCAGGATGAAAACAGGAAAGGTGCCGGAGAATGTATTGAAACGCTCCGTGATCGGCCAACTGAAGACAGTGGGAAACGGATGGCAAAGTGGCGCAGGGATAGGGAGAGACTGCGCCGTTTTCACGTTTTTTCAGCCCGGCCTTGCGGTCTGTATGTGCGAGGGTTCCGTGGCCCTGGATCACCCCGGGGACGGGATGGCGCCTGAACTCGAGATCCGCCGTCCCCTGGGACGCCTGATTCAGAAGTGCGTCAATAACCTGGCGGTTTCCGGCGCGGAGCCGGAGGCGGTCACCATGGCCCTCATGCTGCCGGAAACCTGGGATGAGCCCCGGCTGAAGGCGCTGATGAAAGACGCCCGGGAAACCTGCGGGGCGTTATCCCTGGAGATTGCCGGGGGCCAGACAAGGGTCAGCCCCGACGTGAGAGAACCGGTGGCGGTGATGACCGGTTACGGGCGGCTGCCCGGGGGAGAAATTCCCTCCATGGACCGGGTGATGCCCGGCCAGGATCTGTTGGTCAGTAAATGGGTGGGACTGGAAGGGACGGCCTGTCTGGCGCAATGTGCCGGGGAACGGCTGAGATCCCGCTATCCGTCCTATCTGGTGGAGGAAGCCGCAGGATTCCACCGCTATTTTTCGGTGCTGCCGGAGGCGAGGGCCGCGGCCCGGGCCGGCGTCTGCGCCATGCACGATGCCTCCGAGGGAGGGATTTTCGCCGCTCTCTGGGAGTTTGCGGAGGGAGCGGGCGTGGGGCTTTCTGTGGACTTAAAAAAGCTGCCGATCCGGCAGGAAACCGTAGAGATATGCGAGTTTTGCCACATCAATCCCTATCAGCTTTTAAGCGGCGGCTGTCTGGTTATGGCCGCCTGGGATGGAGTTTCGCTGGTGGAACGGCTGCGGGAAAAGCAGATTCCGGCGGCGCTTGTTGGCAGGGTGACGGAGGGAAAGGACAGGATATTGATCAACGGGGATGAGATCCAGTATCTGAACCGGCCCGGCGAGGACGAACTGTACCGTTTCTTTCGGCGGGGGAAAGAGTGACCGCAAAAGAAGGAAAATCATAGTATAAATCAGGCTGCAAGGGCGGCGGAAAGCGAGGAAAAAATGAGAGAGGAACTGCTTGCGGTAATTGAGAAGAACAGCCGGATTGACTTAAAGGAGCTGGCTGTCATATTGGGTGTGGAGGAGATCGACGTGGTAAACGAGATCGCCGCTCTGGAGGCGGAGGGCGTCATCTGCGGTTATCATACGCTCATCAACTGGGATAAGACGTCCATTGACAAGGTGACCGCTTTAATTGAGGTGCGCGTGGCGCCTCAGCGGGGACAGGGCTTTGACAGCGTGGCGGAGAGGATCTATAAGTATCCGGAGGTGCGCAGCGTTTATCTGATCTCCGGAGGTTTCGACCTGATGGTGATTCTGGAGGGAAAAACGCTGCGGGAGGTTTCCTCCTTCGTATCGGAAAAGCTTTCCACCCTGGACGCGGTGCTCAGCACGGCGACCCATTTTATCCTGAAAAAATACAAAGACCATGGATGCGCCATAGCTCAGAAAAAAGAAGACGAAAGAGAGATGATCACCCCATGAGAAACCCTTTATCCGATGTTGTAGTGGACATCAAGCCTTCTGGCATTCGCAAATTTTTTGATATTGTCACAGAGATGAACGATCCGGAGGTGGTTTCCCTGGGGGTGGGGGAACCGGACTTTGATACGCCCTGGCATATTCGGGAGGAGGGCATTTATTCTCTGGAGAAGGGCCGGACCTTTTATACGTCCAACTCCGGCCTGATGGAGCTGCGCAGGGAAATCTGCCGTTATCTGCACCGTACCCAGGGGATCGATTACGATCCCGGCAAGGAGACTTTGATCACCGTGGGCGGTTCCGAGGCCATTGATCTGGGTCTTCGCGCCCTGATCAACCCCGGGGACGAGGTGCTGATCCCGCAGCCCAGCTATGTTTCCTATGAGCCCTGCGCCGTTTTGGCGGGGGCAAAGCCTGTGGTGATCAACCTGAAAGCGGAAAACGAGTTTCGGCTGACCGCTCAGGAGGTGGAGGAGGCGGTCACGGACCGCACAAAGCTGCTGATCCTGCCTTTTCCCAACAACCCCACCGGGGCCATTATGGAGAGGGAGGATCTGGAAGCGGTCGCCAGGGTGGCGCTGGAGCATGACCTGATTGTGATGTCCGATGAGATCTACGGTGAGCTGACCTATAAGGGACGGCATATTTCCATCGCCAGTCTTCCGGGGATGAAGGAGCGCACCATTCTCATCAACGGATTTTCCAAGGCTTACGCCATGACCGGATGGAGGCTGGGATATGCCTGCGGGCCGGAGCTGATTCTCAGACAGATGACGAAAATCCACCAATTTGCCATTATGTGCGCCCCCACCACCAGTCAGTATGCGGCTGTGGAAGCCCTTCGGAACGGAGACGCAGACATTGCCGAAATGCGCACCGCGTATAATCAAAGAAGAAGGTACCTGATGGACGCATTCCGCAGGATGGGGCTGGAATGCTTTGAACCCTACGGCGGGTTTTATGTGTTCCCCAGCATCAAACAGTTCGGCATGACCAGCGATGAATTTGCCACCAGATTTCTGGCGGAGGAAAAGGTAGCCGTAGTGCCCGGCAGCGCTTTCGGGGCAAGCGGCGAAGGATTCTTGCGCATCTCCTACGCCTATTCTCTGGAAGCCCTGAAAATTGCCATAGGCAGACTGGAGCGTTTTGTGGAAAAGCTGCGCGGGGAAGGCAGGGAGAGAAGGAACCCGGAATGCACATAGTGTTACATCAGCCGGAGATTCCCGGGAATACCGGAAATATCGGGCGTACCTGCGTGGCCGCCGGGGCGTCGCTTCATCTGATCGAGCCTTTGGGGTTCCGGCTGGATGAAAAATCCCTCCGCCGTGCGGGAATGGATTACTGGCGCTTTCTGGATGTGAGCCGATATATGAATTTTGAGGAATTTCAGTCCCTGCATCCCGGCGCAAGGATCTGGATGGCCACCACAAAGGCCAGACGGGTTTATACGGAGGTTTCCTATGGGCCTGACGATTACATCATGTTCGGCAGGGAGAGCGCCGGAATCCCGGAAGAAATTTTGAAGGAGTATGAGGATAGCTGCGTCCGGATTCCCATGTTTCCCCAGATCCGATCCCTGAATCTTTCCAATTCCGTGGCCGTTGTGTTATACGAGGCGCTGCGCCAGAACGGATTCGCCGGCCTGGAGCGAAACGGCAATCTCCACCGCCTTCGCTGGGAGCAGGAAGGGGATGGCGGACAGCCCTGAGGGGACCGGCTGTAAAAGTCAGGGAATTCTCATAAAACACTTGCCAGTAAGAGTCAGAGTATACTATAATAAATTCATCATTTCTACATTGTTTTCAGGGCGGATCACACGATCCTGCCAAGGAGGATATATGACGTTACGGGAATGCTATGAAAAACTGGGTGGAGATTTTGAGGGAACGCTCGGGAGACTGAGCAGTGAAAAACTGGTACAAAGGTTTGTGTTAAAATTTCTGGCGGATGACAGCTTTACTCTCTTGGAAGAATCTATGGCGGTAGGCAATTACAGCGAAGCATTCCGGGCAGCTCATACTTTGAAGGGAGTAGGCTTAAACCTTGGTTTTACGAAATTGTACGTGGTCAGCGACGAGATGACGGAAGCCCTTCGGGCCGGTGAAAAACCGGAAAACGAGGAACTTCTGGAAAAGGTGAGAGAAGAGTATCACAAAACCATCGATGTGATTCAAGAGCTTCAGAACAGTTGATCGGTCGTTTAAAGAGGGGCTATGACTAAGGAAGAGCAGGAAAATTATCTTAAGTCCGGCTTTACGCTGGATCAGATCAACGAAATACAGGAGGGCCTCGAACTGGGACTGGATACCTCTGTGTATGCAAAAAAGGAGTTTTTTGCCATTCAGATGTATCAGATCCGTCTGGGTATGATGGAAAAACTGCCGGTGGAGGTTTATGCCTCAACGGCTTACGACTGGTTCCAGATGGAGGAGATCCGTCTGGGTCTGCAGGATGGGCTGGATATTTCCATTTACGCCAACCCGTCCATTTCGTATGACAAAATGCGTCAGATCCGTCTGGGCTTAAAGAGCGGCGTGAACCTTGCCTCCTATGCAAAGCTGGATGCAGGCGTTCTCCGGGAGCTTCGCAAGGCGCTGCTGTCAAAGATCTATATTGTGGATTATATCCAGCAGGGTTATAACGCGGAGCAGCTAGAGCAGATCCGCATTGCCCTGGAAAAACATTTGAATATCGTGCCTTATCTGCACAAGGAATTCCGCGGCGTCTCCATCCATGAAATCTGCGAGGGACTGGAGAAGGGCCTTGACGTATCCTGTTATGCCAGGCTGGAATTCGGCTGGCGGCAGATGCGGGAAATCCGTCTGGGGATGGAAAACCGCGTGGACGTATCCTATTATGCCAATCCTCTCTATGACTGGCAGCAGATGCAGGAAATCCGTCTGGGGATGGAGAACGGCATCGACATCAGCGAGTATTATTCTCTGATGTACACCGCCTCCGACATGCGCAGGATGCGTCTGGAGCAGCAGGCCAACTTGGAGACTCAGGGCTCGTCGGAGGAGCTGTCTCATTTTGAATCCTTTGAGGGCATTTCCGTTACCATCAGCAGCGACGAGCAGGAGGCTTTTATCTATGTGACGGACAGCGATAAGCTGACAAAGCCCCAGATCATGAAGGCGCTGGAGATGAGCGGCGTAAGGCGCGGCATTCTGGAGCCGGAGATCGGCAAGCTGCTGAGGGGCAAATTTAAGGATAAGACCCTGGTGGTGGCAAGGGGGAAACCCGCTACGGACGGTCCGGACGGCTGGTATGAGTATTTTTTCCGCACCCAGTTGGACAGACAGCCCAAGCTTCTGCCGGACGGTTCCGTGGACTTCTCGGAAATCCAGTGGTATGAATTTGTAAAGGAGGGGCAGCGCCTGGCGGTATACCATGACGCTGAAATGGGAAGCGGAGGCTTTACCGTCACAGGCAGGGTCCTGCCGCCCCGGAAGGGCCGTGAGCGCAGCATGCTCACCGGCAGGGGGTTCACTCTGCTGGAGGATCACAAAACCTATATCGCCAACACAAGCGGGCGGATCCTGCTGGAAGGCAACCGCATCGATATCGATAAAATGCTTACCATAGAGGAAGTCAGTCTTGCCACCGGCAATGTCAACTTTGACGGCAACATCTATGTCAGCGGCAATGTGAGCGTGGGAGCGGTCATCCGCGCCACAGGCGACGTGGTGGTAAACGGCTATGTGGAGTCGGGATCTATCGAAAGCACAGAGGGAAGCGTCTTTATTAAACAGGGTGTAAACGGGAACGGCGTGGGACGCATCAAGGCCGCTGTGGACGTCTCCGGCAAATTTTTTGAGTCCTGTCAGGTATACGCGGGCAACGAGATCCACGCCGGGTACTGCCTGACCTGCGACCTGCATTCGGAAAACAGGATCATTGTCAGCGGGCGGAACGGTCAACTGGCGGGCGGAACGGCATATGCGAAAAACGGGATCGATATGACGTATGCCGGCAACCGGGTTGGTCTGGCAACCTTGATCCGCCTGGGGATCAACGAGGAGATTTCCCAACAGCAGGACCAGGTGGAGGAAAGGCTGGCGGAGGCCAACAAACAGTTGGATATCCTCCGAAACGCTTACGCGGACTTTCATGTGAAATATCCGCCTGAAGTGAGAAACACCATGGATATGTACCTGAAAATCGAAAGCGCCATTTTTACCAAGGAAAAAGAAGTGGATGCCCTTTTGCAGTACAAGGCGGATATGGAGAGCGGGATCAAGTCCGCCCGGGAGGCTCAGGCCGTGATCCATGACACTCTGTACGAGGGAACCGTATTTGAGATCAACGGCAAACACTGGGAGGCAAAGCAGGCGCGGAACGTGAGGATAAAGCGGGTTGAAGGAAGAGTGGCTGTTTACAGAAACTGATAACGGAAAGGAAAGCCACAGAGGAACAGGATATGCGCAGTAAAGTATTGATCGTTGACGACATGGAATTGAACCGGGAGATGCTGGCCGCTATTTTGGAGAAGGATTATCCCATTCTGGAGGCGGACAGCGGGAAAAAAGCCATTGCGATGATTCAGAAACATCAGGCGGAGATCGCCGTGGTGCTGCTGGATCTGATTATGCCTAACGTGGACGGTTTTGCCGTGCTGGAGGTCATGAAAAACCAGTCCTGGCTGAAGGATATTCCGGTGCTGGTGATCACGGCGGAGTCAAAGGCCGAGGTGGAGAGCAAGTGCTTTGAGATGGGCGTTTCCGATTTCATCAAAAAGCCTTTTGACAACGCCATTGTGCGGAACCGGGTCAGGAATATTGTGGATCTGTTCGGATATAAGAACCAGTTGGAAGAAAAAGTAGAAAAACAGACGGAGACGTTAAAAAAGCAGTATAAGCTCCTGGTGATGCAGGCGGAAAAGCTGAAGGAAAGCAAGACGAAAATCATCGATATTCTGGGTACCGTGGTAGAATGCCGGAACTTGGAAAGCGGAGAGCATATCAAGCGGGTCAAGGGGTTCACCAGAATCCTTGCGCAGCAGATGATGAAGGATTATCCGGAGTACGGTTTGAATCAGGAAACCATCGAAGTGATCGTCTCCGCCAGCGCCCTGCACGATATCGGAAAGATAGCCATCCCGGACAGTATCCTGTTAAAGCCTGCGCGGCTCACAAAGGACGAGTATGAATACATGAAATCCCACACCACCAGAGGATGCGAGGTTCTGGATAATGTGGAAGACGTTTGGGATGAGACGTACAGCAAGATCAGTTATGAGATCTGCCGTCATCACCATGAAAGGTATGACGGGAAGGGGTATCCCGACGGGCTGGCGGGGGAAAAGATTCCCATTTCCGCCCAGTTGGTAGGCCTGGCGGACGCGTATGACGCGCTGGTCAGCGAGCGGGTGTACAAAAGCGCCTATTCCCCGGACGAAGCGTTTTACATGATCGTATCGGGAGAGTGCGGCGTTTTCTCGCCCAAGCTTCTGGAGTGTTTTAGAAGGACCAAGAAGGAATTTGAGGAGTTAAACCGGGCGCAGCAAAGAAAACAGCAGAACGGTTAAGGGGGAGCGCGGTTGAAATTTCATGCGGAAAAGATTTCTTTGGAAGGCTTATGGGACGCAATCAGCGGATATCAGGGAAAAAGTTTTCTGACAAAGAAGGGCCTGCCCTTTACCTACACCATCAAGGGCGGCGAGCTGTTTACGGACAGGCGGGAGAGATCCATCACAAGAAGTACCTTTGAGAAGGCATATGAAAAGCTGCGTCTGGACAGGGACGCGGAGAACGGGCCGGCAAAAATCGTGGGGCCCAAGACGCTGAACATGTACGGCGCGCCGTATATCTGGGCGGTCTTTACAGGAATCGGCTTGATTGAGGAAGAGACGAAAGGGGAATGAAGGCGAAGGGGATATTTATCCCTCCCGCAGAATCCCCTTTTCCTGAAGTTCCCCGCGGATCAGGTTTAAGATTTTTTCAGAGGGGGCGCAGATGGTGTGGTAATGGCAGCCCTCCGTAAGCTCCTTTAGATATTCCGGGTCGTTCTGTGACAATTTATGGCAGAATTCTGCGGCATCGTCGGCATCGTTGATCATCAGGTTGGCCCTGACCTGACCGTAAAGGGCGTGATCGATGAACACGTCCAGCATGGAGCCGCCGTACTCCACAACGGAAAGCATTTCCTCCAGAGCCTGTTCCTTGGTGTGTTGGACCGTGATCACGGCGGTGCAGCCCTGTTGTTTCTCCTGGGGATGGAACAGAAGGTATCCCTTGTTGGTGGAAATGATATTGCGGTTTTCTGCGCGAAGCAGAGCGATGTCCTGTACGATGGCCTGACGGCTGACTCCAAACTGCCTTGCCAGCTCCGTACCGCTGACGGGGCCGGACTGTCTTTCCAGAAATACGATGATTGCCGTTCTGCGGGCGTTTCCGTCTAAATTCATGTGTCCTCTTTTCTGCTGTATCCAAACAGCGGGCAAATCTTATATTACCCATTTCCCGCTTTTTTCATACCAGGCTGCAACAAGTGATTTGACGAAACAGAATCTGGTTTACGCATGGGAACCCGCTGAAACATGGTGGGAGCGGCAAACCGCCGGGAAACAGCCGGAAAGATGGAAAACTTTATCTAATTGAAAAATGAGACGCAACGTGCTATCATAGGGATATATAAGAGAAACCATCCGGAAATGACAGGATACGGGCAAAGGGCCGGGAAACCGTTTCAGCCGCCTGCATCCGCGGCCTGACAATCAAACGGGAGGGAACAGGCATGAAAATAGAGCGTGTGGATGACAAAACGGTAAAGTGCTTTTTATCCAATGAGGAACTGGATGAGTATGACATTGATTATAAGGACTTTGTGCTGAGAAGCGATAAGGCGAAGGAAGTGGTGCAGGAGATTATCGTGCAGGCGGAGGAAGCGGTGGGTTACAAGCCGCCCAGATATTCCTTCGACTTACAGATCATGATGCTGCCGGATCAGGGACTGCTTTTGACGTTTTCGGAGCGGGAGCCGGAGAGCGATCCCCTGATCGAATGCCTGAAGGAAATGAAAAAGGTGCTGCTGAAAGCCAGGGAGAAGGTGGGGCTGCCGGCTCCCCAGGCCAGCGGAGAGCAGCCCGGGCCGGTTCCTGGGGCGGAGCAGCCCGTTCCCCAGACGCCGCCTGCTCCTGTTTCCAAGCCGGAATTTGCCGTCTTCGCTTTTGCGTCCGTGAGGGATGTGATCAGCTACGCCCAGGCCCTGCCCGGCAACCTCAGGATCGACAGCGCGCTGTATGAAATGGACGATACCTTTTATCTCTGTCTGGGAAAGGGCCGGGCTTCTTACGAAAGGTACAGCAGGGCCTGTATCCAGGCTCTGGAGTTTGGAGCGCTGTACGGCGCGGAGGAACAGTTACTGCTCCGGCTGGAGGAACACGGCGCATGCTTGATTCAGGCAAAGGCGGTTAAAAAGCTGAAGGGCTGAAGATACATATGTCTTTGAATATCCCCGGTTCCCCGGAAACGAAATCTGACGCGGGTGACGGAAAATGGAAAAAAAGGAAAAGGATCGGATTTATCTTGCCATCGATTTAAAATCCTTTTACGCTTCGGTGGAGTGCGTGGAGAGAAAGCTGGATCCTCTGACCACCAATCTGGTGGTGGCGGATGTGGAACGGACGGAGAAAACCATATGCCTGGCGGTTTCTCCGGCTCTGAAGGACTACGGGATACCGGGCAGAGCCCGTCTTTTTGAGGTTGTTCAGAAGGTGGAGCAGATCAATGCGGGACGCCGGCGAAGGGCCGCGGGGCATCGGTTTACCGGCACTTCCGTGAACGATACGGAGTTGAAGGAAAATCCTTCCCTGGCGCTGGACTATATCGCCGCCAGGCCCCGCATGGCCTTTTATATGCAGTACAGCACCCGAATCTATCAGATTTATCTGCGTTTTGTGGCGCCGGAGGATATCCATGTGTACTCTATCGACGAGGTCTTTGTGGACGTGACGGAGTATCTGGCGGTGTATGGCCTGACCGCCCGTGAGCTGGCCATGAAAATGATCCGGGAAGTGCATCGGGAGACGGGGATTACCGCTGCCGCAGGGGTGGGTACCAACCTGTATCTGTGTAAGATTGCCATGGATATTGTGGCCAAGCATATCCCGGCGGACCAGGACGGCGTTCGGATCGCCGAGCTGGACGAGATCAGTTATCGGAGACTTTTGTGGAACCACCGGCCTCTCACCGATTTTTGGCGGGTGGGGCAGGGGTACGCCCGCAAGCTGGAGGAAAACGGCCTGTTCACCATGGGGGATGTGGCCAGATGCTCCCTGGGGAAAGAGACGGATTATTATAACGAGGATCTGCTGTACCGGCTGTTTGGGGTCAACGCGGAGCTTTTGATCGACCACGCCTGGGGCTGGGAGCCCTGTACCATAGCGGATATCAAGGCCTATCGGCCGGAGAGCAACAGCATCAGCTCAGGGCAGGTGCTGTCCCGTCCATATGGCTTTGACAAGGCAAAGCTGGTCGTGAAGGAAATGACGGATCTGCTGGCGCTGGATCTGGTGGACAAAGGGCTGGTGACGGATCAGATGGTCCTTTCGGTGGGGTATGACGTGGAATGCCTGACGAACCCCGAGATTCGGCAGAAATACCACGGCCCTGTGACCACGGACCATTACGGCAGGCAGGTTCCAAAATCCGCCCATGGCTCCGTGAATCTGGAAAAGCCCACGTCTTCCACCCGTTTGATCATGGAGGCTGTAACGCAGTTGTATGACAGGATTGTGGATGCAGATCTTCTGGTGCGCAGGATGTATGTGGTGGCAAACCATGTGGTAAGCGAGGCGGAAGGAAAACGCAGGGAGGAACCGGAACAGTTGGAGCTGTTTGTGGATTATGAAACTCTGCAAAGGGAAAACGAGAAACAGGAGGAAGCTCTGGATCGGGAGAGGCGGGTACAACAGGCGGTTCTGGAGGTGAAAAAGAAGTACGGGAAAAACGCCATCCTGAAGGGGATGAATCTGGAGGAAGGCGGTACGGCCATGGAAAGGAACCGGCAGATCGGCGGGCACAGGGCGTAACATGGAAACCAGCGGAAACCATCACCAATATGACGATATCATCCATCTGCCTCACCATCAGTCCTCCCTGCGGCCCCATATGCCCCTGAGGGACCGTGCGGCCCAGTTTTCCCCTTTTGCCGCCCTGACCGGGTATGACCAGGCTGTGGAGGAAACGGCGCGGCTGACGGACGAGCGGCACAATCTGGGCGAGGACGCCAGGGACGCGCTGGATGAAAAGCTGGGACGTCTGCTGCGGGCGGGCGGCGGCCAGCAGGTCAGCATCACATACTTTGAACCGGATATGAGAAAGAAGGGCGGCGCGTATCAAACCGTCCATGGCAATCTGAAAACCTATGACAATCTGGAGCGGGCGGTGGTTCTGGAGGACGGAACCAGGATCCCGGCAGACAGTATTCTGGATCTGGAAAGCGACGCCTTTTCCTGCTAAAAATGCGCTTTTTAGGCGTGGATATGCGGAAATATCTTGACAAATCCCGGGTGTTTACACTAAAATCTCCTTATACAAGCAAAACAGATATCCTGGATGAAAAAATGACGTAGAAGGGGATCAGTACGGATGCGGAAGCATTGCAGAGAGAGGACGGGGCAGAAACGCAGACAGCGCTTTTGCGGCTGAAAGGTCCTTATGCCAAAGCTCCGGAACCTGCTCCGGAGTCCTGTGCGAGCCGGCGGTAAAACCGGGTAAGCACGGCGTAAACCGGCGTTAACGGTTCTAAGAGCGGGCGCAGTATGCGTCAAACAGGGTGGTACCGCCGGGTTTTCGGTCCCTTTGGGATTGGAGGCCCGGCGTTTTTGCGCGTCAGGGAAATTGTATGGCCGATCACGGCAGAAAAGAGGTTATCATGGCAGAAAAAAAGGTGGAAGGCGCGAAGGTGAAACTGGATAATCTGGTGCAGCAGATTACGCCTATGGATGTGGATTTCGCCCAGTGGTACACGGACGTTGTGAGGAAGGCGGAGCTGGTCGGGTATACCTCCGTGAAGGGATGTATGGTGATGAAACCGGCCGGTTTTGCCATATGGGAGCTGATCCGGAACCAGTTGGATGAAAGGTTCAAGGAAACGGGAGTGCAGAACGTTTATCTGCCTATGTTTATCCCGGAATCCCTGCTTCAGAAGGAAAAGGATCATGTGGAGGGGTTTGCTCCCGAAGTGGCCTGGGTGACGCACGGCGGACTGGCGCCGCTTCCGGAAAGGCTCTGCGTCCGGCCTACCTCCGAGACCCTGTTTTGCGATTTTTATAAAAACGACATCCATTCCTACCGGGATCTTCCCAGGGTATATAATCAGTGGTGCTCCGTGGTGCGGTGGGAAAAGGAAACCAGGCCGTTTCTGCGCTCCAGGGAATTTCTCTGGCAGGAGGGGCATACCGCTCATGCCACCGCCCAAGAGGCGGAGGAACGCACCATTCAGATGCTGAATCTTTATGCGGATTTTTTGGAGGAAGTGCTGGCAATCCCGGTGATCAGAGGCCGCAAGACCGAGCGGGAAAAATTTGCGGGGGCCATGTCCACTTATACCATCGAGGCCTTAATGCACGACGGCAAGGCGTTGCAGTCCGGCACCAGCCATAATTTCGGGGACGGGTTTGCCAGGGCCTTTGACATTAAATTTGCCGACAAGGATAACACTCTGAAGTATGTTTACCAGACCTCCTGGGGAATGACCACCCGGCTGATCGGCGCGATTATCATGGTTCACGGGGACAACGAAGGGCTGGTGCTGCCTCCGAAGGCGGCTCCCGTTCAGGTGTGCGTGATTCCCATCCGGCAGCAGAATCCGGGCATACTGGACAAGGCCTACGAAATCCGGGATCGTTTGCAGAAGGTTTGCAGAGTGAAGGTGGATGACACGGACAAGACTCCGGGATGGAAATTTGCGGAGGCGGAAATGAGAGGATACCCTCTGCGGGTGGAGATCGGCCCCAAGGATCTGGAGGCGGGAAAGTGTGTGCTTTGCCGCAGAGATACCAGGGAAAAAACGGAAGTGTCCCTGGACGAGCTGGAGAGCAGGGTGACGGAGCTTTTGGACAGGATTCAGAAACAGATGCTGGAGAGGGCGAGAGCCCACAGGGACAGCCACACCTATTGCGCCGTGAATATGGAGGAATTGGAAACCATCTTTGCGGAAAAGGCGGGCTTTGTGAAAGCCATGTGGTGCGGAGATGCGGCGTGTGAGGAACAGATCAAGGAGAAGCTCAGCGTCACCAGCCGCTGCATCCCCTTCCAGCAGGAGCATATCGCCGATACCTGCGTCTGCTGCGGAAAACCTGCGAAAACGATGGTTTACTGGGGAAAGGCGTACTGATTGCGGGCCGGCTTTGGGCCGGCCGCCCTTTGTGCCAAAATCGCCCCGGTGGGTAAAAGGAATCGTTTATGAATTATATTGTATTGGATTTGGAGTGGAATCAGAGCGCCGACGGACACGGGGAGAAACCCGGGATTCCCTTTGAAATTATTGAAATCGGCGGCATCCGGCTGGATTCGGAGGGAGTCATGGAAAGCGAATTCAGCAGGCTGATCCGCCCTGCCATTTACAGGCAGATGCACCAGATCACCGGCCGTCTCATCCACTTAAAGATGCAGGAGCTGGAACAGGGTCGGCCGTTTCCGGAGGTGATGGAAAGCTTTCGCCAGTGGTGCGGGCCGGAGGAATACCTGTTTTGTACCTGGGGGAATCTGGATCTGACCGAGCTTCAGAGGAATCTGCGCTATTATGACATGACCCCCCTGTCTGACGGCCCCATGGCCTTTCTGGATGTTCAGAAACTGTTCAGCCTGGCTTTTGAAGACGGGAGGAGCAGGCGCAGTCTGGAAAGCGCCGTGGATCTTGCCAATCTGAAAAAGGACATCCCCTTTCACAGAGCTTTCAGCGATGCGTATTATACGGCGCAACTGCTGGGGAAAATGATCCGTGAAAAGCCGGAGGTGCTGCGAAACGTCTCCTTTGACGTATTTCATCCCCCGGCCTGCCGGGAAAAGGAGATTCATATGGAATTTGACGGCTATATGAAATATATCAGCCGGGAATTTCGGAATAAATCGGAAATTTTGGCGGACAGAGAGGTCATGTCTAGCAAATGTTACCTGTGCCATCGCAACCTGAAGAAAAAAATCAAATGGTTTACCATCAACGGCAGAAATTATTATTGCGCGGCTTACTGTGAAAAGCACGGATATCTGAAAAACAAGCTGCGGCTGAAAAAATCGGAAAACGACGGGCTGTTTGCGGTGAAGACCACCAAGCTGGTTACGCCTCAGGAGGTGGACGCGCTCCGGGAAAAAAGCGAACATGCAAAGGAGCTGCACCACAAAAAGAACAGGAGCAGACGTGCGGCGGCCAAAGTCAACTCTAAGTAAACCTGTTTCGCCGCCGGGATCTTTTTCCGCGTTTTGCATCCGTCCTTTTTCCCCGGCGCCTGTGCCGCCTTTCCGGAAACTGGTAATTTTTCGTCAGGAGCCGGATCAGGGCGGCCAGAAACAAAATGCCGGCCAACACCGCGGCCCCCATGAAAATCCGTACCAGGTTGATGCGGATCACCGGGGGATTGGAAGGTTCGTCCTCCGGGTTTTCCGGCTCCCCGGAGGGATCCGCCTCCGGCCCTGGGGACTGGGAAACGTTAAAGTTCACCCGGACGGAGCCCAGCTCGACCCCGCGGTAGGAATAGGTAATGACCGCCGCCTGTTTCTCGTTTCCGGTGTCATAGGAAATGGAAGAATCCGTATCCTCCAGGGACAGGGTTCTGGGCAGGACAATACAGTCGTCCCGGTTCAGGGAAAGAATGGGCGTGGAGCTGCCGAAAATATCGTTCCCTCCATAGAAAAGCCCGGTGTTGTCAATATCGTATTTTGTCTCCGTCTGAGAGATGTTGACCTTTTCAAAATTGCTGAACCCGTAGTCAAACAATGCGATGGTGTCCTCATACTGACAGGGGGCCTCATCGTGCATGACCACGCAGATCAGTTTCATGCCGTCCCGTTCGGCGGCGGATACCAGACAGCTTCTTGCGGTGTCCGTGTACCCCGTTTTACATCCGATCAGATATTCATAGGCGTAGGTTCCCCCGGGAATAATCGCCATCTGGTTTAACTCCAGCTTGGGGTTTGGGAGGGTGTCCGAGGCTGGGATCTCCAGACGCCTGGTCAGGGTAATCTGGCAGAGCAGCTCATTGGCGAAAAAGGCTCTGCCGATCATGGCCAGATCGTAGGCCGTGGTGTAATGATTCTCGTCCGGCAGGCCGTTGGGGTTTGCAAAATGAGAATTGAGGCAGCCCAACTGCGCGGCCCGTTCATTCATAAGATCCGCGAATACCTGCCAGTCCGAGGTGCCCGTAATATGTTCCGCCACCGCGAAGGACACTTCATTGGCGGATCGGATCAGGATGGCGTTTAAGCACTGCTCCATGGTAAGGGTCTGCCCCACGTCCATGGCGATGTGGCTGCTGTCCCGGGGAGTGTCGAAAACCGCGTCATGGGAAAAGGAAACGATCTCGTCCAGGGAACACCTTTCCGTGGCGATGAGGGTGGTAAGGATTTTGGTGGTGCTGGCGGGGTACTGCCGTTGATGGATGTTCTTTGCGTAGAGGATGGTGCCGGTATCGGCCTCCATCAAAATGGCGGATTCCGCTCCCACCACGGGACCGGCGGGCCAGTCCGGGATCTGGTTGGACTGAATCTCCATCGCCCTTTGAGCGTCCAGTCTCTGCTGGGCTGTGGAGGGTTCCGCGCAGACCGTAAGGCACGGGCAGACCCACAGACTGAGGGCGGCCAAAATCAAAAACAGCGTGATTCCATATGCTTTTTTGGAGACAAAGCCCTGCATCGTCAATATCCCGCCCGCCTTTCTGCAAAAACGCCGGTGCGCTCCCGCCCTGCTTTGGTAAAAAAGAATGTCCTAACGACAATCATAGCACACAAAGACGCGGGATGCTACTGTGAAAAAATGTTTTTGCCGTATTTTTGCCGTATCGGCGCTTTTTGCCTGACGGCGAAACAGGCCGCCGTCTGCTCCTGGGGCCGGCCCAAAGGGCCAGCCCTTAAGCGCAACATGGCCGTCAGCTCCTGGGCGCAACAACAAATTGCAATCAAAAAGGGAATCTGGTATAATGGGGAAAGACAGTTTCGGGCTGTTCGTTTTTTCGGGCGGCGGAAAAGAGGGATCATGAGATTGCGGAACGTGGCGGGTTCCCGGGAGGCCATCGCCTTAAGTCCCTATGTGGTGCAGGAGGCGCAGCAGCCCCGCTGTCCCGGAGCCTGGAAGGAAATTTTCGGAAACCATCGGCCGATTCATCTGGAAATCGGTATGGGAAAGGGAAAATTTATACATACTATGGCAAGGGAACATCCCCACATCAATTATGTGGGCGTTGAAAAATATTCCAGCGTGTTACTCCGGGCGGTGCAGCGGATGGAGAAGGAGGAGCTTGAAAACCTGAAATTCCTGCGGATGGACGCGGAGAACCTTCTCTCGGTGTTCGGCCCCGGCGAGGTGGATCGGATTTATCTGAATTTTTCCGATCCCTGGCCCAAGGATCGGCATGCCGGGCGCAGACTCCCTTCCCGGGAGTTTTTGAAACGATACGATGTCATCCTGAAACCGGAAGGCGTACTGGAGTTTAAGACGGATAACCGCAGCCTGTTTGAGTTTGCTTTAGGGGAGCTGGAACCGGCGGGCTGGAAACTGGAGGCCGTGACCTTTGATCTCCATGGGGATCCCGGGATGATGGAGGGAAATGTGACCACGGAGTATGAAGAAAAATTCTCCGCTATGGGAAATCCGATCTGTAAGTATGTGATATCTCGATAAAGGGGCGGGGCAAGGGCGCATACCGGACGGATCAAAAGGAAAAGTCGCCTTCAGGGCGCGGAAAGGACAAACTATGGAATACAAATTTACCACGGATAATTTTGAGGAAGAAGTGCTGAAGGCGGATATGCCCGTCCTGGTGGATTTTTACGCGGACTGGTGCGGGCCCTGTAAAATGATGGCTCCTGTGGTGGAGAAAATGGCGGAGGAATTTGCGGGGAAACTGAAGGTGGGGAAATTAAACACCGACGAGAACATGCAGATCGCGCAGCAGTACCGGATCGCCAGCATACCCACCTTTATGATCTTCCGGGACGGAAAAATGGTATCCTCCTGGATGGGAGCGGTATCCGCCGCCGAATTTAAGCAGAAACTGGAGCAGGAATTGGGGAAAAATGAATAAGGAAATCGCAAAGTACGAAGGAAAGAGAACGCTTGGCAGCATTGTGGGGGCGTTTTTATACGCGGCGGGCATCAATCTGTTTGTGGTGCCCGCCGGACTTTACACCGGCGGCGTGATGGGGTTCTGTCAGGTGATCCGGACTGTGCTTGCCCAGTACCTGCATTTGCAGTTTGACGCTTTTGACATCGCCGGCGTGATTTATTATGCCGTTAATATTCCCATTTTTGTAGTGGCGTTCCGCAGAATGGGCCGGTGGTTTTTTGGAAAGACGCTGATCACCGTGACGGCTATGACGGTGTTCCTCTCCCTGATTCCCACAGAAGTGATTGTGGAGGAGCGGATGGCCGCCTGTGTGGTAGGGGGCATTATTGCCGGCGCGGGGACGGGCATCACCCTGCGCATGGGTTCCTCCGGCGGCGGCATGGACGTGATCGGCGTTCTGCTGACCAGATGGAAACGTGACTTCAGCGTGGGAAAGGTGAACCTGCTGGTCAATGTGGCGCTGTACGCTACCTGCCTGCTGCTGTTTGATAAGGAAATCGTGGTGTTCTGCATTATTTATTCCGCGGTGTATTCGGTGGCCATGGACAGGGTGCATACCCAGAATATCAACGTGGAGGTGACCGTGATCACCAAAACCGACACGACGGCCCTGGAAAAAGAAGTGTTTCAGGAGCTGGGCCGGGGCATTACCAAGTGGTCGGCCCTGGGAGCGTACACCTACGACCAATCCCATGTGCTTTACATCATGCTCTCAAAATATGAGGTACACAGGCTGCGCACCATCATCCATAAATATGACCCGGACGCGTTTATCGTGCTGAACGAGGGCGTATCCGTGGTGGGAAATTATCTGAAAAAGCTGTAAAGGGGACGGCTGCGCCCGCGCCGGAAGTTACAGTTTCAGCGCCAGGACCGCCATCAGGAAAAGGGCTGCCAGAAAACCGAGAGAGTACAGGGTAAAGGTTTTCAGGTATGCCCCTTTTTTGGCGTCAGGGCTCTCCGCGTAAGCCCGGAAGGAAATGACGCTGGCCAGGGAAGCGATCAGGGTGCCCAGGCCGCCTATATTGACCCCGTAGAGAAGGGGCGTGGCCTGATCGGTAAAGCCGGAAAGCAGGATTGCGGCGGGCACATTGCTGATGAGCTGACTGAGCAGGACGCCGAGTATCAGCTCACGGCCCCGGATCAGAGCTTCCAGCAGTTCTGACACGGCGGGAATCCGCTGGATGTTGCCGATGAAAAGGAAAAAGCAGACAAAGGTCAACAGCAGAAAGTAATCTACCCGGCGAAACAGGCTGCGGTCCGCGATCAGCATACCCGCGCACAACACGGCCAGCATCACAGGCCAGGGGATGATGCGGATCACGCAGCCCAGCGCCACCAGAAACAGAACCCCATAAAAGCACAGACGCCCCTTGGGCAGCACGGGGGCCTGTTCCGGCGGGGATACCGTAATAGGCGACTGGGGCAGCAGGTATACGCTGACCGTCAGCAGGACAAGCGCGGTCAGCGTCAAAGGCAGCATACGCAGCAGAAAAGCGCCCATGGGGATGGAGAAGGCGTTGTACAGATACAGGTTCTGCGGATTCCCGATCGGCGTCAGCATGCTGCCGAGATTGGCGGCAATGGTCTGAAGAACCACCACGGGGATCAATCGTTTCGACTGATCCGCCAGCTCAAGGAGCATGACGGCAAAGGGTACGAAGGTGATCAACGCCACGTCATTGGTGATCAGCATGGAGGAAAAGAAACACAGGCCCACCAGCAGCAGAAAGAGCTGTCTGGTGGTACGGATGCGGCCTAACAGCAGAAAGCCCAGGTAACGGAACAGGCCGATACTCTGAAATCCCGCCACCACCAGCATCAGCCCGAACAGCAGGGCCAGCACCCGCCAGTCCATGTATTCCAGATACTGAGCCGATGGCGGCACGAAAAAAGCCGAGATAACGGACAAAAGCGCCGCCGCGCACAGTACGGTTTCCTTTTTGACAAATCCTGCCAGTCTGGCTGCAAGTCCGTGTTTCATCTGTTTTCCCCGCATTGTTTTTTATGTTCCAGCGCCGCCGCCACAAAGCCCCTGAACAGCGGGTGGGGCTTGTTGGGACGGGATTTTAACTCCGGGTGCCCCTGGGTGGCCACAAAGAAAGGATGCTCCGTGATTTCGCACATTTCCACAATGCGGCCGTCGGGGGAGACGCCGGAGAGACGCAGCCCGTTTTGGGCCAGCACCGAACGGTAATCATTGTTTACCTCATAGCGGTGGCGGTGCCTTTCGTAGATCAATTCCTCCCCGTAAAGCCTGTAAGCGCGGGATTCCTTGTCCAGTACGCAAGGGTAGGCTCCCAGCCGCAGTGTGCCGCCGATGTCCTCCACGCCGTTCTGATCGGGCATCAGGGCGATGACGGGATGGGTAGTGGAAGGATCCAGCTCAACGCTGTGGGCGTCGTTTAAGCCGATGACGTTCCGGGCATATTCCACAATGGTTAGCTGCATGCCAAGGCAGAGGCCGAGCATGGGCGTACCCGTAGTGCGGGCGTAAGAGATCGCCTCGATTTTTCCTTCAATGCCGCGGGATCCGAACCCGCCGGGGATCAGGACGCCGTCACAGTCCTGTAAAAGCTGGGAAACGTTGTCCTTTGTGACCGTCTCGGAATCGATCCATTTGATGTGTACGGTGGTATGGTTGGTGATGCCGCCGTGCTTTAAGGCTTCCACCACGCTGATATAGGCGTCGTGCAGGGAGACATACTTGCCTACCAGGGCGATCTGCACTTCGTTGGTGGGATGTTTTAAATCGTCCACCATCTTTTCCCAGTCCGCCAGATCCGGCTTGGGACAGTCCAGATGCAGGCATTCGCAGGCTACCTGGGCCAGATGCTCCTTCTCCATGGCCAGGGGCGCTTCGTAGAGATATTCCACATCCAGATTCTGCAGCACCCGGTTGCTGGGGACGTTGCAGAACAGCGCGATCTTATCCTTGATGGACTGATCCAGGGGATGCTCGCTTCGACAGACGATGATGTCCGGCTGGATCCCCATGCCCTGAAGATCCTTTACGCTGGCCTGGGTGGGTTTGGTTTTTAACTCCTGGGAAGCGTTCAAGTAGGGAATCAGCGTCACATGAATCAGAATGGCGTTGTCATGTCCCACGTCATGCTGAAACTGCCGGATGGATTCCAGAAAAGGCTGGCTTTCAATATCTCCCACGGTGCCGCCCACCTCGATGATGGCGATGCGGGTATCCGGGTCGGTAAAGTTTCGGTAGAAACGGCTTTTGATTTCATTGGTGATGTGGGGGATCACCTGAACGGTGCCGCCTCCGTAATCGCCTCTGCGCTCCTTTTGCAGTACGCTCCAATAGACCTTGCCCGTGGTCACGTTGGAATTTTTGTCCAGGCTTTCATCGATAAAGCGCTCATAATGCCCCAGATCCAGATCCGTCTCCGCGCCATCGTCGGTGACGAAAACCTCGCCGTGCTGGATGGGGTTCATGGTGCCGGGGTCTATGTTGATGTAAGGGTCGAATTTCTGCATGGTGACTTTATAGCCTCTGGCTTTTAAGAGTCTGCCTAAGGACGCGGCGGTGATGCCTTTGCCGAGGCCGGAGACAACGCCTCCTGTGACAAATACATATTTTACTGGCATAAGTTCCTCTTTTCTGCGCTGTTTTTTGTTTTCCCTTTTGTTTGATTCCTTTGTCCGGTGAGCCCCTTACCCGCAGCGCCCAGGTATGGCCCGGAGGATCGGCCCGCATTTGCGGCGCCGTTTTGCTTTTCTAATACCGCTTTTTGGCGGTGAGGACGGGTTCGCTGGTGAGATCCACGCCCAGTTTTTTAAACATTTTACTGTCTACCTCCGAGAGCATGACGGAGGTGTGCGCCTGACAGCCCTTGAGATGGGGCAACTGCTCCAGAGCCAGCTTGGCGTTGGAATCGGTACAGGCGGCTAAGGAGAGAGCAATCAGAACCTCGTCGGTGTGAAGCCTGGGATTTTTTCCTCCCAGATACCGCACCTTCAGATTTTGAATGGGCTCTATGGCCTCGGGACGGATCAGGCGTGTATCGTGATCCACATGAGCCAGATATTTTAAGGCGTTTAACAGCAGAGCCGCGGACGCCCCCAGAAAATCGGAGGTTTTGGAGGTGATGATATGTCCGTCAGGCAGTTCGATGGCGGCGGTGGGTACGCCCAGTTCCTCCGCCCGCCGTTTCGCCGCCACAGTGACACTCCTGTCATCTGTGGTCAGCCGGGCCTGTTTCATCAAAAGCTCGATCTTATAAACCTCGTTTTCCGCCCCTTCTTCTCTCACAACTTTATTCAAAGCCGTGTAATAGCGCCGGATGATTTCCATGTTGGAGGCCTGACGGCAGACGGCATCGTCTATGATGCAGCTACCCGCCATATTGACACCCATGTCAGTTGGAGATTTATAAGGGTTTCTGCCGTAAATGCCCTCGAAAATGGCGTTCAGGACGGGGAAAATTTCGATATCGCGGTTGTAGTTGACCGCCGTTTCTCCGTAGGCTTCCAGATGGAAGGGATCGATCATGTTGACGTCATTTAAGTCCGCCGTGGCCGCTTCATAAGCCAGATTGATCGGGTGCTTTAAAGGCACGTTCCATATGGGAAACGTCTCAAACTTGGCGTATCCCGCCTGAATGCCGCGCAGATTGTCATGATACAGTTGGGAGAGACAGGTCGCCATTTTCCCGCTGCCCGGTCCGGGCGCCGTAACCACCACCAAAGGCCGGGAGGTTTCTATGTAGTCGTTTCTTCCGTAGCCGTCTTTGCTGACAATCAGAGGGACGTTGGCGGGATACCCCTCGATGGTGTAGTGGAGGTAAACCCGGATTCCCTTTTTTTCCAGCCTGGCCCGGAACTGTTCCGCGCTGTTCTGACCGGCATAGTGGGTGATCACCACGCTGCCTACAAACAGACCCTTCTGCAGAAATTCGTCCCGCAGACGGAGCACGTCCACGTCATAGGTGATTCCCAGATCGCCGCGGACTTTGTTTTTTTCAATATCCGCAGCGTTGATGACAATGACAATCTCCGCGTAATCCGAAAGCTGCATCAGCATTCTGAGCTTGGAATCGGGCGCAAATCCGGGGAGTACCCTGGAGGCGTGGTAATCGTCGAACAGTTTTCCTCCAAACTCCAGGTACAGCTTATCCCCGAACTGGCTGATGCGCTCTTTGATACGCTCAGACTGCAATTTGAGATATTTTTCATTGTCGAATCCCGGTTTCATGGACTCCTATTCCTCCTGCGCCGGACGACAGCATGCGTCTGTGTTCCGGTTTGTCATGGGGCGGCAAAAACCACCATTTCTGTATTTTACCACAAATCCCTTTAGATGGGAATGGATAAAAACAGTTTGTTGCGTGGACTTTTGAACAGGGTCTCTTACAAAACAGGGCCGGTGTTACCATTTTTCCTTGTGAGGCAAATTTTGAAAGCCGGTGATAGAGAGGTCGGGAAAATCCGTAGATCACTCTGCGAAAATGCAAGCAGGGGACTGACTCTGCGCAAACGCAGGCAGGAGCGTGTTGACAATATAATAAATATATGTTATAAATAAATATAATTAAATGAATGAATAGTATATTTATAGTATATTATTTATTTTGGCAAGAGAAGGACAAAATCAAACCGTCAAACAACCATCAAACAGGAACATTCCCGGACAGCGGACAGGACAGCGGACAGGACAGCAAACAGGGCAGCGGACAGGGTAACGGACAGGAGGAACAGGATGAAGGGAACATTGGCTATGGAAATGAGCCGTTTATTCAGGACGGCCCGATTCTGGATGGCGCCTGTGGGAATAGCGGTTTTCAGTCTTGCCGCCTCATGGCAATCCTTTGTCGGAGGTACCGATACCGTTGTAAACTGTCTGGGGAAATTGAATGAGCTGAAACAGTTTGATTTGATGATTGTTTTGTTTGCGGCTATGCCATTTGGCACATGTTTCAGCCGGGAATGGAACGACGGATTTTTCCTTGCGGCAGCGGGGCGCAGCAATGTGGAAAGATACACGGCCTCCATGCTGTTTACAGCCTGTTTTGCGGCATATTTTACCGTGATGACAGGTTTTTTGATTTATTTGGGTGTTCTGGATATGAGACTGCCGCTGACATGCGTGGATTATGACGCCGGTTATTTTGATGGAGATTTTAATCAGCCTTACGGCGCTTTGCTGGAATCCGGAAAAGCATGGGGATACCTGATATGCAGAGCGCATCTGACCGGTGTGAGCGCTATGCTTTATGTGGGGCTTGGCGTTGCCGTATCCGTTGTTTTTCCGGATGATTTTACTGCGGTTGCCACACCGATGATTCTGAAATATTTTTTGGAAGGGATTACGGATGAATTTTTTCCCGGTCCGTTGAATCTGAGAAGGCTGGCGCAGGGGTACCGATTGTTGGAGGGAGGCCTTGCCGCACATCTCATATACATAGCGATGCTGGTGGGTTTTTGTCTGCTGGCGGTATATCTGTTTTTCCTGCACAGCGTAAGGAGGCGGATGGAGCATGAACTCTGTTAGGGCGGCGGTGACGGCGGGAGGCCAGACCCTGCGTTTATGGATGAAAAACTACCGCATATGGACCATCTTTATTTTGATGGTCATGTTTATTCTCGACTTGATTAAGGGTGTATATGATTTGGCAGCGCTGTGGGGATATGCGGTAACGCCATGGATCTTTCCGTTTATAGACGGCCAGCCGTATATGCGTATTTTAATTTATTTTGGCATTATCCTGCTTTTTTGCAACGCGCCGTTTGTGGACAGAAATCAGTTTTTTGTCATCATAAGAAGCGGAAGGAAAAATTATGCTGTCGGCCAGTTTTTTGCAATCATTATGATGACCATGTTTTATTTCCTGATTCTGGGGACGGTTCCTGTTCTTTTTCACTTTTTTGACACCCGTTTTGCAACGGTCTGGGGCGACGTCCTGTTTACTGTGGCCCAAACCGATGCGCTGGAACAAATGGGGGAGTATTTCTTTGTGTCGGATCGAATTATAGAACATTTAACCCCACTGGGAGCAATGGGGTTGAGTTTTCTTTTTCATACGCTTACGGGAACCATGCTTGGCATGCTTATTTTTTGCTGTAATGTCTGGTTTGCCGGTAAAAAATGGGTCGGTACCGCTCTAGCCGGCCTGCTTGTGATTCTGGATCCGCTGCTGCGGCATGATCAACCGGGCTTTTCCCCGGTTTCCTGGGGAAGACTGGGCTATATTGATTATCTGGAAAATGGATCCTGGCTTTCCTTGAAGGAAGTGTTTGTCCTGTTTTTCCTATCCATTACGGTCCTGACCGTTTTGTCCGTCTGGAGATTTTGTCATTTGGAGGTATGCGGCGGAGAAATCCGCGAAAGAAAAAAATAAAAATTCATAGATGCTGTTACGGGGGGAACTTGAAAGTAAACCTTCCCATTTTGATTGGTATGCGTATGGAAACGCGCTGGGGGTGTAAGTTTGAAAGTAAACTTTCAAATTTTGATTGGTATGCGTGCTGAAACACGCTAGGGGTATAAGATTGAAAATTAAAATTTTCAATCTGCGCAAAGATCAGCGCGGAAATGAGGTGTAAAAATGGAAAATGCGATCATCCGTCTGGAAGAAATTGGAAAACGTTATGGGGATGCGGTCATATTGGATCATATCAATTTGAATTGTTACCCGGGGAAAATATACGGTCTTGTGGGAAGAAACGGTTCAGGAAAAACGGTTCTGATGAAAATAATATGCGGATTTATTTTTCCTACCGAGGGCAGGGTGGTGATCCGGGGAAAAGAATTGGGAAAGGATATGGATATCCCGGAAAACTGCGCGGCAATCATAGAGCAGCCGGGTTTTCTTTCCAATTACAGCGGGTATCACAATCTGCTTTTTTTAAGCAGGATCAAAGGAAAGATCGGTAAAAAGGAAATTATGGAAAGTCTGAAATTGGTGGGACTGGAAAAGGAAATGTTCAAAAAAGTGGGAAAATATTCCATGGGAATGCGTCAGCGTCTGGGGCTGGCACAGGCGCTGATGGAAAATCCGGAAATCCTTCTCTTGGACGAGCCTATGAACGGTCTGGACGACGCGGGCGTAGACGATATGAGAAACGTGCTGAAACGATTTGGAGAAATGGGTGCCACTATCATTATTTCCAGCCACAATCGAGAAGATATCGATCTTCTCTGTGACGAGGTATATCGTTTGGATCGAGGCAGAATGGTAGCTCAGGAGAAAGGCGGTCAAAAATGAAAAAAAGGTTTGCGCTGTGGATGGCTTTCCTGCTGCTGGCAGGGTGCAGCTCCGCACCGGTGGAGCATACCCCGAAAGGGGAAAATGGGGTGACAGATGATGAAATAGTTTCCGGGGAGGAAACAGACTCTCAGGATGGGGAAACCTCAACCTGACATACTCTGAAATGTGTCTGCCGGTTTATCAGGCCAGAATACGGGACTGGCCCTCTGATCAAGACGAGATTGAGAAAGGATTTTTTGGGGACGCCGCATACGAACAAGCAGGCGATTTGGAAGGGCAGTTTTTTCATGAAAGGAGATTTCTCAGCTATTATTGCGATAATGGTTCCATGATGTCTCTTGACGGCGGGGCTATGACTTTTTATACCCCTCATGTAGAAAAGTTTCATCTCAGTTATTTTTACGGGGATATTATTACGGAAAGTAATAAATATTTATTTGCCAATATGTATCAACAGTTTCCGGAGGGAATGGAAACTGTTTTTCAGGAAACGGATCTGTGGTTTATGTCCTCTGAGGAAGCAAGAGAGCTGGCAGAGAAATATCTGGATCTTTTAAATGTGGAATACGGGGATGAATGGATCTGTTATGCGGTAAGTTCCGACCGCATCACCGAGGTGCAAAAGAAAATGTATCCGGATGAACAATGGGAATATACCAAGGAGGATGACAACTATTTTTTTGAGATTCCGCTTGCGGTAAACGGCTGGATGCTGAACACCGGAGGAGTAAAAGTGGATAATGCAACTACGCTCCAGGGAAGTTATGCCAGAGCCATGGTAGGCCCTTCCGGACTGTGGTTTCTGGATGTATGGATGCCGTTTGAAACGGTGGGCGAATCCGAGGCGCGGCCTGTGATCACCGGCGAGTCGGCAATGCAGTGCGCCGAGGAATGGTATTCGCAGCTATTGGGGGCGGGAAAAATAGAACTGGAAAATCTGGGAATTCGATATGTTGCGCAGTGTAATACGGTGCGGGACGCCGAGGCGTTTGAACTGATACCCACATGGATGATAAAAGCGACTTTTCAGGATGGAACCAGAAGTTTACTGCCGGTTGACGCTTATACGGGAGAAAGAAGATAATCAAAAAGACATACAAAGGAACCCGTTATCGGCATGGAAGGGACTGCTGCAAAATAGATGAGTCATCTATGGAGCAGCGGTTCCCTTTTTATGTCACTGATCGCCGTCCGCCGTGTGGATGCCAAAGCGGCGCATTTGTGCCGCCTGTTTTAGAAATCTTTTATAAGAGAACACATTTTTTTCACAGATATTCTATTGATTTATCAATGGTTTCTCTCTATAATAAAATAGATTTATTTTACGGGGGAATGGGAACCCTGATTAAGAAACATGTAAAAATGCAGGAAAAAACTTACCGAAATGGAGTTGCTATGGATAATCAATTCAATCAATATGATAACAGAGGCGGATATAACAACGGCGGAAACGGAAACGGGAACGGTTCCGGAAACGGCGCGGGGGGAAACGGAAACGGCGGGGAGCCTCCCAAGCGGCCCAGCATGCTGGTAATTGTGCTTGCCACCCTGGGAATGCTGGTAGTTCTGTTAAGCGTGATGCGGATGTTTTCCGGGAACAACGCGGGGAATCAGGTCAGTTATACGCAATTTCTCCAATATGTGGAACAGGATCAGGTGGACACCGTCAATCTGCAAAGCACCGGAGAGATTGAGTTTACGTTAAAGGAAGGGACGCAGTCTTCCGACAGTCCCGCAAACGGCTATGGGTTCGGGCTGAACCTCTATATGCAGAATACGCCCACCCAGTATACCACGATCATCATGGAAGAAATGGATACCCTGACCGCCCGCCTGGAGGCGCACGGCATCGAGGGCCGCAGGACGCTGAGCGACAGCTCGGAGATGATTTTAAACTTTGTGCTGAGCGTCATCCTTCCCATTGTGTTGATGTGGATTCTGCTCAGCCTTCTGTTCCGCAGGATGAGCGGCAGCGGCGGGCCTATGGGCGTGGGAAAGAGCAACGCGAAGGTGTATGTGCAGAAGGAAACCGGCGTCACCTTTAAGGATGTGGCCGGTGAGGACGAGGCCATGGAGTCTTTGGTGGAAGTGGTGGATTTCCTTCACAATCCGGGTAAATATTCCAAGATCGGGGCCAAACTTCCCAAGGGAGCCTTGCTGGTGGGGCCTCCCGGCACCGGTAAAACGCTGCTTGCGCGAGCGGTGGCGGGCGAGGCTCATGTGCCCTTTTTCTCCCTGACCGGTTCCGATTTTATCGAGCTGTATGTGGGCGTAGGTGCCAGCCGCGTGAGGGATCTGTTCCGGGAAGCCACCAAGAACGCGCCCTGTATTATCTTTATTGATGAGATTGACGCCATCGGCCGCAGCCGGGATTCCAAATACGGCGGCGGGGACGGCGAGCGGGAGCAGACTTTGAACCAGCTTTTGTCGGAGATGGATGGTTTTGACAGCTCCAAGGGCATTCTGATTCTGGGCGCCACCAACCGGCCGGAGATTCTGGATAAGGCTTTGCTTCGTCCCGGCCGTTTTGACCGCCGGATCATTGTGGACAAGCCTGATCTGAAGGGCCGGGTGGAGATCCTGAAGGTGCATGCCAGAGATGTCAAGATGGATGAGAGCGTGGATTTGGATGCCATCGCCCTTGCCACCAGCGGAGCGGTGGGTTCCGACCTTGCCAATATGATCAACGAGGCCGCCATCAACGCCGTCAAGGAAGGCCGGGAATATGTGAGCCAGAAGGATCTTCTGGACGCGGTGGAAGTGGTTCTTGTGGGTAAGGAAAAGAAGGACCGCATTATGAATAAGACAGAGCGCAGGATCGTGTCCTATCACGAAGTAGGACACGCCCTGATCAGCGCCCTTCAGAAAAACTCGGAGCCTGTGCAGAAGATTACCATCGTGCCCCGTACCATGGGCGCGCTGGGATATGTGATGCAGGTGCCTGAGGAAGAAAAATACCTGAATACCGAGGCGGAACTCAGAGATATGCTGGTCAGTCTGGTAGGAGGCCGGGCAGCGGAGGAGTTGGTGTTTGACACAGTGACCACAGGCGCGGCCAACGATATTGAAAGGGCCACTTCCATAGCCCGCAATATGGTGACGCGCTACGGCATGAGCAGGAAATTCGGCATGGTAGGGCTTGCCACCATCGAGAGCCAGTACCTGGAGAACAGGGCGGAACTGGTGTGCAGCGATGAGACGGCGGCGCAGATCGACGCCGAAGTGGTGGAAATCCTGAAGGAAAGCTATGAGAAAGCCCTTGCCATGCTGAAGGAAAATCGGGAAATCATGGATAAGATCGCGGAGTATCTGATCGAGAAGGAGACGATTACCGGCAAGGAATTCATGGAAATTTTCCGCAGGGAAAAAGGAATCCCGGAACCGGAGCCGGCCGCTGAGAGCCAGAGCGCTACCGCGGCACAGGCCGCTGAGGGCCAGTCCGCCGGCGCAGAACAGGCCGTCGAGGGCCAGAGCGCCAGCGCAGAACAAGCCGCCGAGGGTCAGGCTGCCAGAGCGGAGCAAACTGACCCGGCACAGGCCGCTGAGGGCCAGTCCGCCAGCGCGGAGCAAATTGACCCGGCACAGGCCGCTGAGGGCCAAACCGCCGGCGCGGAGCAAACTGACCCGGCACAGGCCGCTGAGGGCCAGAGCGCTACCGCAGGGCAAACCGGAGCAGGTGAGAACGCCGCCGTTTCGCAGCAACCCGTCTCCACAGAGACGTCCGATGATCTTCCCCCGCAGCAGGATTCGCCCGTGGGACGTTTTTCCAACGGAAGGTTAGATTAGGTATCTTATGTTCAACTTTGAAGAAGAACTGAAAAAGCTCCCGAAGGAGCCCGGCGTTTACATCATGCGGGATGACAAGGATGTCATTTTGTATGTGGGAAAGGCTGTAAATCTGCACAACCGCGTCCGATCTTATTTCAGGGAAAAGATCGGGCGCGGTCCCGTGATTGACAAAATGGTTTCTCTCATAGCCCGTTTCGAATACATAGTCACAGATTCGGAACTGGAGGCTCTGGTACTTGAAAATAATCTGATCAAGGAAAATTCTCCCAAATACAATACACTGTTAAAGGATGATAAAACCTATCCCTATATTAAGGTAACCGTGGGTGAGGAATATCCGCGCATCCTGTTTTCCCGCACCATGAAAAAAGACAAATCCAGATATTACGGGCCCTACACCAGCGCGGCGGCGGTGAAGGACACCATTGAGCTTTTGAACAGGCTTTACCATCTGCGTACCTGCAGCCGTAGCCTTCCCAGGGATACGGGGCTGGAAAGGCCCTGCCTGAATTACCATATCCATCAGTGTTTCGCCCCCTGTCAGGGATATGTGACAAAGGAAGATTACCGCCGCCAGGTGGAGGGGGCCCTGGAGTTTCTGAACGGAAATTATAACCCGATCCTGAGGGATCTGGAGGGGAAAATGAAAACCGCGGCCCAGGAGCTGGATTTTGAAACCGCCGCCAGGTACAGGGATCTGTATCAAAGCGTGAAATCCGTCTCCCAGAAACAGAAGATCACCGACAGCGGCGGAGAAGACAAGGATGTCATAGCCTTATATCAGGACGACAGAGAGGCTGTGGTGCAGGTGTTCTTTGTCCGGGACGGCCGGCTGATCGGGAGAGAGCACTATTATATGACAAATGTGTCAGAAAATGACGGCCCGGGCATTTTGGAAAATTTTGTAAAGCAGTTTTACGCGGGGACGCCTTTTATTCCCAGGGAACTGATGCTGCAGCATGAGATTGAAGACCGGGAGCTGATTGAAAAATGGCTGACCCAGCGGAAGGGGGGAAGGGTTTATCTGCGGGTTCCCCGGATAGGCTCCAAGGAAAAACTGGTGGAGCTTGCGGCCCAGAACGCCAGGCATATTTTGGAGCAGAACAGGGAACGGCTGAAACGGGAGGAGGGCAGGACGATCGGAGCCGTCAAGGAGATTGCGCGGCTTTTGGGGCTGCCGGATATTGAGCGCATGGAAGCGTTTGATATCTCCAACAGTAACGGTTTTGAAAATGTGGGCTCCATGATTGTGTTTGAAAAGGGGAAACCCAAACCCAGCGATTACAGAAAATTTCGGATTAAAACCGTATCCGGCCCCGATGATTACGCCTGCATGAGAGAAGTGCTGACCAGGCGGTTCAGCCATGGCCTGGAGGAACGCAGACAGATGCAGGAAAAAAATTTGGAGACGGAATACGGGAGTTTCACCCGGTTTCCGGATCTGTTAATGATGGACGGCGGACGGGGACAGGTGAATATCGCGCTGTCGGTGCTGGAGGAGCTGAATCTTCAGATTCCCGTATGCGGTATGGTAAAAGACGACAATCACCGTACCAGAGGACTGTATTATCATAACGTGGAGCTGCCGATAGACACTCACTCCGAAGGGTTCCAACTGATTACCCGGATACAGGATGAGGCTCACCGTTTCGCCATCGAGTACCACCGCTCCCTCCGAAACAAGGCCCAGGTGAAATCGGTGCTGGACGATATCCCCGGCGTTGGGCCGGTCCGCCGGAAAGCCCTGATGCGGCATTTTAAGTCCATCGACGAAATCAAGGCCGCCTCGGTGGAAGAACTGATGGAGGTGCCGGAATTAAACCGCCGGGCGGCGGAGGGCATCCGGAACTTTTTTCAGGAGAAGGACAAGCGGGAGAATACGCCGCCTCAGGAGAGCGGGACGAAATAAATTTACTTCACAGAATCTCCTGTCTGTGGTACAATATTTCAGTGAGCGGGCCGGACGAAAAGACCCCGCGGAAACGAGGGAGACATGGCAAGTATTTCATTAAACAAGCTGATCGAGAAAATGAAACTGGAAAACCTCACGCCGGAGATCGATATGAAGGGAATCCGCCTGACGCAGCCGGATTTAAACCGGCCGGCGCTGCAGTTGACAGGTTATTTTGAGCATTTTGACGCCACTCGTCTGCAAGTGGTGGGCTTTGTGGAATATACTTATGTGGAAAGCCTCAGCGACGAGAGGAAGCGCGAGGTGTGCGATGAATTGATGAGTTACGACATTCCCGCCATTGTCTTTTGCCGGGAACTGGAACCGGATCCGATCTTTATGAAATCCGCCATTGCTCACCGGATTCCGCTTTTGTCCACGAAAAAGGCCACGTCCGCTTTTATGGCGGAGACCATACGCTGGCTGAATGTGGAGCTGGCGCCCTGTATCTCCGTCCACGGGGTGCTGGTGGACGTGTACGGCGAGGGAGTCCTGATTACGGGGGAAAGCGGAATCGGTAAATCGGAAGCCGCGCTGGAGCTGGTCAAGAGAGGGCATCGCCTGGTGACGGACGATGTGGTGGAATTAAGGAAGGTCAGCGACGATACGCTGGTGGGGACGGCTCCGGATGTGACAAAGCATCTGATCGAGCTGCGCGGCATCGGGATTGTGGATATCAAGGCGCTGTTCGGCGCGTCTTCCGTGAAGGATACCCAGAGCGTGGATCTGGTGATCCGGCTGGAGGACTGGGATAAGGATAAGGAGTACGACAGGCTGGGGCTGGAGGAAAACTATACGGAGTACCTGGGAAATAAGGTGGTATGCCATAACATTCCCATCCGGCCGGGGCGGAACCTGGCCATTATCTGTGAATCCGCCGCCGTGAACCACCGTCAGAAAAAGATGGGTTACAATGCCGCCCAGGAGCTGTATACCAGGGTGCAGAACTCGCTGGCCAGAAAACGGGACGAAGAGGAAGAAGATTAAACGGGAAATAGGAGATCCGGATATGGGAAGATATGCGTTTGGAGTGGATGTGGGCGGCACAACCGTTAAAATGGGCCTTTTTGACGGGGAGGGCTGCGTTCTGGACAAGTGGGAGATTCCCACGGTAAAGGAAAACGAGGGCGTTTCCATTCTGCCCGATGTGGCGGAGAGCATTCTGGGGAAAATGAAGGAAAAGGATCTCCATGAGGACGATCTGGCCGGAATCGGCATCGGTGTGCCGGGAGCCGTGGACAGCGAGGGCACTTTGACAGGGGGCGCGGTGAATATCGGCTGGAAACCTTTTAACATACCAAAGGTGCTGAGCGCATATATTAATATACCGGTAAAGGCCGTCAATGACGCCAACGCCGCCGCATTCGGAGAAATGTGGCAGGGCGGCGGCAAGGGTTACAGCAATATGGTTGCCGTGACGCTGGGAACCGGCGTAGGCGGCGGTATTATTGTAAACGGCGGCATTTTAACCGGCGCTACGGGCGCGGGGGGCGAGATCGGCCATATCCATATCGAGGACAATGAGACGGAGGAATGCGGCTGTAAAAACAAGGGCTGCCTGGAGCAGTATGCGTCCGCCACGGGTATTGTCCGCCTTGCGGGAAGAAGGCTGGCCCAGGACGATACTCCCAGCTCGCTGCGGGAGGGAAAGCTGTCCGCCAAAGCGGTGTTTGACGCGGTAAAAGAAGGGGACGCGGTGGCGATCCAGATTGCGGAGCGCTTTGGGTATTATCTGGGGAAGGGGCTGGCGATCGTGGCCGGCGTGGTCAATCCGGAGGTGTTTGTGATCGGCGGCGGCGTGTCCAAGGCCGGCGAAATCCTTCTGGGCTTTATCGAGCCCAGCCTGCGCAAATATGTATTTCCTCCTTGCAGGGAGGTAAAGCTGAAGCTGGCAAAGCTGGGAAATGACGCGGGAATTTACGGCGCCGCCGGACTATTTCTGCGATAGGGGAAAGTTTGAAAACAGGGCTTCCCGGCCCAGGAAAATGGGCCGGGAATTCATAAAATCGGAAATGGCGGAAACAATGATCAGTGAAACGGTAATCGAAACGTTACAAAGCTTTGTACCGGAAGAAAATATTCATTTGCAGGAACCGATGGCAGGACGTACTACCTTCCGGATAGGCGGGCCTGCCGATTGTCTGATCGAAATCGAAAACGAAGAACAGTTGAAACAGATCACCAGATATCTGAATCTGGTGGAGGAACGGTATTTCATCTTGGGAAACGGCAGTAACCTGCTGGTCAGCGACCGGGGTTACGCGGGAACCATTCTTCAGGTCGGGCGGAAGATGAGCCGGATTTTGGTGGAAGGCACCCGGATCAGGGCGCAGGCGGGCGCTCTGTTAAGCCAGGTTTCCAAAACGGCCCTGGAGCATAGCCTGACGGGGCTTGAATTTGCGTCCGGCATCCCCGGCACGGTGGGCGGAGGCGTGGTGATGAACGCCGGCGCTTACGGCGGGGAATTAAGCCAGGTGGTTACCCAGGTCAACGTGGTAAGCCCGGAGGGGGAGTCCCTGGAATTTGATCGCGAAACCATGGAGTTTGGATATCGCACCAGCGCGCTCCGGAAACATTCCTTCACCGTCACGGAGGTCCTGTTTGATCTGAAGGAAGGGGAAAAGGGCCGGATCCAGGCCGGAATGGAGGAATGTTCCCGGCTGCGCAGGGAAAAGCAGCCTCTGGAATACCCCAGCGCGGGCAGCGTTTTCAAGCGTCCGGAAGGGTACTATGCCGGCAAGCTGATTATGGACGCGGGAATGCGGGGGTACCAGACGGGCGGCGCCAGAGTTTCCGATAAACACTGTGGTTTTATTGTGAATGTGGGAAAGGCCACGGCTCAGGATGTGCTGGATGTGATCAGCGAAATCAGGGAACGGGTCAAGATGCGGTTCGGGGTGGATCTGGAAACGGAGATTATTTACCTGGAGTAGAGGAAGAAAAATGCGGTTTGTGGTGGTAACGGGCATGAGCGGGGGCGGTAAAAGCACCGTCCTGAAAATGCTGGAGGATGCGGGATATTACTGTGTGGACAACCTTCCCATCTCTCTGGTGGAGAAGTTTGTGGAGCTGATTTCCATGCCGAACAGTGAAGTCAGCAAGGTGGCTCTCGGCCTGGATGTGCGGTCGGATCAGTCCTTTGAGGATGCCACCCGGATCCTGGCCCAGTTAAAGAGTAAGGGATATGTGTTTGAGATCCTCTTTATGGAAGCGGAAGAAAACGTGCTGATCAAGCGCTACAAGGAGAGCCGCAGAGTCCATCCCCTGGCTGTGGGCGGGAGAGTGGAGGACGGCGTCCGAAAAGAGCGCAGGGTGTTGGAGAATGTGCGCAAAAGCGCCGATTATGTGATTGATACCACCCATCTTCTCACCAGAGAGCTAAAGGAGGAGCTTGACCGCATTTTTGTGGAAAACGGCGAATATAATAGTCTCATGGTGACGGTGATGTCCTTTGGATTCAAGCACGGGATCCCGGTGGACGCGGATCTGGTGTTTGACGTGAGATTTCTGCCCAACCCCTTTTATATCGACCAACTGAAGGAAAAGACCGGAAACGACAGGGAAGTGCAGGATTATGTCATGGGGTTTGAGGAGGCGGGGATTTTCCTGACCAAGCTGACGGACATGATACAGTTTCTGATCCCAAATTATGTGAAAGAGGGAAAATACAGCCTGGTGGTGGGAATCGGATGCACCGGCGGAAAGCACAGAAGCGTCACTCTGGCCAACGAGCTGTACCGGCGTATGAAGGATCAGGGAAATTACGGCATCAAGCTGTATCACAGAGATGTGGATCATCCGGGAAAGTAGGGGGCGCTATGTCTTTTTCAGGCGAGGTCAAGAGCGAGCTTGTAAAGCGCATCAGCCCGGCCAGACACTGTCAGATTGCGGAACTGGCGGCTCTTTTGCACTATTGCGGCCAGTACGGGCGGGATGAAAACGGATTGTATACAATCGGCTTTCAGACGGAAAATGAAGCCGTCGTAAGAAAATGCTTTACATTATTGAAAAAAACATATAATATAGAAACAGGAGAGGGCCTGAACGAACAGGAAATGAAGGGACTGCTGCAAAAGATCGGCGATCCCGCGGAACCTGTGAGCAGGCTCTTAATCAGGAATTCCTGCTGTCAGAGAGCGTTTCTGCGCGGAGCTTTTTTGAGCGTGGGATCCATGAGCGATCCCCGGAAGAGCTATCATCTGGAATTTGACTGCCCGGACGAGGCAAAGGCGAAACAGCTCAAAGAAGTGATCGGCAATTTTGAAATAGAGTCAAAAATCATTCTCCGCAAAAAGTATCATGTGGTCTATGTAAAAGAGGGCTCCGGGATTGTGGATCTTTTGAATGTCTGCGAAGCGCCGGTCAGTCTGATGAATCTGGAAAATCTGCGGATTTTGAAGGAAATGCGCAACTCTGTGAACCGAAGGGTCAACTGCGAAACCGCCAATATCACAAAAACTGTGAACGCCGCCGCCAGACAGGTGGAGGACATCGAGTACATCAGGGATCATTACGGTTTTCGGAATCTTTCCGCGCCGCTGCGGGAAATGGCGCAGATGCGCTTGGACAACCCGGATCTGCCGTTAAAGGAGCTGGGAGAATGTTTTGATCCGCCCATTGGAAAATCAGGCGTCAATCACAGGCTGCGCAAGTTGAGTGAGCTGGCGGAAAAATTGCGGCCGGGGGTATAACCGGCGAAGGTCAGGGTAATAGATAGAGGAGGAACATTATGACAAAAAAGGAAATTCAGGTGAATCTGGAAAGCGGGTTGGAAGCCAGGCCCGTGGCGCTGCTGGTGCAGGAAGCCAGCAAGTATGACAGCAGAATCTATATCCAGTCAGGGGAAAAGCGGGTGAACGCCAAGAGCATCATGGGGATGATGAGCCTGGGACTGGAGAACGGGGACGATCTTACAGTGTCCGCGGAAGGCTCCGACGAGAAGGCGGCGTTAAAGGGGATCGAGCAGTTTTTGAGAGGCGAAAGCGCCTGAATCCATAAAATCCAAATTGCACAGACTGAGGCGGAATCAATGGTATCCGGTTGGTTTCGCCTCTTTTCACAGCTTTTCTGCTCAGGCCAGGATGAAAGGAAATCACAATGGACAAAAAGATGTTGTTTCTCTATAATCCCAAAGCCGGAAAAGCCAGGATCCGCAACAAGCTTGCGGATATTCTGGATATTTTTGCTCAGGCCGGGTATGAGATCACGGTCTTTCCCACACAGGCCAGAGGAGATGCCAGAAATATCATGGAGTGCCGTTCCCGGGATTACGAGCTGGCGGTGTGCTGCGGAGGGGACGGAACGCTGGATGAAACCGTTACGGGCATGGTGGAAAGCGGTTTTAAGACCACAATCGGTTATATCCCCGCAGGCAGCACCAACGATTTCGGGGGAAGTCTCTCCCTGCCTAAGAATCTGTTGAACGCGGCGAACATCATCGTAAACGGCCGGACATTCTCCTGCGACATCGGTTCCTTTAATGAAAACGTGTTCGTTTACATTGCGGCCTTCGGCCTGTTTACGGAGGTGTCCTATGAGACGCAGCAGGACGTGAAAAACATGCTGGGGCATATGGCATATCTTCTGGAGGGCACCAAACGCCTTTCCTCCATTCAGTCTTACTTCATGCGGGTGGGCTATGAGGACAAGGTGATCGAGGGCGACTTTATCTTTGGCATGATTACCAACTCCCTTTCCGTGGGAGGCTTTAAGAATATTACCGGAAAAAACGTCCTGCTGGACGACGGCCTGTTTGAAGTGACGTTAATCAAGCGCCCCAAAAATCCCATAGAACTGAGCAATATTATCGTATCCCTCCTGAACCACAAAATTGACACGAACGTCATGTATAGTTTCCGGGCCGCCAGTCTCACGGTGGAGTCGGCTCAGCCTGTGGCGTGGACCCTGGACGGGGAAAACGGGGGCATGCACACAAAGGTGCGCATAGAAAATATCTGTCGGGGCATGGATATCAAGGTGAAATGACGTACCGGGCAGGCTGAAACATTTCCAGAATATGCTTGCGAAAGGCCATGCTTTGGGGTATAATAAACATGGTCATGAAATTCGGCCTGACAGCCGGTTAGAATCATTTTAGGAAAGGTGGTAACGACAATGCCATTAGTAACAACAAAGGAGATGTTCCAAAAGGCATACAACGGCGGCTACGCGGTGGGTGCTTTCAACGTCAACAACATGGAAATCGTCCAGGGCATCACGGAAGCGGCCGGTGAGCTGAACAGCCCCGTGATCCTCCAGGTATCCAAGGGTGCGAGAGCTTATGCGAACCATACATATCTGGTGAAACTGGTGGAAGCGGCGGTAGAGGAAAATCCGCAGATCCCCATTGCCCTGCATCTGGATCACGGCGATACGTTTGAACTTTGCAAATCCTGCATCGACGGCGGTTTCACCTCCGTCATGATCGATGCGTCCTCCAAGCCTTTTGAGGAGAACATTGCCCTGACCAAACAGGTAGTGGAATACGCTCATGAGCACGGCGTGGTAGTGGAGGCTGAGCTGGGTACTCTGGCCGGCGTTGAGGATGAGGTTTCCGTGGAGTCGGGACATGAGTCCTATACCCGCCCCGAGGAAGTGGAGGAATTCGTCTCCAGAACCGGATGCGACTCTCTGGCAATCGCCATCGGCACCTCTCATGGCGCGTATAAGTTTACCGCCGCTCAGTGTACCAGAAACGCGGACGGCATTCTTGTTCCCCCTCCGCTTCGCTTTGACGTGCTGGAGGAATGCATCAAGCGTCTGCCCGGGTTCCCCATTGTTCTCCACGGTTCTTCTTCCGTGCCTCAGGAGTTTGTCAAGATGGTGAATCAGTACGGCGGCAATATGCCGGACGCTGTGGGTATTCCCGAGGAACAACTGCGTAAGGCGGCCGAGCTTGCCGTATGTAAGATCAACATTGACTCCGATATCCGCCTGGCCATGACGGGAAATATCCGCAAATACTTTGCGGAGCATCCGGATCACTTCGATCCCCGGCAGTATTTAAAGCCTGCCCGCCAGGCAGTCAAGGACATGGTCGCGCACAAGATCGTGCATGTTCTGGGCTCCAACGGAAAAGCCTAACAGACAAAAAACCCTATGGGATCAAAAAGACCGCCGCCCTGACGTGTAAAGTCAGGCGGCGGTTTTCTGTTTCCTTTTTCTGTTTCCTGTTTCCTGCGCCCCGGGGAAACCCCGTTTCCCCTTCGGCAAAAGACCGGATTTTCCCCATAAAAGGGAGGATGCCAGAGAACTCGGTTCCCTGGCATTTATTATGAAAAAGTTATTTAGTAAACAGTAAACTGTGGTTGGCTTTGTCTGTTGTTTATGAGTTTAGTATAGGAGACAGAAATGTCTAAAGAATGAGGAAAATTAAAAAAAAATTTGAATGATTTGTTAATAAAATATGAACGGGGCAAAATGCGTTTCCGCCTCCAGACAAAAGCCCTTTCCTCCGTTACGGGAGTTTTTCCGGTTCCGGGTACTCCACTCCAAAGGTATCCACAGTGACGGTTTCCATCACCTGCTCGTCTAGCGGCCGGTCGTTATAATCGGTGGCGGTTTCGGCAATCCTGTTTACCACATCCATCCCTTCGGTCACTTTTCCAAACGCCGCATAGGCGCCGTCCAGGTGCGGGGCGTTTTTGTGCATAATGAAAAACTGGGAGCCGGCGGAATCAGGATTCATGGCTCTTGCCATGGAGAGGACGCCTGCCGTATGTTTCAGGGGATTCTGGAAACCGTTTTGGGAAAACTCGCCCTTGATACTGTACCCGGGGCCGCCCATGCCGGTTCCGTCGGGGCATCCCCCCTGGAGCATAAAGCCCTTGATGACTCTGTGAAACGTTAGGCCGTTGTAGAAATTGCTGCGGGCCAGACTGATAAAATTATGGACGGTGTTTGGGGCGGTTTCCGGGTAAAGCTCAAGGCGGATCACGCCGCCGTCTTTCATGGTGATCGTTACAACAGGATTCTGCGCCATTTTTATCGCTCCTTTTCCCCGCTGAGCCGGGAAAGCTTTCCCGTGACTTGCGGAAACATCTGTGTTAAACTGTTTGTAACCATTGTAGCGTAAAATGGAATCAGCGTAAAGAGGGAAGTGTGAAAAGTGAGTTATCTGAAGGAGATCAAGGTGCCGGGGAAAGATGGGGAACCCTCCGGGGATCCTGGGGAGAACCAAAAGGCCGGAACGCTGTATGTGACGGACGATCCCCTGCTTGCCGGGACGCTGCGGGAGCGGGGAGAGGCGGTGGCGGTCTGGCTGCATGAGGGGAACCGGGATCAGGATTTCTCCGATTTTCTTTTCGCGGTGGAGGATCCGGAAAATCTGGATGCGGAGTATGCGGATCGGGTGTACCGGCGCCTGAAGAATCTTCCCTGGAAGATTTTACAGACAAAGCGCTGCCTGGTCAGGGAGACTACGCCGGAGGATGTGGAAGATTTCTACCGCATTTACAGCGATCCCTCCATCACCAGGTACATGGAGGGGCTGTATCCGGAAAAAGAGCAGGAAAAACAGTATATTCGGGAATATATCGAAAAAGTATATACGTTTTTTGAATTCGGCGTGTGGACGGTAGTGGAGCGGGCGGGCGGAAAGGTGATCGGCCGTGCGGGTTTTTCATACAGGGAAGGGTATTTGGAACCGGAGCTGGGATTTATCATCGGCGCACCGTGGCAGGGGAAGGGATACGCCCAGGAGGTCTGCCGGGCAATTCTGGAATATGGATGGGATGTTCTGGGGTTTGAACAGGTCCAGGCGATGGTGGAACCGGGGAACAGGGCTTCCTTAAACGTGTGCAGAAAACTGGGGTTTGAAGAACAGGGGAAGGCTGTGATAGACGGGAAACGGTATGTGAGGCTTTTGTGCGCCCGATGAACCCTAGACGCCGTGTCCGGCGCCAGGGCCACACTGAAAATTGTAACGAAAAAAGTGTTAAATTTTAATAAAATATGTGAAAAATTGATGATTGACACTGAAAATAACCGATGCTATACTAACTCACATAAGCAAAGGCGCTGTGGGATACCCGCAGTGCCTTTGTGTATGTACCGGGATGGACGCGCGCGGCCGGACATACAATCATGAGCGGGCATTGCCGGGGCTGACGGCATTCCTGCGGAAAATGCGATGCAATGGAGCTTCGAGGAGGAAGCACCTGTGTCGCTATTTTTATTTTGGAGGAGGAAAAATCATGTCTGAGGAGATTATGAACGCCATAAACGGCGAAGTGTACGGCGTCTGGTTTCTGATCGGCGCAGCGCTGGTATTCTGGATGCAGGCCGGTTTTGCAATGGTGGAGACCGGTTTTACCAGAGCCAAGAATGCCGGCAACATACTGATGAAGAATCTGATGGATTTCTGCATCGGTACGGTGATGTTCATCCTGATCGGTTTCGGCCTGTTTCTGGGAGAGGATCTGGTGGGCTTTATCGGAAAACCCGGGTTCGACATCTTTTCCAATTATGAAAGCTTTGACTGGTCGAATTTCGTGTTTAACCTGGTGTTCTGCGCCACTACGGCCACCATTGTGTCGGGGGCCATGGCGGAGAGAACCAGATTTATTTCCTACTGTGTATATTCCGCGGTCATTTCCGCGGTCATTTATCCCGTGGAGGCGCACTGGACATGGGGCGGCGGCTGGCTTGCTCAAATGGGGTTCCACGATTTTGCGGGTTCCAACTGTATCCATATGGTGGGCGGCATCTGCGCTTTGATCGGCGCGGCCATGCTTGGGCCCCGGATCGGTAAATTTGTGAAGGATAAGTCCGGAAAGGTTACAAAGGTCAACGCTTTCCCCGGACACAATCTGCCGATCGGCTGCCTGGGCGTGTTCATTTTGTGGCTTGGCTGGTACGGATTCAACGGCGCCGCCGCTGTTTCGGTGGCGGAGATGGGTTCCATTTTTCTGACCACCACCATTGCTCCCTCCGTGGCCACGGTAGTCTGCATGATCTTTACCTGGATCAAATACGGCAAACCCGATGTGTCCATGTGCCTGAACGCCTCTCTGGCAGGACTGGTTGCCATCACGGCCCCCTGCGATGTATGTGACGCGTTCGGCGCTATTGTGATCGGCGCCGTATCGGGACTTCTGGTGGTATTCGGCGTATGGCTGCTGGATTATAAACTCAGAATTGACGATCCTGTGGGCGCGGTGGCGGTTCACTGCTTAAACGGGATCTGGGGCACCATCGCGGTGGGTCTGTTCGCCACGGATACCGCTCCCGCTTTTGCAAGAGGCATCGGCGACGGCGTCACCTACGGCGCAAACCAGATCGCCGGCAAGGGCCTGTTCTACGGCGGCGGTTTCCGCCAGCTTGGCATCCAGCTTTTGGGTATGGGCGCTACCCTTGCCTGGACGGCGGTTACCATTGTGATCGCGTTCCTGGTGATCAAAGCCATCTTTGGGCTGCGTGTCTCGGAGGAGGAGGAGATCGTGGGTCTGGATTCCACCGAGCATGGCCTGGCGTCTGCTTACTCCGGATTCTCCATCATGGATATCTCCAATACCATGACCATGGATGTGAATGAAAATACCGATCTGGGAACCAGCGATTTCGACGCGGCGTCCCAGGTCAAGAGGGATGCGGCGGTTCCTGTGGTGACTGCGCCTGTGGCCTCCGCTACCGGAATATACAAGGTTGTGGTGATTTCCAGGCTGTCCAGATACGATCACCTGAAGAAAGCCATGAACGATCTGGGCGTTACCGGTATGACCGTAACCCAGGTGATGGGCTGCGGCGTACAGAAGGGCGCGGGAGAGATGTACCGCGGCGTAGAGATGGACGCCACGCTGCTGCCTAAGGTGAAGGTGGAGGTTGTGGTCAGCAAGATCCCTGTGGAGAAGGTGATCGAGGCCGCCAAAAAGGCTCTTTACACCGGGCATATCGGAGACGGAAAGATCTTTGTGTACAGCGTTGACCGGGTAGTGAAGGTACGAACCGGCGAGGAAGATTTTGCCGCTTTGCAGGACGTGGAGTAAAGCGGGTTCCGCGGGGGAAGGGGAAACCCGGACCCTGGCCTGTCGCGGCAACACGGCGGCAAGCGGGTAAATTTGTCTGACGGAAAATAAGAAAGCAGCGGCGTTTCGGTGGAAGAACCGTGACGCCGCTGCTTGTTTGTGTTCCTGGTATTCCGCGCTGTTGTTTAGTTGCCGTAAAAGATCTGAGCAATGGGGGAATCCGGGGAAAGGATCACTGTTTTGCTGCCCCCTTCCATGGATATCTTCAAAGCGTCCAGACTCCGCACAAAAGAGTAGAATTCCTGCCGGGAGGGATCCGAGTACGCTTCGGACAGGATCCGCATGTATTCCGCCTCCCCTTCCGCAATCAGAATTTCCGCCTGTTTCTGTGCCTCGGAGAGCATGACGGTCACTTCCTTGTCCGTAGTGTTGCGGATGATTTTTGCCTCGGAATTTCCCTCCGCGGTATAGGTGGCGGCGATGTTGTCCCGTTCGGAGATCATGCGCTCATAGACCGCCGCCTTGTTGTCGCTGGGAAGATCCAGCTTTTTTGTCTCAAAGGCGAGCAGCTCGATTCCGTACTGATCCAGGGAGGAACCGATGTTGTCGAGCACCGCCTGGGAGAGAGCGCCGTTTCGGCCCGAGATCACGTCATCCTGGGAAGTGCTGCTGATTACGTTTTTGGTGGAGTTGTACACGATGGCATCCAGCCGGCTCTCCGCGTTGGTGATGGAGGAATTCAGCGTCTGCGCAAACTTTAAAGGATCCGTGATGTGCCACAGGATATAGCTGTCGCAGATCATGGTCTTTTTGTCGCTGGTGATCACATCCGAAGGAGAGAGGTCATATAAAAGAATCTCTTTGGGCAGAGTGTCCACGCTCTGGAGAAAAGGGATCCGGAAACTGACGCCCGCCGTGGAAATCACATGATCGATCCTTCCGAATTGCCGGATCAGGCTGTATTCGTCTTCCCTGGTGACAACGATGCTGGAGGAGCCTATGACCAGCAGCGCCAGCACTGCCGCGCAAATGACAATTTTTTTTACGGTTTTCATCTGTTTTCCTCCTGTTCTGTTTCATTGCCCGCGTTTGCCCCCGCCGTGCTGCCTGTCACGCCGGCGGTATCCTGGGAGCCGGTAAAGGATTCCAGCGGGTAGATGGTCTGCATGTTTCCGCCGGAGCCCTCGATAATCACCTTCAGGCCGGGAAGGACATCCTCCATGGTTTCATAGAACATGCGCTTTCGGGTGACGGCGGGATTTTTGATATATTCCTCATACATGGCGTTGAAACGGGCTACCTGGGCGGTGGCTTCGTTAATCCGCTCCGTCTTCTGGGCCTCCGCGTCCTTCACAATGGCGTCTGCCTCCGCTTCCGCGGAAGGAATCTGCTCGTTGCGGTATTTGTTGGCGTTGTTTAACGCGGTTTCCTTCCCCTGCTTTGCGGTTTCCACCGCCTTGAAGGACTCCATGACCTCAGTGGTGGGAGGCTGGGAATCCTGGATGGTGATATTGACAAGCTGAACGCCGATATCCTGATTTTCCAGCCGTTCCAGAATCATGTCGCGGATGGTTGCCTGGATTTCGTTTTTGCCCGTGGTCAGCACATCGTCCACCGGGTAGCTGCCGATTACGGTGCGGATACAGCTCTGGCTGATGTTCCGCAGAATTTCCAGAGGGTTGGAGGAGGCGTAAAGAGCCTTCACCGGGTCGCTGTACCGATACTCCACATAAAAGTCCACGTCGATAAAGTTAAAATCCGAGGTGATCATCAGGGATTCGTCGGAGATGGTCTCGTTGGTGCCGGCGTCGTAACCGATGGAAAAGCCCTGTATGGTGGTATTCACCTTTTTGACCTGCTGGATGAAGGGGATTTTAAAGTGCAGTCCCGGCGTCGTAACCGCCTGAGCCTTTCCCAGCGTAATCAAAACCGCCTGTTCCTGCTCTTTGATCTCATAGGTGGAGTTGGCGGCTAAGATCAGAAGGATAACCACCGCCACAACCGCGGCGATCACCCCGCTTCGGTTCTTTTTTTCCGGCGAACCTGATTTTGTGCCGTCCATAGTCTCAAAACCGTTTCTTCTGTTTCGTAAGGAATCTCTGTTTGTAAATCCCATACTTTTCGCTCCTTTCCAAAGGTGGGAAACCGGAAACGAAAATCCGGCGAAAACCGGCGTCCGTCCGGATGCCCGTATCCACATCATACAGGAAAATATCCGAAAGCGCAATGCCTGGGAGGAAAAACGTCCGTTCCAAATCTTTTCCTTGTCCTTTGCCGGGCGGCATGGTATACTGAACAAAATTTACATGGCTTTTTCAGACGGACGAGGGAGGGAATATCATGTACGATGTGATCGTGATCGGCGCCGGCGTGACCGGCTGCGCCATAGCCAGAGAGCTGGCGCGTTTTCGCTGGAAAACCGCCGTGCTGGAACGGGCGTCGGACGTGTGCGAAGGCACCTCCAAAGCCAACAGCGGCATTGCTCACGCGGGCTATGACGCAAAACCGGGCACCCTCAAGGCAAAGCTGAACCTGGAGGGCAGCAGGATGATGGAGGCGCTGTCGAAGGAGCTGGATTTCCCCTATCGGCGAAACGGCTCCCTGGTTCTGTGCTTTGAGGAAACGGGCAAAACGGAGCTGGAGCGGCTGCGGGCGCAGGGCCTGGCCAACGGAGTGGAGGGCCTTGAGATTCTGGACAGGAAACAGTTGAGGGAAAAGGAGCCCGGGGTTTCCGATCAGGCGGTGGCCGCCCTCTATGCCCCCACCGGCGGCATTGTCTGTCCCTTCGACCTGACGTTAGCCTTCGCGGAAAACGCCGCCGCAAACGGGGTGGAATTCCATTTTACCACACAGGTAACCCATATGGAAAAAATTCCCCAGGGGTACAGGCTGGACACCAGCCGGGGCAGCTATGAAACCAGGGCGGTGGTCAACGCGGCGGGCGTATACGCCGGGGAGCTCCACAATCAGATCAGCGGGAAAAAGATCCGCATCATCCCCCGAAAAGGCGAATACTGCCTGATGGATAAGAGCGTGGGAAACCTGGTCAGCCATACCCTGTTTCAACTGCCTACCGCTTACGGGAAAGGGGTTTTGGTGACGCCCACCGTCCACGGCAATCTGCTGGCGGGGCCCACCGCTGTGGATGTGGAAGATCCGGAGTCGGTGAACACCACCCGGGAGGGAATGGACGAGGTTTTCAAACGGGCCGCCATGAGCGTCAACGGACTGCCCGTCAAACAGGTGATTACCTCCTTCGCGGGGCTGCGCGCCCATGAGGAAGGGAACGATTTTATCATCGGGATGGTGCAGGACGCGCCTGGATTTTTTGACGCCGCCGGCATGGAATCTCCCGGTCTGACCTGTGCGCCGGCTGTGGGGAAGTATGTGGCGGCCATGGTCAGAACGTACCTTCCGGCCCAAGAAAAATCGGATTTTATCCCTTCCCGGAAAGGAATTCCCCATATCGCGTCGGCGTCTGACGCGGAGAGGAAACGGCTGATCGGCGAAAATCCCCTGTACGGGAATGTGGTCTGCCGCTGCGAGCTGGTGACCGAGGGAGAGATTGTGGACGCGATCCGAAGGCCCCTTGGAGCCACCACCCTGGACGGGGTCAAGCGGCGGACCAGAGCGGGAATGGGGAGATGCCAGGCGGGTTTCTGCCTGCCGAAAACCTTGGAGATTTTGGCCAGGGAGCTGGGACAGGATATTGGTCAGATCCGGAAAAACAACGGGGATTCTTATTTCCTGACCGGCTTTGACAAGGATGGCCTGTGAAGATGGCCTGAGAATGGGAAAACGTTTTAAGCTGCCGTCTTGGGCGGCGGAATGAGAGGGACTATGAAAAAAGACCTGGTGATCATCGGCGGAGGCCCGGCGGGGCTTGCGGCCGCGGCGGCCGCAAGGGAAACGGGCGTGGAGGATCTTTTGATTCTGGAGAGGGATCAACACCTGGGCGGGATCCTGAATCAGTGTATTCACAACGGGTTCGGCCTCCATACGTTTCAGGAGGAACTGACAGGCCCGGAGTATGCGGGAAGGTATGTGGAGAAAGTGCGATCCCTGGAGATCCCTTATAAGCTGAATTCCATGGTGGTGGATCTTCGGGCGGAGGGATCACGGAAAATCGTAACGGTCATGAACCGGGAAGAAGGAATGTATGAGATAGAGGCGAGGGCGGTCATTCTGGCCATGGGATGCAGGGAGCGGCCCAGAGGCGCCCTGAACATTCCGGGATACCGTCCCGCCGGCATTTATTCCGCCGGTACCGCTCAGCGATATGTCAATCGGGAAGGGAGAATGCCCGGCAGGGAGGCGGTGATCTTAGGCTCCGGCGACATCGGCCTGATTATGGCCAGGAGACTGACTCTGGAGGGAGCAAAGGTAAAGCTGGTGGCGGAAATTCAGCCCTACTCCGGAGGACTGCAACGGAACATTGTGCAGTGTCTGGACGATTTCGGCATCCCCTTAAAATTAAGCCATACGGTGGTGGACATCCGGGGAAAGGAACGGGTGGAGGGCGTCACGGTAGCGAGAGTGGATGAGAATCTGAAACCCATACCCGGCACGGAGGAGGAAATCTCCTGTGACACGTTGCTCCTGTCCTGCGGCCTGATCCCGGAGAACGAGCTGACCAACGGGCTGGGGACTTCGCTGAATCCCGTCACGGGAGGCCCTTTTGTCAACGAGAGTCTGGAGACGGACAAGGAGGGAGTATTTGCCTGCGGCAACGTGCTGCATGTGCATGATCTGGTGGACTATGTCTCGGAGGAGGCGGCCCAGGCCGGCAGGAACGCGGCGGCGTTCCTTCAGGGGAACCTTTCCGGCAGAGGGCGGGAGATCCCTCTTGTGGGGACGGACGGCGTCCGTTACACGGTGCCGTCCTCCATCGACGTAAGCCGCATGAATGAGACGCAGATCGTCCGTTTCCGGGTGGGGAACGCGTACCGGAACGCTTATCTTGAGGTGCGCTGCGGCGGAGAGCTGCTGCTAAGCCTGAAAAAGCCCGTGCTTGCTCCCGGCCAGATGGAACAGGTGCTGTTAAAAAAGGCGGATCTTGCGGGAAGGAAGGATCTGAAAGAAATCACCTTCCGCGTCCGCACACAAGTTTGAGGAGGCGTCAGATGAAAGAGATCGGCAGAGAAGAAAAGTCCGTGATCTGTATTCGCTGTCCGCTGGGCTGCCATATATCGGTGGAATTGGCGGACGGCAAGATCCAGAGCATCACCGGCAACACCTGTCCCAGAGGGGCGGAGTACGCGGCCAGGGAATTGACGGATCCCAGACGAACGGTTACCAGCCTGGTGCGGGTTCGGGGAGGGGAATATCCTGTGGTCTCCGTGAAAACCGCCGGTGACATCCCCAGAGACAAGATGCGGGACTGCGCCGCCGCGCTGAAAGAGATTGTGCTGACGGCCCCGGTGCGCATGGGAGACGTGGTGCTGGAAAATGTGTGCGGCACAGGCGTGAATATGGTGGCCACGGCGGATATGGCAAAGGCGCCGGAGACGTAAGAGGCGTCCGGAAGACGTAAGAGGCGCAAAATCAGCGGCGAATGGGCGGATAAGCCGCCACAGGGCGGCGGAAAAGAGGAGATATGCAGACATACATTATGGCGCTGGACCAGGGAACCACAAGTTCCCGGTGCATCCTGTTTGATCAAGGGGGCAATATCTGTTCCATGTCCCAGAAGGAATTTACCCAGTTGTACCCAAAGCCCGGCTGGGTGGAACACAATCCCATGGAAATCTGGTCTTCCCAACTGGCGGTGGCAACGGAATCCATGGCGAAGGTGGGAGCCGCCCCCGAACAGATTGCCGCCATCGGCATTACCAACCAAAGGGAGACGACGATCCTTTGGGATAAAAAGACGGGCGAGCCGGTCTATAACGCGATTGTGTGGCAGTGCCGCAGGACCGCGGACCGGATCGAGGCGTTAAAGGAGGATGGCTTTGACCGGCTGATCCGGGAAAGGACCGGCCTGATCCCGGACGCGTATTTCAGCGCCACCAAGATCGCCTGGATCCTGGAAAATGTGCCTGGGGCCGCGCAGAAGGCGCGGGAGGGGGAGCTGCTGTTCGGCACGGTGGATACCTGGCTGATCTGGAATCTGACCAGAGGGCAGGTGCATGCCACGGATTACACCAACGCGTCCCGAACCATGCTTTTCGACATCCACAGGCTCTGCTGGGATCAGGAAATCCTGGATCGGTTCCACATACCGGCCGCTATTCTGCCTAAGGTACAGCCCTCCGGATCGTATTTTGGCCATTCCCATCAAAGCGTCCTGGGTGGGGAGATTCCCATCGCGGGCGCGGCGGGAGACCAGCAGGCGGCGTTGTTCGGCCAGTGCTGTTTTGATACGGGAGAGGTCAAAAATACATACGGAACCGGCTGTTTCCTGTTAATGAACACCGGCGCCATGGCCATTCAGTCCCAGTCGGGTCTTCTCACCACCATTGCGGCGGGTACCGGCAGTCAGCCGGAGTACGCCCTGGAGGGGAGCGTGTTTGTGGCGGGGGCCGGCGTCCAGTGGCTGCGGGACAGCATGCGCATGATCAAAACCGCCGCTTCCTCCCAGGAGTATTGCGAGGCGGTGGAGGATACTGCCGGCGTGTATCTGGTGCCCGCGTTTGCCGGCCTGGGCGCGCCCTATTGGAACCAGTACGCCAGGGGAACCGTGGTGGGGCTGACAAGAGGATGCGGGAAGGAACATTTCATCCGCGCAACGCTGGAATCCATCGCCTATCAGACGGCTGACGTGCTGGGCGCTATGGAACGGGACAGCGGCATTCATCTGCGCAGCCTGAAGGTGGACGGAGGCGCCAGCGCCAACGATTTCCTGATGCAGTTCCAGGCGGACATTGTGAACACGCCGGTACACAGACCGCAGTGTATTGAAACGACGGCGCTGGGGGCGGCCTATCTGGCGGGGCTTGCGGTGGGCTACTGGAAGGACAGGGAGGAAATCCGGGACAATTGGCAGATTGGCAAGGTTTTTCAGCCCGCTATGGCGCCTGAAAAACGCGGGGAACTGATCAAGGGATGGAAAAGAGCCGTCAGATGCGCTCTGGCCTGGGCCGATGAGGAATAAATGAAGGCGGCGGGCTTATGTGAAAGTATTCTTGTAAAGTAACGAAAAAGTAGTATAATCCCGTCTTTGACAGTTGAAAAGAACAAAAAGTCTCGCAGGCCTTATAAATAGGTTTGTTGCGAGACTTTTTTCTTCGTTTTGAAGTATGGTAATTTTATTTTCCTTTACTCTTTTTTTGAAT
>CANRIP010000005.1 GCA_947630715.1 uncultured Acetatifactor sp.
AGATCAGATCTGACCGTTTGGACGAAGGGTTTTCCCCCAATCGGATCTGCCGGACGGAAGAAAATGGTATTTCTTTGAAAAAACAGTTGACGAACGCAGGATTTATGCTATAATGTTTCTTGTGTATGTGCGATTGCAATACATAATATTAACCCAATCAGTCAGTGTGCTTGAGGGACTGAAGGGAGGTCGGGTAGGATGTCAAACGTTATCGTAAAGGAAAACGAGACTCTGGACAGCGCTCTGCGCCGTTTCAAGAGAAGCTGCGCCAAGGCTGGTATTCAGCAGGAAATTCGCAAGCGTGAACACTACGAGAAACCAAGCGTCAGGCGCAAAAAGAAATCTGAGGCAGCCAGAAAGCGCAAATACAACTAATGCAGATGTGGAAATGAGCAGACCCCGGTCATATGACCGGGGTTTTCTGGTGCGGCGGCAGACCGGGGAACGGGGAAGGTTCTAAATCTTTTGCTGTTTCATATCATGTAACAAATGACGGCTGCAAAACCCCGGCGGGGAATGCGGCCCGACACAGATCTGGAGTGACAGACCATGTTTAGGAAAAGAACGTTTACGGTACTGTTGATCACGGTTTCCCTGTGGTTTTGCACGATGCTGCCCGCCAAGGCCGCCGTTGCCGTTTCCTCCCCTTCGGTGATCCTGATCGAAAGCTCTACCGGGCAGGTGATTTATCAACAAAACGCCACGGAGAGAAGGAGCCTTGCCAGCGTCACGAAGGTGATGACGCTGTTACTGACCTTTGAGGCCATCGATTCCGGAAAGGTAAGCCTGTCCGATCAGGTGATCGTCAGCGAGCATGCCAGCTCCATGGGAGGCTCTCAGGTGTACCTGGCGCAGAACGAGACGCAGACTCTGGAAACGATGATCAAGTGCATTACGGTGGCCTCGGGAAACGACGCCAGCGTTGCCGTGGCGGAACATATCGCCGGCAGCGAGGAAGCCTTCGTGGCGATGATGAACCAGAGGGCGGAGGAACTGGGGATGACGGAGACGCATTTTGTGGACTGCAGCGGCCTGACCGAGTCCGCGGACCACTACTCCTGCGCCCGGGATATCGCCATTATGTCCAGGGAGCTTACGCTGCGGCATCCCGATATTTTTCATTACACCACCATATGGATGGAGGATATCACCCATGTGACCCCTCAGGGCACCAGCACCTTTACGCTGAGCAGCACCAACAAGCTGCTGAAACAGTATCCCTATGCCACAGGCTTAAAGACCGGTTTTACCTCCCGGGCCATGTATTGCATTTCCGCTACCGCAAGTAAGGACGGCATTGACCTGATTGCCGTGGTCATGGGTGCGCCCGACCGGGATACCAGAAATAAGGACGCGCAGACGCTTTTGACCTATGGCTTTAACGTGTGTAATCTGTACATAGACGCCAACCAGGAGGAGCTGGCACCGCTCCCGGTGAAAAACGGCGTGGAGCAGGAGGCGCCCCTGGTCTTCTTCGGGGAATTCCGCTATCTGGACGTGCAGGGGGCGGATCTTTCCTCCGTAGCCAAGGTGCTGGATCTGCCGGAGAGCGTGGAGGCCCCCGTCAAGGAAGGGGCTCAGGCGGGAAAGGCCAGATATTATTTAAACGGGGAGGAAATCGGAAGCGTTCCCATCCTGTTTGCGGAAACGGTGGAGAAGGCCAGTTACGCGGATTATCTGAAGAAAATCTGGAAACTTTTTCTTTTATAGGTTCCGGCGTTATGATATACTGAAAAGAAAAGGACCCGCAGGAATTTCCTGCCGGGGCGGACAGACAGCGAAAGGAAGAACATGGCGGACGTTTTGGCGGCGGCGGCGGTCATAGCGGCGCTCATTCTGGTATGGGTGATTCTCTATGACAGCAACCGCTTTGTGGTGCGGCAGCACCGTGTGACGGACAAAAGGATTATCAAACCGGCGAGAGCGGTGGTGCTTGCGGATCTGCACAACAAGCGCTACGGCCGCGACAACGTCCGGCTGCTGGAGGCGATACGCAGTCAGCGGCCGGACTTGATTCTGGTGGCGGGGGACATGATCAACGCAAGCCCGGGCAAAAGCCTGCGGCCGGCCCTGCATCTGCTGGAAGAACTGGCGAAGGACTATCCGATCTGCTACGGGAACGGCAATCACGAACACCGGCTTTCGCTGTATCCTCAAACCTACGGGAACATGGCCCGGGAGTACGCGGAGGCGCTTGGGAAAACGGGGATCAGCCCTCTCGTCAATTCCCATGTGGATTTTTCCCAGTATGGGATTAACGTTTACGGCGCCCAGATTGACAAGGAGCTGTACCGCCGTTTCAGAAATTCCGTCATGCCGGACGGCTATATGACGGAGCTGCTGGGGCAGAAACAGGAGGGAAGATATACCGTGCTGCTGGCTCATCACCCCGATTATTTTGCGGAATATGCGGGCTGGGGCGCGGATCTGGTGCTGGCCGGACATGTACACGGCGGCGTGGTGCGGGTGCCGTTTTGGGGGAAGGGCGTGGTTTCGCCGTCCCTGCGGCTGTTTCCCCGCTATGACGGCGGCGTGTTTCAGGAGGGGAACGCGGTTATGATCGTCAGCCGGGGGCTGGGGGCCCATACGATTCCGATCCGCCTGTTCAATCCCGGGGAGCTGTGGGTAGTGGATTTTGAACCGGAAAGCTGACCCTTCCCTTTTCTTCTTTTCTCCCCAGCGGGAAAACGGCATTGCAAAGCGTGGTCAGGCGGACACAGAGAGATAGACGCCGGCATAGCGCGGTCAGGCAAAGCAGCGGGGAAACGGCATTGCACAGCGGCGGTCAGGCGGGAGCAGCGGGAAAACGGCATTGCACAGCGGAGGCATCCGGGGCAGAATGTATGTTCTTCCTTGCAATACCCGGAGAAAAAAGGTAAAATATGTTTTCAGGGCCCACAGGCCCGGACAGGCCATTCCTTTATCCGGAGTGGACAGGGAGAGGAAATCATGGCGATACCCGTAAAGCTGGAGGTGTTTGAGGGCCCTCTGGATCTTCTGCTGCATCTGATTGATAAAAATAAGGTAGATATTTACGATATTCCCATTGTGGAGATCACGGCTCAGTATCTGGACTATATCCGCCAGCTTGAGACGGAAGACATGAACGTGATGAGTGAATTCCTTGTCATGGCGGCCACGCTCATCGACATCAAGTGCCGGATGCTTCTTCCCCGGGAAGTCACCGAGGAAGGGGAGGAGGAAGATCCGAGAGCGGAGCTGGTGCAGAAACTGCTGGAATATAAGATGTACAAGTATATGTCTTATGAACTGCGGGATCGTCAGGTGGACGCGGCGAAAAACCTATACAGACAACAGTCTCTCCCCCAGGAGGTGGCGGCATACAGGCAGCCTGTGGACTATGAGGAACTGATGGGGGATCTGACGCTGGTCAAGCTCCAGGAGATCTTCCGGTCGGTGATCCGAAAGCAGGAGGATAAGATCGACCCCATTCGCAGCCGGTACGGAACCATCGAAAAAGAAGAAATCGACATGGACGTGAAGACGCTTTATGTGGAGGCGTATGCCAGAGAGCATAAGCATTTCAGTTTCCGGCGGCTTCTGGAAAAACAGGAAAACAAAATGGAGATCATCGTCACCTTCCTGATTATTCTGGAGCTGATGAAGACGGGGCAGATTTCCGTCAGTCAGGAGCAGATTTTCGACGATATTATGATTACCTCCCATGTAGCCTGAAAAAAGGAGCAAAACACATATGAACGGCAAAATTCTCCGAGTCCTTTTTCTCCTGCTCATTTTTCTGATCGCCGGGATGTTGCAGGCGGTTTTGGAGAAGAAAAAGAAAACAGAACGGCGGCGGGCGGCAAAAAAAGGAGCGACCGTTATGAGATTACACGCAGGGGCCGGTTATCTGCTGGCGGCGGTTGGCCTGGTGCTGCTTGGGGTGGTGGCCTTTTTTGCCATGGTCTGTTACACGACGGATCCTTCCCCCTGGGAGGAAGTGAAGGGAATGGTGCTGGTTTGTCTGGGACTGGCCCTTTTCATCGCCCTGACGGGCATCTGGCTGTGTTTGTGGCTGTATTACAAAAAGATCATTTTTGACGGGCAGGGAGTGGCTTTGGGCGCATTGTTCCACAGCACCCGGAAGATTCCCTGGGAAAGTATGGGACGTATGGAGAAACAGGATCACCTGTGCCAGATTTTCGATAGAGAGGGGCGGATACTGTTTCGGGTGCCCGGCACAATGAGCGATTACGGGCTCTTTTGTGAAACCGCGGAAAAGATGATTTCCCCGGGAAACGGCCAAGCCGGGCCGAGACGGGAGTGGTGAAGGGCCGCGCCCTGCGAAACGGCCAGGCCGGGCCGAGACGGGAGCGGTGAAGGCCGCGCCCTGCGAAACGGAAAGTGAGAGCGGATTATGGAAAGAACCAGAGCGGAGGCAGTGATAGAAGCCGTCCTGTTCACCATGGGTGAGTCGGTGGAAGTGAGCAGACTGGCGGATGTCATAGAAGAAGATGTCAAGACCACCAACGCCATCCTGGACGGGATGGCGAAACGGTACCAGGAGGAAGACAGGGGGATTTCCCTGACCAGGTTTGACAACGCGGTGCAGTTGTGCACCAAGGCGGAAATGTACGAATATCTGATCAAGATCGCCAAAGCGCCCAGAAAAATGACTCTGACGGACACGGTGCTGGAAACCCTGTCCATTATCGCCTATAAGCAGCCGGTCACAAGGCTGGAGGTGGAACAGATCCGGGGCGTAAGCTGCGACCACGCCATCAACAAGCTGCTGGAATATGATCTGATTACGGAACTGGGAAGGCTGGACGCGCCGGGAAGGCCTCTCCTGTTCGGCACAACGGAGCAGTTTTTAAGGAGCTTTGGGGTGGAGAGCCTGGAGGAACTGCCGGAGTTAAACCCGGTGCAGATGGAGGAATTCAAGCAGCAGGCGGAGGCGGAAGTAGAGCTTAAGCTGGACATCTGATCTCCAAACGGGGGAATTCGGCCCCTCTGGAAAAACGGAAACATAAACGGAAACGATACCCTCATATACTGTTGTAAATCCAGATCCTGATGCGGGAGAGAGCGGATGAGAAAACGGATATGGGGTTTTTTTCTGTGCCTTTTGATAGGGTGCGCCTTCTGCGCCGGTACAGTGGGGGCATGGGACGCGGGAAACGGCGGGGAACAACAGAACACGGCCCAGGACCCGGCTGCGGAGCTATCCCTCTACGCCGGGGCGGCGGCGCTTTTGGACGCGGATTCCGGCCGGGTCCTCTATGGGAAAAACGCGGATACGCCCATGGCTATGGCAAGCACCACCAAGATTATGACCTGTATTCTGGTGTTGGAGAACGTTTCCCCGGAGGAGACGCTGACCGTTTCTGCCTACGCCGCCGGAATGCCGCAGGTCAAGCTGAACCTGAAAAAAGGAGAGGAGTACAGGGTGGGCGATCTGCTGTATTCGCTGATGCTGGAATCCCATAACGATTCGGCGGTGGCGCTGGCGGAGCATGTGGGAAAGAAATTTCTGGATCCGGAGTCGGCGCAAAAGCCCGCCTGTGAATGCAGCACACAGGAGAGCCGCATGGCGGTGGCGGCCTTCGCGGCGCTGATGAATGAGAAGGCGGAGGCGCTGGGGTGCAGGAATACCTGGTTTATCACGCCCAACGGGCTGGACGCTGTGGAGGAAGTGGTGCAGCCGGACGGCAGCCTGCTGGAAAAGGAGCACTGTACCACGGCCGCAGAGCTGGCGGCCATCATGGCTTACTGCATCAAAAAATCTCCCCAAAGCGGGGAATTCTTAAACATAACGCAAACCCCGTCTTACAGCTTTTACGCCAACGGGCGGAACTTTACCTGTGTCAACCACAACGCCTTTTTAAACATGATGGACGGGGCTTTGAGCGGCAAGACCGGTTTCACCAACAAGGCCGGGTACTGCTATGTGGGTGCGCTGGAAAGCGAGGGAAGGACGTTTGTGGTGGCGCTGCTGGCCTGCGGCTGGCCGAATCATAAGACATATAAATGGAGCGATACGGCCAAGCTGATGGAGTATGGGAAACAACACTTTTTTTACCGCAGCTTTACGGAAAAAGGCGTGGCCTTCGACGCCGGACGCTTACAGCCCATTCCCGTAGAACGGGGCCGGACGGATGTTCTGGGGGCCGTGGCAAGGGTCGGGCTGGAGGTGGCGCAGCAGGCCGGAAAGGAAGACGGATCGAACGGCGGATCGGACGGCGGGGAGAAAAACGCCGCCTGTACGGAGGGGCTTTTGCTGCGGGAGGATGAGCAGATCCAGGTGACCTGTACCGTGCAGGAGGCGCTGACGGCGCCGGTGCCGAAAGGGCAGACGGTGGGAAGGATCGAGTACAGTGTGAACGGAGTGGTCTACCGCAGCGAACCCATCGTGACCTCGGAGGCGGTGGAAGAAATCGATTTATTCTGGTGTCTGGAACAGGTGTTCCACAGGTTTTTGATCAGGGAAGGACAGCAAAACGGAGCATAAGCGTTGGCGAATGCTCCGTTTTGTGGATTCAGAAGGTATACTCTCTGGAAAGGTAGTGGAAGGTGTTAAGCTGCCTGTCGGCGTTATAGGTAACCACATAACACTCGTTTAGGCTTTCACCGCCGGCCGCCTGATCCAGCAGGTGACGGAAAGACTCGTTTCGGGAGCCGGAGCGGTCCTGGCCGGAGCGTCCCCTTTCCCGTTTTGTCTTTGCCGTCGGAGAAACCATCTGAACCGGATACACCATGAAACTGCTCTGAAATCCGTTTGCTGCGTGAATCCCTCCTTGGATGCGTATTTCAATAGTGTCCTTTGGTTCTTCATCTTTTATATCGGCAGAACCGGGGGAAAAATGAACCCGTCCAGCGCCTCATAAAAAAATTGGCAAAAATTGAAATTCGGCCTTTGCGAGTTGTACTTTTCGTGTTATACTAGTAACGATATTAACCATGGGAGTATGTGCCGTTATGCTTTACTCCCCTGTTAATCTGCCTTTATCTAATAATAAACGGAGGATTGAGAGCATGAGTACTACTTCAAAAGCGAGTCAAAGGATTAACGCCTTACTCGACGACAACAGTTTCGTTGAAATCGGCGGGCTTGTCACGGCAAGAGCCACCGATTTTAATATGAAACCAAACGAAACCCCTTCCGACGGCTGTATTACCGGCTACGGCGTGATCAACGGAAAACCCGTCTATGTGTACAGTCAGGACGCATCCGTGATGAACGGCACCGTGGGAGAAATGCATGCCAAGAAAATTGTCAATGTTTATGAGCTTGCCATGAAAACCGGTTCTCCCGTGATCGGGCTGATTGATTCCGCGGGACTGCGGCTCCAGGAGGCCGCCGATGCCTTAAACGCGTTCGGAACCGTTTACCTGAAACAGACTCTTGCGTCCGGCGTCATTCCTCAGATTACGGCCATTCTGGGAAGCTGCGGCGGCGGGCTTGCCCTGTTCCCCACCCTGACGGATTTCACCTTCATGGAGGAAAAGAACGCGAAACTGTTCGTGAACGCTCCTAACGCTCTGGACGGCAACGTGATTTCCAAGTGCGATTCTTCCTCCGCCTCCTTCCAGTCCGAACAAAGCGGTATTGTGGACGTGGTGGGAGACGAGGCGTCCGTGATGGAAAAGATCCGGGAGCTGGTTGCTTTCCTGCCTTCCAACAACGGCGAGGGCAGCGATATTGTGGAATGCGAGGACGATTTGAACCGGGTCAGCCCTGAGCTGGCAAACTGCGCCGGCGATACCGGCATCGCCCTTTCCATCATCGCGGACGACAATCATTTCTTTGAGGTAAAATCCGCCTACGGAAAGGATATGGCCGTTGGCTTTTTGAAACTGGACGGCGTGACCGTGGGAGCCGTGGCCAACCGCAGCGAAATCTGCGACGAGGAGGGCAAAGTCAGCGAAAAGCTGGATGCCGTTCTGTCCGCGGAGGGCTGTGATAAGGCGGCGGATTTTGTAAACTTCTGCGACGCTTTTGACATTCCGGTTCTGACCCTGACCAACGTGAAAGGATACAAGGCCACCATGGATTCCGAGAAAGCCATCGCCAAGGCGGCCGCCCGGCTGACCGCGGCGTTTGCGGGCGCTACCGTGCCGAAGGTGAACGTGATCGTGGGCAAGGCTCTGGGGACGGCCGGCATTGTGATGAACGCCAAGGCCATCGGCGCGGACATCACCATCGCTTGGCCGGATGCCGAGATCGGCACCATGGACGGCAAGCTGGCGGCAAAGATTATGTATGACGGCCAGGGCGCCGATGTGATTGAGAAAAAAGCGGCCGAGTATGACGCTCTGAAATTAAGCGCCGGCAGCGCTGCCCGCAGAGGATATGTGGATCAGATTGTGGAGGCGGCCGAAACCAGAAAATATGTGATCGGCGCATTCGAGATGCTCTTTACCAAGAGCGAGGACAGACCTGCAAAAAAGCACGGAACCGTGTAGAAAGGTTGATTGCAAGATGAAGAAATTAGTGACATGGATATGTTTGATCGGCTGCATTTTCGGACTATCCGCCTGCGGAGGAGAGGGAGACTGGGTATCGGAACAGGATCTTGCGGCTGTTCCGGAAGAAGAACAGACCTATGAGCAGTGGAAACTTGACAATGCAATGCAGATCGCGAAGGATGAGCTGATCCCCCTTTTGTCGGAATATATGAAAGAGGAAACCAATCAGGAAATCCAGGACCTGACCACGGAGGAAATTGCTTACAAGATCAGCTCCGAGGAAGGGCTTGAGGTGGACGGTTACGCGTTTCAGACCGCCGCCGGCTCTTATCAGTCGGCAGCCGACAGTATGGGAGCCGTGCTTTCCGTCAAGGATGCGAAGGCGAAAATCGACGGCGATCAGATTATTGTAAACGTGGATGTGACAGGGGAGAAAAAAGACGCCGTGGCGGAAGTAATCCTGTCCAACGACAGATTTTTCGTTATGGAATCGGCGGCGCTGAACCCGTCTTCCACCATGGGGGAGCTGATGACGGGAGCCGCTTTGAACACCCTGATCGGCATGGGGACCGTGTTTGTGGTACTGATTCTGATCAGCGCCATCATTTCCTGTTTCCGGATCATTCCGAAACTGCAGGAAAAGGCGTCCGCCCGCAAGAAACAGGAAGAAACACCCGCTTTGGCGGCTGCCGCACAGACACAGCCGGAGGAACCGGAGGCGGGAGAGCAGTCGGATGATCTGGAGCTGGCGGCGGTGATCGCAGCCGCTGTGGCGGCGTATGAAGGCTCCGGCTCCGCTGACGGGTTTGTGGTGCGCTCCATCCGCAGAAGGCGCTGACCGGGGAGCGGAAAACCGGAACCTGCAAACCGGAATCTGAAATCCGGAACCTGTAAACCGGAACCTGAAATCCAAAAACCGAAAACCGGAAAAAGAAAATAAGATTGACTGGTAAAGCCGCTTAGACGGCAGAAGGAGAGAAAAATGAAAAATTATACCATCACTGTTAATGGAAACGTATATGATGTGGTTGTGGAGGAAGGCGCATCTTCAGGCGCACCCGCTCCCGTGAAGGCTCCCGCGGCACCCAAGGCGGCTCCCGCGAAGGCTCCCGCCGCGGCTGCGGCTCCCAAGGCCTCCGGCGCGGCCGGCAGCGTTAAGATCGAAGCCGGCGCGGCAGGAAAGGTGTTTAAGATCGAGGCAAACGTGGGCCAGGCTGTCAAGGCCGGGGACGCTGTGGTGATCATCGAGGCCATGAAGATGGAAATCCCCGTTGTGGCGCCTCAGGACGGCACCGTGGCAAGCATCAATGTTTCCGTGGGCGACGCGGTTGAGGCCGGCGCTCTGCTTGCCACCATGAACTAATCGCGAAGGATCTCAGAATTATGAAAGGCTGCCTTTGCGGCGGCGGAAAAGAGGAACAAATGGATTATATAGGTTCTACGCTGAACAACCTGATTCACCAGACGGCGTTTTTTAACCTGACCTGGGGGAATTACGTCATGATAGCGGTTGCCTGTTTTTTCCTGTATCTGGCTATCCGGCATGAGTTTGAACCCCTGCTGTTGACGCCCATAGCCTTTGGAATGCTGCTGGTGAATATTTATCCCGATATCATGCTTCACGCAGAGGACGCGGCAAACGGCGCCGGCGGTCTGCTGTACTATTTTTACAAACTGGATGAACTTGCGATTCTGCCGTCCCTGATCTTCATGGGAGTGGGCGCCATGACGGACTTCGGCCCCCTGATTGCCAACCCCAAGAGTTTCCTGCTGGGCGCGGCCGCGCAGTTCGGTATTTTTGCCGCGTATTTCGGCGCGATCGGAATGGGCTTTAACGACATGGCCGCGGCGGCTATCTCCATCATCGGAGGCGCGGACGGCCCTACGTCCATTTTCCTGGCGGGTAAGCTGGGACAGACCGCGATCCTGGGCCCCATCGCGGTGGCGGCATACTCCTATATGTCGCTGGTGCCGATTATACAGCCGCCGATTATGAAACTGCTGACCACCGAGAAGGAAAGAAAGATCAAGATGGGGCAGCTTCGTCCTGTCACCCGGCTGGAGAAGATTCTTTTCCCCATTATCGTTACCATCGTGGTCTGCCTGATCCTTCCCACCACCGCTCCTTTGGTGGGTATGCTGATGCTGGGAAATCTGTTCAGAGAGTCCGGCGTGGTGAGACAGTTGACGGAGACCGCGTCCAACGCGCTGATGTATATCGTTGTGATTCTGCTGGGTACTTCCGTGGGTGCGACCACCAGCGCGGAGGCGTTCTTAAATTTGGATACCCTGAAGATCGTGGCCCTGGGATTGATTGCGTTCATGTTCGGCACCGCCGCCGGCGTTCTCTTTGGAAAACTGATGTGTGTGATCACAAAGGGAAAGGTGAATCCTCTGATCGGTTCCGCCGGCGTGTCCGCGGTTCCCATGGCGGCGCGTGTTTCCCAGAAGGTGGGCGCCCAGGCCGATCCTACCAACTTCCTGCTCATGCATGCCATGGGGCCCAATGTGGCGGGCGTGATCGGAACCGCGGTAGCCGCCGGAACGTTTATGGCCATCTTCGGAGTGTTCTAAGACCGGCGTAAAACGCTGATTAAAATCAATATGGAGGAAAACGCAAATGTCTGAACAAGTGAAAAAACCGATTCAAATAACGGAAACCGTTCTGCGTGACGCGCACCAGTCCCTGATTGCCACCAGAATGCCTACCGAATTTATGCTCCCCATCGCGGAAAAAATGGACCAGGTGGGCTATCATTCCGTAGAGTGCTGGGGCGGCGCAACCTTTGACGCATCCCTTCGTTTCCTGAAGGAAGATCCCTGGGACCGTCTCCGCAAGCTGCGCGACCGTTTCAAGAAAACCAAGCTGCAGATGCTGTTCCGCGGCCAGAATATCCTGGGATACAGACCCTATGCGGACGATGTGGTGGACGCGTTTGTGCAGAAATCCATCGCAAACGGCATCGACATTATCCGTATTTTCGACTGCTTAAACGATCTGCGCAATCTGCAGGAGGCCGTGAACGCCACCAACAGAATGAAACAGCAGGAGGGCAGAGGCCACGCGCAGGTGGCGTTGTCCTACACGCTGGGAGACGCTTACACACTGGAATACTGGACCGATATGGCAAGGAAAATTGAGGAGATGGGAGCGGATTCCATCTGCATCAAGGATATGGCCGGGCTGCTGGTTCCCTATAAGGCGTCTGAGCTGATTTCCGCCATGAAAAGCGCCACAAAGCTTCCCATTCAACTGCACACCCATTACACCTCCGGCGTTGCCGGCATGACCTATCTGAAGGCCGTGGAGGCGGGCGTGGACGTGATTGATACCGCTATGAGCCCCTTTGCCATGGGAACCTCCCAGCCCGCAACAGAGGTTATGGTGGAAACCTTCAAGGGAACCCCTTACGATACAGGGTTCGACCAGAATCTGCTGGCCGAGATCGCGGATTATTTCCGGCCTTACAGAGACGAGTGCTTAAAGAACGGCCTTCTCAATCCCAAGGTGATGGGCGTCGATATCAAGACGCTTCTGTATCAGGTGCCCGGCGGTATGCTTTCCAACATGGTAAGCCAGTTAAAGGAGCAGAACGCGGAGGACAGATACTACGACGTGCTGAAGGAAATCCCTCAGGTGCGCAAGGATCTGGGCGAGCCCCCTCTGGTGACTCCTTCCTCTCAGATCGTTGGTACCCAGGCGGTGTTCAACGTGCTGATGGGCGAGAGATACAAGATGGCCACCAAAGAGACGAAGGCGGTTCTGCGGGGCGAATATGGCCAGACCGTAAAGCCCATGAATCAGGAAGTGATCGACAAGGTAATCCCCGGCGAGACCCGCATTACCTGCCGCTACGCGGATATGCTTGACAACGAGATGGATAAGCTGGAGGGCGAGATGAAGGAATGGAAACAGCAGGATGAGGACGTTTTGAGCTACGCGCTGTTCCCTCAGGTGGCAACCGACTTTTTCAAGTATCGTCAGGCACAGCAGGAAAAGGTGGATATGACCCAGGCGGACACGAAGAACGGGGCGTATCCTGTCTGAAACGGGGAAAAGGGCCTGAACAGGCGCATCCCGTACAAAGGACCATAGGTATGAGTTTTTACAGGCGCCGGGATTTTCCCGGCGCCTTTTGCATCGGGTTTCTGGCGGCACTGTTTGCATCAGGCGGATCCCGGCGGCTTTTTACTTGACAAGCGCCCGGAATATCAGTAAAATAACAAGTGTTATAAACCTGATAACCATTTGCAACCAACGGCAGCGGAACCGATGCCCGCCGGAGAGAGGGCGGTACGCGCGGTTTGCGGGAAACGGAAGGATCGAATATGGCTCGAAAGGAATCGATTACCATGCAGTTGATTCTGGATACTGCGTTCGCAATGACCAGACAGGAGGGCTTTGCCAATGTGACGGCCAGGAAGGTGGCGGCGCAGGCAGGCTGTTCTACACAGCCCATTTTTCGCGTATATAAGAATATGGACGAGTTGTGGGACGCGGTTTATGACCGGGCGGCGGCCTTTTTCCAGGATTATTACGGACTGTATCCCAGAATGGGGAAAGCCCCTTTTGTCAACCTGGGGATGGCGTATATCGCTTTTGCCAGAGAGGAAAAGCACCTGTTTGAATTGCTTTTTGCGTCGGATCAGGAAAACAGAAAGAGTATGTACGAGCTGTTAAACGGGGCGAACGGAAACGTGGTTTCCGAGATCAATCTTGCGAAAGCGGCGGGCTGTCCGGATCCCGGGGACCTGTTTATGAAAATGTGGATCTTTATTCATGGAGCCGCCTGCATGACGCTGACGGGCGATTATGATCTGTCCGAGGTGCAGACGCTGGCTCTTTTGGAGCGCTCCTATGAAGCGTTTGCGGCGGCGCACCGGTAAAGGAAACGGGCCGGCGCCGCAGAGGGCTATGGTGCGGAAGGACTGGGAATGGAAAAACAGTATGACATATTGAGCAGAATATCCGAACGCTACGGCAAAATGAGCAAGAGCCATAAGGCGATTGCCAATTATATTTCCGAACATTACGACCAGGCGGTCTTTATGACGGCGGCAAAGCTTGGGGAAACGCTTGGGATCAGCGAATCGACGGTGGTACGGTTTGCCGCCGGGATCGGCTACGAGGGGTATCCGCAGTTTCAGAAGGCGCTGGAGGAGTGCGTCAGGGGAAAGTTAAACAGTATCCAGAGGATGGACGCGAAATACGGCCACAGCACCCAGTCGGAGGTGCTTACCTCCGTGATGACCGCGGACATTGAAAAAATACGTTATACCATTGAAAATCTGGATCCGGCGGCTTTTGAATCCGCGGTGAATACCATCCTGGAGGCGGAAACCATCTATGTGATGGGGCTTCGCAGCAACGAGCCGCTGGCGGAATTTCTGCATTTCTATCTGAATATGATCCGGGGCGGCGTGGTGCTGCTCAAAACCACCAGCGTCAGCGAAACCTTCGAGCAGATGATACGCATCCATGAAAAGGACTGCTTTATCGGGATCAGCTTTCCCAGGTATTCCATGCGTACTTTGAAAGCCATGGAATTTGCCAACGACAGGAACGCCAAGGTGATCGCCATTACGGATTCCACCCATTCTCCCATGAGCCTGTATTCCTCCTGTAATCTGCTTGCCAGGAGCGATATGGTTTCCATTGTGGATTCTCTGGTGGCGCCGTTAAGCGTGATCAATGCCCTGGTGGTGGCGCTGTGCCTGAAATGCCCTCAGGATGTGAGGATCAATCTGGAGACGCTGGAAGACGTCTGGAATAATTATCAGGTATACTTAAACGACGAAATTAATTTTATAGACGATGAGCCGATCCTTAATTATTCCCTCTGGAGGGAGCAGGATGATGGAAACAAAAAACGATAGAGTCATCGTGGTGGGAGGAGGCGCCGCAGGCATGATGGCGGCGGCCACGGCGGCCGCTTTGGGGGCGCGGGTTACCCTGATCGAAAAAAACGAGAAACTGGGGAAAAAGCTGTTTCTCACCGGAAAAGGGCGCTGTAACGTCACCAACGCGGCGGGGCGGGAGGCTTTCTTCGCCAATCTGTGCGTCAACGGCAAATTTCTGTACAGCGCTTTTTCGGATTTTGACTGCCAGGCGATTGAGGATTTTTTGACCAGGGCGGGCTGCCCTTTAAAAACAGAGCGGGGAGACAGGGTGTTTCCCCGGTCGGATCATTCCTCGGATGTGATCGCCGCCTTCAGCAGAGAACTGGCGGCGCGGGGAGTGGAGGTGTTTCTTAAGACCAGGGTGTCAAAGCTTTTGTGGAAGGAAAGCGCCGGGGCAGAACCGGCGGGACAAAAACAGATCACAGGCGTTGTCCTATCGGATGGCAGAAACCTGGAGGCATCCGCCGTCATTCTCTGCACCGGAGGGCTTTCCTATCCTTCCACCGGCTCCACGGGGGACGGATATGCCTTTGCGGCAGAGGCCGGACATTCCGTGACGGCGTTGAGCCCCGGGCTGGTTCCCCTGCGTATCCGGGAGAGCTGGTGCGCGGAGCTGATGGGCCTTTCCCTTCGGAATGTGGAGGCATGTCTGAGAGAGGACGGGCGGGAGGTGTTCCGGGGTTTCGGGGAATTGCTGTTTACCCATTTCGGGGTCAGCGGGCCGTTAATCCTTTCCGCCAGCAGCCGGCTGGGCCGGGGAGACGGAACCGGGAAAAAGGGCCGGAAAACGGAAAAAACCCTGTCCATCGACCTGAAACCGGCTCTGGACATGGAACAGTTGGACAGGAGGCTGCTGCGGGATTTCGGAGAAAACAGCGGCCGGCAGTTTAAAAATGCGCTGGGGGATCTGCTCCCTGCCAGATTGATTCCCGTGATGGTCAGACTGTCGGGGATCGATCCTCAAACCCGGGTGAATGAGATCACCAGGCAGACGCGGAGGGCGTTCGCGGATCTTGTGAAACATCTGCCCCTTACCGTGGAGGGAACCGCCGGATATGAGGAGGCGGTTATCACCAGGGGAGGCGTTTCCGTCAGGGAAGTCAATCCTTCCACCATGGAATCCAAAAAGGCAAAGGGGCTGTACTTTGCGGGGGAAGTGCTGGATCTGGACGCCATGACCGGGGGGTTCAATCTGCAGATCGCCTGGTCCACCGGCCATCTGGCGGGACAAAGCAGCGTTTCCCGCTTTTCAGGGAAACAGAATGGATCAAAAGGAGAAATCAAATGAGTTTTAATGTGGCGGTAGACGGACCCGCGGGCGCGGGCAAAAGCACCATCGCGAGAGCGGCAGCGAAACGGCTGCATCTGATTTATGTGGACACGGGAGCCATGTATCGGGCCATGGGACTGTTTGTCCTGCAAAGCGGCATCGATCCGGAAGATACGGAGGCGGTGGCCGAGCTGTGCGGGCGGGCCGACATCTCCATCCGCTATCAGGGCGGAGAGCAGGTGGTGCTGTTAAACGGGGAGAATGTCAACGATCAACTGCGCACCGGCGAGGTGAGCGGCGTTTCTTCCGTGATCAGCACGGTGCCTCAGGTGCGGGCCAAGATGGTGAGTCTCCAGAAAAAACTGGCGGCTCAGTGCGATTGTATCATGGACGGCAGGGACATTGGCACCTGTGTGCTGCCGGACGCGCAGTTGAAGGTTTATCTGACCGCAGACAGCGGGGTAAGGGCGAAACGGCGCTTTGACGAGCTGACCCAAAAGGGGCAGGACTGCAGCCTGGAGCAGATCCGGAAGGACATGGAGGAAAGGGATTACAGGGACATGCACAGGGAGATTTCCCCCTTGCGGCAGGCGCCGGACGCGGTTTTGCTGGACACTTCCCACATGACTCCGGAGGAAGCGACGGAGCGGCTGACCGATCTGTGCAGGGAAAAAATGGGATAGGGCCGGGGCTGGACGGCGGATCAACACCGGAGATGGGAGAGAGGCGGGACATGGAGACAAGACTGGCCCAGCATGCGGGCTTTTGCTTTGGGGTCCGCAGGGCGGTGGACACTGTGTATGAACAGGTAAAAACTGGGAAAACTATTTATACCTACGGGCCGATCGTACACAATGAGGAAGTGATCCGGGAGTTGGAGAAACTGGGGGTCAAGACCATAAAATCCCGGCAGGATCTGGAAACCCTATCTTCCGGTATCGTGATTGTGCGGGCTCACGGAGCGCCTCCGGACGTTTTCAGGCTGTTGGAGGAAAAAGGAATCCAGTGCGTCGACGCCACATGCCCTTTTGTGAAAAGGATCCACCGGATTGTGGAGCGGGAGAAAGCGGAGGGAAAGCATATTGTGGTGGTGGGAGACGCCAGGCATCCCGAAGTGGAAGGGATCGTGGGCCGGTGCGCCGGAGACGTTACCGTCCTGGAGGAACCGGAGGACGCGGAAAGGTTTGTTCCTCCCCAGGGGAAAAAGCTTTGCGTGGTCGCTCAAACGACATATAACTACAATAAATTTCATTATATAGTTGAAATTTTTGAAAAAAAAGGTTACAATAGTAGTACTGTCAATACTATATGTAATGCGACACAGGAACGGCAGCAAGCGGCAGGAGAACTGGCGTCGGTGGCTGACGTGATGATTGTCATAGGAGGAAAGCACAGCTCCAATACCAGAAAGCTCTATGATATCTGTAAAAAGGAATGTGCGCAGACCTATTTTATACAGACGCTGGATGACCTGCATATGGAACTGCCGGAATCCGTTCGGCTGGTGGGTATTACGGCGGGGGCTTCCACCCCAAATAAAATAATCGAGGAGGTTCAAAATTATGTCAGAATTAACTTTTGAACAAATGCTGGAGGAATCTTGTAAACCAATACATGCGGGAGAGGTAGTCGAAGGCACGGTGATCGATGTGAAACCGGACGAGATCGTTTTGAATATCGGTTACAAGTCGGACGGTATTCTGACAAAGAACGAATATACCAATGATTCCAGCGTTGATCTGACGGCGGCGGTAAAGCCGGGAGACACTATGGAAGTAAAGGTTTTGAAGGTAAACGACGGTGAGGGACAGGTGGCGTTGACCTATAAGCGCCTGGCCGCCGACAGAGGGAACAAGAGAATCGAGGAAGCGTATAACAGCCATGAAGTCCTGAAGGCTACCGTAGCTCAGGTGCTGGAGGGCGGGTTAAGCGTGATTGTGGACGAGGTGAGAATCTTTATCCCCGCCAGCCTTGTATCCGATACCTATGAGAAGGATCTGACAAAGTACGCCGGTCAGGAGATCGAGTTTGTGATCAGCGAGTACAATCCCAGGAGAAGGAGATACATCGGGGACAGAAGACAACTGCTGGCGGCGAGAAAGGCGGAACTTCAGAAAGAACTGTTCGAGAGGATCAAAGAGGGCGATGTGGTGGAAGGCGTGGTCAAAAATGTGACCGACTTCGGCGCGTTTGTGGATTTGGGAGGCGTGGACGGACTTCTGCACATTTCCGAAATGTCCTGGGGACGGGTGGAGCATCCGAAAAAAGTGTTTAAGGTGGGAGACAAGCTGAAGGTGCTGATCAAGGAAATCAGCGGCAGCAAGATTGCCCTTTCCCTGAAATTTGAGGATGCAAATCCCTGGAAGAACGCGGCGCAAAAATATGCGGCTGGAAATATTGTGACGGGTAAAGTGGCAAGAATGACGGATTTCGGCGCGTTTATTGAGTTGGAGCCCGGCGTGGACGCCCTGCTGCACGTTTCCCAGATCGCAAAAGAGCATGTGGAGAAACCTTCCGATGTTTTGAGCGTCGGCCAGGAAATTACCGCGAAGGTAGTGGACTTTAATGAGAACGACAAAAAGATCTCTTTGAGCATCAAGGCTATGGCGGCAAGCGAGCATGAGGAGGATGCGGACGAGGTGGCTGTTGACATTGGAGCCGTGATCGCTCAGGAGAATGACGAGGCAGAAAGCAATTCATAAATAAATCGACAGGATGGATCTGACCATGGCTTATGATTACGAGTACTTTAAGAAAGAAGTGCTGGCGCTGACGGCGATTGATTTAAACTGTTATAAGGAAAAACAGATGAAACGCCGCATCGACACATTGATCGCAAAGCACAAGATCGAAGGCTATGATAAATATGTACAGGGATTGAAAACCGAAAAGCCGCTGTTTGACGAGTTTGTCAACTATATCACCATCAATGTGTCGGAGTTTTACCGCAATCCGGAACAGTGGAAACTGATGGATCAGCAGGTGATACCGGAGCTGGTGGGGAAGTTTGGGAAGAACCTGAAAATATGGAGCGCGGCGTGTTCCACAGGGGATGAGCCGTATTCCCTGGTGATGGCGCTGTCCAGGCATATTCCGTTGAGCAACATTAAAATTTACGCAACCGATCTGGATAAGCAGGTCATAGCCAAGGCAAAGGTTGGCGTCTATGCGGAAAAGAGCGTTGCGGCGGTGCCGGATGATTTGAAGTCCAAATACTTTACCAAGGTGGGCCCGTCTTACAAGATTGCGGATGAGGTCAAGGCGCGGGTGGAATTTAAGGAACATAATCTGTTAAAGGATACCTACCCCACGGATTATCATATGATCGTATGCCGGAATGTGCTGATTTATTTCACGGAGGAGGCAAAGGACGAGGTATTCCGCAAGTTTTATAAATCCTTGGCAAAGGGAGGCGTATTGTTCATCGGAAGCACCGAGCAGATCATCAATTACAAAGAGATCGGATATGAGAGAAAGAATTCTTTCTTCTATCAGAAACCCTAAGACGGAACCCCTAAGACGGAACCCCTAAGAGATTCTGACCGGGAAGTTTCCATCCAGGAATCCTTCTGACAGGGGAATCCGGACAGGGAAAATTTGAGCAAAGGATCTGACAGGGAAGGAACAAAGAGTTTACATATTGCGATTTTCAGCGAAATCAAAAGGAACCCTAACGGGTTCCTTTTTATGGTAAGATCCAATGCGGATTTCCCTTTTCCTCGCGGGATCAGGCCTTAATATGTGGACGCCATCATTCCCAGCACATGGGAGGCGTACTCGGAAAAGGCTCTGCGGTCCCGTTTCATCTCGTCCGTCAGTTCAAAAAACAATTCGCTGCTTTTGTAATCCCGCTTGAAGAAGGGCTCAAAGAGTACGCTCCACTGAGGAAGGTAACTGGAAAACTTCCTGGTATAGCAGTTGGCGGGAGAGGCGGGAACCCGGTGATCCTTTTCCACAAAGCTGGCCACGGATTTATGTAACGCCACATCCTCGTCGGGAAGATAGTAATAATCGTGGAAGTTGGAGTAAAAGTATTTCAGCTCCTCCTGGTAAATAGGGATTTTCAAGGTAGCCTGCGTCCCCTCGCCCCGGAAAAAGCAGTCGTTGGCGCTGGTGAGCAGCGGCTTGGGAAGGGGCTGATCCAGAACCAGCGTTATCAACAGCTCTTTCCGCACACCCCCGTTGACATCCCGGTAGGTATTGGCCTGTACTTTTTTGGCCCGCACCGGGTGATTGAACAGGTCATAGTAAGCCAGTATGGGAAGGGTTTCCAGCATGCCTCTGAGATCGTCCGCGTTGTGCAGGAACAGGGCGTTTTCCGAAAACTCGGAAGGATTTTTGACATAGTCGTGGTAAATGCCGATCAGTTCGCCGCCGGTGAACACGTCCTTGCGGTTGATCCCCAGGAACTGTTCCAGGGTTTTCTGCTTGCAGTTGGGGAGCCGCAAAAAGAATTTGTAGGGCGAAATCCGCCTGTATAGATCGATTCCCTGAAAATTTTCAAAGCTGTAAGGCAGGGAATATTGGGTGCATTTCTGGGTGATGAAGGGGAGATCGAAGTTGTTGCCGTTATAGTGGATCAAAAAGCGGTAGTGCTTTGCAAAATCGAAAAAGGCTTTCAGAATTTCTTCCTCCTGCCCGTAATTTTCCGCCATCCATTGAATGGTACGCCATTTTCCGGCCAGATGGTACGCGCAGCCGATCAGGTAAAGGTAAGAGGAACGAGCGGTAAAGCCGGTGGTTTCGATATCCAGGAACAGGACCCGCTCCATGGGGGCAAGCCTCTCCAGGGGGTAAGCTATGGTAAAGTTTTCCAGAGTCTCCTCACATATTCTCATAAAATCCTCCGTAGAATTTACAAACCGTTTCATTGACGCTGCTGATTTTGCGGGCTGAAAGCCCCAAAAACAGGCATGTGATACAGATTCAAACATATCATAGCACAAATTTCAAATAAACAGTAGTATTTTATCAAAAAAAATAGTATATTTAACTGAGGAAGGCCTGCATACTTCGACAAAAACCGGCGTTGTGCGGCAGGGCCGGAAAGGAAAGGGAACGCTGTATGGCAAAACTGACATTTACAGGGGGAATTCATCCCTATGACGGGAAGGCGATGTCCAAGGATAAACCCATCCAGGATATTCCGCCGGGAGCGGAATTGGTTTATCCCCTGTCCCAGCATATCGGTGCGCCGGCGAAGGCTGTCTGCGCCAAAGGGGACAGGGTGCTCGCGGGTCAAAAGATCGCGGAAGCCGGCGGCTTTGTATCCGCGCCCGTATACGCATCGGTTTCGGGCACGGTCAAGGCGGTGGAGCCGAGACGGGTCGTCACCGGGGATATGGTGATGAGTATTGTGGTGGAAAATGACGGGCTGTATGAAGATACGGGCTTTTATCCTGTGGCTCCCTTGGAAAAGCTGAGCCGGGAAGAAATTCTGGACATTATCCGGGAGGCCGGTATCGTGGGAATGGGCGGCGCGGGTTTCCCCACCCATGTGAAACTTTCTCCCAAGGAACCGAAAAAGATCGAATATGTGATTGCAAACTGCGCGGAGTGCGAGCCGTATCTCACGTCCGACTACCGGAGGATGCTGGAGGAACCGGAAAAACTGATCCAGGGCCTGAAGATTATCCTGCGGCTGTTTGAAAACGCAAACGGCATTCTCGCGGTGGAGGACAACAAACCGGACTGCGTCCGGCTGCTCAGGCAGTTGACCAGGGATGAGCCCCGGATCAGCGTCAAGGCCCTGAAGACCAAATACCCTCAGGGGGGAGAGCGGACGCTGATTTACGCCGTCACCGGTAGGAAGATCAATTCCACCATGCTCCCGGCGGACGTGGGGTGCGTGGTGAACAATGTGGATACCATCGTGGCGGTGTACAGGGCGGTGATGGAAGGCCGGCCGCTGATGGAACGGATTATCACCGTCACGGGGGATGCGGTGGCCGCTCCCGGAAATTTCCGGGTCAAGATCGGCACCAGCTATCAGGATATTCTGGAGGCGGCGGGCGGTTTCCGGACAAAGCCGGAAAAGATCGTGTGCGGCGGGCCTATGATGGGTTTCGCCATGTTTGATCTGAACGTTCCCTCCACCAAAACGTCCACAGCGCTCCTGGGTCTGACGAAGGACGAGGTATCGGCCATGGAACCGGGGCCCTGCATCAACTGCGGGCGGTGCGCGGAGGTATGTCCCGGCCGGGTGGTCCCCAGCAGGCTGGCGGATGATGCGGAGCGCTTTGAAGAACAGGCTTTTCTGGACCATTACGGGATGGAATGCTGCGAATGCGGCTGCTGCAGCTTTATCTGTCCGGCCAGAAGGCCGCTGACACAGGAGATTAAGTCCATGCGCAAGATCCTGCTTGCAAAACGAAAGAAATAGGAGGAAGATCATGAGCGGATTGTTTCAGGTTTCATCCAATCCCCATATCCGGTCCAAGGCGACGACAGCCGGCATTATGCTGGCGGTGATCGTTGCGCTGATGCCGGCCGCCGGTTACGGGATCTATCATTTCGGGCCGAGAGCGCTTGCCGTCATACTGGTGACCATTGCAAGTACGGTGCTGACAGAGTTTCTCTTTGGGCTGTATCGGAAGAAAATGACGATCACGGATCTGTCGGCGGTGGTGACGGGGCTTTTGCTGGCGCTGAATCTGCCGGTGACCATACCGCTTTGGATGGCGGCGCTGGGCGGCGTGTTTGCCATATTGGTGGTGAAAATGCTGTTCGGAGGACTGGGGCAGAACTTTATGAACCCGGCTCTGGCGGCCAGGTGTTTTCTGCTGATTTCCTTTCCTACCCAGATGACCGCGTTTGACTGCGACGCCTGGACGGGGGCTACGCCCCTGGCGCTGCTGAAGGCGGGAGAGCAGGTGAACGTTCTGGATATGGTATGGGGGCGCACGGGTGGCACCATCGGTGAGACTTCGGTGGTAGCGCTTGTGGTGGGCGCCTGTTTCCTGATTCTGCTGGGGGTGATCGACTTGCGGATTCCCGGCAGCTATCTGGTAAGCTTTGTCCTGTTTGTGGGGCTGTTCGGAGGCAGGGGATTCGATCCCGCGTATCTCTCCGCTCAGTTGGCCGGCGGCGGCCTGATGCTGGGAGCGTTCTTTATGGCCACGGATTATGTCACCCGGCCGATTACGGTGAAGGGACAGTATATCTTCGGCGTATTTCTGGGGATTATGACAGGCATTTTCCGGATCTTCGGCCCCGGGGCCGAGGGCGTGTCCTATGCCATTATATTGGGAAATCTGCTGGTTCCTCTGATTGAAAAATTTACGATGCCGGTGGCCTTTGGGTATCGGAGGGGAGGTGCGCGCCATGCAAAATAACAACGCTGTCAGAACCATGCTGAAGGAAGCGGGAATTTTGTTTGGCATTACGCTGATCGCCGGACTGCTGCTGGGAGTGGTAAACGAGCTGACCAAGGATCCCATCCGCCGGCAGCAGGAAAAAGCCATCCGGGAAGCCTGTGAGACGGTGTTTGCCTCATCCGATGGCCGGCAGTTTGCGTTTACGCCGGTGGACTATACGCTGGACGAAACCCTGACGGCAGAACTTGCAGAGGACGGCGTGGAGATCGGCACGGTGTATCAGGTGACGGACGCAAACGGCGGGACGGAAAATCCGGAAGGATATGTGGCGGAAGTGGTATCCAAGGAGGGATACGGCGGGGACATTGTGCTTTATGTGGGAGTGGATTCGGAAAAAACGGTGAAGGGCGTATCCATTCTGGAGCTGTCCGAGACGGCGGGACTGGGAATGGAGGCTCCCAAGGTGCTGGTTCCCCAGTTCGCGGGAAGGAATGTGGAAAGCTTTGTCTACACGAAGACAGGAGCCACCGCGCCCAATGAGGTGGACGCCATTACCAGCGCAACCGTCACCACGTCGGCGGTGGTGAGCGGAGTCAACGGCGGGATCCGCGCCATACGGTACCTGCTGGAGCACCCGGAACAGGCGCATCAAAGGACGGGAGGTGCCGTAAATGAATAAAGCTGGAGAGAGACTTTATAACGGTCTGGTGAAGGAAAACCCTACCTTTGTCCTGACGCTGGGAATGTGTCCCACGCTTGCGGTGACCACCTCCGCCATCAACGGGCTGGGGATGGGGCTTACCACGATGGCGGTGCTGGCCATGAGCAATCTGCTGATATCCCTTCTTCGGAAACTGATTCCCGACAGAGTCAGGATTCCGGCGTTCATTGTGGTGATCGCCTCTTTTGTCACGGCGGTGCAGCTACTGCTGGAGGGATATCTGCCCGAGCTGAACAAGTCGCTGGGGGTGTATATTCCGCTGATCGTGGTCAACTGCATCATTCTGGGGAGGGCGGAAAGCTACGCCTACTCCAATCCGCCCATTCCCTCTCTGTTTGACGGGATCGGCATGGGACTGGGCTTTACGGTGGCTCTGACCTGCATCGGCGCCGTCCGGGAGATCCTGGGAGCGGGAGAACTGTTTGGACACAGGCTGATGCCTGACGCCTATGTGCCCATCCGCATTTTCGGCCAGGCGCCGGGAGCGTTTCTGGTGCTGGCGGCGCTGGTGGCCCTTCAGAACTTTGTGAAGGAAAGACGCAAGGCGGCGGGGAAATCCTATGAAAAAATCGGATCCGGCTGCAGCGAGGACTGCATGAATTGTTCCGACACCGGGTGTAAGAGACGTTTTTACGGGGAATCGGGAAAAGGGGAAGGGAAGGTTCCCCAGGAGGAACTGGAGATTGTGAATCTGGAAGAAGGGGGAGAGTAAATGGAAAACGTAAAGGATCTGCTCTTGCTTTTGGTTGCATCCTCTCTGGTCAGCAATGTGGTGCTGAGCCAGTTCCTTGGACTTTGCCCGTTCCTGGGAGTGTCGAAGAAAATCAACACCGCCGCCGGGATGGGGGCGGCTGTGATCTTTGTCATCACGCTGGCCAGCGCGGTGACGGGTGTAATTGATCAGTATGTGCTGCAAAAACTGCATGTGGAGTATCTGGAAACCATTGTGTTTATTCTGGTCATTGCGGCGCTGGTTCAGTTTGTGGAAATGTTCCTGAAAAAAACCATGCCCGGGCTGTACCGGGCGCTGGGGGTGTATCTGCCCCTGATCACCACAAACTGCGCGGTGCTGGGCGTAGCGCTTACCAATGTTCAGAAGGAATATGGGATTCTGACGGGCATTGTAAACGGATTTGCCACGGCGGTGGGATTCACGGTGGCGATTGTGATCCTGGCCGGCATCCGGGAAAAGCTGGAGCATAACGATATCCCCAAGCCTTTCCGGGGAATGCCCGTGGTTTTGCTGACGGCGGGGCTTATGGCCATTGCTTTCTGCGGTTTTTCAGGACTGTTATAGGAGGACGAGCGCATGAGTGTGACGGGAATCGCCGCCGCCGCTGTGGTGGTGGGAACGGTTGGAATTTTTGTGGGGCTTTTTCTCGGCGTCGCCGGCATTCGGTTTCAGGTCAAAACGGATGAAAAGGAGGAGGCGGTGCTTGCAGCGCTTCCGGGGAATAACTGCGGCGGATGCGGTTATGCGGGCTGCTCCGGCCTGGCGGCCGCCATTGCCAAGGGTGAGGCCGCCGTCAACGCCTGTCCGGTAGGCGGCGAGCCGGTGAGTAAAAAAATCGCGTCCATTATGGGGGTTGAGGCCGGAAATACCCAGCGTATGACCGCCTATGTGGCCTGTCAGGGCACCTGCGACAAGGCGGGAACGGATTATCAGTATACCGGCGCCCAGGACTGCCGTCTGATGAGCTTTGTGCCCGGCGGCGGAGCGAAAAGCTGTAAAAACGGCTGTCTGGGATATGGCACCTGTGTTTCCGTCTGCCCCTTCGACGCCATCCATGTGGTGGACGGCGTGGCGGTGGTGGACCGGGAGGCATGCAAGGCGTGTGGCAAGTGTGTGGAAATCTGCCCCAGGCATCTGATCAGCCTGATTCCCTATCAGGCGAAGTTTGCGGCGGCCTGTCAGTCGGCGGATAAGGGGCCTGTGACCATGAAAGCCTGCTCGGCCGGATGTATCGGGTGCGGCCTGTGTGTGAAGGCCTGTCCCTCCCAGGCGGTTACCGTTCAGAATTTTCACGCCGTGATCGATCAGGAAAAATGCACCGGCTGCGGCGCCTGTGCGGAGAAGTGCCCGAAAAAAGCCATTGTAAAGCTTTGAGGGAGAGCGGGGAAAGGAGGAGCGCCGTATGCGGCTGCCGGAAAATTACGACGATCATTCGGGAATGTCGCCGGCTGTGGTCATGACGATTGTGGCCGTGACTTTTTTTGTGGCGGCCATACTGGTGATCGTCCTGATTCTGAACCATGAGGGGAATCGTCAGCCATCCGCCCCGCAGCAGGAATCCTCGCCGGTTATCCTGGAAAGCGAAACCGTGGACGATCTGGTATCGGAAAGCGGCCTAAGACCCGGCGATCTTGATTTCTGGGACATGTATCCGCCGGAGGAGCCGGAGGAAGAACCGGTGGAGACGGAGCCGCCGAAGGAAACGGTGGAAAGCGATCCGTCCACCGACGGCAGACATACGCTGGTGGAAAAGGCGGACGGTACGCAGGAATGGGTTCTGATCAGCCCCTATCTTCCCAAGAATGATTATGATTTTACCAAGTTGGTGTGCCAGTCCGACAGGATGAAATATTATGAGAACGGCGTCCAGGTTTCCTATGAGGGAATCGACGTTTCCGAGGTGCAGGATTATATTGATTTTGCCGCGGTCCGCAAATCGGGGATCGATTTTGTGATGCTCCGGGTGGGGGCGAGGGGCTATGGCAGCGGCCAGTTGATCCTGGACGATTACTTTGCGGACAATCTGAAACGGGCCACCGATGCGGGGCTGGATGTGGGCGTTTATTTCTTCTCCCAGGCTGTGACCCGCCAGGAGGCGGTTGAGGAAGCCAATATGGTCATAGAAAATCTGGGGGATTACGGGATCACCTATCCGGTGGCCTATGATATGGAGCGCATCAGCACCGATTCCGCCAGAACGGATTCTCTGAGCAAGTCGGAGCGGACGGATCTGGCCAAAGCCTTTCTGGAGACGATTGAGAACGCAGGGTATAAAACGCTGCTCTATGGGAACAAGGAGTGGCTGATCGAGCAGATCGACATGTCCAAGCTGACTTCCTATGACGTCTGGCTGTCTCAGTCGGCGGATATTCCGGATTATCCCTATCAGTTTACCATGTGGCAGTATAACAGGAGCGCCACTGTGGACGGAGTGTCCGGCCCCGTGAACCTGAATATCAGCTTTGTGGATTATTCGGAGAAATAGGCTGGGGACGGCATTTCGCCAGCTTGGGGGAAATCTGTACGGCGGTATAGATCTCCGCGTACCGGCTGGCGGGCAGCCCATCGATGTAATTGGGGATAAATTTTTTCTGGAATCCGTTTTTTCTCAGGACGTCTATCGCCTTGTTATAGGCGATGGCGGCTTCGATCCGGTCGGCGTAGCGTCCGACCAGGTAATTGCCTTTTACATGAATGCGGACAGTATATGGGTACTGTCCCTTTTTTTGTTCCACGGTGACCCCGTGATATACGTTCAGAATCTCAAGATTTTCCCGGCGGAAATCCGTAGGATCCCCGTTGATAAAACGGAAATCGATTCCCTCTCTGGCGTAGGCCTTGATGCCATATCGGCCGGCGATGCTGATCTGCATGCCGTAATCCGCCACAAAATAATGGGATCCGCGCCGCATGATCCGGTGGGAGGAATAGTAAAACAGATCCTCCGCGTCAAATTTCAGGACGAGGGAGGGGGAGAGATAGTAATACAGGATCCGGGATCCCGCATAGATGGGGTTGCCGATATAGATGCCGTTGTCCCGGTAGTTGATCAGGCTCACCCATTTGGAAAAGGGCAGAGGGGAGGTTTCGGAAAATTTTTCCAGCGTATACCTGTGATCGGACAGAAGGGCCCGTCCCTCCAGATACGCCAGGTGGGCCAGCTCCGGGGTGGCATAGCTTCCAAGGCTGATGTGCTTGCGCCGGCAGGTCAGGGAAGAACGGAAATAGAGGTCGCCGTTTTTCTTCCGTGCGGCGAAAACACCTTCCGGATATTCGGTATTTCGGTTCTGTTTCCTGGGTTGATTTTTCAAGAAAACGCCTCCCGTGGGATATCTGTGATCCCAGTATAGCATTTTCCCGCCGTTTTTCGCAAGAGAGAGATATATTTTCAGGGCTTGTCTCATATATTGATATATCGGACAGGCTAAGCTGTCCCCAGGGAGGATACGGGAGGACGGTATATGGGATATCAAAAAGCGGCGGGGCTTATGGCGCTTGTCAATCTGATCTTTCTCACGGCGGTGCTGTGCGTGAAGGGAACGAGCACACTGTGGGCGTGGACAACCCCTGTGGAGCTGGTGCAGGAGGAACCCTCCGGTGAAACAGAGGCGAAAAAGGAGGCGGTGATCCTGGGGGACGCACCCGCCGTCCAGGAGGAGACGGGACAGGAACAGGCGGCAGCGGTTTCCCAGACGGTGGCGGCGGTTTCAGGACAGCGGGTGTTGGTCTGCGAGCCGCCGGAACAGCCGGAAAATGAGATCCAGTTGTCCGGGGAGGAGCTGGAGACGCTTCTGCGGATTGTGGAGGCGGAGGCCGGCAGCGAGGATGAGGACGGAAGGCTTTTGGTGGCCAATGTGGTGTTGAACAGGGTGAAAAATGATAAATTCCCGGCTACGGTGACGGAGGTGGTCTTTCAGCAGTCGGACGGGGTGACCCAGTTTTCCCCTGTGGCAAGCGGCAGATATTATACGGTGGAGATCAGCGACGAGACAGAGGCGGCGGTACAGAGGGCTCTGCAAGGGGAGGATATCTCTCAGGGAGCCCTGTACTTCGCGTCGCGAAAGTACGCGGGCAGCGAGAAAATGAGATGGTTTGACAGAAAGCTTACCTTTTTATTTGAACACGGAGGCCATGAATTTTTCAAGTAAGGCGTGAGTTTTGGAGGGCGCAGGCGCAACAGGGCGCCGGGGAATTCCTTTCGGAGAATGATTTTTTGGCGGTTTTTATAGATAGCGGAGGGAAAGTGTGATACAATATGTCCTGTCCGCGCTGGAGGAAGATTCCCGTGGGGCGAAGGAGCAGGTGTAATGTACAAAAAAGAGGACGATCAAACATTCTTATGGGGGCCGTTTCTGAAGAAACTGGCGGTTATCGCCATACCGGTGGCGGTGCAGAATCTGCTCACCACAACGGCCAGCATGGTGGATACCATGATGGTGGCTCCCATGGGGGAGATGGCGGTGGGCGCGCTGGGGCTGTGCGCGCAGTTTTCCTCCCTGATGTTCTCCGGATACTGGGGATTTTTCGGGGGAGGCATGCTGTTTATTTCCCAATACTGGGGCTCTCGGGACGATGAGGGCATTCAGCGCTCCTACGGCATGACATGGGTCTGCATGATGACGGTGGCGCTGCTGTTCGGATCCCTTGCGATTTTTGCGCCGGGCCTTGTGATGCGAATTTACACGGACAAGCCGCTGCTGCAGGAAATCGGGGCTTCCTATCTGCATATTGTGGGCTTCGCGTATTTCCTTCAGGTGTTTTCCATGGCCATGAGCTGCCTGCTGCGTTCCACGGAGCGGGTGTGGGTTCCCATGGCGGCCTCTGTGGCCTCTGTGGCGGTCAATCTTTTCCTGAACTGGGTCCTGATTTATGGCAATCTGGGAGCGCCGGCCATGGGGATCAGAGGGGCGGCGCTGGCCACCACATGCGCGGCGGCGGTGAACGTGCTTGTGATTTATCTGCTGGCCTGGCGCAGCGGCCATCCCTATCTGTTTCGGCTGCGCGGTCATTTCCGGTGGGACCGGGTGCATCTGAAAGAATTCTTTCTCAAATGTTTTCCCATTCTCTGTAACGAAATTCTGGTGGGAATCGGCAATATGGCCATCAATGTAACCTTTGGGCGGCAGCCGGAGTCGGTCATTGCCGCTATCGCGGTTTTCCGGACCCTGGAGGGACTGATCATCGGGTTCTTCGCGGGATTTTCCAACGCGGCCTCCGTTCTGGTGGGGAAGTGCGTGGGGGCGGGCGAGCTGGACACGGCGTATGAACGGGCGAAACGCCTGGTCTATCTGTGCAGCGCGGTGATTTTTGGGGCCAATCTGATCCTGTTTGCGATGCACCGGCCGATTCTGACCCGTATGAGCCTTTCCGGCGCATCCTATGAAGCGGGGGTGAGGATGCTCCTGATTTACGGGGTTGTCTCCGTGATCCGCATGGGTAACTGGATCCAGAACGATACCTACCGGGCGGCCGGGGACGCGGTCTACGGGACGGTGCTGGAGATCGTCTTCCTGTATGTGATGGTGCTGCCCTGTGTGCTGCTGTCCGGGTTTGTGTTCCGGCTTCCCTATTGGATGGTCTTTTTGTGCTGTTATATCGATGAACCCATCCGTTATGTGCTGATGCAGATCCATCTATACTCGGCAAAATGGGTGAAACCGGTCACGGAGAACGGAAAGGCTGCTCTGCCGCGGTTTTGGGAGGCCCGGCGGAAAAAGACGGGATAAGGGGCCGGCCCGCCGCAGGATTTGGCGGTTCGCAGGATTTCCGCTTGCAAAAGGCATGGGTTCTGTTATAATGAAAAGCGTGGCTGGAAATGACAACCGACAACGGGGCTGCTGGATCAGGGCAGCCGGAAAATGAGGAGATCATGGAAATTTTATACCGCAGTACAAGAACGGAGGGGAGCGCAGTCACTGCCTCCCAGGCAATTTTACAGGGGCTTGCCGACGACGGAGGGCTGTTTGTGCCGGAGAGGATTCCGGCGCTGGACGTAAGCCTTGGCAGGCTGGCTCAAATGGATTACCGGCAGACGGCCTATGAAGTGATGAAACTGTTCCTTACCGATTTTACCAGGGAGGAGCTTACGGCCTGTATTGAGAGCGCGTACGATTCCAAGTTTGACACGGAGGAAATTGCGCCCATACGGGAGGCGGACGGGGTCTTTTATCTGGAGCTGTTTCACGGCGCCACCATCGCGTTTAAGGATATGGCGCTTTCCATTCTGCCGCATCTGATGATTACCGCCGCCCGGAAGAACCGGATGCAGGAGGAAATTGTGATCCTGACCGCCACCTCGGGGGACACGGGGAAAGCGGCGCTGGCGGGTTTCGCGGGAGTAAAGGGAACCAAAATCATTGTTTTTTACCCGAAAAACGGAGTCAGTCCCATTCAGGAAAAACAGATGGTGACCCAGAAGGGAGACAATACCCTGGTGGTGGGGATCCACGGGAACTTTGACGATGCGCAGACAGGGGTCAAGAAGATTTTTTCCGATCAGGCGCTCAGGGAGGAAATGGCACGGAAGGGATTTCGGTTTTCTTCCGCAAACTCCATCAACATCGGCCGCCTTGTGCCCCAGATCTGCTATTATGTGTACGGGTACGCCAGGCTGCTGGCCCAGGGCAAAATCGCGGAGGGCGAACAGATCGACGTTACGGTTCCCACCGGCAATTTTGGCAATATCCTGGCCGCGTATTATGCGAAACAAATGGGGCTCCCCATTCGCAGGCTGATCTGCGCCTCCAATGAAAATAAGGTTCTGTACGATTTCTTCCGCACGGGAACTTATGACAGAAACAGGGAATTTGTGCTGACCCAGTCCCCGTCCATGGATATTCTGATCTCCAGCAACCTGGAGCGTATGATTTATCACATAGCGGGCGACGATCCCAGGGTGAACAGGGATTTGATGGAACAGTTAAACAGCCGCGGCGCTTACGGGATTACGCCCCAGATGCGGGAAGGGCTGCGGGATTTCTGCGGTTTTTACGCAAGCGAGGAGGAAACGTCCGCGGAGATCAGGCGGCTGTATGAAACCTGCGGCTATGTGATGGATACCCATACCGCCGTGGCCTCCGCCGCCTATCGGAAGTTTTGGAACCAGGCCCGGGAGAGCGGGGACGAACCCTGCAAAAAGGCGCTGATCGTATCCACCGCCAGTCCCTTTAAATTTACCCGCAGCGTCATGAAAGCGCTGGATCCCAAATATGACGCCATGGGAGACTTTGAACTGGCGGATGAGCTGTCCGCGCTTTCCGGCGTGAAGGTGCCGAAAGCCATTGAGGAAATCCGCTCCGCTCCGGTGGTGCATGACAGACAGTGCGACGTGGCCGATATGAAACATGTGGTCAGGGATTTCCTGCATCTATAATGGATTCCGGCCGTTTGCAGCAGACGGCGCCGGGATGGGAATAGGGGAGGACAGTATGACGTTGGAAGAAATGCTTGCCAGGGTGGAACATACGCAGTTGAAAGCCTTCGCAACCTGGGAGGACATGCAGAAACTTTGTGAGGAGGCGCTGGAATTTCATACCGCCGGCGTCTGTGTGCCGCCGGCTTATGTGAAACGGATCCGGGATACCTACGGGGATCGGATTCTCATCTGCACGGTGGTAGGGTTCCCTCTGGGGTACAGCGTGACCGCGGCGAAGGCCGCGGAGGTCAGGCAGGCCCTTGCGGACGGCTGCGACGAGATCGACATGGTGGTCAATATCGGAGATGTGAAAAACGGCCTTTATGACAAGGTGGAGCAGGAGATCCGCACCTTGAAACAAATCTGCGGGAACCATGTTTTGAAGGTGATTGTCGAAACCTGTTATCTGACCCGGGAGGAAAAAATCGCCATGTGCAGGGCGGTTACCGCCGCCGGGGCGGATTACATCAAAACGTCCACCGGTTTCGGGACGGCCGGCGCCACAAAGGAAGACGTGGAGCTGTTCAGGGAGCATATCGGCCCGGACGTCAAGATCAAGGCGGCGGGTGGCATTTCCACGCTCCAGGAGCTGGAGATGTTTCTGAACCTGGGCTGCGACCGCATCGGCACCTCCCGGGCGGTGGGGCTGTGCAGGGAGCAAAGATCCGGCGGCTCCGGCGTCTAAGGAAGGGCCGGGAACAGAGAGAAGGGAAGAACATGGAAAACAAGGTGATTTTGGGGCGGCTGGCGGCGCTGCGCCATGAGATGCAGACCAGAGGGATCGACTATTATATGATTCCCTCCGGGGATTTTCACAACTCCGAATATGTGAGCGATTATTTTAAAGCCAGGGAGTATTTCTGCGGGTTTACAGGCTCTAACGGCACATTGGTGGTGTGGCGGGAGGGCGCCGGGCTGTGGACGGACGGCAGATACTTTATTCAGGCGCAGAAGGAGCTGGAGGGGACCGGCGTCACCCTGTTCCGCATGCAGGACGAGGGCGTTCCCACCATAGAGGAATTTTTGTCCCGGGAGATGCAGAAAGGACAGACCCTGGGCTTTGACGGCCGGGTGGTAACCGCCGGAGAGGGGAAACGGCTGGAAAAAGCCCTGAAGGAGAAGGAGATCCGGTTTTATGACAGGGAAGATCTCTCCCTGGCGATTTGGACGGACCGCCCCGCTTTTCCCGCCGGGAAGGTTACGGCGCTGGACGAGGCTTTAACGGGAGAGAGCGTGGAACAAAAAATCAAACGCACCATGGAGCGGGTCCGGCAGGAGGGGGCGGACGCCTTTTTCCTGACCAGGCTGGACGATCTGATGTGGCTGTTTAACATCAGGGGGTGCGACGTGGAATGCAACCCGGTGGCGATGGCCTATGGGTATCTGGAGCAGGACCGTACCATCCTGTTTATTCAGAAACAGGCACTCTCGGAGGAAACGATGGGGTTCCTGGAGGAAAAGGGGGTGCAGTTGGAGGAATACGCGGACGCGGCCGGTTTTCTGGAACGCCTCCCCGGGGAGAAAAAAGTGCTGCTGGATCTTCGCTACGCCAGCTACCTTGTGTACCGGATTTTGTCACAACGCCTGGAAATCGTGGGGAAGAAGAATCCTACGGAGCTGTTCAAGGCCATCAAAAATCCTGTGGAGCTCTCCCACATGGAAACCGTTTACTTAAAGGACAGCGTGGCTGTGACAAAATTGATCTACTGGCTGAAAACGAACATTGGGAAAATCCCCATCACGGAGATTTCAGCGGCGGATTATCTGGAACAGAAACGCCGGGAGATCCCGGCATTTTTGGATCTTTCCTTCCCCACGATCGCGGGGTACCGGGCAAACGCGGCCATGATGCACTATGAGGCGGCTCCCGATAGCTGCGCGGAGCTGAAACCCGAGGGAATGCTGCTGGTGGACTCCGGGGGACAGTATCTGGGCGGGACCACGGACGTGACCAGGACCATTGTGCTTGGCCCTGTCACGGAGGAGGAAAAACTGCACTATACGTCGGTGGCGGCGGGCATGCTGGAGCTTTCGGCCGCCCGGTGGCTCTACGGCTGCACCGGTCGGAATCTGGATATCCTGGCCCGCAGGCCCATCTGGAATATAGGCCTTGACTACAAATGCGGCACCGGACACGGGGTGGGATATATTCTGAACGTCCACGAAGGGCCTCAGGGACTCCGCTGGCGCTATGTGGAGGGGGCGGACGAGGCTGTGCTGGAGCCGGGCATGGATGTGACAAACGAGCCTGGCATTTACATCGAAGGCAGCCATGGCATCCGCATTGAAAACGTGATGGTGGCGGAAAACGATGTCAAAAACGAGTACGGCCAGTTCATGCACTTTCATACCTTGACATGGGTGCCTCTGGATATGGAGGCCATCGATGAAAGGCATATGACGGAGGTTCAAAGGGCGCTGCTGTACGCGTACCAGAGGAAGGTCTATGAAAAAATATCGCCCTATCTGACCCAGGAGGAAGCGGAGTGGCTCAAAAAAGAGACGCGGGCGGATCAGACGGCGATTTTGGAGATGAACAAAGAAAAGGGCTGAACGGATCCTAAAATAAAAATAAATTTCCGCGGCTTTCTTGACTTTTAAAGTCATGTCTGAGATAATACAAAAGATGTTAAAAAAAGGGAATCCCCCGCCGTCGGGAGGCGCCCTGAAAAACCCGATCAAAAAATAAGAAAAGAGGTAAAAAAGATGGCAGAGATGAATTTGACCAAGTACGGTATCAACGGCACGACTGAAATCGTACACAATCCTTCTTATGAGATGCTTTTTGAAGAGGAGACCAAGCCCGGACTGGAGGGGTATGAAAAAGGCCAGGTCAGCGAGCTGGGAGCGGTGAACGTTATGACAGGTATCTATACCGGCCGTTCTCCCAAAGACAAGTACATTGTGATGGACGCAAATTCCAAAAACACCGTATGGTGGACCAGCGACGAGTATAAAAACGACAACCATCCCATGTCTGAGGAAACCTGGGCTGTGGTAAAGGATATCGCCAAAAAGGAGCTCTCCAACAAGAGACTGTTTGTAGTGGACGCTTTCTGCGGCGCCAACAAGGATACCAGAATGGCCGTGCGTTTCATCATGGAAGTGGCATGGCAGGCTCATTTCATCAAAAATATGTTTATCCAGCCCTCCAAGGAGGAGCTTGAGAACTTTGAGCCCGATTTCGTGGTATATAACGCCTCCAAGGCAAAGGTGGAGAATTTCAAGGAGCTGGGCCTGAATTCCGAGACCTGCGTGGCTTTCAACATCACCAGCCGCGAGCAGGTGATTATCAATACCTGGTACGGCGGAGAGATGAAGAAGGGCATGTTCTCCATGATGAACTATTATCTGCCGTTAAAGGGCATTGCCTCCATGCACTGCTCCGCCAATACCGATATGAGCGGAAAGAATACCGCTATTTTCTTCGGCCTTTCCGGAACCGGCAAAACCACCTTGTCCACAGACCCTAAGCGTCTGCTGATCGGCGATGACGAGCACGGCTGGGACGACAACGGCGTATTCAACTTCGAGGGCGGCTGCTATGCGAAGGTGATCAATCTGGATAAGGATTCCGAGCCCGACATCTACAATGCCATCAAGAGAAACGCTCTGCTGGAGAACGTCACTCTGGACGCGGCGGGCAAGATCGATTTCAACGATAAGAGCGTTACCGAGAATACCCGTGTTTCCTATCCGATCAACCATATTGAGAAGATTGTGCAGCCCGTTTCCTCCGGCCCTGCCGCAAAGAACGTAATTTTCCTGTCGGCGGATGCTTTCGGCGTACTGCCTCCCGTATCCGTTCTGACCCCCGAACAGACCCAGTATTATTTCCTGTCCGGTTTCACGGCAAAGCTGGCCGGCACCGAGAGAGGAATTACCGAGCCTACGCCCACCTTCTCCGCTTGTTTCGGACAGGCGTTCCTGGAGCTGCATCCCACCAAGTATGCGGAGGAGCTGGTTAAGAAGATGGAGGCCAACGGAGCGAAGGCTTATCTGGTCAACACCGGATGGAACGGCACCGGCAAGCGTATCTCCATTAAGGATACCCGCGGTATTATCGATGCGATCTTAAACGGCGATATCGCAAAGGCGTCCACCAAGAAGATTCCTTACTTCAACTTTGAGGTTCCCACAGAGCTTCCCGGAGTGGACACCAATATCCTGGATCCCCGGAATACTTATGCAGACGCCTCCGAGTGGGAGACAAAGGCAAAGGATCTCTGCCAGAGATTCATCAAAAACTTTGCCAAATATGAGAGCAACGACGCCGGTAAAGCGCTGGTGGCGGCTGGCCCTCAGATCTAAAAAAACAAAAACGGAAGACGGTTCAGGCGCGGCGCAGGCCGCGCCTGTTTTTTGCCCGAAACTTGAGTTCTGCTTTCTGCCGGAATTTTGGGCTCTGTTTTCTGCGGGAAATTGGGGCTCTGCTTTCTGCCGAATTTTGGGCTCTGCTTTCTGCCGGAATTTTGGGCTCTGTTTTCTGCGGGAACTTGGGGATCTGCTTTCTGCCGAAATGTGGGTTCTGCTTTCTGCGGAAATGTGGGATCCGTTTTTTGCCCGGAATGTGAGATCCGTCTTGCTTTTCCCGCAAAAAGACGATATGCTATAAGAAAAGCATAAAAAGCTGTGCATAGAAAGGAGGAAACAGGTTTGAAAAAACAGGCGTTTAACCCGTATCTGCCGTCCTGGGAGTACATACCGGACGGGGAGCCTTATGTGTTTGGAGACAGAGTTTATATCTACGGCTCCCACGATCTGTATAACGGTCATGTTTTCTGCCTGGGGGATTATGTCTGCTGGTCTGCGCCGGTGGATGATCTGGGAAACTGGCGTTATGAAGGGGTGATCTACCCCAAAACCTCGGATCCTCTGAATCCTCAGGGAAAGATGTGCCTGTACGCGCCGGATGTCACGGTGGGGCCGGACGGAAGGTATTATCTGTATTATGTGCTGGATCATGTGTCCGTGGTGTCGGTGGCCGTCTGTGACACGCCGGCGGGACGATATGAATTTTACGGCTATGTCCGCCATCAGGACGGCACCCGGCTGGGAGAGCGGGAGGGCGATCAGCCCCAGTTTGACCCGGGCGTTCTCACGGAGGGAAGGAAAACCTATCTTTACACCGGTTTCTGCGGCCGGGGCGACAAATCCCGGAAGGGCTCCATGGCCGCCGTGCTGGGGGAGGATATGCTGACCATCCAGGAAGAACCTGTGCTGGTGGCGCCGGGCTGTGAGTACAGCCGGGGAACCAGCTTTGAGGGACATCCCTTCTTTGAGGCGTCCTCCATCCGAAAAATCGGGGACACTTATTATTTCATTTATTCTTCCTCCGTGATGCATGAGCTTTGCTACGGCGTGAGCAAAAGCCCCACCTCCGGATTTCGCTACGGCGGAGTGCTGATCAGCAACTGCGATCTTCATATCGACACTTACAAAAAACCGGATCAGCCCATGGCGTATGGGGCCAATAACCATGGAAGCATTGTGCAGATCAGGGATCAGTGGTATGTTTTTTACCACCGTCACACAAACGGAACCTGGTACAGCAGACAGGGCTGCGCGGAGCCGCTTACGATTCTTCCGGACGGATCCATTCCCCAGGCGGAGCTTACCTCCTGCGGCCTGAACGGGGGGCCGCTTTCCGGGAAGGGAGAATATCCCGCTTACATCGCCTGTCATTTGTTCTGCGATGAGCCGTCCGTCTATGTGGGAGGCGACCGTTTCCCAAAAATCATGCAGGATGGGCGGGACGGCGACGAGGAACCGGGATATATCGGAAACATTCAAAATTCCGCTACCGCGGGGTTTAAGTATTTTACATGCAGGGGCGTGAAGAAAATCAGCATCCGGGTCAGAGGGTATGCGGACGGGGTTTTTGAGGTGCGCACCTCCTGGGACGGCCCGGCGCTGGCGGCAATTCAGGTGCAGTATTCCAATGTGTGGGAGGAATATTCTGCGGCCCTTGACATGCCGGACGGGAAACAGGCCGTTTATCTGACATACCGGGGCGACGGAAATGCGGATCTGCTGTCATTTACTCTGGAGTAGGGACCGCGCCCTGCAATATGGATACCATCGGGCTTGAGTCCCGAAGAAGGAGGCAGTATGGCTGTTGCAAGTATGGAATTTTATTCCCAGTGTCTGAGAAGAAACACGGCGTTTCGCGTGATCGTGCCAAACGACGGGGACGAAAAGGACGCGGAGCCTATGAAAACGCTGATGCTTCTGCACGGGTATAACGGGGGATGCTCCGACTGGCTGTGGAACAGCAATATCGTTGATCTGGCTCAGGAGCATCATCTCTGCATTGTTCTGCCAAACGGAGAAAACAGCTTTTATCTGGACGGCGAGGCCACCGGCAGACAGTACGGCACTTATGTGGGAGACGAGCTGCTCCGATATGTCAGAAAGACGTTTCGGCTGTCTGAGCGGAGAGAGGATACCTATGTGGCGGGATTTTCCATGGGAGGGTTCGGAGCCGTGCATACGGCATGCCAGTTCCCGGACAATTACGCCGGAGCGGCAGCCCTTTCTTCCGCGCTGTTGGCAGACCGTCTGGGGGATATGAAACCGGGAGACGATAACGGGATCGCCAATTATGAGTATTACCGCCTGATGTTCGGGGATCTGGAAAAGGCGAAGGAAAGGGATGTGAATCCCACCGTATTGCTGCGGAAACTCTGCGCCGGCAAAAAGCGGATTCCCAAATTTTATGTGGCCTGCGGCGAACAGGATTTCCTGCTGCAGCCCAACCGGCAGTTTGCCGCTTTCCTGCGGGAGCAGGGCATAGAACACCTGTATACGGAAGGGCCGGGGGAACACAATTTTGAGTACTGGAACCGCCACATCGGCCCCGGCGTCAAGTGGCTGTTGGAAAACTGCTCATAAAACAAGGCCTGGAGGAACGGGAAAAACTGAAAATTCCAAATTTTGCTGTTGTATTATGGGGAAGGATTCGTTATAATAATAGTAACCTGAGATGTGCGATAACTCCTGTTCATTTTTGAACCTACATTTTGTTGAAACGGGATTCCTATATCGCCAGACGGCTGTCAAGCCCTCACTTCTTTGGCCCTGGGCCGGGGATGGATTGGAAGGGAAGGCAAAAGCCTGGCTGCGGTTACCCACCTGGCTTTGCTGGGAGTCAAAAAACAGGAGGCGGCATTTCGGGGATCAAGACAGAAGAAAAGAGCAGTCCTGAGGGGCTGCTCTTTTATGGCCTGATTTCGGCTTTTCAGGAGGCAGCGGATTTGAAAGACAGATGGGGTCTTACCAAGTCACAACGGATGCAACTGAAGGCGTTTATCTGCCTTTTGGGACTGATACTGCTGGCGGTGCTGTTTGTGGGAGCGCTTTTTTCGGCAGCCTTAAGAAAAGAACCGGAGAAGGAAGGAGCGGCCGGCTCCTCCGGCGTTTCCGATCCACCGCTGGAGCAGGTTTTTTCCAATGTGTGGATTCTGGAGGAGGAAACGGACGGACTGGTGATTTTCCGGGAAGGTAACAGGGAGCGGTATCCCTACGGGGAAACCGTGGAAATCGAAGACCGGGGAGCCGGAGGGCCGAAAAGGTCCGTCAGGGAACAACTGGCCGATCTGTATCTGACGGAGGGAGCCGTTACCGGCATCAGCTTAAAGACGGAGAAAATCAGCGGGAAAATCCTTGGTATGGACGAAGGCGGCGTGGAAGTGGAGGGGTACGGCAGGATGCCCCTTGCCCCGGACTGGCAGGGATACAGGCTTTATCAAAGCCCCGCCATGTGCGGGGAAAGGGATCTTCCCATCGGCTGCGAAAACGCGGATTTCTGCCTGGAAGACGGACAGATCTGCGGGATCCTCTTAACGGGGGAGGAGGCCATGGAATACATAAGGGTGCTGATCAAAAGCAGCGATTACGCGGATCTGTACCATTCCCGGCTGGTCTTTACTTCGGATACAGGCTTTACCATCTCCTACGGCGCATATGAGGACAGACAGACGCAATCCTACGGCCCCGGGGAGGAAGCGGTGATCGACCCGTCCGGCGTTTATTTTCAGGGGGACCGGGTCACGGTGACGCCAAAGGCTCTCACCGGGAAACTGACCATCCAAAACCTGGCCAGGAGCCAGGGGACGCCTTCGTACAGGGGGCGGTTTGAACTGATGCTGACCGAAAAGGGGATTGTGGCCGTCAACGAGGTGGCCCTGGAGGAATACCTGTACAGCGTCGTACCCAGCGAAATGCCGGCGGGGTATCCGGCGGAGGCGCTGAAAGCGCAGGCAATCTGCGCCAGGACCTACGCTTACAGCCATATGGAGCATGCGGGATATCCGGAGTACGGCGCCCATGTGGACGACAGTACCTCTTACCAGGTGTATAACAACATTCTGGAGCAGGAAAGCTCCACCCAGGCGGTGAAGGAAACCTACGGGCAGCTTTTGTATACGAAACAGGGGGAACCGGCCTCCGTGTTTTATTATTCCACTTCCTGCGGGGTAGGGAGCGACGCTACCGTCTGGAAGACGGGAGATTCTCCGGATCTGCCCTATCTGCGGGCAAAGCGTATCAGCAAAACCGCCATGGCCCGGCAGACCCAGGCCGCCGTCCAGGAGGGGACGGGACTGGGGGAAGATGGGGGAGAGGCGCTGAAGGAGGAAGAAACCTTCCGGGACTTCATCAGCCGGACGGATCCTGACGACTTTGAATCGAACCAGGCATGGTACCGATGGACATACAGCGCGGGCGCGCCGGACAGCGGCCGGATGAGCAGGGTTCTCCAGGCCAGATACCAGGCGAACGAAAACCTGGTCCTGACCTGGAAGGACGGGGAATTTGTCAGCCAGACAATCGGTGAAATCGGCGCGGTGACGGAAATCTGCGTGACAAAACGGGGAGCCGGAGGCGTGGCGGAAGAACTGGTGATCCGGGCGAAAAACGGCGTTTATCAGGTGATTTCCGAATACAATATCCGCTGTGTGCTGTGCGACGGAGCCAGTAAGGCGGTGAGACAGGACGGCAGCCAGGTGAGCTGTCCCACCCTTCTGCCAAGCGGTTTTTTTGTGATCGATACGGAAACCTCGTTGAAGGGCCTGGTAACCGGGTATACGCTGACCGGGGGAGGGTTTGGCCACGGCGTGGGAATGAGCCAGAACGGAGCCGGACAGATGGCTGAAAACGGCTGTTCCGCCGGGGAAATCCTGACGTTTTTCTTTGAAGGGTGCCGTGTGGAAACCGTATACGGTACTCATTGATTTTTGCATCATATCGTGTTATCATCAGGGAAAGCGCTGTACGGCGGAAGGTTCAGAACAGGCTGTACAGAGGGAGGATCACAGTGATTCGAGAGCTTTATCGGAATTTCAAAAGCTTTTCCGCACAGATGAGAAAGCAGAATATCAATGCCTTTGCGGCCAGCATTGCCTTTTTCTTTTTCCTTTCGGTGGTGCCTATGCTGATTTTGGTCTGTACCATTATCCCGTATACTCCCCTGACCGAAGAAGATCTGGTGACCGCGGTGACGGATGTTACCCCGGATGTGGTGGATCCGCTGGCGGAAAGCGTGATCGGGGACGTGTACAACAGATCAGCGGGCATTCTGTCCATTGCGGCGGTGGCCACCGTCTGGTCCGCGGCGAAGGGGGTCATGGCGCTGATGCAGGGCTTAAACGCGATCAACGGGGTGGAGGATACCCGGAATTATTTTGTGATCCGGCTGATTGCGTCCTTTTATACCCTGGTGATGCTGGTGGTGATCATCTTGTCCCTGTTCCTCATGGTCTTTGGAAATCAGCTTGTGACGCTGACGCTGCACAGGATTCCGGAGCTGGAATCGGTAGTGGCCTTTTTTATGAATTTCCGGTTTGTGCTGGTCTGGGCGATTCTCTCCTTTCTGTTTGCGGCTGTATACGCCTATGTGCCGGATCTGAAACTGAAATGGAAGGAGCAGATCCCCGGAGCCGTCTTTTCCGCCGTGGTGTGGAGCATTTTCTCCTGGGGGTTCTCCCTGTACCTGACATACGGCAACGCCTACGGCGTGTATGGCAGCCTGTCCATTATCATCATCGTACTTTTATGGATGTACTTTTGTATGTATATTGTCATGATCGGAGCCTGCCTGAACCGGTACCTGAATTCCGGCGGCAGATCGTGAGAAGGATTGGCAAAAAGGCTTGATTTTTTTCCGGTTCCTCAGTAAGATAGGGTAGGAGCCGTGAAATGGGAAGGGCTTTTTTATTTCCGCGGGCCGCAAGCCTGCGCTTTGTCTGCCGGGAAATAGGACGGTAAGCAGACGGGATCATGTGCAGAAAGAGGGTAGTGTGAAAAATAAGCTTGATAGCTTATTTTTCACAAAACGAACCTTGTTCGTTTGGGAGTTTATGCCGGAGCGTCACAAACTCCTCTGATGACAGACGCGAATTTGAGATTCGCGTCGCCCCGTCGCGAAAACGCTCCGGAATGGAGAGTAATATGAAAGAAAAGCTGGAAAAACTTTTGCGGGAAGGCGAGGCGGCCATCCGCAGCACGAAGAACGAAACGGAGCTTCAGGAGGTCAAGGGATCGATTCTGGGGAAACAGGGGGCGCTGACGGAGTTTTTAAAGGAAATTCCCAAGCTGGCCGCTGAACTGCGCCCGGAAATGGGACGTGTGGTCAACGAGGCCAAGACAAAATTCAACAGCATGATCGAGGCCAGAAGGGAGGAACTGAAGCTGAAGGCGGCGGAGGTTCCGGCGGATTTCGACTATACCCTTCCGGGCATTGCGCCTTCCATGGGAGGCCTGCATCCCATCACCCAGATGCGCTACGATCTGGACGACGCTTTCCGTTCCATGGGGTTTGAAATCTATCAGGAAGACGATATCACCAGTGAACTGTATGCTTTCGACAAGCTGAACTTTCCGCCCAATCATCCGGCCCGGGAGAGTATGGACACCTATTGGCTGGAAGGGCACGATAAAGGGGACGCCGGGGATAAGCTCTGCCTGCGGCCTCATTTGACAGGAGGGAGCGTTCGCTATCTGCAAACCCATAAACCTCCGTACCGGTTTGTGTATCCCGGCAGGGTATACCGCAACGAGACTACCGACGCACGGCATGAGAGGGCCTTTTTTCAGTATGAGGCGCTGATTGTGGACCGTGATTTTACCTTTACCGCCGGAAAGGTTATGATCAAGAGCATCCTTTCCAAAGTGTTCGGACGGGACGTGCCCGTTCGCATGAGAGCCGGCTTTTTCCCGTTTGTAGAGCCGGGCTTTGAGATCGATATGGGATGCCTGGTCTGCGGCGGAAAGGGCTGCAGCGTCTGCAAGCATGTGGGGTGGATCGAGATTATGCCCGGCGGAACCCCTCATCCCAATGTACTGCGGGCCGCAGGGCTCGATCCGGACGAATTCACCGGTTTTTATGTGAACATCGGTCTGGACAGGCTGGTAATGATGCGTTACGGCGTGGACGACGTACGGCTTTTCCACAGCGCGGATCTTCGTTTCCTGCAGCAGTTCCACTGACAAACGGAAAGGTTTTACAAAAATCGGGCCGCGAATGGCGGCATGGGGAAAAAAACGAACTTTGTTCGTTTGAGAATTTGTGCCGGAGCGTCACAAATTCCCTTGATGGCAGACGCGAATTTGAGATTCGCGTCGCCCCGTCGCGAAAACGCTCCGGAATGGAGAATAAGATGAAAGTATCCCTGAACTGGTTGAAGGATTATGTAAAGCTCCCCGAGGATATGGATCTGAAAAAGCTGGCCTTTGACCTGACCATGTCCACGGTGGAGGTGGAGAATGTTACGGAACTTGCCCGGCAGTTTGACGGTATCCTGGTTGGCGAGCTGAAGGAGGTGCAGCCGCATCCCAACGCGGACCGGCTGCGGGTTTGTAAAGTGGATATCGCGGACGGTGAGATCCACGATATTGTATGCGGCGGGTCCAACCTTGTCCCGGGGATGAAGGTGGCCGTGGCCTGTCCCGGATCCTGGGTGCGCTGGCACGGAGAGGGCGAGCCGGTGGAAATCAAGAATACCAAGCTGCGGGGCGTGGCCAGCTACGGCATGATCTGCGCCTCCGTTGAGGTGGGGCTTGCGGAACTGTTCCCGGCGGAGGAGGAAACGCAGATCCTGGATCTGTCGGATTTTGACGCTCCGGCCGGAACGCCTCTTTCCAAAGCTTTGGATCTGGAGGATGTGATTCTGGAAATCGACAATAAGTCCATGACGAACCGACCCGATCTGTGGGGACACTATGGCATTGCCCGGGAGATCTCGGCTTTGTACCAGCTCCCTCTGGCGGACTGGAAACCCTTTGCGCCGGGGGACGTGGCGGAATTTCCGGTGGTCATCCAGGATCCGGACCGATGCCCCCGCTATATCGGCGTCAAGCTGGAGGGAATCGAGGTAAAACCAGCTCCCTTCTATATGCGCAGCAGAATCTGGCGGGTGGGGATGAGGCCCATTAACGCCCTGGTGGATATCACCAACTATGTGATGCTGGCTCTGGGGCAGCCCACCCATGTGTTTGACTCCAACCAAATTACGGATTATATCTGTGTGCGCCGGGCGCAGGAGAAGGAAGAACTTCTTCTGCTCAACGACAGGACGCTTGCGCTGACAAAGGAAGATCTTGTGATCGCGGACAGCGAGGGGGCCGTGGCCCTTGCGGGGGTGATGGGCGGCGCAAGAGACTCTGTGCTGCCGGAAACCACAAGCGTTATTCTGGAGGTGGCAAATTTTGAGGCGGCGGGAGTGCGCAGCACTGCGCTTCGTTTCGATAACCGTACGGAGGCCTCGGCCCGGTATGAAAAATCCGTGGATCCCGAGCGGTGCGATCCGGCGCTTTCCATGGCCATGAGCCTGTTTGCGGAAATTTATCCTTCCGTGAAGGTGACCGCCTTTTCGGATCATTATGTGAAAAAGCTGGCGAGGAAGGAGCTGGATGTGGAGCTGGATTGGTTGAACCGCAGGCTCGGCAAGCGGATTCCCAACCAGCAGATCGCCGCAAAGTTAAAGCTCCTTGGGTTTGACATCAGCTTTACCAGCGACGTGATGCATATTGTGGTTCCCACCTGGCGGTCCACGGGGGATGTGGGGATCAAGGCGGACATCATGGAAGAAGTGGCCCGGATGTACGGCTATGAAAACTTTGAGCCCACCACCATCGTCACCAGCTTTGAAGGGGCCGTCAACCAGCTTGACATGGATTTGGTCAGGAAAATCAAGGAGTACCTGGCGTTTCGCTGCGGTCTTTGGGAGGTGTTTACCTATCCCTGGATGGAGGATGAAACCGTAAACGCCGTTCTTCAGAGCACGGAGGGGATCCTAAAGCTTTCCACTCCCCCCGCGCCCAACGAAAGCTATATCCGTTCCTCCCTTCTTCCCAACCTTTGCAGGGCGGTGGCGGAAAATGAAAGATATTTCAGCGAATTCAGTATTTTTGAGGAGGCCCAGGTCTTTCACGACTCGGACTACCAAAGCCCTTATGACGAGCGGGAAAAGCTGCCCTCCCAGCGGCGGAATCTGGCGGCCGCTTTCGCCGGCAGCGGGGAAAAGGTTCAGGAATTGTTCCGAAGGGCGAAGGGCGTGGTGGAAAACATGCCCCGCCTGACCCATATGGAAGCATTTTCCATGCGCCGCGTGGAAAAACCGGTATGGGCGGATGACACGGTATGGCTGAATCTGTACCTGGGGGAGCAGAGGGTAGGCAATCTGGCCCTGCTTTCCCGGAAAGTATCCATGGCCGTGGGGATCAAAAATCTTGCCGCCGTGTTCTTTGAACTGGATCTGGACGCCTTAAAACCCCTGCGGTCCCGTACCAATGAATTCAGCCACCTGGCGGAGTACCCTATGATCGACTACGATTTGTCCATGCTGTTCGACGCGCAGATCAAGTGGGAGAACATCGAGGAATCGGCGCTGAAACGAAAGAACCGGGAAAGCTATTTGCAGAAGGTGGCGTTTGTGGACGAATACAAGGGAGCGCAGATCCCTGCCGGGAAAAAATCCGTCACCATCCGGCTGACCATCGGCTCTGAGGAAAAAACCTTAAAGTCGGAGGAAATCGAAAAATGCGCGGACAGCGTGATCAAACAGTTGGAAAAGGATCTGAAGGGCGAACTTCGCAGATAAATGCAGCGCACGGCGCGGACAGGAGAGGGAAGGCAAAATGGAAAGAAGTAATGTCTGGAAAAATTACAGTCAAAAGCAGGTCAAGGAGCTGGAAAGGCTGAATCTGGAGTACCGCGAATTCCTGGACAACGGTAAAACCGAACGGGAGTGCATCGACACCATTGTCAACACGATTGAAAAAGAAGGGTACCGGGAGCTGGACAGTCTGATCAGGGACGGGAAGACTCTGAAGGAGGGGGACAAGGTTTACAGCGTCTGGATGAATAAGTCCATCGCCATGTTCCGGCTGGGGGAAAAGCCTCTTTCCGAGGGAATGAACATCCTGGGCGCTCATATTGACAGTCCCAGGCTGGATGTGAAACAGAATCCTCTTTATGAGGAGGGCGGATTTGCCTATCTGGATACGCACTATTACGGCGGCGTCAAGAAATATCAGTGGGTGACCATTCCGCTGGCGCTGCACGGGGTCATTGTGAAAAAGGACGGTTCCACCGTGGAGATCAATATCGGAGAGGATCCGGACGATCCGGTGTTCTTTGTCTCCGATCTTCTGGTTCACCTGGCCGGAGAACAGATGGAGAAAAAGGCGGCAAAGGTGATCGAGGGGGAGGCTCTGGATCTGATTGTGGGAAACCGGCCTCTTGTCATTGACGGCAAACAAAAGAAAGCGGGAGAAACGCCCAAGGAACAGGCCAAAGAGGAAGTGAAGGCCGGTGTGCTGCATCTTCTGAAGGAAACCTATGGGGTGGAGGAAGAAGACTTCCTTTCCGCGGAGCTTGAGATCGTACCCGCCGGAAAGGCCAGGGAAGCAGGACTGGACCGCAGCATGATTCTGGCCTACGGCCAGGACGACAGGGTATGCGCCTTTACCTCCATGCGGGCCATGCTGGACGGCAGGAATTTCAGCCGCACCGCCTGCTGTATCCTGGTGGATAAGGAGGAAATCGGATCCGTGGGAGCAACGGGAATGCAGTCCCGGTTTTTTGAAAACGCGGTGGCGGAGCTGATGAATCTCTGCGGGGATTACAGCGAGCTGAACCTGCGCCGGTGCCTGGCCCATAGCTGTATGCTTTCCTCCGACGTAAGCGCAGGGTTCGATCCCGCTTACGCGTCGTGCTTTGAAAAGAAGAACGCGGCGTTTCTGGGGAACGGGATGGTGTTTAATAAATTTACCGGCTCCAGGGGAAAAAGCGGCTCCAACGACGCCAACGCGGAGTATCTGGCCCATCTTCGGGACGTGCTGGAAAAAAGAAAGGTCTGCTATCAGACGGCGGAGCTTGGAAAAGTGGACGTGGGCGGAGGCGGAACCATCGCTTATATCCTGGCTTTGTACGGCATGAACGTGGTGGACAGCGGCGTCGCGGTTTTGAATATGCATGCGCCCTGGGAGGCCACCAGCAAGGCGGATGTTTATGAGGCGTACCGGGGATATATCGCCTTTGTGGAAGAGGCATCGATGGGATGCTGAAAAAATCTGACTTTTACTATGAACTGCCTCCGGAGCTGATCGCCCAGGATCCGCTGGAGGACCGGGCCGCCTCCAGGCTGATGACCCTGGATAAGCATACCGGCCGGACGGGGCATCACGTTTTCCGGGAAATCGTGGATTTCCTCCAGCCCGGGGACTGCCTGGTGCTCAATGACACGAAGGTCATTCCCGCCAGGCTCCTGGGGGAGAAGGAGGGATCCGGCGGCCGTGTGGAGGTGCTGTTGCTCAAGCGGCAGGAAACGGATCTGTGGGAGACGCTGGTCAAGCCCGGCAAGCGCTGTAAGCCCGGGACGCGGCTTTCCTTTGGGGACGGGATTCTGAAGGGGCAGGTGCTGGAAACGCTGGAGGACGGGAACCGGCTGATTCGCTTTTCCCATGATGGGATTTTTGAAGAAATTCTGGATCGTCTGGGAGAAATGCCTCTGCCGCCCTATATTACCCACAAGCTGAAGGACCGTGACAGATATCAGACCGTTTACGCCAGGTATGAGGGGTCGGCGGCGGCTCCCACGGCGGGCCTGCACTTTACGGAGGAACTGTTGAAACAAATCCAGGAAAAGGGCGTACAGGTGGTTTATGTCACCCTCCATGTGGGGCTGGGTACCTTTCGGCCCGTAAAGGAAGAAAACATCACGGATCATCATATGCACTCCGAGTTTTACCAGGTTTCCGAACAGGCCGCGGAACGGATCCGCCAGGCAAAGGAAGCCGGGAAAAGGGTGATCTGTGTGGGAACCACGGCCTGCCGGACGCTGGAGAGCGCGGCGGACGAAAGCGGCAGGGTGCGTCCCGGCAGCGGAAATACGGAAATTTTTATTTACCCCGGATATCGGTTCAGGGTTTTGGACGGATTGATCACCAATTTTCATCTGCCCGAGTCCACGCTGATTATGCTGGTCAGCGCTCTTGCCGGCAGGGAGAACGTGCTGCGGGCTTACGAGGAGGCAGTGAGAGAGAAGTATCGATTTTTCAGCTTTGGGGACGCCATGTTCATTTCCTGAGAAAAAGGCGGAAACGGCGGCGGGGGCAAAACAAGGATAAGGGAAACCATGAGACAGTCAGAAACCGGAGAAAACAGAAAAAAGCTATTTCGTTCGTTTCCCGCGGCGATCCTGCTGGCGGCGCTTTATCGTCTGATTTTCGGGTTTTCTGCCCAGGACGGGGAGCATTCCGGAAATTTAAGCCTGCGCATTTCCCAGGGCGTGGTGGAGGCATTGGATTTTTTGTCGGCGCGGCGGATCAGCCGGCAGAGCCAGGGCAGATATCTGCTGGAGGAATTGGCTTTGTTTTTTGAACATCCCATCAGGAAACTGGCTCATTTCAGCGAGTACGCCTGTATGGGGATTCTGCTGTACTGGCTTTTACGCCCCTGGATGGAACGAGGGAAGAAGATGTATTTGTTGATTGTGCTATGGGTTTTCCTTTCCGGAGCGCTGGATGAGTTTCATCAGATTTTTGTGCCGGACAGATGGGGCAGCCCGGCGGACGTACTTCTTGACACCCTGGGCGGTATGTTCGGGCTGTTTCTCTGCGCAGCCGCCTCAAGGCTGTGGCGGCGTTTCGGCAAAAAGGACGGACAGGCCCCTTCCCTGCGAAACCGGCGAAAGGCGGACTCCTGAGGGCGTCTTTGGCCCGGCCGCGGGAGTTTAATCCCGGCTGTGTACGCAGTAGCCGGCCTCCTGCAAAAGCCGGATCCCCTCCTTCATGGAGCTTTCCTGATAGAATTCCACACGCAGTACGCCATCCTCCGATTCCCGGTTGTGAGAGATGGCGATATTTTTTATGCTCAACTGACGATCCGCGAGCAGGGTGACAATATGCGCCAGCGCGCCGGCCCGGTCCGCAATGTCCACATGGATGCTGAAGGAGCGCTTGATGGGCCCGCTGGAGGCGTCGGCAAAGGAATCCCGGTAGATGCGGGCGCCGTTAAACAGCCGGTAAAGCAGATCCTCGTCCCGGTTGTCGATGGCGGCTTTAAATTCCGTGAGAGAATCGATATAGCGGGAGAGAATCGCGGAAATATTGTCGCCGTTGGCCAGACAGATATTCTGCCACATCACGGAGGACGAGGAGGCAATCCGGGTGATATCCTTGAATCCCCCCGCCGCGATGGTCCGCATAATGCCATCCGGCGAATCGTTGTCCCGGATCAGGTTGACCAGGGAGGCGGCTGCCACATGGGGAAGATGGCTGACGGCGGCGGTCACGGCGTCATGGGCCTGAGGATTCAGGATCATGGGAATGGCGTTCATTTTTTCCACCAGCAGGCGGAACCGATCCACCTTTTCCCGGGGAACCGCGGGGGACGGCGTCAGGATATAATAAGCGTTTTCCAAAAGCGAAGCCTTGGAATTGGCGTATCCCACCCGTTCGCTGCCGGTCATGGGATGTCCGCCGATAAAACAGTGGGAAAGGCCGGCCTTCGCTACCGTGCGGTGGATGGAGGCCTTTACGCTTCCCACGTCCGTCAGGATGCAGTCGGGGGAGAGATCCTCCCGGATGGTTTCCAGATTCTGGTCGTTGCTCCGGACGGGAGCGCACAGGAACAGGTAATCGCAGTGGGAAAAGCTGTGCTCCATGGTTTTGGCAGCCACGTCCACTACGCCCTCCCGGCAGGCGGCGGCGACCGCCTCCCCGTTTGTGTCATACGCCGTGATCCAAAGCTCCGGCACGGACTGGCGCAGCGCTTTGGCGATGGAGCCGCCGATCAGGCCCAGGCCGATAAAACCGCATCGTAACTGTGACATACTCGTCCCTTCCTTTTTGAAGATTCGGGACAGCTTTCTCCCGGGGAGAGGCTGTTCCCTTCACACTATAACACTTTAAAGCACGAAAAGCAAGATGGGCCGTGAGGATGAAAAATCGGAAAATACAACAACAATATCTTGTAAAAAGGAAGAATGTTTAGTAAAATATCCTTATGGGAGCGGAAAAATCCGGCCATGGATATGGCAATATACCCTAAAATCAATTAATCGGAGGAATCTCATATGAAAGTTTACACAACCGACAAGATTCGCAACGTGGTGCTGCTGGGGCATGGAGGCAGCGGAAAGACCAGTCTTGCGGAGGCCATGGCGTACCTTTCCGGCGTCACCTCCAGAATGGGAAAGATATCGGATAAAAACACAATCAGCGATTACGGCAAGGAAGAACAGAAACGCCAGTTTTCCATCAGCACCTCGGTGATCCCCATCGAATGGGAGGGCTGTAAGATCAATATCCTGGATACGCCCGGCTATTTTGACTTTGTAGGGGAGGTGGAGGAGGCTGTCAGCGCGGCGGGCGCGGCGGTTATTGTGGTCAACGGGAAATCCGGCATTGAGGTCGGCACCCAGAAGGCCTGGGAGTTGTGTGAGAAATACAAGCTGCCCCGGTTCGTGTATGTGTCCAACATGGACGTGGACAACGCGTCCTTCCGCCAGGTGGTGGAGGACATGACCGCCATGTACGGCAAGAAAATGGCCCCTTTTCATCTGCCTATCCGTGAGAGCGAAAAATTTGTGGGCTATGTAAACGTGGTGTCGGAAACCGGAAACCGCTGGCAGGGCAAGGAAGTGGTTCCCTGCGAGATTCCCGAGTACAACAGGGCAAACCTGGAGATCTGCCGGAACACCTTGATGGAGGCGGTGGCCGAAACCAGCGAGGAAATGATGGAGCGGTATTTCGCCGGGGAGACTTTCTCCGAGGCGGAAATCAGGGCCGCTCTGCGCACCAACGTGTGCGACTGCGACATTTTTCCCATGACCATGGGCTCCAACGTTCTCTGCCAGGGCGTGTATACGCTGCTGGATGATATTGTAAAATATATGCCCAGCCCCGAGAACCGCAAGGTGGCGGGCATCCAGATGAAGACCAACGAGATTTACAACGGGGATTACGATTTTGCAAAGGCCAAGTCCGCGTACATCTGGAAAACCATTGTGGATCCCTTTATCGGCAAATATTCCCTGATTAAAGTGAATTCCGGCGTTTTAAAAACCGACGATCTGCTCTACAACGTGGATAAGGATATCGAGGAAAAGATCGGGAAGCTGTATGTGCTTCAGGGCAACCACCCCCAGGAGGTGCCGGAGCTGCATGCGGGGGATATCGGCGCTCTGGCAAAGCTGACGGGCGCCCGCACGGGCGACAGCCTTTCCACAAAGACGACTCCCATCAAGTTCGGCAGATTTGAGATTTCCACGCCCTATACTTACATGCGCTATAAGCCGAAGAACAAAGGGGATGTGGATAAAATCTCCCAGGCCCTTCAGAAGATCACCCATGAGGATCTGACCGTCCGGGTGGTAAACGATTCCGACAACCGCCAGATGCTTTTGTACGGCATGGGAGATCAGCATCTGGAGATCATAGCCAGCCGGCTGCAGAACGAGTATAAGGTGGAAGTGGAGCTGGATCGGCCCAAGATCGCCTATCGGGAGACGATCAAGAAACAGTCGGACGTGGAGTACAAATACAAGAAACAGTCCGGCGGACACGGCCAGTACGGCCATGTGAAAATGCGGTTCTCCCCCTCCAACGATCTGGAGAAACCCTATGTATTTGAGCAGGAGGTTGTGGGCGGAGCAGTGCCTAAGAATTATTATCCCGCCGTGGAGAAGGGTCTGCAGGAATCCGTGCAGCGCGGGCCGTTAGCGGCTTATCCCGTGGTGGGCGTGAAGGCGGTGCTGTATGACGGATCCTACCATCCGGTGGATTCCTCGGAGCAGGCATTCAAGGTGGCGGCTGTCCAGGCTTTCCGGAAGGGATTCATGGAGGCGGGGCCGGTTTTGTTAGAGCCGATCGCGTCTTTGAAGGTCACGGTGCCTGACGCTTACACGGGGGATGTGATGGGAGATCTGAATAAGCGCAGAGGCCGGGTGCTTGGCATGACTCCGGTGCTGGGAGGCAGACAGATCATTGAGGCGGATATTCCCATGAGCAGCCTTTACGGGTATTGTACCGATCTGCGTTCCATGACCGGCGGCAGAGGCGAGTATTCCTATGAATTTGCCCGCTATGAGCAGGCTCCCTCCGATGTGCAGGAGAAAGAGGTGGCCGAAAGAGCGGCCAAGGTGGCTGAAAATAACGGCGAAGATTAACGGGAGAACGGATCGGGCCAGGGACGCCGCCCGGCAGATCCTATCCGGCGGCGTCACCTCCAAGGCCGCAATGATGCAGGAATCTCTCCGGCCGTAATGCAGGAAACTTTCCGGCGGTAATTACTCCTTGACAGAAAACGCTAAAACGGATAAAATAAGTACAGTTTTTTTGGAATCCTATCCGGCGGCGGATCAGAGCGGTACCACGGTAAGAGAGCCCTTTCGTCTCTGAATGGCGAGAGGGCTTTTTCCTGTGAAGGGGCGTGGGGCGGCCAAGGATGCCGGGAAGGGATGGCGCCGCATGTTTTTCAGCCTGGGAGGGGCCCAAGCGGCGGTTTGGCGGTTCGGGCGCGGATCCGGAGGGCGCGGCAGAGAGGAGATTGTTATGACGGCACTTTACAACCATCATGAGGTGGAAAACAAATGGCAGACGATCTGGGATGAGGAAAAGGCGTTCCGCACGTCGGACGATCATTCCAAACCCAAATATTACGCTTTGGTGGAATTTCCCTATCCCTCGGGACAGGGGCTGCATGTGGGACACCCAAGGCCGTATACGGCTTTGGATATCGTGGCGAGAAAGCGCAGGATGCAGGGCTATAATGTGCTGTATCCCATGGGATGGGACGCTTTCGGCCTTCCCACGGAAAACTACGCCATCAAGAATCATATCCATCCCAGAATTGTGACAAAGAACAATGTGGAGCGGTTTAGAAATCAGCTTCATGCGCTGGGATATTCCTTTGACTGGGAAAGAGAAGTCAACACCACGGATCCGGAGTATTACAAATGGACCCAGTGGATCTTTTTAAAGCTGTTCAAGGCGGGGCTGGCTTACAAGTCCGAAATGCCTATTAACTGGTGTACCTCCTGCAAGGTGGGGCTTGCCAACGAGGAAGTGGTCAACGGCGTATGCGAGCGCTGCGGCTCTCCAGTGGTCCGCAGGGTCAAGAGCCAGTGGATGCTCAAAATCACAGAGTATGCGGATAAGCTGATCCAGGGGCTGGACACGGTGGACTATATTGAACGGGTCAAGGTTTCCCAGAGAAACTGGATTGGAAAATCCCAGGGCGCGGAGGTGGATTTTGCCATCACGGGCAAGGAGGATAAGCTGCGGATTTATACCACCCGCCCCGACACGCTGTTTGGAGTCACTTACATGGTAGTGTCCCCGGAGCATCCCATGATTGAGAAATACAAGGATGAGATTTCCAATTACAGCCAGTTGGCGGAGTACCGGGAACAGGCCGCCAGAAAATCCGATTTTGAGCGGACGGAATTAGCCAAGGACAAAACGGGCGTACAGATCCAGGGACTGACGGCCACAAACCCCGTTAACGGCAGCGAAATTCCGATCTGGGTTTCCGATTATGTGCTGATGACATACGGAACCGGCGCAATTATGGCGGTTCCCGCCCACGATGAAAGGGACTGGGATTTTGCCAAGAAATTTCATCTGCCGATCATTGAGGTGGTGGCCGGCAGCCCTGTGAGCGTACAGGAGCAGGTTTATACCGACGTGGCCACAGGCACCCTGGTTCATTCCGGTTTCCTCGACGGCCTTTCCGTGGAGGAAGCCAAGAAGAAGATCACGGAATATCTGGAGGAAAAGGGGATCGGCCACAGCAAAACCAATTTTAAACTCAGAGACTGGGTGTTTTCCAGACAGCGTTACTGGGGAGAGCCGATTCCCATTGTCCATTGCCCCAAATGCGGCTATGTGCCAATCGACGAGAGCGAACTGCCCCTGATGCTTCCGGAGGTGGAGAGCTATGAACCCACGGATAACGGGGAATCCCCTCTTGCGGCCATGGAGGAATGGGTGAACACCACCTGCCCCTGCTGTAAGGGACCGGCTAAGAGGGAGACCGATACCATGCCCCAGTGGGCCGGGTCTTCCTGGTATTTCCTCCGTTACACGGATCCTCACAACAAAGAGGCGCTTGCCAGCAGGGAGGCGCTGGAATACTGGCTGCCTGTGGACTGGTACAACGGGGGAATGGAGCATACCACCCTGCACCTTTTGTATTCCAGGTTCTGGCACCGGTTTTTGTACGACCAGGGATATGTGCCCTGCCCGGAGCCTTATCAAAAGCGCACCAGCCACGGCATGATTCTGGGCTCCAACGGCGAGAAGATGTCAAAATCCAGGGGGAACGTGGTCAATCCGGATGATATTGTCCGGGATTACGGCGCGGATACGCTGCGCACCTATGAAATGTTTATCGGCGCGTTTGATCTGAGCGCGTCCTGGAGCGAGGACGGAGTCAAGGGATGCAGAAGATTCCTGGAGAGGGTATGGAAACTGCAGGATATTCTCACCCAGGAGGAAGGGTACAGCAAGGATCTGGAAACCAGAATGCACCAGACCATCAAGAAAGTGTCCTCGGATTACGAAAACCTGAAATACAATACCGCCATCGCGGCTATGATGTCTCTGCTCAACGATTTTTATAAAAAGAACGGGGTCACCCGGGGAGAGTACAAAACGCTGCTGACCCTGTTAAATCCCGTGGCGCCCCACATCACCGAAGAATTATGGCAGACCGCCGGGTTTGAGGGCAGGCTGTACCAGACTTCCTGGCCGGAGTATGACGAAGAAAAAACCCAGGAAAGCACGGTGGAAATCGGCGTCCAAGTCAACGGGAAAATGCGGGCGGCGGTTGTGGTTCAAAAGGATGAGGAAAAGGAACAGGTGCTCCAGGCGGCCAGACAGGCCCTGGGAGATAAGCTGAGCGGGACCGTGGTAAAGGAAATCTATGTTCCCGGACGGCTGGTCAATTTTGTGGTCAAATAAAAAACAAACATCACAGGTGACGGATATCTGGAAACGTCCAAGGAGACGGCTCTGAAGACGGGGATCCCCCGGTCTTCGGAGCCGTTTGGCTTCCCGGAAATTATCTGGGAATTTCTTTTGCCTTTTGCAGAATGTTGTCGATCTGCTTTTGTTCCTCCTCGCTGCTGTGGCTGCGGATGGCGGCCACGGCGGCTCCCATTTCCTGGGGAGTGAAGGACAGTTTTTCCTGTCTGGCCCTGTTCATCAGGGGAAGGAGGGAGGCCATCAGCGCCTGTCTGCTTTTTCCCTGGCTTTCCGCAAAGACTTGTTTTAAAAATTCCAGTTTTTTCTCCGGAATGTCCTTTACAAGCGGGTCATCCATCCAGGCGGGTCTGTTCTGATCTTCCATTTTCATCTCCAATCTGCGCTGTTTATCGGCGCATAACAAGTTTGTGTCAGGCGGGGCTTTGCCGGGTGTGGCGGCTTAGGAACCGTCCTCCGGCCGGAAATTCTGAAACATCTGGAGCATCTGAAGGATCGCGTCCGCATCCGGCATCCCCGAAACGCCGCCCAATCCCGGCCCGTCCGATCCCGGGGAAGCGGTTCCGGCGTCTGTGAAGGGCCCCATCCCTTCCGGAAACATCTCCTTGAACAGATCCGCCATGGCCATGATTTCCCGGATGCGTCCAAAGCTTGTCAGTAAGTTTTTCATGCTTTGGATCCGTGCGCATTCTTCGGAGGTTCCAAAGGGCATCAGCTCATCCAGAAGCGAAACCACCCCGTCCAGATTTCCTTCGCCGGAGCCCATGGCTTGAAAAAAGGCGGGGGTCAGGATGGGGGAACGGTCTGAAAAGACGGGGGCGTTGGGGAAATCCCGGGCCCGCCGGAGGGCATATCGAAACTCGGACAGCTTGATATAGACCGCAAGGCCGTTTTGCTGCTCCGGGGCAAGGTAGGAGAGGAATACCTTCATCATCTGAATATGATTGTTGGTCAGTGTTTTGTCGAATGCCGCGACTGTTTCCTTTCCTTTTTCCACCATGGCAAATCAAACCCTTCCTGCCGGACGTTCACGGCCTGGCTGTTTTATCCTATGATTTTGTATCTGAACTTATGTTTGTCCGTTTTGGCCCGCCGCCCGGCGGGTCCCGAGGGACCCGCCTGACGGAGAGCATACAGATGGGCTTTAGTTGTTGCAGCCGCAGCCGTTGCCGCCGCAGACACTGGAGAGCAGAAGGATGATGATCAGCCAGTCACAGCAGCTTCCGCCGTTGTTGAACAGGCTGATGCCGTTGTTGCAGCCACAGCCGCAGCCGTTGCCGCTTCTGCCGAACCCATTGCCGTTGAGGAAGAACAGCAGGATCAGAATCCAGATCCAGCTAGAGCATCCTCCGTTGCTGTTAGCGGTGTTTACGCCGTTGCAGGAATCGTTGCATCCGCAGTTGGTAGCAGTCAAATCGCTCATAATGATATCCTCCATGGATTATTTATGGTTTATTGTATGCGCCGCTGCCTGTCAATGTTTCATGGGGCCGCATAAATTTATCCGGGCGCAGGGAACCCCCAAAAAACCTGAAAACGCTTGAAGAAAGAAGGAGTTTGTGATAGTATGACTGTGGGAAGGTTTTGACGGATTATGACGCAGACTGACTACACAGTGGAGGGCCGGCATTTTCGGACAAAGGTGGATTATGCCAGAGCCGTACATGATAAGCAGATCATGGATCGGCTTCGCAGGGAAACCGATCTGACGGACCGCAGGCAGCTAGAAAGGCTGAAACGGGATTTAAAAGACGGGAAATATAAATTTTTCACTCTGCTGGGAGAGGACTTTCTGGAGGAAGTGGAGGAATACATCCTGGACGCCTCCGGCAGAAGCGGAAAGAAACTGGAGGCGTACGCCCGCGCAGAGCTGGAAAAGCGGGAAAGGCGCCGAAGGATTTCCGTGCTTGCCTTTAGTCTGGCGGCGGCGGTCTGCCTGGGGTATCTGGGAATTTATTCCTGGCATGCCAAACATTCGGACAGCGCCTATGACCAGTTGAGCAAGCGTCTGGAGGACGAGGAGGCGGAAACCTACGGGGAGACGCCGGTTCCCACGGCGCAGTTTACGCTGGACGAAAAGCAGGCGCCCGGAGAAGTGCTGGAGAAATTTAAAAATTTATTAAATCAGTACGAAGGGCTAATCGGCTGGATTCAAATTGACGATACAAATATAGATTACCCTGTCATGCAGACTGACGACAACGAGTATTATCTCACCCATAATACAGAGGGGGAATATGACAGGAACGGATCGATTTTTCTGGATAAGGACTGCGACATTCAAAAGCCCAGCATGAACCTGATCCTGTACGGACATCACATGCGAAGCGGCAGGATGTTTGCGGGGCTTGAAAATTATGAAAAAAAGGCTTACTGGGAGAAACATCCCGTCATAGAGTTTGACACGATCTATGAGGAAGCGGAATGGGAGGTTATGTATGTGTTCCGTTCCCATGTGTTCAGCCAGGAAGAAATAGCATTCAAGTATTATCAGTTTATTGACGCAAACAGTGAACAGGAATTTGAGTCCAACATGCAGGAGATGGCGAATATGTCCCTGTACGATACGGGCGTAACGGCCCGGTACGGCGATCAACTGCTGACCCTGTCCACCTGCGATTATGAAGAAAAAAACGGACGTTTTGTGGTAGTGGCGAAAAAAGTCGCAAAGGAGTAGAACAATGGCTGGTACGGAAATGAAAAAGACAGGCAAGAGGGAGAAACCGAAGACGGGCAGACGGTTAAAGAGATCCGTCCGGAAAACGCTGGGAGCGCTGTTCCTTGCGTCCGCCATCGCCGTGGCGGCGATTCCCACGGACGGGCTGAAAGCCCAGAGCACAACCGCCAATGACGTGGACTGGGGCACCCTGGAAAAGAACATGGGGAAGGATGTCAGCGGTATCCCGGAGGTGCAGAAGGGAGAAATGATCTATACCACCGGAGACGGAACGTTCCAGTTCGCTTATGTGCAGCCCCAGGGCTCCGGCAACAACGTGGCCGTGATCCTGGGCTATGATAAGGACGGCTCCCTGCCTAACGGAGAGCTGGAGATTCCCAACACCGTAAACGCCTACGCCAGAAGAACCGGTAACCTGGGAACCGGGAACGGATATACCGCCATCAATAAAAAGGGCAATTTCCTTTACTATAAGGAGGACAGACAGGAGCAGCAGACGGATGAAGTCACCGGCGAGCCGAAATGGCAGGACGAAGACAAAACCGTTCCGCTGATGCACACCGTATCCTATTATTATCCCTGCGATTACGATAGGTTAAACGAATGGTTTTACGAGGCCGGAAATCCCGGCACGGAACGGGATCTGAAGGATTTTTATTACTATAATGAGGATTCCGACATAAACCATGAGCACCCCATCCAGACCACCCTGACGGACGATCAGTGGATTAAAAACATTGCGGTCCGCTATATCGGCAACCAGTATCTGAGTGAGAAATCGGACGGATCGGGCTGGGAGGTGGCCGGCACGGTGGACTTTTCCAACAAGGATACCGCGGGCTGTTTTGCCCAGGCCGGCAATATCGTAACCCTGAAGGTGGGCGACGAGCTGAGCGGCATCGGCGATTACGCCTTTTACGGCTGCACCAACTTAAGCAGCATCCGCCTGAACAACGGCCTGAATACCATCGGTGTGGGCGCGTTTGCTCAGTGTATCAATATGAGCCGCGCGGACATCGACGTACATTCCCAGGTGAAGGTGATCGGCGACTATGCTTTTTATTATTGCCGGGCACTGGGATCCTTTACCGTACCCAACCAGGTGAGCCGGATCGGCAATTCCGCCTTTGAAAACTGCGAATCCCTGACCACCTTTGGGATGGGGGTCATAGGCCCGGACGGCACCGAGGAAAACGGGCTGTTGAACAGCCTGGGAGCGAGAGTGTTCCGAAACTGCTCCAGCCTGAGGAATATCTGCTTTAAGAGCCAGTTTACGGAGGAAATTCCTCTTTCCACCTTTGAAAACTGCAGTTCCTTGGAGTATATCGAGGTTTCCAATAATCTGGTTAATTTTAAGGCGGACAGTTGCACCTTTGAGATGTTTAAAAGCCAGGTGCTGCCTACCTTTTACTTTAAGGGGCCCAAGGACGGGGCGCTGCATAAGACCGCAACGGACAATCAGGTGGCGTACAGCTATTTTGATAACGCTCTGCAAAAGGACGTCTATGAATTAACCATCACGGAAGATGGGGGACGAAAGATTGTATACCGGGTGGACGATGACGACAATCTGGTTTACTGCGGCAGCGGAGACGGCAATCCCAAGCTGCCGGAGACGGTGACCCTGCCGGAAACCATCGGGCCCAACCATATCAGCGTGATCGATACCAAGACGTTCCAGAACAAGTGCGAGCTGACCAGCATTACGATTCCCTCCTCGATTCTCCGGATTGATCCGGAGGCTTTCAAGGGATGCCATAACCTGAAGTGGGTATTTTTTAACAATCCGAACAGCGAGCTGACCATCGGAGCCCATGCCTTTTTGACGCAGGAGAAAATCTGCGGTGATGTTTTGGAGGAACAGCCCGAGCTGAACTTTGTGGGGCCGATCTCTTACAGCTCGGAGCCCTTTGACTATGCGATGCGCAGGGAGGAAACCATCGACAACGGCGATCAGCCTACCACCTATATCACCTATTACAGCGGCTGGCCTTCCCATTTGAAGGTGCAGTATAATCCGGTGAAAGATGAAAATGAGCTGATCGATTATCCCACGCTGTCCGGACTTGTGGATTATAATACCTCCACTTACAAGTATCTGACGGAGGAACAGGCCGCGGCCATGTCCTCCGCGCTCACCAAGTATAAAGCGAATTTGGCGGCCCCCGGCCGGGAGATTCTCACAACCAACGAACAAGCGGCCATCGATGCCGCGCTGAATCTGGTGCTCCCGGAAGGAATCGAAAGCTTTAAGGAAAATCTGTTCGTGGAAAAGGAACAGGAGGAGCTGACGGCGGGAGATAAGAAAATTACGGCTGCCAGTTTGCAGGAAATAGACGATTACGCCTTTAAGGGGCACAAGAACCTGGTACAGATCGATCTGACCGATTCCACCACGTCCATCGGCACTCACGCGTTTGAGGGATGCAGTAAGCTCAGCATCGTCAATCTGCCCGGAACGGTGGAAAAGCTGGGAACCCGTCCCTTTGCGGGATGTTCCTCGCTGGCCAATGTCAGTTTCGGAGGCGGCCCCTATTTTGTCTGCGACGGCGGCATTGTGTATGAACTGGACGGCTCCGGCGCAAAGGATAAGCTGGTAGAACTGCTGGAGGGAAGAAAGAGCTCGGTGGTTTTGGCCAAGGAGACGGAGGGCATTTCACAGGTGTATCCGGAAGCGTTTATGGGGACGCAGGTGCTTCAGGTGGATCTGGGGAACTCCAGGATCAGCGTAGTGCCTGAGAAAGCGTTTGCGGACACTTCCCACCTTGCCATCGTCACCCTTCCCAGGACAATGGACAGCGGAAGAATCGAAACCAGCGCGTTCCAGAACAGCAGCGTGGAAATTCTGACGATTCCGGGAAAATACGTCAACGTGACGGAGAAATCCTTCAGCGATGCGGAAGGGGGCAATGTGGCTCCTCATTTTGACGACGGCTCCCTGATGATTATCTGCGAAGAAGACAGCATGGCGCAGCAGTTTGCGATCCAGAATGATCTTCAGTATTCCAATCAGGCGCCGGAAATCTATTACAAAGTGAATTTCTATTACTATGACGACGACAGGGTGGCCCATCAGATCGGCGACACCCAGGAGGTGCAGGTAGGACAGAGCGCCGTGGAGCCGGAGCTGCCTCCGGAGGCGTTAAAGGAGGGTTATACCTTCGACGGATGGCTGCCGGATACCTGGCAGGCGGTAACGGGGCCTGTGGACACCTATGCGCAGTTTGTGCAGAACGCGGCGGTGAAATACACGGTGATTTTTCAGGACGATGACGGCCGGGAGCTGAGCAGGCAGACCGTGGAAAAGGGCGGTTCCGCCGTAGTGCCTCAGAATCCTGTGAAAAGCGGTTATATTTTCCTGGGGTGGGTATTGTCCGGCGGCGACGGTTCCTTTGTCACCTCCCTTGCCAATGTGCAGGCGGATATGACCTTGCTGGCCCGGTACCGGCTGGCGCAGTCGGGTGAAGACGATGGGACGGACGGTTCCGAGTCCCCGGGAACGTCGGGCACTCCGGGCGCGTCGGGAACCCCTGGCGCATCTGGCACCCCGGGAGCCTCTGGGACTCCCGGCGCATCGGGAACCCCTGGCGCCTCAGGCACTCCCGGCGCCTCTGGCACTCCTGGCGCCTCAGGCACTCCGGGAACAGGCAGCAATACGTTTTACACCCTGACGGTTCAAAACGGCAGCGGTTCCGGCAGTTATCTGGCGGGAGCGCAGCCGGTGATCATCGCCAACGATCCCGCCAGCGGTCAGGCGTTCGATTACTGGTCCGTCAGTCCTTCGGATGTCAAGATCGCAAGCACGGTTTTGTCCGCATCCGTCATCACCATGCCGGCAAAGGATGTGACGGTGACGGCCCATTATAAGGCGGCGTCCTCCGGCGGCGGTTCCGGGTCCGGCAGCACGGGCAGCGGAAACAATAACAGAAGGCCCAACGGTACGCTGCAAAATACCTCGGATGGCGGCACCACGGTGGTGATCGACAAAAACGGTCTTTCCAATACGGGCGTCGTGTCGGTTACCGTCAACGGATCCTCCGACGATTTCACGGTTAAGATTTCGGAATCCGCGGAGGCCACGGAAGCAGCGCTGCGCGCTTTGATGGCGGAGTACGGTGACAACCTGGAGAATATCAAATACTTCCCCATGGACATTTCGCTGTATGATTCCACGGGAACCAATAAGATTACGGATACTACGGGGCTTTCGGTCAGCATTACGCTGCCTCTGCCGGATTCTCTGATCGCCTACGCGGGCAATAACAGAGTGGCCGGAGTGGTGAACGAACGGCTGGACCGCCTGTCCGCTAAATTTACCACGATTCAGGGCGTATCCTGCGTGACCTTTACGGCGGAGCATTTTTCACCCTATGTCATTTATGTGGATCTGGGGAATCTTTCCTCCGGACTGGTATCGGACGAGACGCCCAAGACGGGAGATTTCCTGCACCCGAAATGGTTCCTCGCCATCGCTCTTGCCTGCCTGTCCTTTGTATTCTTTATGCAGAAGGATACGCCGGACAATAAGAAAAAACAAAAGGTGAAAGTCAGAACCGGAAAATAGATTGGGCGGGCCGTGACAAAAACGGCCCGAGAAGAAGGTTATGATGAAAAAAGGGAAACGGCTGTCCGGCGTCATCCTGGTGATTCTGGCGTTGATCATGATGCAGCTTCCCATATCGGAAGCAGACGCGGCCTCGTCGCCTGTTTCCGATTTTAAAATGGAGGGAAGCACTCTTGTAAAGTACAGAGGCACGGAAAAAAACGTGTCTATTCCCGATACGGTGGAAGTGATCGGAGAAGGGGCCTTCGAGGACAATACCAATGTGGAGCTGGTGGTCATCCCCAATTCGGTCAAACGGATTGACCCTTACGCGTTTTGGGGCTGTGAGCATCTGGATACGGTGGTGCTTGGCAGAGGACTGACCATGGTGGGGGACTATGCGTTTGCGGGATGCAGCGGCCTGGAACAGATGACCATTCCGTCCAATGTAACCTCTATCGGCGTTCAGGCGTTCGGAAACTGCGTCCAGTTGAAGGACATTTCCATCCCGTCCGAAACCACCTCCATTCATGAGACGGCTTTTGACGGCTGCTACCAGCTCACCATTCACTGCGACAAGGGGAGCGCGGCGGATCTGTTTGCGGCCGCCTTTTATGAGAAACAGAAGGAAACGGCGGAATATCAGGACGTGCCGGGGTATGCGGACCCGGAGCAGACAAAGGAGCCGGAGCCGACAAAGGAGCCGGAGCCGACAGAAGCACCGGAGCCGACCTATACGCCCGCACCGGATGCGGTGCCGGGAGAGGAAATCGGTTCTTCCAGGATTGTAGGGAACAGGGCGGTGATTTTTATCGACGGTTCCGCCCTGCAAGTATATGACGGGCAAAATCCGGCGCCGGCCGTGACGCAGCCTCCTGTGGAAGATTTCAACGGGGAGACCGGGGAGAACGGTCCGGCAAAATATACCCTGGTGGACGGGACCGTGATAGCGGATCAGGCGTATTACCGGGACGGGGAGCTTGAGGATCTGACGCTGCCCGAAGGGGTCAGGGAAATCGGACAGTTTGCGTTTGCCAGAAGCTCGCTGCGCAGCATCACGATGCCGGACGGCCTGGAAACCATTTCCTACGGAGCGTTTTATCACTGTGATGATCTCAGGGAGCTGGAGCTGCCGGATACGGTTATGCTGGTGGAACCCCGGGCTTTTTCCTATACCGGGTGGCTCAGTGATTTTCAAAGCGGCGGCGCGGGAGAGGGGGATTTCCTGATCAGCGGCGGCGTGTTGGTGGCATATCGGGGAAACGATACGGCCAGGGTGGTTTTGCCGGAAGGGGTCCGGGTCATTGCCGGGGAGGCGTTTCTGGGGCATGAGGAAATCAAATCCGTGACCATGCCCGACAGCCTTCAGGTGATCGGGGAAGGGGCCTTTGAAGATTGTACGGGGCTTACGGATATCCGGCTGAATGTGGGCCTCAGGCAGATAAAGGACAGAGCCTTTTTCAACTGCGGGGCAGAGACGATCAAGGTTCCGTCCACGGTACAGGAAGTCGGCCTGAGGGCGCTTGAGGGAATGGACGCGGATTATGCCTTAAGAGAGCCGGAGCATACCTATGAGGTGTCCGCAACCAGGTTGTCCAATGAACCATACAGGAACCCGGAACCGGACGGCCAGGCGGTGGAAAAGGGCGTTACGGTGGATGGCCCCGAGGGAATCAGCGCGGTGTTGGACGGAGCGTCCCGCAGCTATGTTTTGACGGTGGCGGAAAGCGGCGACAGGGCCGATATGGAAAAAGCGTTTCAGCGGATCTATGGGAGCAGCCTGCCGGAAGGGACCCTGCTTTATGATATGCAGTTGACGGATAACAGCAATATCCCTATCAAAAAACTGGGGCGGCAGATGCTCAGCGTAGCGTTCCCCGTTCCGGATTCCCTGAAAGGGCGTGAAGTCCGGATTTTCGGGCTGGACCGCAATGGACAGTTGGAGGAAATCCCGTCCATACTGGCGGCGGAGGACGGCGTGGAAACCCTGCGCTTTTCCACAAACTCCCTTTCTCAGATCTGTTTCTGCCCCACGGGCGCTCTGGCCGGGGAACCTGTGGAGGTAAGCGTGGAAATGCCGGAGGCCGAGGCCGCACCGATCCAAACATCCGGTTTTGCTCCGCACAAACCGGTACAATACGGAATTGCCGCAGCGCTGATGGGCGGGGGGATCCTTTTGTTCGTCCTGTCCTGGAAAGGGCCCCGCTCCCGCGCAGAGGAACCGAAACCACAGGCGGACGTTAGGAGGAAAGGATGAGTCGATTGATTACACTGGAAAAGCCGGAAATGGCGAAAGAGGCTGCCTCCAGACAAAAGGGTATGCACTGGGGAATGGAAATCCTGGTCTTTTTTGCGGTATTCTGGGTGGCGAACTGTCTGGAAGGAATCTGCCTGATTGTGGGATGTTACCTTCGCATTTTCGCCGCGGGCGGTCTGGAGTTTCTGAGGGAGGGCGATGTGGACGGATTTCAGGAATTATCCGCCCAAATGATGACTTCGGATCCGGTGATTATGCTGCTGCAGCTTTTTGTGACGGCGTTTATGATCGGGGCGGTATTTCTTTCCTGCCGGATCTTTCAGAAACGGCCTTTCAGGACGCTGGGCTTTACCAAAAAGGGAATTGTTCCGGAGTACCTGGTGGGATTGGCGGGAGGATTCGCCGCCTTTTCCGCTGCGGTGGGGATCTGCGTGGCCACAGGAGCCCTTCGGCTGGAGGGGCTTTCGCCCACTTTCTCGGCGGGGTTTTTTCTCCTGTTTGTGCTGGGCTTTATGATCCAGGGAATGTCCGAGGAAGTTCTCTGCCGGGGATATTTTATGATCTCCATGGCAAGACGTTATCCGATTGTGGTGGGGATTCTGGCCAATTCTCTGATTTTTGGCGCACTGCACCTTGCCAACAGCGGAATCTCCGTCCTGGCCTTTGTGAATCTTGTGCTGTTTGGCGTGTTCGCGTCCCTGTATTTCCTGAGACGGGGGAATATCTGGGGAGTCGCGGCCTTTCATACCATGTGGAATCTGGTACAGGGTAATTTTTACGGGATCAAGGTCAGCGGGATGGAAATGCAGTGCAGCATCCTTCAGTCGGCAATGACGGACGGGAAGGAGCTGATCAACGGAGGTGAATTTGGACTGGAGGGAGGACTGGCGGTAACCGTTGTTTACACGATCGGAATTGTGGTTCTCCTTTTGATGAAAGACAAAGAAAAAGAGGGGGGAATCAAGGAAATTGAAACCGAAAAAATCTCATAAGTCGTTATGGCTGGGGCTGGCAACGCTGGTCTTTCTAATCGTTACGATTGTGATGAATGTTGCCATGAGAAATCAGGAGGTGGATTACGAGCTGGTGAAAGCTATCGTGATCAGCTCTGAAACCAAGCATGTGAAGATCAAGGGCACAAGCTACGAGGAATACGAAGTGTATGTCAGCTATGACGGCGTGGACTATAAGCTGAAGAACGCCCACGACTCCTATTCCTACCAGCCGGGACGCACTACGGACGCCTATTTTTCCCATGGAAAAATGTACGCCAATGTGGAGGGGATCAAAACCTCAGGGCCCATAGGAATCGCTTACTTCGGATCTATGTTTGCCACCTTCCTTCTGTTGGTGGTTTGGCTGGTGAGCCTGAGCAAAAAGAAAAATCCCGCTTAAAACAAAAAACTTGCCTGAAACGGGAATCAGAACCCCCGCCTGAAAAAACTGCTTGAAACAAAAAACTCCGTCTGAAACAAAAAACTGCTTGAAACGGAAATCAGAACCCCGCCTGAAACAAAAAAACCTGCTTGAAACACAAAAACCCCGTCTGAAACGGAAATCAGAACCAATGGAACGCTGCGGCATACTATAAAGAAACGGTATAGTATATGCCGGGGCGTTTTCTATTATGCAGAGAGTGAGAAAACAGGTCGAAGATTATGGAGATACGGCGGCAAAAGGGGGCGATGGAATTGTAGTGGCCATGCTGGACACCGGGGTCGCGCCCCATCCCGATCTGGAGGGCAGAATCCTGTGTTTCAGAGATTTTGTGAGCGGGAACGGTTCCCCGGACCGACATGGAACCGCCGCTTATGACGATAACGGGCACGGCACCCATGTGGCCGGGATCCTCTGCGGCAGCGGCGCGCTTTCCGGGGGAAGATACCGGGGGATCGCGCCCGGAGCAAGGCTTGTGGTGGGGAAGGTGCTGGACGGGCAGGGAGACGGGGCCGCTGAAACCATGCTGAAGGGGCTTGACTGGATCATGGGACTTCAGGAGAGATATTCCATCAGGATCCTAAATATCTCCGTAGGCATCGGCGATCTGGAAGACGAACAGAAGGAACGGGCCATGAAGGAAAAGCTGAAACAGTTGTGGAACCGGGGCATGCTTGTGGTCTGCGCCGCAGGCAACAAGGGGCCCGGGGACGGCACCGTATCCTCCGTGGGCGGCGATTCCATGGTGGTGACCGTGGGCTGCCATGATGGGAACTATCACGCGGGGTCATTATGGAGGTGCGAGATCTGCTCCGGAAGGGGGGATCCCAGGTCAGCCGTGCGCAAGCCCGATCTGGTGGCTCCGGGGACGGACATTATTTCCTGCTGCGGAAACTGTTACCGGTTCCACGGCCGCTGGCTCAACCCCTATATGGCGAAAAGCGGCACGTCCATGTCCACGCCCATTGTGTCCGCGGCGGCGGCGCTGGCGCTGCGGAAATATCCCGCCATGAACAATGAGGAATGTAAGCGGAAATTGCAGTATACCGCCACGGATCTGGGGGCGCCCTGGAACCAGCAGGGATGGGGCATGGTCAATGTCAGACGGCTGCTGGAATAGGGTTTTCCAAAGTTTTATGAGGTTTTTGGATACGGGAAACAGAGAAAGGACTTGACAGGGCTCGTATGATTGTATACAATGATACGAGCCAAGTTGTTATGGGTATGAGCTTGATGCTGAGAATGAGAAGGAGACGGAGCCGATATGAGAGAAAATGACACTTTTCAGAATCGTCCGGTCACGATGAACCCGAAAAACAATCTTCTTCAGATAGAAGAACATATGTACATACTGGACGATGTGGAAAAACCCAATGTGTTCCGGAATATGTTTCCCTATTCTGAGATCCCGAAGATCCCTTTTAACGACAGGATCGTGCCTCACAACATGCCGAAGGAAATCTGGATCACGGACACCACCTTCCGGGACGGACAGCAGTCCAGAGCGCCCTATACCACGGAGCAGATCGTCACCATTTATGACTATCTGCACAAGCTGGGAGGGCCCAACGGAATGATCCGCGCCAGCGAATTTTTCCTTTACAGCAAAAAGGACAGGGACGCCGTGTACAAGTGCATGGAGCGGGGATACGCCTATCCGGAGGTGACAAGCTGGATCCGGGCCAGCAAGGAGGACTTTAAGCTGGTGAAGGAAATCGGGATGAAGGAGACGGGAATCCTTGTGAGCTGTTCGGATTACCATATCTTCCTGAAACTGAAAATGACCCGGCGGCAGGCGATGGATCATTATCTGAGCGTGATCCGGGACTGTCTGGAGGAAGGGATCAGCCCCCGCTGCCATCTGGAGGATATCACAAGGGCGGATATCTACGGCTATGTGGTTCCCTTTTGCCTGGAGCTGATGAAATTGATGGAGGAGTACCAGATTCCCATTAAGGTGAGGGCCTGCGACACGATGGGATACGGGGTCAACTATCCCGGCGCCGTCATTCCCAGAAGCGTACAGGGAATCATTTATGCGCTGTATACCCATGCCGGCGTTCCCCATGAATTGATCGAGTGGCACGGGCACAACGATTTTTACAAGGCTGTCAGCAATTCCACCACGGCGTGGCTCTACGGCTGTTCCGGCATCAACACGTCCCTGTTTGGCATCGGGGAACGGACGGGCAATACGCCCCTGGAAGCCATGGTGTTTGAGTACGCTCAGTTAAAGGGGGATTTAAACGGCATGGATACCACCGTGATTACGGAGCTGGCGGAATATTACGAAAAGGAAATCGGATATCAGATCCCGCCCAGGACTCCCTTTGTGGGAAAGAACTTTAATGTGACCAGGGCCGGCATTCACGCGGACGGCCTTTTGAAAAACGAGGAAATCTATAATATTTTTGACACGGATAAGTTTTTGAACCGCCCGGTACGGTGCGCCGTGTCCAACACTTCCGGCCTTGCGGGCATCGCCCACTGGCTCAATACCTATTATCAGTTGAGGGACGAGCGTCAGGTGAGCAAAACGTCCGAGCTGGTGAAGGCCATTAAGGAATGGGTGGACGCCGAATACGCGGGAGGACGGGTGACGGTGCTCACCGACGAGGAAATCGTCGCCTGCGTGGAGAGAGTGTGCCAGGAGAAACATATCACCTTGTAACGGCTGGGCCTGAAAGAGAGAAAAAAGATGGAGCATTATGACGTAAAACAGGAGGTCACGGATCGGTATTCCCTGCGCGGCCGGGTGTTTCACCGGCTGAGAGAGGATATTCTAAACGGCAAGTATGCGGAACATGAGGAACTGAAGGAAATGACCATCGGCGAGGAGATGGGGGTAAGCCGCACTCCCGTTCGGGAGGCCTTCCGACAGTTGGAGCTGGAGGGGCTGATCCAGATTATCCCCAATAAGGGCGCGTATGTGACGGGGATTACCCAAAAGGACGTAAAGGATATTTATATGATCCGTTCTCTGCTGGAGGGGCTCTGCGCCCGCTGGGCGACGGAGCACATCACCCCCGAACAGATGGAGGAGATGGAGGAAAATGTGTATCTGGCGGAATTCCACGCTCAGAAAGGGCACTGGGAGCAGCTTGCCCAGTTGGACAACCGGTTTCATGATATTCTCTACGAAGCCTGCGACAGCAAGATGCTGGAACATCAGCTCAAGGATTTTCACCAGTATGTGCTGCGGGTGAGGAAAAAAACCTTGTCCCAGGAAAACCGGGGCAATCAGTCCAACGAGGAACACAGAAGGATCATGGAGGCGATCCGGGATAGGAACCCGGAGCTGGCGGAGGAGCTGGCCCATCAGCATATGATTAACGCCTATGAGAATATGGTGCGAAACGGCTTGAACGAGGCTTATGACAGGCCGGAGGAAAGCCGGGAAGACCAGGGAGAAACTTCCAAAACAATATGAAAAAGGAGAGGACGGAATGGAAAAAATCAAAATGACAACTCCCCTTGTGGAGATGGACGGGGATGAAATGACAAGGATCCTGTGGCAGATGATCAAGGAGGAACTGATTCTGTCCTATGTGGATCTGAAGACAGAGTATTACGATCTGGGGCTGGAGAACCGAAACGCCACCGACGATCAGGTAACGGTGGATTCCGCCAACGCCACGCTGAAATACAAGGTGGCGGTGAAGTGCGCCACCATTACGCCCAACGCCGCCAGGATGCAGGAATATCAGTTGAAGGAAATGTGGAAAAGCCCCAACGGCACCATCCGGGCCATCCTGGACGGCACCGTGTTCCGGGCTCCCATTCTGGTCAAGGGCATCGTGCCCTATGTGAGAAATTGGATCAAGCCGATCACGATTGCCCGTCATGCCTACGGGGACGTTTATAAAAACACGGAGATCAAGGTGCCCGGGCCCGGGAAGGCGGAGCTTGTGTATACGGCGGAGGACGGGACGCAGATCCGGGAGCCCATCCATCAGTTCGACGGGCCGGGGATTCTCCAGGGGATCCATAATACGGAAAAATCCATCAAAAGCTTTGCCCGTTCCTGTTTTTCCTATGCGGCGGACACAAAACAGGATCTTTGGTTTTCCACCAAGGACACCATTTCCAAAAAATATGATCATACCTTTAAGGATATTTTCCAGGAAATTTATGACGCCGAGTACAAAGAAACCTTTGAAAAGCTGGGGATCGAGTATTTTTACACGCTGATCGACGACGCGGTGGCGCGGGTGATCCGTTCCCAGGGAGGCTTTATCTGGGCCTGCAAGAATTACGATGGAGACGTGATGAGCGATATGGTGGCAACGGCGTACGGGGATCTCTCCATGATGACCTCCGTCCTGGTTTCGCCCAGCGGCGCTTACGAATATGAGGCCGCCCACGGTACGGTGCAGAGGCATTATTATAAGCATCTGAAGGGGGAAGAAACCTCCACCAATTCCATCGCCACCATCTTTGCCTGGACGGGCGCGTTAAAAAAGAGGGGAGAGCTGGACGGAAACCGGGAATTGTCCGCCTTTGCGGAGAAAATGGAGCGGGCCTGCGTCAAAACCGTTGAGGACGGGAAAATGACCAAGAGCCTTTCTCTGATCTCCACCTGCGAGCATCCGGTGATTTTGAACAGCCTGGACTTTATCCGGGCGATCCGGGATACCTTTGAAACCCTGGGAGCGTGAGGCGGAATCAACCGCTGAGGACGAAAGACGTGGGAAGGCGGGGCCGTTACAGGGCCATGCCTTCCCACGTTTCGTAAAGGGCGTCCAGCTTTTTTTGTACGGCGGCCTGTTCCCGGGCCAAGGGTTCCAGTTGATCGGGCTGCGTGGCCACGGCCGGGTCGCACATCTGCTGTTCCAGTTCCTTCAGCTTTGTTTCCAAGGAGGCGATTTCCGCCTCGCATTTTTTCAGATCGTTTTCTTTTTTCCGAATTTTGGCCTGTTCTTCCTTTTGGCTTTTCCAGTCCAGCTTGCTCTCGGACGCCGCCGGGGCGCTCTGCCCGGAGGGAACCCGTTCTTTAGAGGACGGTGCGGAGGGGCCGGATTCGGTTTGCTTTTCCAGGTAATAATCGTAATTTCCCAGGTAGCCGGTCAGGCGGTGGTTTGCCAGATCCAGAATCCTTCCCGCAGTCCGGTTGATAAAATACCGGTCATGGGAGACATACAAAACGGTGCCCTCGTATTGGTTCAGGGCGTCCTCCAGGATTTCCCTGGAAACCATGTCCAGGTGGTTGGTGGGTTCGTCCAGAATCAGGAAGTTGGCGTTCCCCAGCATCAGTTTCGCCAGGGAAACCCGGCCCCGCTCCCCGCCGCTTAAATCGTCGATTTTTTTAAACACGTCGTCTCCGGTAAAGAGAAAGGCGGCCAGTATGTTTCGGATCCGGGTGCCGGTGAGAGACGGATAATCGTCGGCAATTTCGTCAAACAGCGTTTTTTCACCGTGCAGCACATGATGTTCCTGATCATAATAGCCGATCTCCACGTTGGAGCCCAGACGAAATTCGCCCGTGTCCGGCGGAATCAGCCGGTTCAGGATTTTTAATAAGGTGGTTTTCCCGGTGCCGTTGTCGCCGATGATGGCCACATGCTCCCCCCGTCTGATTTCAAAGCTGATATGTTCAAACAGAAGCTGGGAGCCGAAGGATTTGCCAAGATTTTCCACCCTCAGCACATCGTTCCCGCTTTGGCAGTTGGGGGTCAGGGTCAGTTTCATATCGGTGCGCGCCTGGGAGGGCTTTTCCAGCACCTGGATTTTATCCAGCCTTTTTTCCCGGCTTTCCGCCCGTTTGATGGATTTTTCCCGATTGAAGGAGCGAAGTTTTTCGATGACTTCCTCCTCATGCTTGATCTGGCGCTGCTGATTGACATAGGCGCTCCGGGCCGCGGCCCGCAACAGTTCCTTTTTGACGGCATAATCCGAGTAATTTCCGGTAAAAACAGTGGCCGCCGAACGGTCGATCTCAATCACCTTGGTCACGATTCTGTCCAGAAAATACCGGTCATGAGAGACTAGCAAAACGGCGCCCCGGTAATTTAACAGATAAGTCTCCAGCCATCGGATGGAATTCATATCCAGATGGTTGGTGGGCTCGTCCAGAATAATCAGATCCGGTTTTTGCAGCAGAAGCTTTCCCAGGGCCACCCGGGTTTTCTGACCGCCGGAGAGGGTATGAATGGGTTTGTCAAATTCTTCCTCGGAGAACCCCAGCCCCTTTAACACGCCGATCAGCTCGCTGCGGTACAGATATCCGCCGGCCGTTTCAAAAGCGTGGGTCAGATTGTCATATTGGCGCATCAGATCGCTTAAGGCGTCCGGATCGGCGGTCTGCATGGCGGTTTCGCAGCCGCGCAGCCGCTGTTCCAGATCCACAAGCTCCTGCTTTACCTGAAGGAGTTCCCTGTAAATCGTGTTTGCGGTATCTACGGCCCCATCCTGGGCGAGATAACCGAAGGTTTTTCCGTGGCCGATGGTAACGGAGCCTGTGTCCGGCTGCAACTGCCCCACAATCATTCGTAAAAGAGTGGTTTTGCCGGCTCCGTTGATGCCTACCAGGGCGGCTTTTTCGGAGTCTTCGATGTGAAAGCTGACGTTTTGGAGAATCGGATCCTCCAGGAACGTTTTCGATATGTTTTGGCAGGTGAGTATCATGTTTTTATCCCCTGATCCCGTTGTCTTCCTGTTTTTTGCATCCTCAAATTTCGCTCTCCCTATTTTACTGGGAATTTCCGCCGGTGTCAATTCCCTTGTCAAGCTTTCCCGGGGTTTTGGGGCTAAGTTCCCCGGGGTTTGGGGTTAAGCTTTCCCGGTGTTTGGGGGCTAAGTTTCCCGAGGCTTTGGTATTAAGCTTTTCCGGGGCTTTTGGGGTTAAGTTCCTCCCGGCTTTTGGATTTTTTGTCTTGATCGGCGGGGGAAATCGGACGATATACATCATAGGATCGATTGCGCCCTTTGGCGGATGGGAGGAAAAGATGTTATTAATGATTGCAGATGCTCCATGCAGAGTTTGAGGATCCTGTATGGAGCGGTGAGGGGGTTTTACAGACCCATATCCTCAGACTTTGCGATTTTGGCGTATGAATGATCAAAAAACTCAAAGGAGCAAAGTCAATATGAAACATAAATGTTACAGGGAACTGACTCCCTTTTTTCTTCTGTGGCTGACCCAGTCGCTGTCACAGCTTGGCAGCGCCATGACTGCTTTCGCGCTGACGCTGTGGCTGTATGAAAAGACCGGATCGGCGCTGGATACGGCGCTTTTGTCCATCTGTTCCTACACGCCCTATGTGCTGATGAGTATTTTTGCGGGCGCGTTATCCGACCGGTGGGACAAAAAGAGGACGATGCTGGTCTGCGACGCGGCAGCCGCCTGTTGTTCGGCGGCGGTTTTGCTGCTGCTTGCGGGCAATATGCTGTCGCCGGTATTTCTGTACCTGTTAAACGCGGTGAGCGGCCTGATGAATACGGTTCAGCAGCCTGCCGGTGAGGTGGCGATGACGCTGTTAATCCCCAAGGAGCAGTATCAGAGAACCAGCGGGCTGCGGTCCTTTTCCGGCTCTCTTGTCACGATTTTACATCCTGTCCTGGCCACAGCTCTCTACGGGGCCGTGGGGATGTACGGGGTCATCGGCGTGGATCTTGCCACCTTTGCCGTGGCTTTTATCACCCTGGCCTTCCGGGTGCAGATTCCGCCTGTGCCGGCCCGCGGCGAAAGAGACGGGAACAAAGGGGTTTTATCGGACGCAAAGGAGGGGCTTGCGTATCTTCGCCACAATGGGCTGATCCTTTGGCTGATCCTGTTTCTCGCAGGGGTCAATTTTGTGGCGTCCGCATTTGACGCGGCGCTTCCGGCCTATGTGCTCTCCCGTGAAAACGGCGGAAAGGCGGCGCTGGGACTGGTTACTTCCTGTGCCGGGATAGCGGCGCTGGCGGGCAGTCTGGCGGTGACTGTCCTTCCTGCGCCCAAAAACCGCGTCCGGGTCATTGTGTTTACCATGCTGTTTTCTCTGGGAACGGAGAACTTTCTGCTGGCGTTTGCCAGGACGCCTCTTTTGTGGTGCCTGGCCCAAATCCTGGGCTGGTCCGTGGTTCCCGTGATGAACGCCAATCTGGACGTGATTCTGCGGGAGACGATTCCGCCCGCTATGCAGGGGCGGGTCTATTCCTGCAGGAACACGCTGCAGTTCTTTACCATTCCCCTGGGTACTTTTGCAGGAGGGTTTCTGGTGGATCAGGTGTGCGAGCCATGGATGGCCCAGGCGGACCCGGAGGGAATGATGACGGCGCTCTTTGGAGCCGGAAAGGGTTCCGGAGCCGCCCTTGTCATGCTGATTTTGGGGTGCATGGGCGTTGCGGTCTGTGTAATCTTTGGAAACATCCTGAAACAATATGAGCGTTCCGACCAAAGAGAAAAGCTCTGACCGGATAGGAACGTTCCGACCAAAGAGAAAAGCTCTGACCGGATAGGAGCGTTCCGTTCATTGACAAGAATTTAACAGTTTGTTACACTGAACATAACAGAATGAAAAAGCGCGGCCGCTGAAGGGGATTTTTTCCGTCAGCGGCCGGCCTGGAGGTGCCGTCTTGGAAGAAAAGGAGATTTCACCGGCTGTGATTGGCAGGCTGCCCAGATATTTCCGTTATCTGGGGGAACTTAAGGATGAGGGGATAGAGAGGATTTCATCGCAGGATCTCAGCGAGCTGATGCAGGCGACTGCCTCTCAGATTCGTCAGGATTTCAACAATTTCGGCGGTTTCGGACAGCAGGGCTACGGTTACAATGTGGAATATCTTTACGATGAAATCGGAAAGATCCTGGGGCTGGACAGACAGCACCGGTTTATCATCATCGGAGCCGGCAATCTGGGGAGAGCCCTTGGCAATTATATGAATTTTGAACGCAGGGGCTTTCTGTTCAGGGGAATGTTCGATCAAAACCCGGAGCTGATCGGCAGCCAGGTGAGGGGTGTCAAGGTCATGCCGATGGAGGAACTGGAAACCTTTATCCGGGAAAACCACATCGATATCGCCGTGCTGACCATCCCCAAGGCCAGTGCTCTGAACGTGGCGAAACGTCTGGTGGGGACGGACATCCGCGCAATCTGGAATTTCGCCCATGTGGATCTGGATCTGCCGGAGAGAATTCAGGTTGAGAACGTACATCTGTCGGACAGCCTGATGAAACTTTCATACAGCATCAACCGTTATGAACAGGAGCAGGAAAAGACCGCAAAGAAGCGGCAGACAGGAGTGGAATCATGAAAAACAAGTCGGGTAATTCCAGGCAGGAGGCGTTCCGCCGGGCGCTGGAGGGAAAAAACGTGCCGATTCTCACGCTGGACAATAAATGGTATCGGCTTCTGGACGATTCCACAAGGTCCGCCGTGAAGGGGATGGAAAAGCAACTGAACGATCTGTTAAAACGGCAGGGAAAGCTGAACACGGAGCTGGGCGAGATCCGCAAGCTGAAAAAGAAACTGATGAGCGAGATCGTTCCCATGGTGGACGAGGCGGATCAGGCCGGCGGGAACAAGGCGCTGGAAAAAAAGATCGATCAGAATAAAAGGCTGGTGGAGGAATGCAACCGAAAAATGGACAGCCACAGGGAGGAACTGAAGGAGCTGCCGGCGGAGATTGAGCGGCTGAATTTTCAGTTGATGCTCATGACGATGGACTGCTGTTATGACACCATGAAGGAAAACGATGATGAAATCCGCAAAACCGACGAATGGGTGAAGGCGGTTCGGATCGAACTGAAAAAACGTCTGGTGCGGAAACAGGAGATGGAGCAGAAGAACCGTGAAATCTACGCCTACATGCACGACGTGTTCGGCGCGGACGTGGTGAATGTGTTTGACATGCAGTATGACCCGAGAAAGGAGCGCTCCCGCGGGACAGCGGATGGGGGCGCGGCGGGGGAGCCAAAGCCTGAGGGCGGCCTGTAAGGGATCACGGCAACAGGGGACAGCTTACGGCCCGGACCGGGGCCGGAGACGGAACAAGAAAGGAATGCGGGACATGCAGTATCTGGTGACGGCGGAGGAAATGAGACGATATGACGGCAATACCACGGAACGGATCGGCATTCCCGCCATAGTTTTGATGGAGCGCGCCGCCCTGGCGGCGTGGGAGGCAGTATCGGAATACTGCCGCGGCAGAGAGGCGGAGAAAAAAACCGCGCTGGTGATGGCGGGGATGGGAAATAACGGAGCGGACGGTCTGGCGCTTGCCAGGCTCCTGGCGGAAAAGGGCTTTGGGGCGGAGGTCTGGTGCGTGGAGGACAGCGGGAAGGCGTCCGATCTGTGGGACACCCAGCGTCGGATTCTGGAAAACTGGCCTGTGGAATTCGTCACGAAACCCTCCCGGGGGGAATATACTGTTGTAATAGACGCGTTGTTTGGCGTCGGGCTTTCCAGAGAAATCGAGGGAAAAGCGAGGGAGGCGGTTGCGCGTTTTAACGCCGTCCGGGGATATAAGATCGCTCTGGATCTTCCCAGCGGGATCGATTCCGACACCGGAATCGTCCGAAACTGCGCGGTTAGAGTGGATGAAACCGTCACCTTTGGCTTTTGCAAGCGGGGACTGCGTTTTTTCCCGGGCCGTGAGTATGCGGGAAAAATCAAAGTGGCGGATATAGGCGTTTCCCCGGCGGGCTTTTTTGACGTGCCTCCGGAAATGATCTTGTGCGACGAAACGGAGAGGGAGCTTTTGCCGAGACGGGCAAAGGACGGAAACAAGGGCACCTTCGGGAAGGTATTGCTGGCGGCGGGCAGCCGGAACATGGCGGGAGCGGCGGCCCTTGCCGCAAGGGCCTGTTACCGCGTGGGCGCAGGGATGGTGAAGGTGATTACGCCGGAAGAAAACCGGCAGATCCTTCAGACCGCGGTGCCGGAGGCGCTGCTGGGGCAGCCGGAGGATCTGAAGGAGGGGATGGAATGGGCGGACGTTATCGCCCTGGGCCCCGGCATCGGAGCAAGCGATGAGGCGGCCCGGTGCCTGGAGATGGCGGTACAGGACAGCGGGAAACCGATCCTGCTGGACGCCGACGGCCTGAATCTGCTTGCCGGCCATATGCGGCTGCAGAATGCGCTGGCAAAGCAGGGCGGACAGGGCAGACGGATTGTTCTCACCCCTCATATGGGGGAGTTGTCGCGGCTCACCGGGGTTAGCATCGAAGATTTGAAGAAAAATCCCGTCTCGTACGGCGAGGAGCTTTCCCGGAGGTTTCACGCCGCAGCGGTGATCAAGGACGCGGTGACAGTGGTATGCGCCGAGGAATGTCCGGCCTGTCTGTGCGAGGGCGGAAACAGCGGGATGGCCACAGCGGGCACGGGGGATGTGCTGGCGGGGGCCATCGCGGGGCTAATGGCTCAGGGGCTGATGCCTTATCAGGCCTCCATAGCCGGGGTGAGGCTCCATGAACTGGCGGGCAGACGGGCCGCCGCGCAATGGGGGGAGCATGCCTGTATGGCTTCGGATGTGGCTTTGATGCTGGGTGTTTCGGAAACCGCAGACCGGTTTTTTGCAAATCGTTGATTAATCTCTCCGCCGCCGGCAATACTTTTCCTCAGAGAAAAATGGATCAGGCTCCGCCCGGGTGCGGCAGCGGAAAAGAGGAAGAAATGAGACGAGGAGACGTATATTACGCGGATTTGCGGCCGGTGATTGGTTCGGAACAGGGAGGGATCAGGCCTGTGCTGATTATTCAGAACGATGTGGGAAACCGGCACAGCCCCACGGTGATCTGCGCGGCTATCACATCCAAGATGAACAAGGCGAAACTGCCTACCCATATTGAACTGAATTCGGCGCTGTACGATATGGATAAGGATTCGGTGGTTCTGTTGGAGCAACTGCGGACGATTGATAAAAAGCGGCTGAAGGATAAGGTGTGCCATCTGGACGGGGAAATCATGCAGAAGGTGAACAGGGCGCTGATGATCAGTCTGGAACTGCCTACATAAGAGGCGGCGTAAACGGCGCAGGCGGTTCTTGACGAATACAGCCTGAAATGGTATATTAAGGATAATGTTCCGTAAAATCGGAGCAAACCTGACTTGGGAGGAAATTTGTTTTACTATGGACGATGACAGTGGGCCTACTGCCAGTATGATTTTGTTTGTTGTTCTGCTTTTGATCGATGTGTTTTTTTACGGGTTCAGCGCCGCTCTCCATTCTTTAAATGAGAAGGATATCCGGGAGAGGGCTGAGGAGAAAAAGGACAAAAAGTCCGCAAAGCTGCTGAAACTGCTGGATTCGCCGGGAACTTTTCAGAACACTTCCCAGTTGGTGACCACGCTGGTGAATGTGACCATCGGGGCGGTGCAGTTGGGGGTGCTTTTGGAATATATCTCCCGGGGGCTTAGGAGACTGACGGAAAACAGAACGGATTTTGCCTGGTTCCCTCCCGGGGTGTGGGCGGCAATCGCCGCCGTGGCCGCTACGGCGTTTCTGTTGTATCTGACCCTGACGCTGGGGGTTTTGTTGCCCGGGAAAATCGCGTCCAGGGCTCCGGAAAAGTGGGCCTACGCCTGCATCACGCCCATCATGGCGCTGATGAAGATCTTTTATCCCTTTACGGCTTTGTCCGCGGCGACTTCCCAAGGGATCCTGAGGCTCTTTGGCGTAAACGGAACCGCCGGAGAGGGCGACGTGACGGAGGAAGAAATCATCAGCATGATCAATGAGGGGCATGAGCAGGGGGTCATACAGGCCAGCGAAGCCCAGATGATCTCCAATATCTTTGAATTGGGCGACAAGGAAGCCCAGGATATCATGACCCATAGAAATCACATCGTCGGCATAGACGCGGGGACGGCATTAAAGGATGCGGTGGAGCTGATCCTGGACGGCACCAACAGCCGTTATCCCGTTTATGAGGAAAACCTGGATCACATTATCGGCATCCTGCATTTAAAGGACGCCATGCGGTTTTACGCGGAAGAAGGCAGAAGGAACTGTCCCCTCAGAGAAGCGGAGGGGCTACTCAGGGAAGCCAGTTTCGTCCCGCAGACAAAGAAAATCGACGAACTGTTCCGCATGATGCAGGCGGAAAAACTGCAGATGGTCATCGTGGTGGACGAGTATGGACAGACGGACGGGCTTGTGGCCATGGAGGACATTCTGGAGGAAATCGTTGGAAATATTATGGACGAGTATGATGAGGAAAGCGATTCCTTCATAGAGGAGAAGAACGAGGACACTTATGTGGCCGACGGCATGACCCGGCTGGAGGAACTGGAAGAACGGCTGGGCATCTCCTTTGCGGATGAGGAATTTGAAACTTTAAACGGTTTCCTGATCTCCCGGCTGGATCGGATCCCGGAGCCGGATGAGCAGTTTGACGTGGATTACTGCGGCTATAATTTCAAGATCCTGAAGGTACAGGACAAAATGATCCAGCAGGTGCAGGTCACCAGGCTGCCCGGCGGGGAGCCCCAGAAAGAGAGGGCGGGGGCATCTGCGGAAACAGCCCTTGAAGAAAATCCGGAAAAATGATATGATGAAAGCCGGTGAAAAAACAGACACAGATACAGGGAGGATGGGAAATGTCCGGACATTCAAAATTTGCCAACATCAAACATAAAAAGGAAAAGAACGATGCCGCAAAGGGGAAGATCTTTACCATCATCGGGCGCGAGATCGCGGTGGCCGTGAAAGAAGGGGGCCCGGATCCCGCGAACAATTTTAAGCTGGCCACGGTGATCGCAAAGGCGAAGGCAAACAACATGCCAAACGATACCATTGAAAGAGGCATCAAAAAGGCAGCCGGAGACGTGGGAAACGTGAATTATGAGTATGTCACCTACGAAGGGTACGGCCCCAACGGCATTGCCATTATTGTGGATGCCCTGACGGACAATAAAAACAGGACCGCGGCCAATGTGCGAAGCGCCTTTTCCAAAGGGCAGGGGAATGTGGGTACGCCTGGGTGCGTGTCCTTCATGTTCGATAAAAAGGGACAGATTATCATCGACAGAGAGGAATGCGATCTGGAAGCGGATGAACTGATGATGGCGGCTCTGGACGCGGGAGCGGAGGATTTTAACGAGGAGGAGGACAGCTTTGAGGTTCTCACCGATCCTGACAGCTTTGAACAGGTGCGAAAGGCGTTTGAGGAATCGGGAATTCCCATGCTCAGCGCGGAGGTGACCATGATTCCGCAGAATTATGTGGAGCTGACGGACGAGACAGCAATCAAAAACCTTCAGCGGACTCTGGACATGCTGGATGAAGACGATGATGTCCAGGCGGTATATCATAACTGGGAGGAATAACCTTTCTCCAATGGCTGGCACCACCGTCAGGGGTGGTGCTTTGTGATTCAAATGCACAGACTTTATGGCGCGGACGGCGGCCATGGCGCCGGCATCCGGCGGCAGAGGACAATGTATGGATAAGCTTGCGATAGTGGTGCCCTGTTACAATGAGGAAGAAACCCTGGAGATTGCCTCCCGGACGTTAAGGGAAGTATTGGAGGATCTGATTGGGAAAGGAAAAATTTCCGGGGACAGTTTTGTCTTGTTCGTCAATGACGGAAGCAGGGATCGAACCTGGGAGCTGATCGAGGAAGAACACGGAAAGTATCCCTCGAGAGTGCTGGGCGTGAAACTGGCGGGAAACGTGGGACATCAGCTTGCGTTGACGGCGGGGCTTTTGACCGCTATGGATCTGTGCGACGTAACCGTCTCCATAGACGCGGATTTACAGGATGACGTGGCCGTGATCGAAGAAATGATCGACAAGTATCACGGGGGCTGCGATATTGTTTATGGAGTCAGAAAAAAGCGAAACACCGATACCTTTTTTAAGCGCACCACCGCTCAGTGCTTTTACCGTCTGATGAAAATGATGGGGATCCGGACCGTTTACAATCACGCGGACTTCCGCCTGATGTCCCAGAGGGCGGTCAGGGAATTTTCCCGATATCGGGAATCCAATCTTTATCTGCGGGGCGTTATGCCTCTTTTGGGATATCAGTCCGACTGCGTGTATTATGACCGGAAGGAGCGGGTGGCCGGGGAATCGAAATATCCCTTTAACAAGATGGTTGCCCTGGCGTTTGACGGCATTTCTTCTTTCAGCATAAAACCGATCAGCCTGATTCTGGGGATGGGCGTCATCATTATCTCCATATCCTTTCTGGCGGGAATTTACGCTCTGGTGTCTTATTTTTCAGGGCATGTGGTACCCGGGTGGACGTCCTTAATCCTGTCGATCTGGTTTCTGGGGGGCATACAGCTTCTGGCCATCGGGCTGGTGGGGCAGTATATCGGAAAAATTTACATTGAGGTGAAGGGCAGACCGAGGTACAATATTGAAAAGGTTCTCACTGGGCAGGAGGAAACAGGCTCTTCAGAAATAAGCACTTAGGAAATCCGGGAAATGATATGGAAAAAAGGCGTTTTCAGTAATTTCATGTGGGGAATGTACACGCTGGTTACGGGGATCGCTCTGCCGGAGCTTTTTGCGGCGGCAGCGCAGGCGTGGGAACTTCCGGGGTATTTTGGCCCCATAGCCGCCGGGGCTGTGTTCCTGCTGGCGGCGGCTGCCGTACGGCTGCTTTTCCTGGCGGCGCGTTCCGAAACGGGGTCTGCTGTCCTGGGCGGGCAGAGGGCCAAAAAGACGGGGCTGATCCTGGAGACCCTGGCGGTAGCGTTCTTTTTTCTCTTGGGGTTTCTGATCAGGGAGAAGGGCGTTTCTTCCGCAACAGAGGGCGGATTTTATTGGGAAACGGCCCTGATAAGGGACGGGCAGGAGCTGCCCCGGCTTGCTCAGGGCGCCGGATACTGGTATCTTTGTTTACTCCGCTTTGTGTTTTTTATGGTTGGCAATAAGACGGCGGCGGGGGTCTGGCTGCAGATTGGTCTGCAATTACTGGGGACGGCGCTTTTTTACATTGGTTTCAGAAAGCTGGCGGGGATCCCTTCCGCTATGACGATGTTGATCTTTTCCCTGTGCGCCCGCCCTATGGTGCAACAGGCGTTTCTGCTTTCTCCGCAGCCGATGTATCAGCTTTTGCTTTCTTTGGGGATACTGCTGTTATGCGGCTGTGCCGGGGAGGGCTTTCGGGTCTTACGGTTTTTGCCTGCCGGGCTTTTCATCGGCATCCTGGGATATCTGGACGTGGGCGGGTTCCTGCTGCTGATTCCCTGTGTCTGCCTGGGGTGGAAGGGAAACAGTGCCGGCGGAAAGCGTTGGGCGGCTTTGGGACTGAGCGCAGGGGCCGCGGCCGCCGGCTTTTTCGGGTCGGTTTTTCTGGATTCCTATGTTTGCGGCGAAACGGCGGGCAGCATTCTGGGAGTCTGGAAAAATCTTTATCAACCGAAAACGGACGGATTGGGAACCGGATCTTTTGGCAGGGACGTATTGTGGCTGCTCCCGGTTTTTGCCCTGATGGCGGTGGGAATATTCAGCTACTGGAGCAGCCGTGAAACGGAACGGATCAGTATGTGGATGCTGATGGTTTGTGCGGCCGCGCTGGCCGGTTCCCTGGGGATGCTGACTGCGGAACTGCCGGTTTTTACTTATTTGGCGCCCGGGCTGGCCGTGCTGGCCGGCGTCGGAATCAGGGCGTGTTTTGACGGCGGAGGAAGGAAACAATCGGTTCCGGGCACCTTGCCGGCGGAGTCCGCGGTCGGGGAGGGGACGGACACAGTGGAGACGGCGTTACAGGAGGACAGGGAAGTGTTTGGGTTATTTTCAAAGAAGAAAACAGAAAAACCGCAGAGCCGGCAGGAAAGCGGCGGGGAAGGTTTGGCTCCCGACACCATCAAACTTCCGAAATATCTGCGGGATCCCAATACGGACAGACCGCTGATACCGAAATATATGCAGGAGGAAAACAACGCCCTGCGGCGGAAAAACGCCGGCGGGGACGCTGTCGCGCCCACGGAACAGCCCTCTGGGCCGGAGACAGTTGTGCCGGCGGAACATCTTTCTGAGCCGGAGACAGCCGCGCCGGTGGAACAGCCCTCTGAGCCGGAGGAAACGCAGCTTGAGGGAGAGACAGGTGAGCCGGAGGCAGCCACGCCAGTGGAACAGTTCTCTGGGCCGGAGGGAACGCAGCTTAAGGGAGAGACAGGTGAGCCGGAGGCAGTTGTGCCGGCGGAACATCTGTCTGAGCCGGAGACGGCCGTGCCAGTGGAACAGCCCTCTGAGCCGGAGAGGGAAAAAGTTCCGGCAGCTTTCCAGCAGACCGCTGCCGAAGGGCAAGGTTCCGAAACGGAGCGCATCGGAGAAACCGTTGAACATACTGCCGAAGACACCACTGAACAAGCCGCTGAAGGAGCCGTTGAAAAGGCCTCTGAGGGAACCGCCGGAAGGGCCGCTGAAGAAAAAACTGCTGATAAAACCGCTGAAAACACGATCCAGGATCGTTACCAAAGCGACGAGGAAGATCCTCAGGATCTGTACGGAGTCCCTGAGGCATTTCGTTCACGGAAGGAACCGGTTGCACGAAAGCCGCTGCCGGAACTGGATATTCAGGATTTGTCACCGGAGCAGGAGGATAACGGGCTGAATGAGGCCCTTCAAGCCCAGGCTGCGGTGCTGGCCGAAGCCGCAGTCCAGCTTTTGGCGGAAGAATCGGAGCAGGAAGAACCGGAGCAGGAGCAATCCGTACAGGAAGAACCGGAACAGGGAAAACCGGAGCAGGAAGAACCGGAAAATGCCGGTTCGGCTGCGCCCAATCAGGAAATGGAATCCACACCAGAACCGGACTCGGCAACGGAACCGGCAGAAAAACCGGAACCGACAGAAAAAATGGACTCGGCAACGGAACCGGACCATACCGTTTCCAAACCCCAGCTCATAGAAAATCCGCTGCCGCTGCCTAAGCCTCACCAGAAAAAGGTGCTGGATTATCCGGTCGGCGACTCCGACGACGGGGACGATTTCGACTACGAAGTGGACGAAAATGACGATTTTGACATTTAAACAGGAATGAATTTTACATATCAGGCAATGATAAAAGGGAGTGCGGGAAACCGCGCTCCCTTAATTCATGCGGGCCGTTTTGAAAAACGGTTCCAGGCACCTAGCGGGAGCACCGCAAGGATCAGGCAGGGAGGCGACAGCGATGGAAGAAGATGAAGATAAGAAGGATAAAAAGGTCGAACAGGAGGAACACCGGGATGAACGGATTGAGAAAACGGGACAGGCGACGCTGGACGCAAACGCCCAGATGGACAGCATTCACCTGATTTCCATTATTGGGGAGATTGAAGGCCATGAAAATTTGTCCAACAATTCAAAATCCACAAAGTATGAGCATATCCTACCCAGTCTTGCGGCCATAGAGGACAGCAAAAATATTCAGGGCGTTCTGGTTTTGTTAAACACCATGGGGGGAGACGTGGAAGCGGGGCTGGCCATTGCGGAAATGATCGCGTCCTTAAGCAAGCCCACCGTTTCACTGGTTTTGGGCGGGAGCCATTCCATAGGCGTCCCTATCGCGGTGAGTACGGATTATTCCTTTATCGTCAACACAGGCACCATGGTGATTCATCCGGTGAGGCTGAACGGGATGGTGATCGGCGTACCGCAGACGTTTGAGTATTTTAAGCTGATTCAGGACCGGATCACAGGGTTTGTCTGCGACCACTGCCGGATTGACAGGCAGACGCTGGAAGGCTTAATGACGGAGACAGGGATTCTGACCAAGGATGTGGGGACGATCCTGGTGGGAGAGGATGCGGTAAAGTACGGGATCATCGACGAAGTGGGAGGAATTGACAAGGCGATTGCGAAATTGCACCAAATGATTAATGACAAGTCCGAAGAAAAATGATATACTGATAAAGATGTGGTACTTTCATCACCCACCGTTAAGGAAGTCATAACGGAATAGATCAGGAGAGGTACGGCGAGATGGCGGCATCCAGTGGAAGAAGAACATCCTCTTCCGGTTCCCGAAAAAGAAATGGCTCTGTTTCCGGCGCGAACGGTTCCAGGGGCAGGGCAAAGAATATACAGACAAAACCGGATCCGGAGCGGACGGAAAGGGACAGCGCTCTGTTTCATGAAATTGGACTGATCGTGTTATTTGCGGCGATGGCGTTCCTCTTTTTCTGTAACTTCGGGGTGATTGGCCCGGCAGGAGACGCTGTCAGCGGATGTATGTTTGGGCTTTTCGGCCTTTGCGCTTATGTGGTTCCGATTCTTTTGTTCCTGGCGGCGGCGTTCTGGTTTGCAAACGAGGGAAACCCCAACGCGCTCAGAAAGCTGTTAGCCGGCGTTACCCTGTTCCTGATGGCGGGGGTCGTCTGCGACCTGGCGGTTCACAACGCAGGTTCCATGACCCAGTACAGCATCAGCGCTCTGTACACCACATGCCGGGATACCAGATCCGGAGGCGGCGTGATCAGCGGCAGCCTTTGCTATCTGCTCCAGCATTATCTGGAAACCATCGGTACGGTGCTGGTGGTCATACTCTGCTGTGTGGTGAGCGTTATCCTTTTGACGGAAAAATCCCTGATATCAGGCATGAAAAAAGGCGGAAACCGGATGCGGGAGCTGTCCAGGGAGGATGCAAGGCGCAGACGGGAGCAGAATCAGGCAAGGCGGGAGGAACAGGAGGAGCTGCGAGCCCGCCGGGAGGAGGAGCGCAGGCTGAAGGCGGAGGAAAAGGAAAATGACAGGATCCTTCGTATGGAGCGCAAGGTTTCCGGCGTGATGATGGACACCGAACTGCCTCGGCAGGACGAGAACGGGCACAGGGATGACGTGCATGAAATCATGCTCTCGGAGGAGCAGACGCCGGAGGAAGAAACCGGGCGCGGGCCGGAACCCGGGGAGATTGACTTTGAAAAAATCCGGATCAGAACCATGCACCAGGTGACTCTCGGCGAGGATGTGGAAACGGGAGAGGAAACGGCGCGTTACGGCGATCGTACCGAGAGGACGGCGCCGGCCGGGAATTCCATGTATCCCGGGGCGGGGGGCGCTCTTGCCGGCGGCAGGAATGGGGAAGAACTGGAAGCGTTTTCCGACTATGGAGACAGGGCTGCTGCGGCGCAGCAGATCCGCGTACATAAAGAGGGGATTGACGAGCCGGGCGAACACCAAAGGCTGAGAGAGGAAACCGTATCCGAATCCCGCGGCGAAGTCTCCCAGGCAGGATCAAAACCTCGCAGGGAGACGGAACAGGCCGGGATTAAACCGCCGAAAAAATATATGTTTCCCCCTCTGTCCAAGCTTAAGAAGGGGGCGGCGGCCACAGGCGATTCCGCAAAGGAACTGAAGGAAACCGCTCTGCGTCTTCAGCAGACGTTACATACCTTCGGCGTCAATGTGACGATCACGGACATCAGCCAGGGGCCAAGCGTTACCAGATATGAACTGCAGCCGGAGCAGGGCGTGAAGGTTTCCAAAATCGTAGGGCTGGCGGACGATATCAAACTGAATCTGGCGGCAACGGATATTCGGATTGAAGCGCCCATACCCGGGAAAGCCGCCGTGGGGATTGAGGTGCCAAACAAGGAAAATACGCCCGTGGCCCTGCGGGATCTTCTGGAGAGCAGCGAATTTAAGAATTTCCCTTCCAATCTTGCGTTTGCGGTGGGAAAGGATATTGCGGGAAAGGTTGTGGTGGCGGATATCGCCAAGATGCCTCACATGCTGATTGCGGGCGCTACCGGATCGGGGAAATCCGTCTGTATCAACACGCTGATTATGAGCATTCTCTACAAGGCTCATCCTGACGACGTCAAGCTGATTATGGTGGATCCCAAGGTGGTGGAATTAAGCGTGTACAACGGAATCCCACACCTTTTGATCCCGGTGGTCACCGACCCGAAAAAGGCGTCCGCGGCCCTTCACTGGGGCGTGTCGGAAATGGAGGACCGATACAGAAAATTTGCGGATTTCAATGTCCGCGATTTGAAAGGGTATAACAAAAAGGTGGAATCCATGCGGGACAGCGGGGACGAAAACGCGCCTGCAAAGCTTCCGCAGATTGTGATTATTGTGGACGAGCTGGCGGATCTGATGATGGTATGCCCGGGAGAAGTGGAGGAATCCATCTGCCGCCTGGCCCAACTGGCCAGGGCCGCCGGCATTCACCTGATTATCGCCACCCAGCGGCCGAGCGTGGATGTGATTACCGGTCTGATCAAGGCCAATATGCCTAGCCGCGTGGCCTTTTCCGTGTCCAGCGGGGTGGATTCCCGCACCATACTGGACATGAACGGCGCGGAAAAGCTTTTGGGAAAGGGAGACATGCTGTTCTATCCCCAGGGCTATACAAAGCCGGCCCGTATTCAGGGCGCGTTTGTTTCCGACCGGGAAGTGTCGGATGTGGTGGACTTTTTGAAAAATCAGACGCTGGGGAACGTATACGCGGAGGATATCGAAGAAAGAATCAAGAATCTTGGGAGCGCAGGCGGATCCGGCGCCGGCGGGGAAACAGGTTCGGAGCTGGATGAACTGTTTGAAAAGGCGGGACGTTTCATCATCGATAAGGACAAGGCGTCCATCGGTATGCTGCAAAGAGTGTTGAAGGTTGGCTTTAACAGGGCGGCAAGGATTATGGATCAATTGAGCGAGTACGGCGTGGTTGGCGAGGAAGAAGGAACCAAACCCCGGAAGATCCTTATGAGCATGGAGCAGTTTGAACAGCTTGTGGAAGAACTGGTATAATCAGGCGCACTGAAAAAAGGAAGGGTGGAACCGGGACTTTTGCTGTGAGTACCCGGCCCCGGAAGGAGAGACAGGTTGAAGACGGATATCGAGATTGCTCAGGAGGCCGTGATGGAGCCCATCGGCAGGGTGGCGGCAAAGCTGGGAATCAGGGAAGAAGATTTGGAATATTACGGAAAGTACAAGGCTAAGCTTTCGGAAGAATTCCTGAAAAGCTTACAGGACAGGCCGGACGGCAAGCTGATTCTGGTGACGGCCATCAACCCCACCCCTGCGGGCGAGGGAAAAACCACTACCAGCGTGGGACTGGGTCAGGCGTTCGGCCAACTGGGAAAGAAGGCCGTGGTCGCTTTGCGGGAACCCTCTCTCGGCCCCTGTTTCGGCATGAAGGGCGGAGCGGCGGGAGGCGGATACGCCCAGGTGGTTCCCATGGAGGACATCAACCTGCATTTTACCGGTGATTTCCATGCCATTACTGCCGCCAATAATCTGCTGGCCGCATTGATCGACAATCATATCCAGCAGGGAAATGAATTGAAAATTGACACCCGGCAGATTGTGTGGAAACGGTGCGAGGACATGAACGACAGGGCTTTGCGCAATGTGGTGGTGGGGCTTGGCAGCAAGGCGGACGGCTTTGTCCGGGAGGATCACTTTGTCATCACGGTGGCAAGCGAAATTATGGCGATTCTCTGTCTCGCGGAAAATCTGAAGGATCTGAAGGAAAGGCTGGGACGGATTATCGTGGCCTACAACTATGAAGGGGAGCCTGTCACGGCCGGCGATCTTCACGGGGTAGGGGCGATGGCGGCGCTGTTAAAGGACGCCATGAAACCCAACCTGACCCAGACGTTAGAGCATACGCCGGCGCTGATCCACGGGGGGCCTTTCGCCAACATCGCTCATGGGTGCAATTCGGTGCGGGCTACCAGGGCCGCCATGAAACTGGCCGATTACTGTATTACGGAGGCCGGATTCGGGGCGGATCTTGGGGCGGAAAAGTTCTTTGACATCAAGTGCAGGATCGCCCACCTGAAACCGGACGCGGTTGTACTGGTGGCTACGGTCCGGGCTTTAAAATACAATGGAGGCGCGGATAAATCCGACCTGGCCGCGGAGAATATGGACGCCCTGAAGAAAGGGATCGTCAACCTGGAAAAACATATTGAAAATCTGCACAAGTACGGAGCGCCCATAATCGTTGCCCTGAATTCCTTTGTGACGGACACCCGGGAGGAAATCGAGTTTGTGAAACAATTCTGCCAGGAGAGGGACTGCGAGTTTGCTCTCTCCCAGGTATGGGAGAAGGGCGGCCAGGGCGGCGTCGCTTTAGCTCAGAAAGTGCTGGATACCTTGGAACACAAGGAAAGCCGTTTCCGGCTGCTGTATGAGGATGGGCTTTCCCTGGAGGAAAAGGTGCGGCGTATCGCCACAGAAATCTACGGCGCGGGAGACGTAAGCTTTTCTCCGGCAGCCGCAAAACAGTTGAAAAAGCTCCAGGAAATGGGGTTTGGCAGCCTGCCGGTGTGCATGGCGAAAAATCCCTATTCGCTGTCGGACGATCCCAAACGGCTGGGAAGGCCGGAGGGCTTTACCCTGACGGTGCGGGACGCTTACGTCAGCGCGGGCGCCGGGTTTGTGGTGGCGCTGACGGGGGATGTGGTGACAATGCCGGGACTGCCAAAGGCTCCCGCCGCGTACCGAATCGATGTGGATGACAACGGGATGGTAACCGGATTATTCTGATGAAAGGAACTGGCTATGAAATGTCCTAACTGCGGGGAGGAAATGGCTGAAGGCGCCCTGTACTGCGAGCATTGCGGCAGGGATATCCATATGGTGTCTGATTTTGAGCCGGAGCTGGAACAAAACATTCAGCAGATTATCAGCGGGATCATGGAGGAGCTGGACGATACTCCCGCAAAGGGAGCAAACTCCGGGGATTCTCCGTCGGCAGGGATAGCGCTGCCGCCCGATGAAAAAGAGAAATCCGGGAAAAAACAAAAACCTGGGAATACATACGCGAAATGGCTGCCGCCTGTGGTGGCAGCGGTGATTGTCCTGTGTGCGGCCGTGGGGACGGGCGGTTTTGTGTTTCTGCATCATTCTTTGAAATATCAGGTGGAAAAAGCCGAGCAATGCACGGAAAAAGGAGATTATGACAGGGCTGTCAGATACTATAACAGAGCGCTGGAACTGGACCAGGACAACCTGGAACTGTGGTTCAGCCTGGCGGAAGTGTATTTCTTGAAAAACAATAAAATAGAGTATGAATATCTGCTCCGGGGGATCATTCAAAATCCCTCGGCCACCACGGAGCAGCTTGACCGGGCATACGGCAAGCTGATTGCCATTTACCGGGCCAGGAAGGATTATCAGACCATCAACGAACTGATCTTAAACAGCGGCAATGATCAGATTATATCCGCTTACCGGAATTATATTGCCCTGCCCCCGGAATTCAGTATGGAAGAAGGACACTATACCAGCATCCAGCCGCTGAAACTGACGGCGGCGGGAACCGGCAGCATTTATTATACCCTGGACGGCAGCGAGCCTGACGAAAACAGCTCCCTTTATACGATGCCGATTATTCTGGAAAACGGAAATTATGTGGTCAAAGCGATTTTCGTCAACGAAAACGGCATTGTCAGCGAGACTGCCAGCAGAAACTACACGGTGGAATATGAGGTCATTCCCGCGCCGGAGGTGAATCTGGTCAGCGGCGCATATAGCGCGCCCCAGTATATTGAGGTTCTGAACGGGTATGACAACGAAGTATATTATACGATGGACGGCAGCCAGCCCTCCTATTCCTCCAACGTGTATACCGGCCCCATCCCGATGCCCCTTGGCAGTTCTCAGTTCCTCTTTGCCAGAATTGAGGAAGGGGTTGTGGGGGAAGTCACGGAATGTCATTATGAGCTGACGCTGAATACGGAGTTGCTTCCGAATCAGGGGGTTCAGATTGTGCTGGAACACGCCCTGGCGTCCGGCAGGATCCTGGATGGGGAAGGGCATTTTGACGAAGGCTCGTCTGTGTATGGATATGAGTACCTGTACGCGGTGCATATCGACGGAAACAGCGATTACTATGTGATCGCGGAAATCTTGAAGGATGAGGGCGGCAATCAGATCAGAACGGGAAATTACTACGGTGTGGATGTTTACAGTGGGGAATACTTCCGGCTGGAGCAGGACGGGGACATGAAATATACGCTGGCGCCTCCGGAATCACAAAGCGGGGAAGTACAACAATAGGAGCCGAAACGCGGCAGAAGGAGAGGTATTATGTATCAGATCTTGAAAAAGGAAGAGCTTACCGCCAATATTTACCTGATGGTGGTGGAAGCAAAACGAGTGGCGAAGAACTGTAAGCCAGGACAGTTTGTGATTGTCAGAACAGACGAAGAAGGGGAGAGAATTCCTCTGACCATCTGTGATTACGATCCGGAGAAGGGGACGGTGACAATCGTCTTTCAGTGCGTGGGCGCTGCCACGCAGATGATGGCCGAATTACAGGAGGGAGACGTTTTCCATGATTTTGTGGGCCCTCTGGGCTGCCCTTCCGATCTGGTGAAGGAGCCGGTGGAGGAACTGAAAAAGAAAAAGATCCTGTTTGTGGCCGGCGGCGTGGGAACCGCGCCTGTTTATCCCCAGGTGAAATGGCTTCATGAGCGGGGCGTGGACGCGGATGTGATCGTCGGCAGCAAGACCAAGGAGCTTTTGATCCTGGAGAAAGAGATGGAGGCGGTGGCGGGTCATCTGTATGTGACCACCGACGACGGCTCTTACGGAAGAAAGGGCATGGTGACGCAGACCATCCAGGATCTGGTGGCCGAGGGAAAGCATTATGACGTTTGTATCGCCATCGGCCCCATGATCATGATGAAGTTTGTGTGTCTGCTGACCAAGGATCTCCAGATCCCCACCGTGGTCAGCCTCAATCCCATTATGGTGGACGGCACGGGAATGTGCGGCGCCTGCCGTGTGACCGTGGGCGGGGAGGTAAAATTCGCCTGTGTGGACGGGCCGGAATTTGACGGTCATAAGGTTAATTTTGACGAGGCTATGAGACGTCAGCAGCTTTACCGGACACAGGAAGGCAGAGCGATGCTGAAATTACAGGAAGGCGACACTCACCATGGCGGGTGCGGCCAGTGTCAGTCATAAACGGTTGATCAGGAACAACAGAAAGGTATGGTTGCAGAGATGGATGTATTAAAGAAGGTGCCTGTGAGAGAACAGGACGCAAAGGAAAGAGCCGCCAATTTCGCGGAGGTTTGCCTGGGATATAACGTGGAGGAAGCAAAGCAGGAGGCGGCAAGGTGCATTAACTGCAAAAACGCGCAGTGCGTGAAGGGCTGTCCCGTGGCCATCAACATTCCCGGATTCATCGAGAAGGTGAAAGAGGGAAATATGGAGGAGGCCTATCGGATCATCAGCGAATCCAGCGCCCTGCCGGCGGTGTGCGGCCGCGTCTGCCCGCAGGAAAGCCAGTGCGAAGGGAAATGTATCCGCGGCATCAAGGGAGAGCCGATCTCCATCGGTAAGCTGGAAAGGTTTGTGGCGGACTGGGCCCGGGAGCAGGGGTTAAAGCCGGAACCGGCGGCGGAGAAAAACGGAAAGAAGGTAGCGGTGATCGGATCGGGCCCCGCAGGCTTAACCTGTGCGGGCGATCTGGCCAGAATGGGCTATGACGTGACGATTTTCGAGGCGCTTCATGAGCCCGGCGGAGTGCTGGTGTACGGTATTCCGGAATTCCGTCTGCCTAAGAAGGACGTGGTGGCGAAGGAGATTGAAAACGTAAAATCCCTGGGAGTGAAAATCGAAACCAATGTGGTGATCGGAAAATCCGTTACGGTGGATCAACTGATCGAGGAAGAAGGCTTTGAGGCGGTGTTTATCGGCTCCGGCGCGGGACTGCCTAAGTTCATGGGAATTCCCGGCGAGAACGCAAACGGCGTGTTTTCCGCCAACGAATACCTGACCCGCAGCAATTTGATGAAGGCGTTTGACGAGGAGTCGAACACGCCGATCATGAGAGGGAAGAAAGTTGCCGTAGTGGGCGGCGGGAACGTGGCCATGGATGCCGCCAGAACCGCGCTCCGGCTGGGCGCTGAGGTACATATCGTATACCGCAGAAGCGAAGAAGAACTGCCCGCCAGGGTGGAGGAAGTCCACCATGCCAAGGAGGAGGGTGTGATTTTTGACCTTCTCACCAATCCCACGGAAATTCTGAGCGACGAAAAGGGCTGGGTGACCGGCATGAAGTGTATCCGCATGGAGCTGGGAGAGCCGGATGCTTCCGGGAGAAGACGTCCTGTGGAAATCCCCGGATCCGAGTTTGTCATGGAGGCGGATACGGTGATTATGTCGCTGGGAACCTCTCCCAATCCCTTGATTTCTTCCACCACGGAAGGGCTGGAAGTCAATAAATGGAAATGTATCGTGGCGGAAGAAGAAAACGGGAAAACCACCCGGGAGGGCGTGTTCGCCGGCGGCGACGCCGTGACCGGGGCCGCAACGGTAATCCTTGCCATGGGAGCCGGCAAAGCGGCCGCAAAGGGAATCCACGAATACCTGAGCAACAAATAACATAAGGCGGGATCGGTGGAAAATGGAAAAGGGGAAGTGCCGGTAATTGATGAAAATCACCTTAATTTGCGCGGGCAGGATCAGGGAATCCTTCCTGAGAGAAGCCGTGGAGGAATATACGAAACGTCTCAGCCGTTATTGCAGAATGGAAATTCTGGAGGTGGCGGACGAAAAAACGCCGGAGGGAGCCTCGCCGGCGCAGGAGGAAGGCATCCGGGAGAAGGAAGGGGAAAGAATCCTGAAAAAAATACCGGAAGACGCCTGGGTGATTACGCTGGAAATCGAAGGGAAAAAGATGAATTCCCTGTCCTTTGCGGAAATGCTCCAGCGCCTTGGCGTGGAGGGAAAGAGCCAGATCGTCTTTATCATCGGCGGGTCCCTGGGACTGCATACAGCGGTGAGACGGCGGGCGGACTTTGCCTTAAGTTTTTCCGATTTTACCTTTCCCCATCAGTTGATGCGGGTGATCCTGCTGGAACAGATATACAGGGGGTTCCGCATTCTCAATGGGGAACCCTACCATAAGTAAAAAGACGGAAATCCTGCATTTGTTCAAATTTTTTGCAGAACAAGGGCGGGACAGAAAGAAAAATGAAGGAATGAGTTGCAAAAAGGAACGGCGGAACCTGTCAGTTGAGAAGGAAACAAACGGATGACAAAGAAACAGCGCGCATTGGAAATCATCGAAAGACTGAAGAAGGAATACCCGGAGTCGGACTGCACTCTGGAATATGATCAGGCCTGGAAACTGCTGGTCAGCGTCAGGCTTGCGGCCCAGTGCACCGATGCCAGGGTAAATCTGGTGGTGCAAAAGCTATATGAAGTTTTTCCCGATGTGAACGCGCTGGCGGAGGCGCCGGTAGAGGAAATCGAGGCTATTGTCCACCCCTGCGGACTGGGAAGGAGCAAAGCCCGGGATATAAGCGCCTGTATGAAGGTTTTGCGGGACGAGTACGGGGGAAGGGTGCCGGAGGATTTTGACAGGCTGCTGGCGCTGCCGGGAGTGGGAAGAAAGAGCGCCAACCTGATCATGGGAGACGTGTTCGGAAAGCCTGCCATTGTCACGGATACCCACTGTATCCGGCTGGTCAATCGAATGGGGCTTGTGGACGGCGTGAAGGAACCGGCCAAGGTGGAAAAGGAGCTTTGGAAACTGATTCCGCCTCAGGAGGGAAACAGTTTCTGCCACAGGCTGGTGGATCACGGACGGGCGGTCTGCACCGCCAGGACAAAGCCAAACTGCGGCCAATGCTGTCTGCTGGGAGTCTGCCTCCAGAGAAATCTCTGACAGCCGGGGAAACCGCCGCAGCGCCGTTGAAGCGGATTACGATGCAAACGCCGAAAGGGGGCAATCCTATGAGAATGTATGACATCATCATGAAGAAACGAAACGGCGGAGAATTATCTCAGGAGGAAATCGGTTTTTTTGTGAAGGGCTGCACGGATGGCTCCATCCCGGATTATCAGCTTTCCGCGTTTCTGATGGCGGTTTATTTTCAGAAGATGAGCGAGGCGGAGACGGCGGCGCTTACCACGGCTATGGCCCACAGCGGAGATATGCTGGATCTTTCCGCAATACACGGCGTGAAGGTGGATAAGCACAGCACCGGCGGAGTGGGGGACAAAACCTCTCTGGCGCTGACCCCCATGGTGGCCGCATGCGGCATACCGGTGGCGAAAATGAGCGGCAGGGGGCTGGGGCATACCGGAGGGACCATTGATAAGCTGGAAAGCTTTCCGGGCTTTACCACAGCTCTTTCCAAAGAGCGCTTTGTGGAAAACGTAAACCGGGTGGGGGTCGCTATTATGGAGCAAACCGCGGATCTGGCGCCTGCGGATAAAAAGCTTTACGCCCTGAGGGACGTTACGGCCACGGTGGACAATCTGTCCCTGATCGCCAGCTCCATTATGAGCAAAAAGCTGGCGGCGGGAGCGGACGCCATTGTGCTGGATGTAAAAACCGGCAGCGGCGCCTTTATGAAACAGGAGCAGGACGCCAGGGCGCTGGCGGAGGAAATGGTTCAGATCGGCGCCCGCGCCGGCAGAAAAACCGTAGCTGTGATTTCCGATATGGATCAGCCCCTGGGCTATGCGGTGGGGAACGCGCTGGAGGTCAAGGAGGCCATTGAAACGCTGAAGGGGAACGGACCCGCGGATTTTACGGAGCTTTGCCTGACCCTGGGAAGTCTGATGCTGATGGTGGGAGGAAAGGCGAATTCGCCAGAGGAAGCCAGAACAAAACTGGAGACGGTCCTTCAGGACGGCAGCGCCCTTGATCGGCTTGCCCGGTTTGTGGAGGCCCAGGACGGGGATCCGGAGGCTGTGTACCATCCTTCCCTGCTGCCCCAGGCCGATTTGATCCTGCCCGTTGTCTCGCCCCAAAGCGGGTATGTCAGTCACATTGCCTGCGACGAGGTGGGGATGTGTTCCCTGATCCTGGGGGGCGGCAGGGAGACAAGGGAGAGCAGAATCGATCCGGCGGTGGGGCTTGTTCTCCATAAAAAAGTCGGGGATGATGTGAAAGAGGGGGAGCCTTTGGCCACACTGTACGCCAATGACGCCGAAAAGGCCAAACAGGCGCGGGAAAGGCTGCTGGGAGCCTACGCCATGGCGTTGGAGCCGCCGGAAGAAAAACCCCTGATCAGAGCCGTCCTGTCCTGAGGGACAGGGCGGATTGATCTTGTTATTTGTTTTGAGAAACCCTATTTTGAGGGTTTCTTTTTTTGCTTTTTTGTGATCAGCGGCTATCAATCACCTCGTACAGACGATGCACTATGAAAAAATATTAAAGAAGAAATTTATTAAACATTCGTGGCATTACTTGACTCGGTAAAGATAAGATGGTATCTTATAGTATAAGAACATATGTTTTGACAATAAAGTCCAAATATGTCCAAGAAGTGCATTAGATTACTAGTAAAATTATTTCCAATGTGTTATGATAAATATATTATGGAGGTAAATAATGAGCGAGATTTTAACAATTCCACAGACGGCGGAGTATTTGCAAGTATGTGATAAAACGATAAGAAGATTGATTTCGAGTAAGAAACTTGCGGCTTCTAAGATAGGTGGATCATGGCGAATCAAAAAAAGTGATATAGATGATTATTTGAATGAAACAAAAAATAAATAGACGGAGGAAGACGTAATGGCGATTGAACAGTATACTGAAAGCTTAACTTTAAAAGAAATGAAATGTACAATAGGAGAAAATCCGTTTGGATATGTTTTTCCACAGGGAGATGTTTCTAGTGTAGATAAAATTGAAAAGCTTCTTAAAAAAGCTGGTGGAAAACCCAAAGAGTGTGAGTTAGCTGATTATACTCAAGGAGGAAATGGCAAAGCAAAACCAGAATACATAATTACATTTAATGATGATATACATACTATAATTGTGATTGAGTGTAAAAATACTGCTAAAAAACATTGTAGCACATACTTGAATAAACCTAACGGATTTGCTGTCGATGGAGTTTTATACTATGCGAAATTTTTGAAACAGGAATATAATGTTATTGCAATTGCGGTAAGTGGAACAAATGTAGATAATATGAAAGTGGATACATATTACTGGCAGCAAGGGCAAGAAGAATATTCATCATTAAAAAAAGCAAAAAATATTATTCTGGAACCTAAGAATTATATTGAGTTGATTAGAGGAAATAAACTTAAAAAGGCATACTCATTAGATGAAATTAGAAATACGGCTATTGATATGCATAATTCATTGCGAGAAATAAAAGTAACAGAAGCACATAAGCCAATTTTTATTGCGGGAATACTAATTGCGTTGAATGATGAGGATTTTTCAAAAAGTTATTCAATGTTAAGTTCATATAAGTTGGTGATGCAAAATATTCAAAATGCGATTGAAAACGTGCTAAAGGAGAGTGATATAAAAAGCAGTAGAATAAATTATATTAAGCAAGTCTTTAATACGCTTCAAGATAATACAAAGTTTGCAGAAATTCCATTAGGACACTCTAAGTCTATTACTTGGTACATAGAGCAATTAGAGATGAAAATTAAACCAATGATGGACTATGCAGATAGTACGGTGGATGCATTGGGTGTATTTTACCATGAGTTTATTAAGTATTCTGGTGGTGATGGAAGTGGATTGGGAATTGTTTTGACTCCGCAACATTTAACAGAATTTATGTGTGATTTGGCTGGAGTTAATAAAAACAGTCGTGTTGTTGATATATGTTGTGGGTCTGGCTCTTTTTTAGTAACAGCAATGAGTAAAATGTTTAAAGAAGCTAATCCTGAAGAAGTAGAAAACATTCGTAAAAATGGTTTATATGGAGTGGAATTTGATGATGGTCTTTATACATTGGCTATAGCCAATATGATTATTCGTAAAGATGGAAAATCCAATATCTATAAAGGAGATTGTTTTAATTCCAGTATAACAAAGGAATTAAAAGAAAAAAGTATCAATATTGGATTGATAAATCCGCCATATTCACAAAAAGATGTAGTTGAATTAGAATTTGTGGAACATTTATTAGAGATACTTACGGTGGGAGGAATAGGTGTAGTTGTAGTTCCTATGAGTTGTGCAATTGGTACGAAATTTAAAGATGTTAGAGAGCGCTTGATGAAAAAAAATACACTGAAAGCTGTATTTTCTATGCCTGATGACATTTTTTATCCAACGGGTACGAATGTATGTGTTATGGTATGGGAAGCCCATACCCCGCATGACTCACAGCAGGAAACTTTCTTTGGTTATTGTAAAGATGATGGGTTTGTAAAACGAAAAAAACTGGGAAGAATAGATGCTTTGGGTAAATGGGAAGAAATTGAAAAAGAGTGGCTAAGACTGTATAGAAACAGAGAAGTAGTAGACGGATTGTCGGCGAGACAGTGTGTAGGGTGTGAGGATGAATGGTTGTGTGAAGCATACATGCAGACGGATTATTCAAAATTACGCCAAGAGGATTTTCAACAGACAATTAACGACTATGTAGCGTATTTGATAAAGAATGGTGGCATTTATGAGAACTAAAATTTTTTTATTAAACGATATTACAGATATAACTTATGGAAATAAGTTTGATTTACAAAATATGACATTTAATGCGCCATCGGTTAATTTTATTTCTAGAACTGCTTTAAATAATGGTGTATCTGCTAAAGTTGACAGAGTATATGGGATAGAACCGTACCCTGAAGGTTGCTTAACGATTGCATTAGGTGGCAGTATTGGCGCAACATTTTATCAGGACACCCCTTTCTATACGGCTCAAAATATTGCTGTTGTCCAGTTTAAGGAAGATATATCTTATTTATCAAAACTGTATTTGTGCCAGATCATAAAATTTGAAGTAAAAAATAAATTCAGGGCATTTGGTAGAGAATTGAATCGTCATATAAAAACGGATTTTAGCGTTCAATTACCGATAAATGATAATGATTGTCCGGATTGGCAGTTTATGGAAAATTTTATAAAAACCTTAAAATATAAACCTATTACGACAAAAATAAAAAAAGTAGATTATACAATTGATACAAAAAACTGGAAATATTATACGATGGATGATCTGTTTCAATTTGTAAAGGGGAAAAGATTAACAAAGGAGAATATTATTCCAGGGAATGTTAATTTTTTGGGAGCAATCAGTGAAAATAATGGTATTAG
>CANRIP010000006.1 GCA_947630715.1 uncultured Acetatifactor sp.
CGGGCTGCCGATCCATGGGTACTGCTCCGTCAACATGGGAGCGATTGCACTGATTAATGACGCCGTGGGCGGCGTGGAGGTGGAGGTGCTGGAGGATGTATGGAAGTTCCGGGAGGGAGAAACGGTGCTTTTGAAGGGAGACGCCGCTTACCATTATCTCCATGACCGGGACACGAAAAGCTTTAACAGCGCCGGAAGGCGTCTGGAGCGGCAGAAACAGTATCTGTCGGCTTACGCCCGGACGGCGGTCAACGCCATGAAGGAAGACATCACCCTGCCGGTGAAACTCTATGGTACGCTGAGCAAATATATGGTGACAGACATCTCCGTGGACGAGGTGAGTTATCTGGCCACCCAGATTCTGGATTACAGCTTTTCCCCGGATCGGTTTTATTCTCTGGAAGGGGAGACTGTGGAGGGCGAACTGCTGGAGGAGTTTTATCCGGACGAGAAGGCTTTGTATGAACTGATTCTGAAGGTTTTTTATGAGGAAGTGAGCCAGTGAAACCATTTATCAGGTATCCGGCCGTAAGGCTTGATATAACCACATGACAATGAGGAAAGGAGGAAATGACCGATGAAAAAGTTTTCTAAAATTGCCGCTCTGTCCATGGCGCTTGCGCTGACCCTTGGCATGACAGTTTGTGCCAATGAAAGTCCCGATGCCTATAAGGAGTTGCTGGCAACTGCGCAGGCAACTGCGGACAATACAAAGGCAGTGGACAGCAGCGGAAAAGAAGTGAACCTTACAAAGACGGCAGCAACGGTGGACGATATTAAAAAAACCGACACTGATGTCCAGAGCCCCACAAGTGCTCTGTCGCAAACAGTTGCGAGCGCAGCCGGTGCTGACGTTGCAAAGGTTACAGAGGTGAAGCTGTTGGTTATGATGGACATCACGCCGGATCCGGCAGCAAGCGGAGTGATTACAGTGACCATTCCTTATCAGGTTACGCCGGCTGCGGGCAAAAGCTTTGTGCTGATGCACCAGCGTGGAACCGTATGGGAGCGGGCTAAAGGCGCTTCTTATGATGCAGCGAAGGGCGAGTTTACGTTCAAGGGCACCGTGGGTGTAGATTTCTCCAACTATGCAGTGTTCGAGGTAACGGAGGATACGACTCCGACTCCTGAGCAGACGCCGCAGCAGCCTACGCAGCAGCCTACGCAGCAGACTGAAACGCCTGTGTCTCCCAAGACCGGCGAGACCGTGCCCGTAGCAGTGTTCGCAGCCGTGATTCTTTTGGCAGGCGCCGCTGTATGCGCGAAAAAAGCACAGATGAATCATTGAGCATTTGTTTTGAATGGGTATCATAAATTACAATTAATTATGCATAATTAATTGGGCGGGTAATGCCCGACAAACAATTCTTTGCATGTGGTTGCGCAATGCCCCTGTTTCGGGGGCATTGCATGTAAGGTAGTCTATCACGTCAATGTTGCGTTTCTTTTTCATGTCATTTCGTCTGATTTTGCGTTAGAAAATTTTCTCTGAACTCTATATTGCATCCTTCTGCAATTTATGCCATTTCATTCTAAGCCCCATGTCATTTGAAACTTTTTCGTCCAGTCCGCCCGCTATGGGAACGTAATCGAAAGGCCCTCAATGGATATGACCATTCCGGCCGCAAGGAACAGATTGTCAAATTCTGTCATAATATATGGAAACAAAGCAACACCGATACCGCAACAGCTTGGCACCGCAGAACCGACACCGTAGCAACAGCTTGGTACCGCAGCAATTTCGGCACAGCACCGGCCATACAGCAGCTTGGCACCGCAACAGCACCGGCCATACAGCAGCTTGGCACCGCAACAGCACCGGCCTGCAGCAGCTTGGCACCGCAACAGCACCGGCCATGCAGCAGTTTCGACACCGCAACAGCACCGGCCATACAACGGCTTGGCACCGCAACACCGGCACCGCGGCGATTTCGGCAGCGCATAGGCTGCCGCGGGAAGGGGCGCTTATGAAGGATAAGAAAAAAGAGGAAAAGCAAGGCGTCAGGTTTCATTGGATGGTTATCCTGCTGCTGGCGGCATGGATGGTTGGGATTTTATGGGGAATTTGGCTGATGGGGAGGCGAAATTTCTGCGAAGATCAACGGCGCGCACCCGTTTCCGGCCCGCAAGCAAACAGCGGGGTGGAGCTGGTGATCGATCCCGACGCAGAGGACGGACTGTCCCATGAAAACCGGGGGTTGTCCGAGCAGAACGTGGTCATATCCGGATGCGATCGAATGACTTTTTCCGCCGCCGGGAAAGAGCAGACGGTTCATTTTGAAAACCCAGAGGAAAACGCGAAAAAGTATTATCTGACTTTTGAATTGCGGCTGTATGACAGCAGCGGACAGGATTATGAGGTTTTGTATACCTCGGGGCTTGTGGAGCCGGGGAAGTGTATTGAACGGATCGAGCTTTCCCGCGGGTTGGCGGAGGGCGTTTACAACACGGTGGTTCATGTACAGCCTTATCGCATGGACGAGAATAAAACGCCTGCCAACAATGTGGATATGCGCATCAGACTGATTGTGGAGTAAAGAGACGGGCCGCCGCGGAGTGTGGCAGGGAAGGGGGAGTGAAAGGTGAAGAAATGGTTCTCGTTGATTCTGGCCGTACTCGTTATTTTGTATGGCTCGTTTGTTTCCCGGGCGGAAGGGGAGATTCTGACTCAGGATTCTCCGGACAACAGCGGAAATATTACCGTGGATTATAACGCGGCCGTGACTTATACCGTGACGATTCCGGCCAGCGTAACCTTTTCGGATACGGAAACCGAGGTGGAAAGGTCGCTTCAGGTGAGCAACGTGGTGCTGCGGGAAGGCAGCGCTCTCCATGTAGGCGTCAGCAGTCTCAACGGTTTTCAGATGAAATACAAGGAAGGATATATTGAGTATCATCTTATGGTCAATTACAATGACACCCCGAAGGAAACCGATTATACGATTCTGACTGTACCGGCAGGGGAGAGCGCCGGCTGGGCGATTTTGAAATTTGTCACCAATCTGCAAAAGGATCATGTGATCTATGCGGGAGATTACACGGATACGCTTACTTTCACCGTGGAGGTAGAGTAAACCGGAAAACCTCTGGAAAAACAGGGGAATCCGAAAAATATCGGAAAACTCGAAAACCCCAGGAAAACCCCAGGAAAACCCCAGGAAAACCCCAGGAAAACCCAGGAAAACCCAGGAAAACACCGGGAACCCCTGGGAACCCTCTGGAAAAACAGGGAAACCCGGGAACCCCGCCCCCGGGCGACCCGGGGACGGCGGGGGATCAGCACAGGGGCGCAAAGATCCGCAGCACACCGTCCAGGATCCATTTCCAAAAGCCGGTTTTCACGTTTTCCCGGGTCCGTTCCCGGCATTTTTCCTGCGTGGCCAGAAAATCCTCCTTCAGATCCCGCAGCAGGGAGGCTTTGTAGAACAGGGAATTGTTTTCAAAATGCAGGAACAGGCTGCGGTAATCCAGGTTGACCGTACCTACCGTGCCTGCGATATCGTCTGTCACGCAGCCCTTGGCATGCACAAAGCCGGGAGTGTATTCATAAATTTTGACCCCTGCTTCCAGCAGCACCGGGTAAAAGCTGCGGGACATGCAGTAAACCAGTTTTTTATCCGGTACGCCGGGCAGAATGATCCTCACGTCCACGCCCCGTCCGGCGGCGCGGACAAAGGCGTCCAGCAGAGCATCGCCGGGCATCAGATAAGGGGTATAAAACCAGGCGTAGTCCTTCGCCTGCGATAAAAGATCGATGTACAGCTCGTTGCTGACGGCGTCGGCCCGCAGGGGGGAGTCATAGTAGCTCAGCACATATCCGTCCTCCGCTGGGGGCTGCGCGTCTGCGGAAGGTTCGCCGGACTCCAGGAAATGGGCCGGAATGGGATCCCTGGTAAAAGCGTTCCAGAATTCCGCAAACATTCTGGTATAATTCTGCACCGCCTCCCCGGTGATCCGGAATCCGATGTCTTTCCAATGACCGAATTTTTCCACCTGGTTGATGTATTCGTCCGCCAGATTAACGCCGCCGCTGAAGGCGGTTTTGCCGTCGATGATCAGCATTTTCCTGTGATCCCGGCAGTTGAGGGTGCCCTTGACAAAGATCAGCGGATTGAAGGCGGCGCAGCGGATTCCCTTTTGTCTGAGAACTCTGGCCTCCCGTTCGGAATAAGTGGAAATGCTTCCAAGGTCGTCATAGAGAACTCTGACATCCACGCCCTGCGCCGCTTTGCGGGCAAGGATTTCCACCATGGAATCCCACATATGGCCGTTCTGAATGATAAAATATTCCACAAAGATGAATTTTTGCGCCTTTTCCAGCTCCTGGAGCATTTGGGGAAAGAGCAGATCCCCCAGGGGATAGTATTGGGCGCCGGTGTTTTTCCGCAGGGGAAAGCCGGTTTTGTTCTGGATCCACTGAAAGGTCTGGCTCATCCGTTTGTTTTCAGCCGCAACGGCGGCAGAGACGGTTTCCGGAGGGCAGGACATGGGCGGCAGGGGATCCATCCTTTCCAGTTTTTTCCGCAGGGGTTTGGTGGTGCGCTTGTTGCCGAAGATCAGGTAGAGCAGAGCGCCGGGCAGGGGAAACGTGAGAATCACCAAAAGCCAGAGAACCTTATAAGTGCTTTCCTCCCGCTTGGTGAGCAGATACAGCACAAACAAAAAGGAAAGGACAGAGAGCAAAAAGCCGATGAGCGGAGCCCAGGGAGCCAGCCATCCGAAAAGGATGTACAGCCACAGAACTTGCAGTAAAACCGCCGGGATCACCGTGAAAATCCGTCTTAAAATCTTATTCATAGGGCATTCCTCCGTATTTGCTCCGATCCGGTGTCTGGCGGCGTCAGGCTCGGGCCGCCTTTCCGGACGGGGTGTTGTAAGACTATTATACTGTCTGTGCGAAAACTGTCAAGGCGGCTGCGGGCGACGGGGCCGGGGGCTGCCGGTGCCTTGGCCGGATGCGGCGAAACCTGTGGTATTTGGACGGACAGGCATTGACCGCCGGAGAAAAAATCCGTATAATAGGAAGGAACACAACGTATGTGTTGGAAAGTAACGGTGGGCTGCCATGTCTATGATCAATGATGCGTTCCATATGGTGTACCGATATTTGCTGCCCCGGACCGGGCCATCCCGGGGCCGGCGGCTTTGGGAGGCGCTTCAGTCTCTTGCCCAGGACGAGATTTTGTCCTGCTCTGAAACGGAAACCGCCCGTCCTCTTACTTACCGGGAAACGCAGGATATCCTGGCGAGACTGAACGAGAGGGAGTCGGTTCGAAAATCCCGGGGCGTGTATTACACGCCGGCGGATACGGTGGAATTTATTGTGCAAAACAGTTGTCGGCTCCTGGCCGGCAAATCCGGACAGGAGGCCGGCAAAGAGGGGGACGGATCCGGCGGGGGGACAGGCTCCGCCCAGGCATGTTCGGCTCCGAACCGGCTGGCAGCCTGGAGAAAACAATTCTGCGGGCAGAAGACGGTTTTTGACCCCACCTGCGGGGCGGGGGAATTCCTTTTGTGCATTCTGGAAGAAAAATTCAACCTGTGGGACCGGGGGGCCAGGCGGGTCACAAAGGCGGCCATAGAGAAAATCACGGGCACTCTGTACGGCAATGACATCAATCAGGAATCCGTCGCCATTGCGAAACTTAGGCTGTTTCTGTGCGCGGCCAATCGGTACGGGTTTGAAAAATGCCGGGATCTGCCGTCCGTGTTAAACAACCGGTTTACCCACTGCAATTATGTGGAAAATCCCCCGGCGGGAAACGGCGGTTTTGACCTGATTGTGGGGAATCCTCCTTATGTGGAGGACTCCAAAAGCGGCCTGCATCCGGCCAGGCGGTATGGAAATATTTACGCCAATGTGCTGGTGAACGCCGCCGGCAGCTTAAAAAAGGGCGGCGTGATGGGGTTCGTGGTGCCCCTGTCCTATGTGTCCACCCCGAGGATGAAGGCGCTGCGGGAGGATTTGTACCGTCTTACGCCGACCCAGTATATTCTCAGTTATTCGGACCGGCCGGACTGTCTGTTCGTATCGGTGCATCAGAAACTGTGTATTCTGTTTGGACAGAAACACAAGGGCCCCGGACGGATTTACACAGGAAACTATCAGTACTGGTACAGGGAGGAGAGGGCAAAGCTTTTTTCCGGGTTCGGCACTGTGGAAAACCGGCATGTGCGGGACGGCTATATCCCCAAGATCGGGACGCCCACGGATGCGCGGCTGTACGTCAAGGCCACCGCCGGCAGACGCAAAATGCCTTTTATCGCCATGACGACCCGGGAGGGAGAGGCGGTGTACCTGAATATGAGAGCGGCCTTTTGGATCAAGGCCTTCCGAAACGTCCACGAAGGGGCCGAATACCGGGCGTTTTACTTTGACAGCGGGGACAGGGCGGATTATGCCATGTGTCTGCTGAATTCCTCCCTGTTCTGGTGGTATTGGATCTGCGTTTCCGACTGCTGGCATATTACGGGGAAGGAACTGTCCGGCTTTATGGTCCCTCAAAACTGGGACAGGGAGCGGGTCCGCCTGTTGGCTGGGGAGCTGGAGGAAAGTCTGGAGCGCACCAGGGAATATGTGGGAACCGTCCAGACCGAGTATGAATATAAACACCGGCTCTGTCTGCCCCAGATTACCAACATCGACGATTACATCAACGGATTGTACGGGCTGACCGGGCAGGAGAGCGCGTATGTAAAAAACTTCGCCCGGACGTACCGGGTGAGCGGAGGAGCGGCGAATGAGGGCGATTGACCTTTTTTCCGGCTGCGGAGGCTTGTCCCTGGGCTTTCTGCAGAACGGATATGAGATCGAAAAGGCGGTGGAGGCGGTGCCGTCCATCGCCCGCACCTATCAAATGAATTTTCCCGACACCCAGGTGATCGTACAGGATATCACGCAGATCGATCAATCCGGCATGTTTCAGGAGGGGGACGCGGACGTGATCATCGGCGGGCCGCCCTGTCAGGGCTTTTCCATGGCCGGAGCCCGCATCCGGGAGGGTTTCCTGGGGGATCCCCGCAATTACCTGTTCAAGCATTATTTCAATGTGGTAAAAACCGTCAAGCCCCGGGTCTTTGTGATGGAGAACGTCAGAGGGATCATGACCATGCAGAAGGGAGAAATCTTTGAAGAAATCAAACGGATTTTTTCCGATCCTATCCTGCTGGACGGCCGGGGGTACAGGCTGTATTACCGGGTGGTCAATGCGGCGGACTTCGGGGTGCCTCAGAAACGGGAGAGGGTGATCCTGATCGGGACCTTCAATGAGCGGGCGGATTTTGACAGGCTCTGGAATGAGACAAAAGAGGAAATCCGCAGGGAATGTCCCGGCTTTTTTGACCCTGTAACCGTCAGGGACGCCATCGGCAATATGACTTCCCCCACTCAGGACGGAGACGTCCGGGGGCTGGAGCCGGCAAGCCCGTACCAGCGTTATCTTTCGTCCCCCGACGGAACCACGAAAAACCATGTGATGACCAGGCATTCCGGTGTGGCGGTAGGCAGGATGAGCCGGGTGCGGGAGGGGGAGAATTTTACCGCCCTAAAGGAACGGATCCATTCCGTACACAGCGGCTCTTACGGGCGTCTTTGCTGGGACGAGCCGGCGGCGACGATCACTACCAGGTTTGACACGCCGTCGGGGGGGAGATTTACCCACCCTTCCCAGGACAGGACTCTTACCCCCAGGGAAGCCGCCAGGCTTCAGAGCTTTCCGGACAGCTTTTTCTTCTCCGGGAACAAGACTTCCGTGTGTAAACAGATTGGAAACGCCGTGCCGCCCAAGGTTGCTTTTTTTCTGGCAAGGTTTGCCGGGCATCTGCTGGAGGAATTATGAAAAATCTGTTGATCCGGGGAGGCCCCGGAACGGGGAAAACCGTGTCTGCCAGAGCCATCCCTTATTATGTGGGATGTCTTGGCTGTCAGGCGGAGGAAGTGTTTGAAAAGGAAATCGGCAGGGAGTTTCCGGCCATCGAAGGGTTTGTGCAAAGCGAATTTGTGGAGTTTATCCAGGTGCATCCCTCCATGACCTATGAGGACGTGGTCTACGGGATTGAGGTTTCCGCTCAAAACGGTTTGACGGCCGCCTATGCGGAAAAAAGAATCAAAAGCCTCTGCGACAGGGCGTTGCAAAACGGGGAAAAGAAGTATTTTGTGATTCTGGACGATATCGGCAGAACCAACGGAAGCGCCCTGCTCGGCAATCTGCTGTACGCCATGGAGTACCGGGGGCAGCCGGTGGAACTGGTGGACGGTCAGACGCTTACGGTTCCGGAAAATGTGGTTTTGATTGTAACCCAGTGCGGGTCTGTTTCCGGGGAACCCATGGAATACGCGCTGCGGAGGCGGTTCGACTATGAGAAGGAGCTGTTTCCCAGCGAAAGGATCCTGGAAAGGCATTACAGGGGGCATTTGTCTCCGGGCGCCGGCGAGGCGGTGCTTCGGGCATTTCGCGATGTGATGGATTTTACGGCCGGCCATCTTTGGCAGGAGGGGAAGGAGCATCCCCAGGACTGGCTGCCCGGCCACGGGATGCTGATGGTGGATCCCAGAGGGAACGAGGGTTTTCTGGTAACAGGCATTCAGCAGAAGTTTACCTATCAGTTGTATCCGTATCTGAAGGCTTTGGCGGCGGCGGGGATCCTGCGGGCGGAGCGCGGCGAGCTGGAGGCCCTGTATTTTCATGTGACGGAGCTGCTAAATGGGGGAGAGCAGAAGGCTGCCGCCGTGGAGGTGGAAAAAATCTTCTGCCGGCGCAAGACCCCGGCGCCATATTTTACCATGGAAGATGCCGGGCGGTATTATCAGGAAGTGATTGTGCCGGGGCAGTGCAGGGAACACAGAACCATGATAGAGATCATCGCCGACGTGATTCTGCTCAATGGAATCCTGCCGGTACAGAAAGCCCTTTCGGATGTGTTTCTGAACACGAATCTGGTGCGGTTTGAAAGCCGGAACACCCCGGGAGTCTGCGCGGCGTTTTTTGCGGAGGAAAGACAGACCGGGGAATTCGGGTATCTGACCACCGTTTCCCGTTATCCCCGTTCCTATTATTCCACCAACCCGTGCAGGACGGGGCGGTGGAAGGATGCCAAAGACGCCCCCGGGTATCTGGTCCGGTATCCGGACGGGGAGACGGTGACCTATGTTCTCCTGAACGCTTTCCGGGACGCGGGCTTTGAGCCTTCCGGCCCCGTGATCCACGCCGAGGAAAATACCGCCTCCATCTACTGCGCCCTGTATGATCTGGTCAAGGGGTATCTGGACGCCTGCGAGAGAGGCGCCGCCGGGATGGCGGCATCGGATCCCGCCTGGGAGGATATGCACCGTCTGATTTTGCTGGATCGGTGGTACTGGCAGAAAAAGCATGAGGAATTAAAGGGACAGCCGTCCGTGGAAAGAACCCGCCTGTTGGGAGAGGCTGTGCTGCATCTGCAAAGTCTGTGGCATCGGGCGGGGGAGACGGTGAGCGTGGACGAAAAGGGGTTCCTGGAGATGGCAGCGGTTCTCCTGGAGAGGGAAGATCAGGTTTCGCTTGTTTGGGATCCTCAGATATCCTCCGGCGCATATGAACGTTTGTTCCGGCCCGGGGCGGCGCAGAAAACAATCGAGATAAAAGGAGTTGACAGTATGGTGGATTTAAAGGATTATCAGAAGATCATGGAACATATGGGTGTGCGTCAGATGATCTTTCAGGGTCCGCCCGGCACGTCCAAAACCTTTGAGAGCAAGAAATTTATCTTAAAGCAGCTAAACCCTCAGTCCCCGGTTTTGGCCCGGCCGAATCCCACCCAGGAGGAAATTTCCCGGGAGCTTGCGCCTTTTAAGCTGGGCCAGAGCGATTATGAGAATCCGGAAGGATCCGCTAAGCTTGCGACGGGAGGCTGGGATCTGGTGCAGTTCCATCCCTCTTACGGCTATGAGGATTTCATCCGGGGGATCGAAGTGAAAGCCCAGGCCGGCATGCCGGTGTACCAAACGGTCAACAGGATCTTGGGGAAACTGGCGGAATTTGCCGCCCTGGCTCTTAAGAGGGCTCCGGGGGAGGCGGCGCCCCGCTTTTATCTGATGATCGACGAGATCAACCGGGCGAATCTGGCCACGGTATTCGGCGAACTGATTTACGGCCTGGAGTACCGAAACAGCAGGGTATCCACGCCATATGAGGTCTATGACCGGGCCCAGGGAGGCGTCAGCAGGGATATTTTACTGGGGAATAACCTGTACCTGATCGGCACCATGAATACGGCGGATAAATCCATCGATTCCATTGATTACGCCATACGGCGGAGATTCCTGTTCATCGACAGCCCTGCGGACAGGAACGTGATTTTATCCAGTTGCCGGAGCGCGTCAGGCTCCCAGGGAGAGCATTTCATCGAGCTTCTGCTCTTTGACGGCGTGGGTGAGCTGTTTGAAAACCCTGATTTTTTCAATGAGGAATATCAAAGCGGGGACGTCAGGGTCGGCCACACTTATTTTCTGCGGGAGCGGCAGGAAAATTACAGGGAAATCATCACGGAACGTCTGATTTTCCAGGTGATTCCCATCCTGCGGGAGTATGTAAAGGACGGCATTCTGTATGCGGACGCCGATCTTCGGCAGAGACAGCACAGCGTGTCGGAAATCGCGGACGCGCCGGAGAGGGAACGGATTTCCCTGGTGGGAGAGAATATCCTGGTTTTTGTCAGGCACTTTGGGGAGCGGGACAAAGAGGGAACGGTGATCGATAACGGATATCTGGCGGAATTTGTGGAGGAACTCTGCGAAAGGCTGGGATATTGACGATGAGGAAGGACGGCTGACATGGCTGGCAGGATTGTATCCTATGGGATGGAGGACTGGACAAGGCTGGAAGGGGAGGCCCTGGAGGGCGTATCCGGTATTGAGCTTTCGGACAGCCGGAATTTCGGAATTCACTTTTATAACGGATCCCTTTGCACCGGCGGGTATGTGGGCGTGGGCCGGCTGTATGGCAGAAACGGACGTCCTCTTGTGACGGGGGGCCGGGAGCATGTGGCGGTGATCAGGCCGCGGCTGGCGGCGGATCCCTGGGGCATGCTGGAGAAGGTGATGACGGACGCGGAGTATGACAGTTACTGCGCGGAGATGGAAAGGAACGGAAAGTATCTGTTTCGGATCTATTATGACCAGCCTGTGATCCGTCTGCCCGCGGACCGGGAGTGCGGGGACGATATTCTGTACGCGCTGAGTTTTATCAATCAGTGTTACTCCCTGTGCCAGAGGGGACTGAAAAAGAGGATGCTGGGCCGGGAGGAAAATCTGAATGCCAAGATCCGGGGGAAGGTGGACATCCGGTAGAATATCCGGGTCAACACCTTCCGGGGACGAAACGACAGGTTCTGTTGCAGATACATGGATTTTACGGCGGACACCTGGGAAAACCGGATCCTGAAGGCGGCGCTTCTGCGGTGCGAAAAAATGCTGATCCGCAGGTTTGCGCTGCAAAGCGGGATTATGAAACGGCTGGCCTACTGTAAGCATCTGTTCCGCAGCGTCGGGGATACCACCGTCGGAGAGCGGGATTTTAAGAGGGCCAACGCCACGGGGCTGTATCTGTATTATAAGCCCCTGCTCCAGCAGGCGAAGGGGATCCTCAGGCGGAATTACCATGCCGGCGCCGCCGGGGAGGAAAGGGACGCGGCACCCTGTGTGTACCTGATTCCCTACATGATCAACATGGAGACGGTTTTTGAGTTTTATGTGCGGACGCTGGTTCGGGAGAGCCTGGATCCGGAACGTTTTGTGCTGGAGAAATATGGGGAGCGGATTTTCACCCGAAAGGGAGGGGAAGATCCGGAGCGGGTTCGGCAGGGAGCCCATTTAAGCCCTTTTGTGATTCCGGATCTTCTGATCAGGGACCGGCATACCGGGAAACCGGCGCTGGTGATGGACGCCAAATATAAACCTCCGGGACGGCCGGACAGGGAGGACACGCATCAGTTGCTTTCCTATGTGCTGCTCACGGGAGCGCCCTTTTGCGGCTTTGCGTTTCCGGGAAGACGGACGCCTGACGGAGACCGGGGCGGGGATCCGTTTTCGGAGCTGAATTCGCCCCTGGGGCCCTTCCGGTACTGCGAGTGGTTTCTGGGGGAGGAACCGGATCTTCCCTGGTTCGGCCGGCTGCCGGAAAGGGAAGAAAAAAGGGAATCGTGAATTGATTTCTGTCAATCGCCATGATAAAATAGCAAAGGCAGGCGGAAACGAAAGCGGGCGGATACGAAAGCGGAGAGCGGCGCCTGCGGGAAGTACGGGTTGATACATGAGAAGATGGATGGGAAGGATCCTGCCGTCGATTTTCATCTGCGCGGTTGGGGCCGCGGCGGTGCTGATCGGGGCGACCTATTTTAATTTCATATCCAAGCGGATTTACGAAGACAGTACGGAACATCTGGAGGAAATTTACGGTCAGGTGAATCGTTCCTTTGAGTCTTTTGTGGAGAGGAACTGGGGGCTTCTGAACGGCTGGAGCGACGCCCTGGCGCTGGCGGAGGGGACCGTGGACGAAAAGATTCCCGGTTACATCGCCCAGCGCAGGGAGTACTGGGGATTTTCCGAGTTTTATTTTCTGTCGGAGGACGGCATGTGCATGACGCTGGACGGGACCCGGAGCGCCATGGACCTTGGGGCCGCCCTGGAGGATCTGACCGAGAGGAAGGAGCCGGTGATGGCGGGGACCACTCTGGAGGACGGACAGGGGATTACGGTTTTTGCGGTCCCGGTCAAGGAGCGCAGCTATAACGGCTTTGGGTTCAGCGCCATCGCGGTCAGCTACACCAACGCGGATATCGCCAGATCCCTGAATGTGGATGCTTTTTCCGGGAAGGCGAAATGCTTTGTGATCCGAAAGGACGGGGATGTGCTGCTCTCCCCTCAGACGGGAGGCGGCGTATTCGCCAATTATTATGTTTACCTGAAAGCGGCGTCCGATTTGTCCCAGGAGAAGCTGTCCCGGATTCTGGACGATTGGGAGAGCGGGACGCCGGGGCTGGTGAGCTGCCGGGTCGGCAATGAGGCCCAGTACATTCTGTATCAGCCTGTGGGGTATCAGGATTACGTTCTGCTCAGCGTGGTGCCGCAGAGCGTGGTCAGCGCCGGCTTTCTGTCCGTTCAGCACACCACCGCCCTGGTTCTGGTGGCCATCTTCCTGTTGATTGGCATTATGGTGATCGCGCCCATCATTGCCAGCAATTTAAAGCGTTCCCGCAAAAGCAGGACGGAACTTCAGTATCGGGAATACATGTTCGGGGTGCTTTCCAACAGCGTGGACGATATCTTTATCATGCTGGACGCCAAGGACAACAGCGTGGATTATATCAGCCCCAACATAGAAAGACTGCTGGGGATTTCCCATGCGGAGGCCCAGAAGGACATCCGGGTGATGGAAAAATGCGCGGTGGGAGGAAATGCGGTGATCCCCCGTGAAGAACTGGAAAGGGTTCCCCTTCAGGGCAGCCAGTCCCGGGATTACGAATATATGCACCAGCACACCGGCGAGCGGCGGTTTTACAGAATGACCATGTATCATATGAACATCCTGGATACGGCCAAGTACATTATTGTGCTTTCCGACCGCACTCAGGAGAAGCAGATGAACCGGCAGCTTCAGGAGGCGCTGACGGCCGCCCAGAGCGCCAACGAGGCCAAGAGCAATTTCCTTTCCAATATGTCCCATGACATCCGTACCCCCATGAACGCCATTATCGGGTTCTCGGTGCTGCTGGAACGGGACGCGGATCGGCCGGAGAAGGTGCATGAGTATATCCGCAAGATTACCGCCGCAAGCCAGCATCTGCTCAGCCTGATCAATGACGTGCTGGATATGAGCAAAATCGAGAGCGGCAAAACCTCCCTGAACGTGGAGACATTCAGCCTGCCGGAGCTTTTGGAGGAGCTGAGCATTATTATGCTGCCTCAGGCCAAAGCCAAAAATCAGGAATTTGAGATCCGGGTGCAGGGCGTGCCGCCGGAGCAGTTGATGGGCGATAAGCTGCGGTTAAACCAGATTCTGCTGAATCTGCTTTCCAACGCGGTCAAATATACGCCGGAGCAGGGAAGGATTGAATTTACGGTCTGCGATCTGCCCTCTGGGAACACCCAGTTCGCCAAGCTGCGGTTTTTGGTGCAGGACAACGGGATCGGCATGAGCGGCGATTATGTCAAACAGATTTTCGTCCCCTTCAGCCGCGAGATCAATTCCGTCACCAACAGGATCCAGGGGACGGGGCTTGGCATGGCCATCACGAAGAACCTGGTGGATCTGATGGGAGGAATTATCCAGGTGGACAGCAAGCCGGGGGAGGGCAGCACCTTTACGGTGGAGCTTTCCTTTGCGCTGCCGGAGGAGGAGCATGGGGAGGAAAGCTTTGGCCGGGGCGTTACGCGTATGCTGGTGGCTGACGACGAGGAACAGGTGTGCACGGAAGTGCAGGAGATGATGCGCGATACGGGCGTGGACGTTTCCTGGGTGACCAACGGCGCCGACGCCGTGGAGGCGGCGGTGGCCGCCCATCAGAGCGGGAAGGATTTCCATGTGATTCTGCTGGACTGGAAGATGCCGGAGTTAAACGGTGTGGAAACGGCCCGTAGGATCCGGGAGCGGGTGGGAGAGAAGATCCCCATTCTGGTGCTGACATCCTACGACTGGAGCGAGATCGAAACCCAGGCCCGGCAGGCGGGCATCGACGCCTTTCTGCCGAAACCCTTCTTTGTATCCTCCTTCCGGCAGGCTTTAAAACCTCTGCTGGACAGGCAGGACGCCGGAAAGGAGCTTACGGCCCAGGAGCAGAATGCAGGCAGCGTGATGCAGGGACGCCGGTTTTTGATTGCGGAGGACAACGAGCTGAACGCGGAGATCCTGACGGAGATGATGCGCATGGAGGGAGCGGAATGCGACCTGGCGGTCAACGGTCAGGAGGCGTTGGACAAATTTGAACATTCACAGCCCGGGCATTATGATATGATCCTGATGGATGTGCAGATGCCCGTGATGAACGGCTATGAGGCTACCAGGCGGATCCGCGCCTGCGGCCATCCGGAGGCGGGCGTTGTGCCTATCGCCGCCATGACGGCCAACACCTTTGCGGAGGATGTGCGCAACGCGCTGGATGCGGGAATGGACGGACATCTGGCCAAGCCCATCGATATGACGGCGGTCAAGGAGCTGGCCGCCCGGCTTTTGAACCGGACGGACAGGGAGCGGCGACAGGGACAGGATAAAGGAGATGGCTTATGATGAAAAGGTTGGCTGCTTTGCTGGAGACGGCGCTGGTGGTTCTGCTTTCCCTGTCCGCCTGCGGCGCTCCCTGGGGCGGGTCAGGGGACGCGGACAGGGTTACGCTGACCCTGATGGGGAAAAGGACGGATCTGGGGAAACCCTACATGACCCGCATTTTTGAACAGTATGAGGAGGAAACGGGAAACCGGCTGGAGCTGATTGCCATCGAGGACAGCCAGTATGAGTCCGAGGCGATCAAGCGGTTTGAACAGGGGGATGTGCCCGACATATTTTTGCATTTCCATAATGCCGATCTAAGCCGTTTTGACGTGTCGGGGCAGTTTTATTTTCTGAACGATCAGGAATGGGTGGAAGATCTGACCGACGGGGCCAGAGCGTACTGCCAGGACAGGGACGGGAATCTGCTGGGCCTGCCTTTTTGGGAAAGCTCCGTTTCCGGATGTTACTATAACAAGACGCTGCTGGAGGGCCTGGGGCTGAAACCGGCGTCGACCCAGGCGGAGTTTGACATGCTGTGCCAGGCCCTGGCGGATATCGGGTATACGCCCATCTGCTGGCCGGCGGACGGCTGCTCCTGGATGGTGCAGTTTGGCCTGGATCCGATTTTTGCGGACGATCCGGTGAAACTGGAGAGACTCAACGCCAACGAAATCGGCTATGAAGATATTCCCCAGGTGACGGATCTGGTGCAGTGGATTGCCGATGCCGCGGATCGGGGCTGGTTTGGGGACGATTACCTGAAAACGGGGTGGGACGATATCAGCGCTGAGATGGGCTCCGGGGAAGCGGTGATGACCTTTATCTGGGACACCTGGTTTTACACGGACTTTGAGGAAGGCAATCTGTATTCCGTGGACGATTTTGCCCTGATGCCGATTTTCATGAATACCGCCGACAAAGGCACTTATGAAGGCGGCAATCTGAATATGATGATGGTGAACAAAAACGGCGATCGTCTGGAGGATGCTTTGGAATTCCTGGCATTCTGCGCCGACCGGGATAATTATAACAAAGCCTTTGAGGGCATTTCCACCGTCAACTGTTTCCGGGGGCAGACCACCAATATTCAATCCCCCATGGTGACGGACGCCGCCGTTTCCATTGAGGCAAACGGCAGAGTGTCCACGGCGGCATCCAAAATTGCCGGGTACAGCGCGGATGATGTGGCGGAGGCGGTGGCAGCGCTGTTTCGCGGGGAGACGGACGTCCCGGGCTGTGTGAAACGAATGGACGAAAAGCGTTTGGAAGAACAGAGGGCCAGCAGGGAATCCGCGCCCTGAACAACGAACCTTCCCAGCGGGAGGCGACAGAAAGTAACAAGCCAAAAGAAACAAGCCCAATCAACAACAAGAAAGTAACAAGAGGAAAATAACAAGAAGAAAGTAACAAAAGGAAATTAACAAGAGGAAATCCACAAGAAGAAGTCAACAACAAGAAAGTAACAAGAGGAAAGTAACAAAAGGAAATTAACAAGAAGCAGTCAACAAGAGGAAAGTAACAAGAATAACTCCACCAGAAAAAAACAACAACAAGGAGTCAACATAAAGGAGTACAAGATTGAAAATTAAAATTTTCAATCGCGAGATTTGTGTCCGCGCACTGCTTGACACAAACTCGTTATGCGCAAAGATCAGCGCGGAAATGAGGTGTAAATATGAAACAGGGGATCAAAACAAGGCTGGCCGCTCTCGGCCTGGCGGTAGGTATGGTGACGCTGGCCGGCTGCGGAGAAAAAAACAATTACGGGCTCAGTCCGGACGAACCGACCACCATCACAATCTGGCACTACTATAATGGGGTGCAGCAGGAGAATTTTGACGACATGATCCTGCAGTTCAACCAGACGGTGGGAAGGGAAATGGGAATCGTGGCGGAGGCCCGCAGCATGAACACCATATCCGATCTGGCGGACAGCGCGCTGGCGACGCTGCGTCAGGACGTGGGCGCCGGGCCGGCGCCGGATATGTTCGCGGCTTATGCGGAAACCGCCTATGTGGCGGACCAGTTGGGATGCGTGGTGGATCTGTCCAAGTATTTCACCGACGAGGAGCTGGACGAATATGTGGAGGGTTACCTGGAGGAAGGCGATCTGAACGGAGAGGGGGAACTGAAGATTTTCCCCGTGGCCAAGAGTACGGAGGTTATGATGGTGAACCTGACGGACTGGGAGTCCTTTGCCGGGGCGGAAGGGGTTTCCCTGGAGGATCTGTCCACCTGGGAAGGGCTGGCGGAAACGGCGGAAAAGTATTACGAGTATACCGACGGCCTGACGCCGGATACGCCCAATGACGGCAAAGCCTTTTTCGGACGGGACGCCATGGCCAATTACATGGTGGTGGGCGCAAGGCAGTTGGGGATGGAATTCTTTACCCTGGAGGACGGAGCCGTGGGGATGAACGTGGATAAGGACGTGCTGAGACGGCTTTGGGACTGCTATTATGTGCCCTATGTGAAGGGATATTATTATTCCAACAGCCGTTTTAGAAGCGACGATACAAAGATCGGGGCCATCGTCGCCATGGTCTGCTCCACAACGGGGGCGGCCTATTTCCCCGACTCTGTGACGTTAAATGACGAGTACACCTACCCCATCGAGGGGGCCGTGCTGCCGGTGCCCAACTTTGAGGGGACGCAGCCCTATGTGGCCCAGCAGGGAGCGGGCATGGTGGTGGTGAAATCCGACGAGAAAAAGGAGTATGCCTGCGCGGTTTTCCTGAAATGGTTTACGGACAAGGAGCGCAGCATCGACTTTTCGGCGGGTTCCGGGTATCTTCCCGTGAGGAAGGACGCCAACGATTTTGAGGCTATCTCCGCCAGCTTTCAGGCCAGAGGAGAGGATGAGCAAAACCAGATGCTGTTAAAGGCCATGGAAATTGCCGTTTCGGAGACTGCCGATTACCAGATGTACGCGTCGAAGCCGTTTGACAAGTCCAGGATGGCCCGGGATTTCCTGGAAACCTATCTTCAGGAAACCGCCCAGGCGGCTCATGACGAGGCTTACGGCAGGATGGAAAACGGCGAGGACAGGCAGGAGGCGCTTTCGGAGTATGTCTCCGACAGCGCGTTTGAGAGTTGGTACGCGGATTTTGTGGCAGGACTGGCGAAGGCTGCCGGAATCTGAAACAGGTGAGTGGGATGCGTATGCCAAAGGATTTGAAATCTTTCTTCACAAAGGAAGGCAGGAAATCGAAACTGATTGTCCGGCTGATGATCCCCATGCTGACCGTGGCGGCGCTGCAGTTGGTGATCTTTTTTGCGGTTCTGGGCCTCGGGGGAGAGTTTTCCTATGTAGAGCAGTATGCCAACCATACGCTGGCGGAAAAAACCGAGAACCGCCGAAACTACATTCAGAACGAAATGCAGCGGAAGACATCGTATGTGTACGATGCGGGGACAAAGATCAGCCGGCTTGTGCAGGAAATTCTGGAACAACGGGGAGAAACCGCCGCAGATCTGAAAAAGGATAAGGAGCTGAACCGTCAGATTCTGGAGGCCAGCGTGGAAAACCTGACGGATCTGCTCAGGCGAAGCGTGGTAAACGACGTTTATCTGATCCTGGACACGGGACGTCTGTACAGCGACGACGGCGGCAGCAACAACGCGAAAGCGGCGCTGTATCTGCGGGATCTGGATCCTGCCACGGACGCGGGCTACGAAGATCTTTTGATGGAGATCGGATATTCCTCCATCTCTCAGAAATTCGGGATTGTCCTGGACTCCGGCTGGACTCTGCATTTTGAGCCGGATCCGGAAAAACCGGACGATTACGATTTTTATTACAATACCCTTCAAAACGCGGGACAGACGGGGCTTTGGTCTTTGGAGGATCTCGGCTACTGGAGCGGCTTTTCCAAAACCTCCCGCAGCTCCGCCGCCAGCATGAAATATTCGATTCCTCTGATCGGGGAGGACGGGACGGCCTATGGGGTTCTGGGGATCGGCCTGACGGAAAACGCCATTCTGGCGGCCCTTCCCATGGACGATTATCAGGACGATGATATCTGCTTTGTGCTGGCCAGGGAGGAAAAGGGGGACGCTTTTTCTGTTGTGACCCATTTCGGCGTGGCTTATAATCGCTATCTGGGCAATGTTCAGACCCTCAAAACCACCGGCCTGTGGGACGGGGAGGTGTGCGGCATCGAGGGGGAAACCGCGCAGCAGCTCTCCGGCAGCGTCCAGTACCTGACTCTTTACGATCAGGAAAGCCCTTATTATACCGACCGCTGGGCTCTGGTGGGCGTAGCGGACAAAAGGGAGGTTCTGAAGCCGCTTACCAACCTGATCCGTAATCTGGTGGTGGCCGCCCTGATCAGCGTGGCGGCAAGCGTTGTGGGGATTGTGGTGAGCGCCAAGGGAGTGGTCAAACCCATCTCGGCGGTGATCAAAACCATGAATCAGAAACAGGAGTATTACCGGGAGGTGCAGTTTGAGTCCTCCGGCATCTATGAGATCGATCAGATGACGGACGCGATCACCCGGCTGCAGATCAACGTGCGGGAATTTTCCTCCCAGGTTTCTCAAATGATCCGGATCGCCAATGTGGGAATCGGGACGTTTCTGTACAACCGGACGCAGGACAGCGTGTTTGTGGGCCAGAGTCTGTCAAAGCTATTGCGTTTCGCCGTGGAGCAGAACGAGGACAGGGTTCTGAGCCGGCAGGATTTCTTAAGCCAGATCGGGATGCCGGAGGCCCGGCAGGCCATTGTGGAGGCCTTGTCGGAGACGCCGGAGGAGGAGCAGTCGGATCTGGTCAAGGAGTACAGCGTTCTGGGAGAGGACGGCGCCACCGTATGGCTGCGGTTGAGCATGGTGCGCAACCAGAGCGGCTGCATCGGCATTTTACAGGATATCACCGGCGTGATCATGGAAAAGAAACGGATCGAGTATGAGCGGGATTATGACAGTATTACGGGACTGTTGAACCGCCGGGCCTTCTTCCGAAAGGTGGAGGAGGTGTTCCGGGATCCGGGCAGCCTGAAGGTCACGGCCTTTATTATGTTCGATCTGGATAACCTGAAATATGTGAACGACACTTACGGTCATGATTTCGGCGACGATTATATTAAGACGGCGGCTGCCGCCATCCGGAAGTTCCAAAACTACGGCGGTATCGCCGGACGGCTTTCCGGAGACGAATTCCTGGTGTGTATGCCCGGGTTTTCTTCCAGGGAGGAGATCAAAAGGGACATCCGCAGGGTGCGGGAGGATCTGGCGGCTTGCTATTGCCTGCTGGCGGACGGCGCCCATTACGCCGTCCGGGCCAGCGCAGGCATCTCCTGGTATCCCGACGATTCCACCAATTATGAGACGCTGATCCGATACGCGGACTTTGCCATGTATACGGTGAAACATTCGGGGAAAGGGGAATGCGCGGAATTTGACATGAACGCTTACCGCATGGATTCCGTGAGGGTCACCAGCATTGAGGAATTAAACCGTATTCTGCGGGAGGAAAGCGTCAGGTTCGCCTTCCACAGCATTTTGAACGCCAGGACGGGGCAGGTGTACGGGTATGAGGCCCTGATGCGGCCCCTGTCCTCCATTTTCCAGTCTCCCCGGGAGATCTTACGCACGGCCAAAACGGTGGATCGGCTTTATGAGACGGAGCGGCTGGTCTGGAAAAAATCGCTGGCGGATTTTAAGGAGCAGACGGCTGCGGGGCGTATCGCCGAGGGCAGCAGGCTTTTTATCCACTCCGTGACCGACAGCGTCCTGGAGCCGGAGGATGTGGAAACGATCGAGGAAACGTATCCCGAGTTTCTTTCCCGGGTGGTTTTGGAGATCAGGGAAAACGCAAACAAAAACCGGGAGATTTTTGACCGCAAAATGGCGCGGATGAAACAATGGGGCGGGATGGTGTCCCTGGACGAGTTTGGCGCGGGATATAACAGCGAGTACGCGCTGGTCGCCCTTCATCCCCATATTGTCAGGATCGACCATTCCATTATCAGCGGCTGCGACAGGGATATCAGCCGCCGGAACGTGATCAACAATCTGGTCAGACTGGCCAGAGCGAAAAATATTTCCGTGCTGGCGGAGGGAGTGGAGACGGAGGGAGAGCTGAGGACGGTTATGGCCTGCGGCGTGGATTTGTTGCAGGGATATTACCTGGCCAGGCCGGTATTTGAGCCTCAGCCGCCGGATCCCAAGGTGACGGAAATGATCCGTTTTCTTGCCGGGCTTTCTTCCCCGTTATAGGGAAGGCCGGGCGGCGTCCGCCCCAAACGAAGATGGACGGCCACATTGCAAGGAGGATATTTTATGACGAATTCCGTTAAAAAATTTTTTGGCCCTGTGGATATGACCGAGGGCGTTCCCTGGAAAAAAATCGTTCTTTTTACCGTACCCATGCTGCTGGGAAACATCGCCCAGCAGCTCTACAACACCGTGGACAGTATCGTGGTGGGGAAATATGTGGGAGATAACGCGCTGGCGGCGGTTGGCAGCGCGGGCCCGATCCTGAACCTGCTTCTGGTGCTGTATGTGGGGATCAGTATCGGCGCGGGCATCATGGTGTCCCAGTATTACGGCTCCCGCAACCGGGAAGCCCTGTCCTATACCATCGGAAACAGTATTCTCCTGATGCTGTTTGCCACGGTGTTTGTGGCGGTGGCGGGATCGCTGGTGACCAGGCCGCTTTTGGAGCTGTTGCACACGCCGGACTCCATCATCGACTGGTGCGCCTCGTATCTGTACATCCTGTTTATCGGCGGGGCCGGGCTTGCCTATTATAACATTCTCTCCGGCGTCCTGAGGGGGCTGGGAGATTCCGTCTCCGCTTTGATTTACCTGCTGGTGGCCTGTGTGCTGAATATCGGCCTGGATCTTCTGTTTGTGATCCAGTTTCAGATGGGGGTTGCGGGAGTGGCTTTGGCCACCAGCATCGCCCAGGCGGTTTCCGCGGCGCTCTGCGCCGTCAAGCTGTATCGGATGAAGGATTTCTTTGATCTGAAGGCCAAATATATCAAATGGAATTCCCAGTATGCCATGAATGTGATCCGGCTTGGCCTTCCCTCGGGGGTGACCCAGGCGATCATGTCCATGTCCATGATTGTGGTGCAGTCTTTGACCAACAGCTTTGGAGAGCAGTTTATCGCCGCCAACGTGATCGTCATGCGGGTGGACGGTTTCGCCATGATGCCTAACTTCTCCTTTGGTTCGGCCATGACCACCTACGCGGGACAGAATGTGGGCGCGAATTCCTATGACCGGGTGAGCAAGGGGGCAAAGCAGGGGACGTTTCTGGCGCTGGGGGTTTCCGCCTTTATCACGGGGGGGATCCTGCTGGTGGGAAGACCTCTCATGGGAATCTTTACGGATACGGCGGAGCTGGTGGAATTAAGCTTTCAACTGATGCGGATCCTGGCCGTGGGCTACCTGGCCATGGCGGTGCTGCAAAGCCTGGCGGGGGTGATGCGGGGAGCGGGAGACACCATGACCCCCATGTGGATCTCCGTTTTCCAGACTGTGATCCTGCGGGTGCCTCTGGCCTATCTGATGGTTTATCTCTCCAAATCTCCCGAGTACCCTCAGGGCAGGCAGGAGCTGATTATCGTCTCCATGCTGATTTCCTGGATCGTGGGAATGCTGATCACCTGTTTCTTTTACGCCAGAGGGAAGTGGAAGACAAAGGCGGTGGGACGGCCTTCCGAACCTGTGGCGGAATAACGGCGGGGGACTTTCTAAACCAAATATAAAATCTCTAAAACAAAAATAAATTGTTAGCACTCCCTATTGACGAGTGCTAACAATGGTGGTATAACAGAGTCAGAACGAAGGGGAGGAAGGATGACGGACGAAGGAAACGTCGCCTGTAATAATTCATCCCACTCCGGGAAACAATCATGATGACGGCAGTCACATTTGTTGAAAAGGAGGAATGACTTATGTTGATGCCCAGTATTTTTGGAGAGAACCTGATTGATGATTTCTTTAACGATTTCACAAGACCCGCGAAAACGGTGGCAAGGTATAACAACGCCAGCGTCATGCGCACGGACATCAAGGAAACCGACAAAGGCTATGAACTGGCCATCGATCTTCCCGGTTACAAGAAGGAGGATGTCAAGGCGGAGCTGAAGGACGGTTATCTGACCGTCAACGCCGAGATGCGGCAGAACGAAGACCAGAAGGACGAGGACGGCAGATACATCCGCCGGGAGAGATACTACGGAACCTGCAGCAGAAGCTTTTATGTGGGCGAGGAAGTGACCCAGGACGATATCAAGGCCAGATTTGAGGACGGTATCCTGAAACTGTCCGTACCCAAGAAGGAAGAAACCCCCAAGGTGGAGGAAACAAAGTATATTCAGATCGAAGGATAACCTCTGAAACGCGAAGGAGGGGCCGATCCGGGCCCCTCGGGAGGAGCCGGTCTAAACCAGACGGTTTAGGCCGGTTTTTTCGTGGGGAAAAATTTTTTCTTTTGACAGATTTTTGACATTCCCGTGATATAACGGGTACAGACGGGAAAGCGCCATGAACGGCAGGGCTTTTTCCACACGGAGAATTGAGGGTATGATGAGACGGAAAATTTTAATTGTGGACGACGAACCGATGTTGACGGATCTTTTGAAAGCGCATCTGGAGGAATGCGGATATGAGGCGATGATCGCCAATGATGCGGATCAAGGCATGAATCTGCTGTCGAGACAGCCGGATCTGATCCTGCTGGATATTCAGATGCCGGGGATGGACGGGCTGCAGTTGTGCAGAACCATTAGGGAGCATGTGTCCTGTCCCATCCTGTTTTTAACCGCCCGGGTGACGGAACAGGATCTGATCAACGGCCTCAGCTACGGCGGGGACGATTATATCACCAAACCTTTCCGGCTGAACGAGCTGACGGCCCGGATCGCGGCGCATCTGCGCCGGGACGAAAGGGGAGGGCAAAAGCAGGCGATCCTCACAAGCGGTCGGCTTTTGGTGAATCTGTCCGAGCGAAAGGTGTTTTACGGGGAGACGCAGATCCCTTTTTCCCGGCGGGAATTTGAACTGATCGAATTCCTTCTCTCCAACGCCAACCGGGTCTATGACCGGGAACGGATTTATGAGGCCGTCTGGGGATATGACGCGGAGGGAGACAGCGGCGTGGTGAAGGAGCATGTGCGCAGGATCCGGGCCAGGCTCAGGGAATATACGGGGGAATCGTTTATAGAGACTGTCTGGGGGGTGGGGTATCAATGGAAAAGATCCTGAAAAGGTACCGGGACCTTTCTTTCCGCCGGGCGTTTCTGCTGGCGGTGCTGGTCACGTTCGCAGCCGTTGTCCTTCTGTCCGGGGCGGCTATTTTGGCTTGTGGGGCGTTTCGCAGCAGCCTGGCGCCGGATCCCAACGGGGTTATGCTGAAATTAGAATACCTGGACGGAACCGGCAGCCCCGGCATTTTGGAACAGAAGGTGACTCTGGGCCGGGAGCCGGTACGGTTTTCGTATCTGACGGAAATCAGGGAGGACGGCGAGCCGGTATCGTCCCTGACGGATCCCGCCTCCTTCCGGGTTTCCGCCGTCAAGCTGGAAAGGGCCGTTGACGTCATGGGGCCCAGACGCAGACTGGCCTACGGGGCCTGCGGCGTTTTGATGGTTTTTCTCCCCGGCCTTTTTTCCGTCACGGGGATTTTAGTCTGCGGCTTTCTGTTTTACCGGCTGAAGATGAAGGAACCCCTGGCTGTTCTGAATCGGGCTGTGGACGAGATTATCTCCGAAAATCTGGATTTTTCTCTGGAGTACCAAAGCGGGGATGAAATGGGAAGGCTGTGCGCGTCCTTTGAGAAAATGCGCCAGGTGCTTCTGGAAAACCACAGGGCGCTTTGGAAGATGGCGGAGGAGCGCAGGCTGCTGCAAGCGTCCGTCGCCCACGATCTGCGAAATCCCATCGCGATCCTGGCGGGCTACGCGGAGTATCTTCAGATCGGGCTGGAGAAACGTTCCCTCACCCGGGAGCGGATGATGTCCGTCACAAAACGGCTGAACGAGGCCGCCGGCCGGCTGAGCCGGTACACCGAGTCCGTCCGGTATTTGAACAGAATAGAGGACATGGAGCTTCAGCCCGTTTCGGTATGCGTCCGGGAATTTGCGGAAAACATGGCGGAGGATTTTACCCTGCTGGCCGCAGAGAGAGGAATCTGTCTGGAAACCGTCTGGCTGTGGGGGGAAGGAAGCGGGGAAACCGCTTTGCCTCAGACCGTGAGGCTGGATCGGGACGTGGTCTACCGCATTACGGAAAACCTGATGCGGAACGCCCTGGAGGCGGCCAGAGGAAAGGTGCGGATTTCCTTCGGCGTGGAGGAAGAAACGCCTGTGTGGGGCAGGGGGTTCTTTACGGTGGAGATCCGGGACGACGGGCCCGGGTTTCCGGAGAAGTTGTTACAGGAACAACGAAACCGGGAAACCACCGGGGGGTTCCCGGATCCGTATGGGCCGGGAGAAAAAAGGCGCGGCGGTCTGGGGCTTGTGGTGGCGCGCCTTTTGTGCCGCAGGCACGGCGGTCGGCTGGAGATTTCCAACGGCGCAGAGCCGGAGGCCGGCGGCGTGGCCAAGGTTTGGATCGGCATTTAGGCTTTGGCGGCGCTCTCCGGTTTCGGCGGGAAACCGCGGGGAGACGCCGAGGAAACGCCGGGGGTGGGGAAGGCCGCCCACGGAGAATGACAGGAGGAAACCTATGTGCAGGAAAAGAAGGTATTTTCCCAAAGGGATGGTTATGCTGGCTATGGCCGTCGCCGTTTTCACAGGCTGCGGCCAAGACAGGGAAGGGGAGGGGCCGGTCACGTTCACCTACGCCACCTTTCAGTTGGATTTTGAGATGGAGCAGTGGATCGAGCAGTGGAATCAGTCCCAGGAGAACTACCGGGTAGAGATTGTGGAATATGAGGACAGCGATACCGGCCGGGCCCGGCTGAACAACGAAATCGTATCCGGCAAGGGGCCGGATCTGTACGATCTTACCGGCATCAATGTAAGCAGCTTTGTCTCCAAGGGGCTTCTGACAGACTTGAACCCATATCTGGACAGGGAGGATCGGATCCGCCGGGAGGAGCTGTTATCCGGCGTCCTGGAGACCTATGAAAAGGACGGCTGTCTCTATGGGATCATGCCGGAATTTAGGCTGGAACTTCTGGCGGGGCAAAGGGCCCTGACAGGGGACGCGGACGGCTGGACGGTGGACCGGTTTCTGGAAATGACGGAAGGGCTTTCTCAGGAGGAAATCCTGATCAGCGACCTGGCGCCCATGGGGATGCTGCGGGCGGTGCTGGAGACGGGGATGGGAGATTTTGTGAACTGGGATCAGGGCGTCTGCTCCTTTGACGGAGAAACCTTCCGGAAACTGCTCAGCGCCGCCCATTCCATGGAAACCGTCTCCCTGACGGAGACGGAGCTGGCGGAGGGGCTGCAAAACGGCACAGTATTGCTCAACAGGATTTATGTCACGGATCTGACAGAGTATGTCAACAGCGTGAAGGCCTTTGGGGATCAGGAGATTTCCCTTTTGGGGTTCCCCTCGGAAACAGGCGGGAAGGCCGTGCTGACGGCGCGGATGCCCGTGGGTATTTCCCAGACCTGTCAGGAGAAGGAAGGGGCGTGGGAATTTGTGAGTTCTCTTTTGGGAGAGGAATTTCAGAGAACCCACGTCAGATTCTGCCTGCCGGTGAGGCTGGAGCTTCTGCGGGAGGGCTTTGAAAGGGTTATGACGGAAAATCCTTATGGGGACGGGCCCGGGTCAAACACCTGGGAACCGGCCACCCAGGAGGAAATCGACGCCTTGTATGACGGGCTCTGCCGGCTGCGGTACAGTGGTATTTACGATCCTGTCATCTGGAATATCGTAGCGGAGGAAGCGGAACCGTATTTTGAGGGGGAAAAAACCGTGGACGAGGTGACGGATGTGATCCAGCGCAGAGCGTCCCTGTATGTCAGCGAGCATTACTGACTTACTGACATCGTTAGTGGCCCTCTGCCGGGGGACACCACCCAGGAGCGTCCCTGTATGTCAGCGGGCATTACTGATGTGGCGGCTGGGGCATATTTTTTCACAGGGAAGGATTCAGGCGAAAGGGGGCAGGAGAGAGATGAAAAGCAGCAGGAAAGAGATGAAAGGCGGCAGGAAAGGAAACAGGACAAGCAACGGGAAAAGAGGAATCTGCCTGGCTCTGGCGGCACTGATCGGGCTGCTGGGGGCAGCGGGCTGCGGGGGGATGTGGCCCTCCGACGGTTCCCGGTGGGACCCGGTCAGTCCCGTGGAAGCGCCGGACGCCGCGGGAACGGAGACGCAGATGCCGGATGCCGCGGGAACGGAGACGCAGATGCCGGATGCCGCGGGCATGGAGACGCAGACGCCGGAGAGCGGCTTTTTCGGAACCGGAACCGGCACGGACGGAAACGCCCTGTTTGACGGCAGCCGGTTTCCCGGCAGCGTGACCGCCCTGGAATACGCGGGCCCAGGAAAACTGCTGGTATGCGCGGATGGCCTGTCCCTTTATGACGCGGCATCGGATCAGATTCTGGGAGAATACAGGTTTCCCGGGGAAACTCCTTTGTTTCGGGGGTTTTATCCCATCGACGGAGGGTATGTGCTGTTTGGGGATTTTTTGGGAAAGCCCTTGGAGGGCGGGACGGACGAAATGTCCGATGGCCAAGGCGAGGCCATGACGGAAAACGCCGAAAATCCCGGCATGACGGTTATCACAGGAAATGAGGAAGGGCTCCGCTGCTGGTTCTTTGACGAGCATCTTGGGCTGCTGAAAAGCCTGGATCTGCACCGTCTTTTGAAGGAGCAGGAGGGATGGATCGTGGAACAGTCCGCGGCTGTTTCCCGGGATGGGACGAAGATTGCCATCAGCAGCGCAGGCAGCGGCAAAACCTATCTGTATTCGGTCACGGAAAATACTTTCCGGGTGCTGTTACAGACCAGCGCGGAGGTAAAAAGCGGGAACCTCAGATATCTGGGTCCCGGGAATCTCTGCTTTACCGGCCAGTCCGGTTCTTCCCCCCTGGAGGGGCTGATCTTCACCGGCATCGCCATCCCGGAGGGACAGTCAAACTCCGTTCCCATCTATGGAACGATCCGTGAGGACGGCAGCGGCCTGAACTGCCATACCCTGTCCGATTACCCGCTGTCCGGGGAAATGATCCCCTATGAGGAAGAAATCTGGTTCCCGGAGGATTTTCAGAAAGCCTCGGGGAAACTGCTGGTCACGGACCGGGAGGGACAGATCGTCCGCAGGGTGGAGCTGGAGGGAGAGGACACGGGAGCGGACGGCATTTTTGGCTCCGATTCCGGGAAGTACCTTGCAACCGCCGGCATCCCGGGGGACATCAACCAGTGGAAGGGCGGCTGGCGGCTGCGGATTTATGACGCCGCAACCGGCAGCATCCTGTGGGAGCAGACTGTGGGAACGGATACCGGGGCTTACGAGGGCGTAAGCATCCGCGTCAGGATCCTGGACGAACAGCGGGAGTGCATTGTGGTCTTAGGACGGGGAGAACACACTCTTGTGGAGTCATACGCTTTCTGACGGGCACAGCCGTTTCCTGGTTTCCGCCAGCCGGCCCAGAGTAACCACATAGGGGTGGTTAAACACATAATTGACGTAATCCGCGCTGTTCTGTTCATGAATATGTATGGTGTGCCAGGTTAAAAACCAGCACCACGCCACGCCCTTTGCCGAAAGCAGGCCCGGTTCCGGCAGAGGGCCGTTTTCGTGATGGCAGATTGGCATCTGTTTTGAAGTCTGGCTTTTGACCCAGTGGTAGAGTTCTTCGTGGATCCCTTCCGAGTAAGCGTCGCCGCCGATGCAGTCCACCACGTCGTCGCCGGGGTACCACCCCTCATGCATTTCCCCGGAAAATCCCAGCACCCAGATCAGGTTGTGGAGGGCGTGACGGTTGGTAAACCTGTCGTACATCAGCCGCCAGAGTTTTTGAAAGGCCTGGGGGCCTCCCTTTCCCCACCAGAACCATCCGCCGTCAAATTCGTGCAAAGGCCGCCATAAGACAGGAATTTCCTGCCGGCACAACTCCTTTAGCGCCTCGGCGGCGGCGTCCAGATTGTCCAGCAGGCCCCGGTACAGCTCCGTGCCGGGCGTGAGCAGTTCTTCCATGTCCACTCTTTCCTGGCTGGAATGAAAACCGACGCCGTGGGGAGGAATGCCCCAGTGCCAGCAGATAGAGACAATACCGCCCTTTTCCTGCCATTTGACCGCCCGTTCATTGACTCCCTTAAAATCGTTTCCGATATAATCCAGGCCCAGAATGGCGGGAAGCTGCCCGCTGACCTTCTGAATATAGGAAAGCTCCTCCTGATTGCGCTGCCCGCCGGGGCATTCCTGCTGTCCGGAAAGGATCCCCTTCCCCTGCAACATGCAGAGAAAGCGGTACAGTTCCCGCGCCGAGGGCTGAGCCATTTTGTCTGTGAGTGCAAAGCTTTGTTGTTCCATCCTGACCTCCTTTGCGTGATGGGATTGATTTGCGGTTAACAGCAACATATCATATCCGGCGGCGGATGGCAAGCCGATTCCCGGAGGAAACAAAGAAATCTTCCCGGGAGGCAACAAAGAAATCTTCCCGGGAGGCAACCAAGAAAAACGGTTGGCCGGGACAGGCGGCGCAGGACGGTACTGTGGAAATGGGGACTCTGGGTAAATTCTTGTAAAAATGCACAAAAAAGGGAACGGCCGATTGGCGGAAATCACGGTTTGCAAAAAAACCTTTCGGTATGGTTGCGGCGTCCGCAGATTTATGTTAAAGTAAATATAAGCTAATAAAAGCTAAATTTAGTTTATATTTTGAGAAAGAAAGGGGTAATATATGATGAGCAAAGCAAAAATGATTGCGCCTGCGGTGCCTAACGTGCCCTGGCAGGAGAAACCGGAAGGAATCAAGGGGGCTCCGGTGTGGAGATATTCGGAGAATCCCATCATCGGCCGCAATCCCGTGGAAGGCGTGGCAAGGATTTTTAACAGCGCGGTGGTGCCTTATCAGGGAGAGTTCATCGGCGTGTTCCGGGGAGAGCAGACCAACGGCATTCCTTATATTTACCTGGGCCGCAGCAAGGATGCCATCCACTGGGATTTCGACAAGGACAAGATCCCTTTTGTGGACCAGGAAGGGAAACCCTTTATGCCGATTTACGCATATGATCCCAGACTGGTAAAGGTGGAGGATACCTATTACATCATCTGGTGCCAGGATTTTTACGGGGCGGCGATCGGCATGGCGAAGACCACCGACTTTCGGACCTTCGTCAGACTGGAAAATCCGTTCCTGCCCTTCAACCGAAACGCCGTCCTCTTTCCCAGGAAAATCGGCGGTAATTTCTGCCTGCTGAGCAGGCCCTCCGACAGCGGCCATACGCCCTTCGGAGACATTTTCCTCAGCGAAAGCCCCGACCTTGTATACTGGGGGAAACACCGTCATGTGATGGGGAGAGGAAACGAATGGTGGGAATCCTTAAAGATCGGCGGGGGAGCCGCTCCCATTGAAACCAGCGAGGGATGGCTGCTGTTTTACCACGGCGTCAGCGGCACCTGCAACGGCTATGTGTACAGCATCGGCGGGGCCATTCTGGATCTGGACAATCCTTCCATTGTGAAGTATCGCTGCGAGAATTTCCTGCTGACGCCGGAGGAGTGGTATGAGGAGAGAGGCTTTGTGCCCAACGTGACCTTCCCCTGCGCCACCCTGCACGATCCGGAATCCGGAAAAATCGCCATTTATTACGGCTGCGCGGACAGCTATGTGGGTCTGGCCTTCACCCGGTTTGACGAGATCATGGATTATATCAAGGAGCATAGCGTGGTCCGGGACGATGATCGGGAGATCGGCCGGCGCTGACCCATTGGGACAGGGGGAAAAACCCGGCGGAGAACATAAGGAGAAACCGGAACAACCTAGGGAGAATTTGGAAAGAATCTTGAGTTGCCGGGGAAAGTATGATACAATGAAAACAGTCAGCCGAATGTACCTGCACATTCGGCTGATTGCGGATAGGGGCATGGATCCCGGATCCGTGACAGGAAAAACAACAACTTCTGAAAGAGAGGCTGAAAGGAGAGCGCAACATGAATTACGGCTATTTCGACGAAGCAAACAGGGAGTATGTGATCACAAGGCCGGACACTCCCGCGCCCTGGGCGAATTATCTGGGTTCCCCGGCTTACGGCGCCATCATTTCCAACAATGCCGGCGGATACAGCTTTGTAAAAAGCGGCGCAAACGGACGTATCCTGCGGTATCATTTCAACAGCGACGATACTCCCGGCAGATACGTTTATCTGCGGGACGATGAGACGAAGGACTACTGGTCGGCTTCCTGGCAGCCTGTGGCAAAGCCTCTGGACAAGTACCGCTCGGAGTGCCGCCACGGAACCGCCTATACCAACATCATGGCGGAATATGAAGGAATCCACAGCGAGGTGCTGTATTATGTGCCCTTACATAAAACCTATGAGGTATGGAGGGCGAAGGTGACCAACACCACGGACAGACCCCGCCGGATTTCGGTGTTCTCCTATGCGGAGATGACCAACGAGAGCAATTATGAGCAGGATCAGGTGAATCTGCAGTACACCCTGTTCATCACGCGGACCTTCTTTAAGGGGAACAAGATTCTCCAGACCATCAACGCCAACGTGGGCAAAAACGAAAAGGGCTCCAACGGCAGAGAGCGTTTCCTGGGGCTGGCCTGCGCCCCTGTGACGTCCTATTGCGGGGATAAGGAAAGCTTTCTGGGAAGATATCACGGATATGGCAATCCCGAGGCGGTGGAAAACGGCATATGCAGCAATGTCCTCAATTATAACGGCAATTCCTGCGGCGCGCTGCACAGTTCGCTGGTGATCGGCGCAGGGGAAACCAAGGAGCTGATCTACCTGTTCGGACAGGCGGACAACGAAACCGCCGACCGGTTGATCGCGTCCTATCAGGATCCGGACGTGGTGGAGAAGGAGCTGGCGGAATTAAAAACCTACTGGCACGGCAAGCTGGCCAATTTCCAGGTTCATACGCCGGATCCCGCCTTTAACAGCATGATCAATACCTGGAACGCCTATCAGTGCTTTATCACCTTTACCTGGTCCAGAGCCGCGTCTCTCATATACTGCGGGCAGAGAAACGGGTACGGGTACCGGGATACCGTACAGGATATTCAGGGCATCATCCACCTGGATCCCAAGATGGCGGCGGATCAGATCCGTTTCATGCTCTCGGCTCAGGTGAATCACGGGGGCGGTCTGCCTCTGGTGAAATACACGCACAATCCCGGGCATGAGGATACGCCGGACGATGAGTCCTATGTGCGGGAAACGGGGCATCCCGCCTACCGTGCGGACGATGCGCTGTGGCTGTTCCCTACGGTCTGGAAGTATGTGTCCGAAACCGGGGACAGAAATTTCATCAACGAAGTCATTCCCTATGCCAATCGGGAGGAGGGCACGGTTTATGACCACCTGAAAAGGGCGATCCAGTTCTCCATGGACCGTCTGGGAGATCATAAGATGCCCGCCGGGCTGCATGCGGACTGGAATGACTGTCTGCGCCTGGGAAAGAAAGGGGAATCCACTTTTGTGGCCATGCAGCTTTATTACGCCTTTACCGTGATGAAGTATTTCGCCCGGGACAAACAGGACGCCCCTTATCTGGAGTATCTGGAAAAGACCCAGAAGGAGCTGGGAGACGTGATCCAGAAGGAATGCTGGGAGGATGACAGGTATGTGAGAGGCATCAAGGAGGACGGTCAGATTATCGGTTCCAAGCACGATCCGGAAGCCAGCATGTGGCTGAATCCTCAGTCCTGGGCCGTGATCAGCGGACTGGCCTCCAGAGAGCAGGCGGAAAAGGCTCTGGAGACGGTTTATCAGGAGCTGAATACCAAATACGGCGTCAGGCTGATGGCCCCGTCCTATGTGGATCACGCGTTTGACGGCGCTCAGGCTCTGTTGTTTAACCCCTCCACCAAGGAAAACGGGGGAATCTTCTCCCAGCCTCAGGGCTGGATCATTCTGGCGGAGGCGCTGATGGGCCACGGCAACCGGGCTTATACCTACTTCACGGAGAGCTCGCCCGCGTCCCAGAATGACAATGCCGACGTGAGAAAGCTGGAGCCCTATGTACACGGCCAGTTTACCGAGAGCGTGGAATCCCCGTTCGAGGGACGTTCCCATGTACACTGGCTCACCGGTACCGCGTCCACCTGCATGGTGGGGTGCGTGGAGGGAATCTGCGGCATGAGGCCCGATCTGGACGGCCTGTGGATATGCCCTTCCATTCCTTCCCAGTGGAAAGAGTTCACCATGGAAAAGAATTTCCGGGGCAAGACACTGCACATTTCCGTCAAGAATCCCAACGGCAGGGAGAGCGGTTTCACGGAACTTACCTTAAACGGGAAAAAGATGGATCAGCCCTATGTGGCTGAACGGGATCTGGCGCAGGAGAATACCATCGTGCTGGTTCTGTAAAAAGAGAACGAAAAAAAAGAAACAGAAAGGGGCGGTTTTGATCTGCGCAGAAAATGGACTAAGCAAATGGTTGTTTCGGTTTCCATACTGATCCTGATGTTTGTATTGACCGCATTCGCGTGGGACGGGTCCGTAAAGAGACTGATCATCTGTACGGGGCTTTCCCTGATCAGCAGCGCGTTACTGCTGACCCCCAGGCTGTCCAACTGGATTTCGGTTCCTCTTTTGGCATTCTACCTGTGCTTTGTTCCGCTGAAAATATTGCAGAGGATGGAACTTCCTATCCACGGTATGAGCGGGATTACGGATGGGCGGGCGAAGCTGACCGTTGCGTTTATCCTCTGTGTGTATCTGCTGGTTTTCCTGTTCACACAGAGCAGCGCAGCGGCGCTGGGAGCCGGAAGCGGTTTCTTTCTGGTATTGTTTCTGGTGGAATATTATATAGGGAAGTTCCGGGGAGATTTTCTGGTGCCCAGCGAGCTGGAGAAGGCCGGCAGGGCGGTATCTGCCATGGGAAATGGTGCTTATGGCCTGTCTCCGGAGGCAGTTTACACGGTAGTGTATTTGATCTTCTTTGTTGTGCTGGGATCCCGGATACGGATCCGCATGTGCAAATGGGTGCATGTGGGAGTTTCCGTGCTGGCGGCGCTTTTGATTGGCGGGTGGTACTGCCTGGTCATGGATACCCCGAATCCGTTGGGGAGGGAATTTATCGTGGGCGATTGGGATGTGGGCGATAACCGGGATATGAGTGACGCAACGATACAGAACCACAGCCCTTACGGGGTTGTCCGGACAGCGGGGGAAACGGACGGGCAGTCAGGATGATCAGGGAGGCATATGGGAGGAAACGGAGATGTGGGCGCAATGAAAGTACGAACGGCATTTGGGATCGTAGGAGCCTGGCTGGCCGCCCTGGCAATCATGGTTTCCCTGCAAATCCGCGGCCAGGCCATGCCCTGGTATGAAAAATACCCGGTGGTGTGCCATGCATTGGGAAGGACGGGGGAGGGAGATTTCCTGACCAATTCCAAAGAGGCTTTTTTGTATAATTACGGGCGTGGACAGCGGGTGTTCGAAGCAGACTTTCAGATTACGTCCGACGGCGTCATGGTTTTGCGCCACGACTGGACTACGGATCTGGGACAGGCAGATGCTTTTGGCTGGACAGAGGAGGAACAGTGGGCGGTTACGGCGAAGGATTTTCTGGCGGCTCCTATTTACGGGAAGTACACGCCGTTGACTCTGGAAGACTGGTTTGCGATCATGCAGGAATATTCGGATATTTATCTGGTAACGGATACAAAATATTCTCCTGATGTGGAGGGACAGTTTCAGCTTTTTACAGATACCGCCATAGAAAACGGATATGAAGATGTGCTTTCGAGAGTGATCGTACAGATCTATTATGAGAAAATGTACGATGAAGTAAGGGCGGTCTATCCCTTTCAAAACTGGATCTGGACATTGTACTATATAGGATATCCGGGCAAACAGGAAATTTTGGATTTTATGGCGCAGAAAGAGATTCCCGTGCTGGTCATGCCGTATGCTGACTGGTACGGTCAAAAGGAGGAGGAACTGAAAGACAGCGACATAAAAGTCTACGTCCATACGGTCAATCATGAGGACGAGGCCCGCTGGGTAATGTCGCGGGGCGTAGACGGTATTTATTCAGACGACATCCTGCCGGCGACAGTCAGGTAAGGACGGAAGCTGGAGAGGAATCCCCGGTCACTGGCAGTTGCCACGGGGCCGTCTTTTGTGTTAAGATAGCATTATCAAAACCGGGCCGTAAGGCGGATTGTGAGAGCCGATGAAAATTTTGAAAAAAATTCTGTTTGGCATGGCGGGACTTGTGATTGCGTTCTGCCTGGGTATTTTAATCTGCGCGCTGAACCCTTCCCTGACCAATTTCCTTGCGGGGAAGGTAAACGCGGTGGAATCCGAAAAGGAAACGGACGGATCGGAAACCGGCGGGGAGACCAGAGCCCCCGGGCAGTTGCCCCAGGGTGTGCCCGGCGTGAATGCCGACTGGATTTCGGATCGGGAAAACAGAGGATATCTGGTGCCGGACAGCGCCCCGGAGGATGTGCCGGAGGCCGTAAGCGGCAGGACGGGCTATGAGCCTGTAAACGGCGATGTGCAGCAGGTGCTGGACGGGGAAACGGACGGGGTGGATCCCGGGGAACTGGGAGAGAATCTGGACTTTGACCCGCTGTATTACCCCTATTACGCCATGCTGGATCAGGACATGCAGACCCTTTACCGCCAGATCTATGCCAACGCGGCCCAGGCTGCCCCTTCCTTTTCTCCCGCGGTGGACGTGGATCTGGAGCGGCTGAAACGGGTTTTCGAGGCGGTGTACAACGACCACCCGGAGCTGTTCTGGCTGGAGACGGGATTTTCCTGTAAGTGTCTGGAGGACGGGAGCTGCGTGGAGATTTTGCTGCGCTATAACGAAACCGCCAATGATCTGTCCGGCGCCAAGGAGATCTTTTTCAGCCAGGCCCAGTCTATTCTCACGGAGGCGGCCCGGCTGGGAAACGATTACGAAAAGGAAAAATATGTGCATGACGCGCTGGCGCAGCGGATCCGGTATGACGCCTCCGCCGGATTGAATCAAAGCGCATACGGGGGCCTGGTGATTGCCCGGACCGTCTGCGCGGGCTATGCCAGGGCGTTTCAGTATCTGCTTCAGCAGTTGGAGATTCCCTGCTATTACTGTACCGGGAACGCAGGGGAGAACCATGCCTGGGACATTGTCCGGATCGGCGGGGAGTATTACAATGTGGACGTAACCTGGGACGACACGGAAGAAATCGGCTACGACTATTTCAACAAAACGGACGCCGAATTTGCGCCCACCCACGTCAGAACCGGGCTCTCCGTGTATCTGCCGGCGTGTATGGGAACGGAATTTGCGGGGAATAAGGAGCCTGCGACCGGGGAGGAAACCGGGGAACCGGAGGAAACCCCGGCGGCCAGCGAGGAGCCCGCGAAACCCCTGACCTGGGAGAGCCGGGGCAAGAGCGATGAGGAAAAGCGCCGGGAGGAAGAGGAGGCTGCGAAGGAGGAACGTCTCCGCAGTCTGGAAAAGGCCGGCATCACGGAAGAAGATGTGTTAAGCACCATGGAAGCATATTACGCAGACTGCGCGGAGCAGTTGAAAAAGGCGGGAACCGGGGAACACACCTTTTCCAATGTGGTTCCCGGTTCCCTGTGGAACACCGTGGAGCAGGCGTACACCGGCGGCGGATACCGGTCCGGCTATGTGGATGGGGTCTTAAAGGAGCTGGGAGCGGAATCCTTTTACATCCAACTGCAGGTTCAGGATCTGGGCGGAGGGTATTACAGGATCTACCATAACGTGCTTGTGGAATAAGGGCCGGGACGTTCAGCCTTTTTTCCTGCCTGCCGCCGCGAAACGGCGGAAGGTGAGAGGCCATACCGCGCCGGCAAAGAGGACCATCAGGCAGTATCGGACGGCGGTGGCCGGGTACTCCGGCAGCACCCGCAGCAAGGGCGCCTTGAGGCCTGCCCGGATCGCCGTGATCAGGAGCAGGCCGCCGGCCACCTTCAGGATCTGCGCCCACCAGACCGCCCTGACTTCAAAATGGATGAACCGCCGGTCCAGCGCCACGGAAAGGATCAGGCCGATCAGACAGCCCAAAAGCGTGGCGGCGTTTTTGGCGCCGGAACCCAGGTTGGCGGCGTCGATATCCGCGGGGAAGGGATAAAAGGCCACAAACGCGGCATAGGCTAAGGACGCCACAAGGGACAGGGACAGCGCTCCCCACAGAAGACGGCCGTTGACCGCCGGGCCGGTGATCAGGGGGCGAAACGAAAAGGCCAGGGCGATGGCCAGAAGGAAGGATACGCCCACATCTAACGGCGTGTGGCATCCAAGATACATTCGGGAAAAGGGAACCAGAAGGATCAGCGCAATGCAGAGGGCGCGGATCCATTTTTGTTTTGTGAGAAAAAGGATGCAGCTCATGGTACCCACAATATTCTGGGTGTGGCCGGAGGGAAAGGAATAGCCCGTTGCTCCCGCCCGGGCGCTTTCCACTACGCTGAAACCGGGATCCAGCACCCAGGGACGGGGAATCCGGAACCAGAGTTTCAGGAACTGGTTGCAGACGGTTCCCAGAAATCCCACCAAAAGGATATAATAGCCCCCTCTTTTGCTGACGCACCAGAATACGGTGACGGCCAGGATCATAAAGAAAATCTCGTCCCCACAGTAGGTGATGCAGGACAGGAGAAAGGTCAGGACCGGGGTGCGGATGCTTTCCAGTAATCTTAAGAATTCCATACATGTCTCCTTTCTTGGTTGTTTCTCTATTTTATCATAACTTTTCCCTTTGGAAAACAAAAACAAAAAGTTCTTTCATCCGGCTGCGTCCTTTCATCCGGCTATGGGGAAAGTAACAGGAATATCCGGCGCATGTCCACATATATTGGAAAGAAAGGATAGCACAGATGGGAGGCGCGGGAGTGGAAAATACGTTGCTGCAAATCTTTCCCGAAAAGCAGAGGGATTTTTGGAGGCGGGCCGTGTCCTGCCAGAACCGGATCCAGGAGATCCGGCTGCGGGCCGGGCGGCCTATCGTGATCTACCGGGAAGGCCGGGAAAGTTATCTGGACGCCCAGGGGCAGTTTACGGAGCAGCTTTGCCGGGCCGCGGAAATCACCGGGGGAGAGCTGGAAACCTTGCTCCAGCATATCTGCCATTATTCCCTTTACGCCTATGAGGACGAGCTGAAACAGGGGTTTATCACCGTGAGGGGCGGGCACCGGGTAGGGGTGGCGGGACAAGCCGTTCTGGAAAGCGACGGCAGAGTGCGCACCATCAAAAATATTTCCTTCCTGAATATCAGGATTTCCCATGAGGTGAAGGGGGCGGCGGACGCCGTGATGCCCCGGATGTACGGGCCGGGAGGGGCGTTAAAAAGCGCGCTGATCCTGTCGCCGCCGGGCTGCGGGAAGACCACACTTCTGCGGGATCTGATCCGCCAGATCTCCGACGGGAACTCCTACGGCAAGGGTCTTACCGTGGGGGTGGTGGATGAAAGATCGGAGATTGCCGGATCCTACTGCGGCGTCCCGCAGAATGACCTGGGCCTGCGAACGGATGTGCTGGACGGATGTCCCAAGTCCCAGGGGATGTTTCTGCTCTTGCGCTCCATGTCTCCCAGGGTCATTGCCATCGACGAGCTGGGGTGCAGGGAGGAGCTGGATCAACTGAGACAGGCGGCCGCCTGCGGCTGTCGGATCCTGGCCACGGCCCATGGGGAAACCCTGGGGGATCTGGCCCGGAGATTCGGCGGGGACGCCGGGAAATGGCAGGATCTGTTTGAACTGATCATATTTCTGAGAAAGGAAAACGGCGGATGCGTGGTGACGCGGATGGAGGAGGCGGGAGCGTCCGTCCGGTGGGGGAGCGGGGAAGATGCTTAAGGGAATTGCGGCTGTGTTTGTCATGACGGGGTGCCTGGGCCTGGGGGTGTGGCACCGGCAGCAGCTTTCGGGCCGGATCCGGGCCCTCGGCAGGCTGCAGGGCATTCTGGAGCTTTTGGCCAGCCAGGTGCGTTACGGAAAGGAAACGCTGCCGGAGTGCTGCCGGCATCTTTCCCCGCGGCTGAAACCGCCCTTCGACAGCGCTTTCCTGGAGGTGGCGGATCAGATGGAGCAAAATACGGGAGCGTCCTTCGCGGAAGTTTTTGCGGAACAAATGCGGGATCCGCTGCTGGAAATGCCTTTGACGGAGGAAGACCGGGAAACGTTTCTGCGGTTTGCCTCCCGGACAGGATACGCGGACGGGCAGATGCAACTGCGGATCCTGGAGCAAAGCGGCCGGTGGATGGAGGAAACCGCCGGGCGGCTGAAACAGGAAAACGGGGAAAAAAGCCGGATGGCGCTGGGGCTGGGTATCCTGGGCGGCCTGCTTTTGATACTGACGCTCTGGTAAGGGAACTGTATGGAAAAAAGCGGAAAGGCGTGGGAAGGCGATGGGAATCAGTCTGATCTTCAGAATAGCGGCGGTGGGAATACTGGTAACGATACTCAGTCAGGTGCTGAAACACAGCGGGCGGGAGGAACACGCCTTTTTGATCAGCCTGGCGGGATTGATCCTGGTGCTGACATGGATCGTACCCTATATTTACGAGTTGTTTCAGACGATCCAGACTCTGTTTTCTCTGTGAGGGCGTCCGGGATGTGCGCTGCCGGACAAAGTCCCTTGGAAGGGAGGGCCGCCTGGCCGGCGGCAGAAGGCGAGGGAAACGTGGGGGAGCTGATCAAAGTGGCGTTTCTGGGGATCGCCGGCGTGTTGCTGGCGGTGCAGTTTAAGAGCCAGAAACCGGAATACGGGGTTTATATCGGCCTGGGCTTAAGCCTGGTGATTTTTTCCTATGTGGTCCGCCAGGTGGAGGCGGCGCTGGGGCAGTTGGAAAGGATCAAAGGGTATCTGGACGGGGCGGAAAGTTATCTGTCCGTCCTGCTGCGGGTGATCGGCATCACTTATATCTGCGAATTTGGGGCGGGAATCTGTAAGGACGCAGGGTATCAGTCGGTGGCGTCCCAGATCGAGATCCTGGGAAAGCTGGCCGTCATGTTTGCGGGGCTGCCGGTGCTGTTTGCGGTGATCGAGCAGATTCAGAGTTTTCTGTAAGGGGGCCTGTGGGTATGACGGATATGGATGTGTTATGGCAGGATTACGGGCTGGACAGGCTGGAGGAAGGAATGCGTCAGTTATTTCCTCAAAGCAGGCTGTCCATGGAGCATCTGATTGCCAAACTGATGCAGGGGGATATAGCCGGGGCGGCCAGGGGGCTGTTTGAGGGAGTGGCGGGGGATCTGACGGGCCAGGCCATGGGAATGAAGAACGTGTTTATCTGGCTGCTGGTGCTGGGGATCGTTTCCTCCCTCATGACCCATTTTGCGGAGATTTTCGACCGGCATCAGGCGGCGGACGTGGGCTTTTACTTTATGTATCTTTTGTTTACCGTCATTTTGCTGAAATGTTTTTTTCTGGCGGCGGAAACCACCTGCGGGGCGCTGAACAAGGCGGTCGGGTTTATCCGGCTGATGATTCCGGCGTATCTGATCAGCGTGGGGCTGGCGGCGGGGAGCGCCACGGCGGCGGCTTCCACGGAACTGATGCTTCTGGTGATCTACGGCATCCAGAATCTGCTGTTGAACCTGCTTGTCCCCCTGATCTACGGCATGTGCATGCTTTCGGTGATCAACGGCGTCTGGGCGGAGGAAAAACTCACGCTGTTAATTGATTTTCTGGAAAAGGGGGTGGGCTGGGCCCTGAAGGCGGCTCTGGGAGCGGTGACCGGCTTAAGCGTTTTTCAGGCGTTAATTACGCCCATGGTGGATTCGGTGAAAAACTCTGCCCTTCAGAAATTCGTATCGGCCATCCCCGGGATCGGGAACACGGCGGACGGGGTGGTGGAACTGGTGCTGGGTTCCGCCAGGATGATCAAAAACAGCATTGGCGCGGCGCTGCTTTTGCTGTTTCTGGTCATGTGCGCGGTTCCCCTTGTAAAGATCGGGGTGATCGCGGTGATGTTGAAATGCGCCGCGGCGTTTATGGGGATTGTCAGCGACAGGCGGATCACTGCCTGCGCAAACCGCACGGGGGACGCGGGGCTTTTGCTGTTCCGCACCCTGGGGACGGGGATGCTGCTGTTTTTGATTGCCATGGCGGCGGCAGTGGCCTCGGGCGGCGTCGCAACGTAACGGAAACGGGGGGAAACGGCATGGGAAACATGGGGGAGGCGCTGTTCCACGCCATCTGCCGCACGGGCATTTTCATGATCTGCGCCCAGACGGTGGTGCATTTCAGACCGCAGGAATCCTATGAAAAATATTTGAAACTGCTGGTCAGCGTGATGGTCCTGGTGCAGTTGTTCCTGCCGATCGGAAGCTTTTTCGCGGGCGTCAACAGCCGGGAGGCGTATGAACAACTGGATCAATTTCGGGAAAGTCTGGAGCGGGAAATGGAGGAGGCGGGGCGGATCGGGGATGAGAGGGAGGCCCTGCTGGAGCGGATGACCCTTGAGGAAGTGCGCCGTCTTTGGCAGGAGCAGAAGGAGGCGGAGGAAGCACGGGAGAAGGAGGAACAGACGGAGGAAGAACGGGCGGAGGAAACACAGGGGGCCTCCCTCCCGGAAGAAACTCAGACGCAAGAAGGACTCACTAGGGAAGAAACGAGGGAGGAAGAACCGGAACCCTCCCCCGGAGAGATCCAGGTGGAACTGGAGGAAATGGAACCCATTGTGGTGGAGGTGGGCCCCATCGACGCACTCCCCGCGGACAGCGGGGAGAAACGGTGAAGATCGGGCAGAACAGGCAGAACGGAAAAAGGGCAAAAACGGTGAAAAAGAGCGAGAAACGATGAGAAACAGCGAAAAACAAAGAAGAACAAAGAAGAACAAAGAAGAACAAAGAAGAACAAAGAAGAACAAAGAAGAACAAAGAAGAACAAAGAAGAACAACACAACAAGAAAACTCTGGGTAAGGAGGCGGTGGAAATCCATGAAAAAAGACTGGTTCGGGAAAAGGGACTGGCGCAAATGGCTGGAGGATCGGGGGGTAAAGAAATGGTTCCGCCGGGATAACCTGGTGATTCTGGTGCTGGCGGGGGTGTTTCTGTTCCTCATTGCCTGGCCCCAGGGCCGGGAACAGGACGAGAAGGAGGAAACGGAGAGCGCCCGGTCTGCCCTGCCGGAGCTGTTCCGGGAGGAAACGGAGAACGGGGACGGGGCGGCATCGGCACAACAGGAGGGGTTCCTGGACGATGCGGCCTACGCGGCCTCCCTGGAGGAAGAACTGACGGAGATCCTGTCCCGGGTATCGGGAGTGGGGAACGTCCGGGTGATGATTACGTTAAGCTCCTCCAGCGAGCTGGTGGTGGAGCGGGAGCGCCCGGTAACCCGTTCCGACACGGAGGAGACGGATCAAAAGGGCGGCAGCCGGAAGGTGACGCAGACGGAGACGGGGGACGCGGTGATTTACCGCTCGGAAGGGACGGACAGCGTTCCTTATGTGATTAAAACCCTGCCTCCCAGAGTGGGGGGCGTGTTGGTGGTGGCGGAGGGCGCCGGAGACATTACGGTCCATAAAACGGTGACGGCCATTGTGCAGGCGCTGTTCGACGTGGAGCCCCACAAGATTTCCGTGGTGCGGATGAAGTGAGAAACCGCCTTATGAGCAACCTGTGCGCATATCCGAATCAGACAGCTCATACAATGAATTAGGAAAAACGTAAAAGAGGGGACAAATAAGTGAAAAACCTGATTAAAAAGAACCAACTGATGATAACGGCCCTTGCGATCATGATTGCGATCGCCGGGTATCTGCAATTTGCAGGGAATACGGCGGAAGAAGACTACCTGACGGTCAATGACAGTCTGGACTATACCTACGATGCCAGCCAGGCGGGTTCCGGAGACATTATTACCCAGGCCGATACTGCCGGGGTTTTAGATCTGACCGACGGAGATCTGGCAAACGCCGGCCTTTCGGATATTGAAAGCCTTGATTCGGAGCTGGAGGGAGAACAGGTGGATGATTACCTGGATTCCGCCCAGGGGATGATCGAGGTGGAGTCGGACGAGACGGACGCGCTGGGAACGCCCCAGGAGGGAGAAATTCCCGGGGAAGCAGTTTTTACCGCCTCCGGGGACGTATCGGTGGTACTGACGGAGGCAAAGCTTTTGAGGGAGCAGACCCGCGCCAACAACCGGGACAGACTGCTGGAGATTATCAACAGCGCGGAGTTAAGCGATGAGTCCAAGCAGGACGCGGTGAACAGTCTGATCCGCATGACGGAGATCGCGGAGAAGGAGGCGGCCGCGGAGATTCTTCTGGAGGCCAAAGGGTTTTCCGATGTGGTGGTCAGCATCAACGGCGACCAGGCGGACGTGGTGGTAAACGCCCAGCAGTTGGATGAGGCGATGCGGGCGCAGATCGAGGACATCGTCAAAAGAAAAACCGATATCGCGGCGGAAAACATTATCATCAGCACGGTGGTCCGGTAGTTTTTGAATCCAGTCCGCAATTTTCAGTAGGAATCCGGCGGGTTTTGTGGTACACTTTACATAGCGGTTTGAAAGAACGGTTGAAAGGATAAAAAAGATCGATGAAACGAGTATTTCTGATTGTACTGGACAGTTTTGGCATCGGCGGGATGGAGGACGCGGCTTCTTACGGTGACGAGAACGTAAACACCCTGAGAAGCGTGTCCTCAAGCCCGTATTTTCATCTGCCGAACCTGAAAAAACTGGGCCTGTTCCAGATTGAGGGCGTGGAAACGGGAGAGAAGGACGGCGAGCCTCTGGCGGTGAGAGCGCGGATGCGGGAGGCGTCCCGGGGAAAGGATACGACCGTGGGCCACTGGGAGATCGCCGGTATCTGTTCTCCCAATCCTCTGCCTACTTATCCGGAGGGGTTCCCGGAGGAGGTGCTTGCCCCTTTCCGGGAGAGAACGGGCAGGGGGACGCTTTGCAACCGCCCCTATTCCGGCACGGATGTGATCCGGGATTACGGGGACAGGCATAGGGAGACGGGGGATTTGATTGTCTATACCTCCGCGGACAGCGTGTTCCAGATCGCGGCTCATGAGGACGTGGTTCCCCTGGAGACGCTTTACCAGGACTGCCGTATCGCCAGGGAGATTCTTCAGGGCAAGCACGGCGTGGGGCGGGTGATCGCCAGACCCTTTACCGGCCCTTACGGCGGCCCCTACGTCAGAACGGCCCACCGCCACGACTTTTCGCTGCTCCCGTCCAAACCCACCATGCTGGATCAACTGAAGGACGGGGGGAAGGACGTGATTGCTGTGGGAAAGATCCGGGATATTTTTGCGGGCAGGGGCATCACGGAAGCGGTGGCCACCGCCGGCAACCGGGAGGGAATGATGCAGACCCTTGCTTACCTGAACCGGGATTTTGAGGGGCTTTGCTTTGTGAACCTGGTGGATTTTGATATGCTTTACGGACACAGAAGGGATGTGGACGGCTACGCAAAGGCGCTGGCCGAATTTGACGAATTTCTGCCGGAGATCATGGGGGCCATGAGAGAGGACGATCTTTTGATGCTGACGGCGGATCACGGCTGCGATCCCGCCTATGCCGCCACAACGGATCATACCCGGGAATACACGCCGTTTTTGATGTACGGCAGGAAAATCAGGCCCAAGGATCTGGGAACGCGGAAAACCTTTGCGGACATCGGGGCGACTGTGTTACAATATTTTGGTATAACGCCCGACTTTATCGGGGAAGGTATGCTGGAGGAACAGAACGCATGAACAACTACACGGAAGAAATCAACCGCCGCCGCACCTTTGCCATTATCTCCCACCCGGACGCGGGAAAGACCACCCTCACAGAGAAGTTTCTCCTGTACGGGGGAGCCATCAACCTGGCGGGCAGCGTCAAGGGAAAGGCAACCGCCAGACACGCGGTTTCCGACTGGATGGGAATTGAGAAGGAGAGAGGGATTTCCGTCACCTCCTCGGTGCTGCAGTTCGAGTACGGCGGTTACTGCATCAATATTTTGGACACGCCGGGGCACCAGGACTTTTCCGAGGACACCTACCGTACGCTGATGGCGGCGGATTCCGCGGTGATGGTGATCGACGCCTCCAAGGGCGTGGAGGCGCAGACCAGAAAGCTGTTCAAAGTCTGCGTGATGCGCCGGATCCCCATTTTCACCTTTATCAATAAGATGGATCGGGACGCCAGGGACACCTTTGAGCTGCTGGATGATATCGAGAATGAGCTTGGCATCGCCACCTGTCCCGTGAACTGGCCCATCGGCTCCGGGAAAGGCTTTCAGGGAGTCTATGACAGAGAGACGAAATGTGTGATCTGTTATTCCGATACGGAAAAGGGGACGAAGGAGGGCGTGGCCACGCAGATCCCCGCCGCGGATGAGGAAAAGCTGCGGGAAACCATCGGCCCTGCCGCGGCGGACAAGCTCCTGGAGGAAGTGGAGCTTTTGGACGGCGCCGGCGCGGAATTCGATCTGGAGCTGGTACACAGGGGAGAGCTGACGCCGGTGTGTTTTGGGTCCGCCCTCACCAATTTTGGCGTGGAGATTTTTTTACAGCATTTTCTCCGCATGACCACCGTTCCCCTGCCCAGAAAAGCGGACATCGGCCTGATCGATCCGGTGGAGAACCGGTTCAGCGCTTTTGTGTTTAAGATTCAGGCCAATATGAACAAGGCGCACCGGGACAGGGTGGCGTTTCTGCGGATCTGCTCCGGCCGGTTTGACGCGCAGATGGAGGTCAGGCATGTGCAGGGCGGCAAGATCATGCGGCTTTCCCAGCCTCAGCAGATTCTGGCGGACGAGAGGAAAATTCTGACGGAAGCCTACGCGGGGGATATTATCGGCGTTTTTGACCCGGGGATCTTTTCCATCGGGGATACGGTCTGCACCCCCGGGGAAAATTTCCGCTATGAGGGCATTCCCACCTTTGCGCCGGAGCATTTTGCCCGGGTGCGGCAGATGGATACCATGAAACGGAAACAGTTTGTGAAGGGAATCCAGCAGATCGCCCAGGAGGGCGCCATCCAGATTTTCCAGGAGTTTAACACGGGCCTGGAGGAAATCATCGTGGGCGTGGTGGGCGTTTTGCAGTTTGACGTGCTGAAATACCGGCTGGAGAACGAATATAACGTGGAGATCAAGCTGGAAACCCTGCCCTATGAGCATATCCGCTGGATCGCGAACAAGGATCAGGTGGACGTGTCCAGGCTTTCCGGGACATCCGATATGAAGAAGGTGAAGGACATGAAGGGGAACCCCCTGCTTTTGTTTGTGAACCCGTGGAGCATCGGCATGACGGCGGAACGGAATCCGGGGCTTGTTTTGACGGAATTCTGCGTCAATCAGGAGTAAACGGGGAAGGTTCCCCGGGGCTGATCCGGAATGCGCCGGTCAACCTGACATTTTGGGTGACAAATCGGCGGCGGATATGGTATACTTACCAGAGGGTGTTTTTTGCGGACGATCAGGGAAAGGAGCATGGAAAAATGGGAAAGAGAGAAGACAGGAAAGCGTTGGGAATCTCTGAGGCGCTTTCAGGGGAAGGACGCGGCGTGGTGCTGAAGGAGGAAAAGGACGTGGGAACGGTTCAGATCGCCGACGATGTGGTGGCCATGATCGCTTCCCTTGCCACCACGGAGGTGGAGGGCGTAAGCGCCATGGCGGGAAATATTACCAATGAGCTGATGAGCCGGGTGGGCGTGAAAAAATTGACCAGAGGGGTCAAGGTGGACGTGCTGGAGGGCAATGTGACTGTGGATCTGGCGGTCACCATGGAATACGGCTATAATATTCCGGCTACCTGCCGACAGGTGCAGGCCAAGGTGAAGGCGGCCATCGAGAACATGACGGGGCTTACCTGTACGGACGTCAATATCCGCATTATGGGCGTCAAGGTAAAGGCCTGAACAAAAACAGCAGAAGGAAATACAGGCGCAAATGGGAAGACATGAACAGAGGGAACAGGTATTTCTGCTTTTATTCCGCGAGGCTTTTTACGATCCGGCGGATCTGCCGGATCAGGTTAAGCTGTTTCTGAACGAGAGCGAAATTCTGAGGGATCCGAAGGACCGGGAGTATGTCCGTGCCAGGTTTGAGGCGGTTATGGAGCGGCTGGAAACCATCGACCGGCTGATCAATGACAACACCCAGGGCTGGGATACCCACCGGATCGGGAAAGTGGAGCTGGCGGTTCTTCGTCTGGCCGTGTATGAGCTTCGGTTCGACGATGATATTCCCGCCGGGGTGGCCATCAACGAGGCGGTGGAAATCGCCAAAAAATACGGGCAGGACAACGCCGGCGGATTCGTCAACGCTATCCTGGCCAAAATACTGAAACTGGGTGATTGAGATTCCAAACGCATATACGGTTTCACAACTGAATTCCTATATCAAAAATATGTTCACACAGGACTATCTGCTGCGGAGCCTTTTTGTCAAAGGAGAGGTCAGCAACTGCAAATATCATCCCTCGGGACATATTTATTTTACGTTAAAGGACCCTAAGGGTACAATTAGCTGCGTGATGTTCGCAGGCAGCCGTTCGGGTCTTTCTTTTCGTTTGTCGGAGGGGCAGCAGGTGGTGGTGGGCGGCTCCGTGGACGTGTACGAGAGAGGCGGCAGCTATCAGCTCTACGCCAGGCAGATCGTCCTGGACGGGAACGGCCTGCTCTATGAAAAATATGAACAGTTGAAACGCGAGCTGGAAGAAACCGGTATGTTTGCCAAAGAGTATAAAAAGCCCATCCCCCGTTATATCCGGACGCTGGGCGTTGTGACCGCGCTCACAGGCGCGGCGGTCAGGGACATTATCCAGATCGCGGGGAGGCGCAACCCCTATGTGCAGATCATTCTCTATCCCGCCGCCGTTCAGGGAGCCGACGCGGTGCCGGACATTGTGAACGGGATCCGCGCCCTGGAGCGGCTGGGAGTGGATGTGATGATCGTGGGGCGGGGCGGAGGCTCCATCGAGGATCTGTGGGCTTTTAACGAGCGGGAGGTGGCGGAGGCGGTGTTCCAGTGCAGCGTGCCGGTGATTTCGGCCGTGGGACATGAGACGGACACCACCATTGTGGATTTTGTGGCGGATCTGCGCGCACCCACGCCCTCCGCGGCCGCGGAGCTGGCGGTGACGGATATCCGGGAGATTCTGCGGGAGCTTTCCGCATACCGGGAGGCTTTAAACACGTCCATGGGGAACATCCTGCGCAAGCTGCGGGAGACGGCTGACAAAAAGGCTCTCCGCCTGAAAGCCGTAAGCCCTGGGGCGGGGATTCGGGAGAACAGAATGCGCGCCCTGTCCGCGGAGGAAAGGCTGCGCTCCCGGATGGAGCGGCTGATCCAGGGCAGACGGAACCGGCTGGCGGTATATATCGAGCGGATCAGGGGCCTGTCCCCCCTGGAAAAGCTAAACAGCGGATACGCCTTCGTCTCCGACGAAAGCGGCGCGAACATCCGGTCCGTAAGCCAGGCGCAGCCGGGAAAGCTGTTGACGGTCCAGGTGCGGGACGGAAGGATTCTGGCCAGGGCGGAACAGGTGCTGCCGGACTGACGGCCGGAAAGCGGGGCCCACACACAGCAAAGGCGCGGTAGGCAGTCAAACCGGGAAAGAGGAAATATGAGCGAAGAAGGACGGCAGGAATGGAATCTGGAGGAAAATTTTGAACGGCTGGACCAGGTGATCGGGCGTCTGGAGAAGGAGGATCTTTCTCTGGAGGATGCCTTCCGGGAGTACGCCCTCGGCATGGAAATCCTGAAACAGTGCAGCGGGCAGATCGACAGAGTGGAAAAACAGGTTCTTAAGCTGAGCGAATCCGGAGAACTGGAGGAAATGGACCATGGAGAAACAGGAGTTTGACAGTCTGCTTCAGGCCAAAACGGAGGAAATCGACCGGATCATAGGAAAATTCCTTCCCAGGGAAGAAGGCTGGCAGAAAACATTGATTCAGGCAATGAATTACAGCGTCCTGGCGGGCGGGAAACGCCTGCGGCCCATGCTGATGCTGGAAACGTACCGGATGCTTGGGGGAAGGGGAACGGAAATCCAGCCCTTTCTGGCGGCCATTGAGATGATCCACACCTATTCCCTGGTGCATGACGATCTTCCGGCCATGGATAACGACGAGTACCGCAGAGGGCGTGAGACCACCTGGAAGGTATACGGCGAGGCCGGGGCGATTCTGGCGGGGGACGGACTGTTGAATCTGGCGTTCGAGACGGCGGCCGGCGCCTTTGCGTTGGTGGACCGGGGCGATCCGGCGGCGCTTGCGCGGGTTGCGGACGCGCTTTTGCTGCTGGCCCAAAAGGCCGGTTATCAGGGAATGATCGGGGGCCAGAGCGTGGATGTGGAGGCGGAGGGCAGGAAGGAGCCTGTGACGGAGGCCCAGTTAAATTATATCCACCGGTGCAAGACGGGGGCGCTGATCGTGGCCTCCATGCAGGTGGGAGGCATTCTGGCCGGCGCGGACGGGGAAACCCTGCGGACGCTGGAACAGTGCGCCGAGGATGTGGGAATGGCTTTTCAGATCCGGGACGATATTCTGGATGTGTCGGGAGACAGCAGGGAGCTGGGGAAACCTGTGGGAAGCGATGAAGAAAACCACAAGCAGACCTATGTGACCTTTTATGGACTGGAGGAAGCCGGGAGACTGGTGGAAACGCTGTCGGAGGAAGCCGTGAACACCTATCTGCGGATCATGAAGGGAGATCATGAGTTTCTGGATCATCTGATTCTCATGCTGGCGGGAAGACGTAAATAGAGGATAAATTTATGCTGTTGGAAAATATCAGGCAGGTAAACGATATCAAAAAGATAAAACGGGAAGATTACGACAGGCTGGCGCAGGAGATCAGGGAATTCCTGATTCGCAAGATCAGCGTCACGGGAGGGCACCTGGGCTCCAATCTGGGCGCGGTGGAGCTTACCATGGCGCTGCATCTGGCCTTAAATCTTCCGGAGGATAAAATTATATGGGACGTGGGGCATCAGTCCTACACTCATAAGATCCTCACCGGCCGCCTGGACGGTTTCGACCATCTGCGCCAGTTCCACGGTCTGAGCGGATTCCCTAAGAGAAAGGAGAGCGACTGCGATGTGTTTGACACGGGGCACAGCTCCACCTCCATCTCCGCGGGGCTGGGTCTGGTGAAGGCCAGGGATCTGAAGGGGGAAAAAAACACGGTGGTCTCCGTGATCGGCGACGGCTCCATGACCGGCGGGATGGCCTATGAGGCTTTGAACAACGCGGCCCAGTTGGAGACTAACTTCATCATCCTTTTAAACGACAACAACATGTCCATCTCGGAAAACGTGGGAGGAGTGTCCGCCTACTTAAATAAAATCCGTACCGCCACAGGGTATCTGGATCTGAAAAAGGGGATTTACGACGCCCTGCGCAATACCAAAGGGGGCGGCGACAGCACGATCCGCAGCATCCGCCGGGCCAAGAACAGCTTTAAGCAGCTTGTGATCCCGGGGATGTTTTATGAGGATATGGGGATTACCTACTTAGGGCCGGTGGACGGGCATGACGTCAACGCCATGATCCGGGTGATCAACGAGGCAAAGCGCGTGAAGGGGGCCGTGCTGATCCACGCCCAGACCCAGAAGGGGAAGGGATATCTGCCGGCGGAGCGCCATCCGGCCAGATTCCACGGGGCGGAGCCCTTTGACATTGAGACGGGGATTCCCTCCCATCCCAGAACCGTGGCCAATTACACGGATATTTTTTCCACCGTGATGTGCAAGCTGGGCGCCAGGGATGAACGGATTGTGGCCATCACCGCGGCCATGCCGGACGGCACGGGGCTGAAACGGTTTCACAACATGTACCCGGACAGGTTTTTTGACGTGGGGATCGCGGAAGAACACGCCGTGACCTTTGCGGCCGGTTTGGCGGCGGGGGGCTTGAAACCCATTGTGGCGGTGTATTCCTCCTTTTTGCAGAGGGCCTACGATCAGATCCTGCACGATGTCTGCCTTCAGAATCTGCCGGTGGTCTTTGCCATTGACCGGGCAGGGCTGGTAGGCAGCGATGGAGAGACGCATCAGGGCATTTTTGATCTGAGCTATCTGTCCGGCATTCCCAACATGCATGTTTGCGCGCCCAAAAACAAATGGGAACTGTCCGACATGCTGAAATTTGCGGTGAGTCTGTCCGCGCCGGTGGCGATCCGTTATCCCCGGGGAACCGCTTACGCCGGTTTAAAGGAATTCCGGGCTCCCGTGGAACTGGGAAAGGCGGAGTGGATTTACCGGGAGTGGGAAATCGCGTTGTTTGCGGTGGGGAGTATGGTCAAGACGGCGGAAAGCGTCCGTCAGGCTTTGAAGGAGAAGGGCTATGGGGTCAGCCTGATCAATGCGCGTTTCGTGAAACCGCTGGATGAGGAAGCGGTAAAGGACGCCTGCGCCGACCACGCGCTGATCGTCACGCTGGAGGAAAACGTGGGAAACGGCGGCTACGGAGCGAGAGTGCTGGATTTTATGAACCGAAGCGGCCTCAGAAACAGATGCCTGAACGTGTGTATTCCCGACGCGTATGTGGAGCATGGTAATGTGGAGCTTTTGAAACAGGAGATCGGGATTGACGCCGACAGCATTGTCCGGCGTATTCTGGACGCCCTGGAAAGCAAAAAGGATTGAGGCGGCATGAAGAAACGATTGGATCTGCTTCTGGTGGAGCGGGGGTACGCGGATTCCAGAGAGAAGGCGAAAGCCGTCATCATGGCCGGGAACGTTTATGTGAACGGGCAGAAGGAGGATAAAGCCGGCAGCTTCTTCCAGGAGGAAGGGCTTTCTCTGGAGGTAAGGGGAAATACGCTGAAGTATGTGAGCCGGGGCGGGCTCAAGCTGGAAAAAGCCGTTTCGGTCTGGCCCCTTCCCCTGGAGGGTGGGGTCTGCGTGGACATTGGCGCGTCCACCGGGGGATTTACGGACTGTATGCTGCAAAACGGCGCAAGGAAGGTGTATGCCGTTGACGTGGGAAAGGGCCAGCTTGCCTGGAAACTCAGGAACGATGAGAGAGTGGTCTGCATGGAACGGACCAATTTCCGCTATGTGACCCGGGAGGATTTGGGGGAGGAAGTGGATTTCGCCGGGGCGGATGTGTCCTTTATCTCCCTGACCAAAATCCTTCTCCCAGCGGGAAGGGTGTTAAAGCAGGGGGGACAGGCTGTCTGCCTGGTGAAACCCCAGTTTGAGGCGGGCCGGGAACAGGTGGGAAAAAACGGCGTGGTGAGGGATCCCGCCGTCCACAGACAGGTTGTGGAGGGGATTGTGGATTTCGCGGACAGCATTGGATTTACCGTGGCGGATCTGGACTATTCCCCCATCCGGGGGCCGGAGGGAAACATCGAATATCTGTTATATCTGCGCAAGGATGCCGGATCTGTGGAAGATCGGTTTTCCCTGCCGGAAGCGCAGGCGGTGGAGGAATGGAAAACCCTGGTTCAAAACGGCGGGGGACTGTCCCGGAGCCCCTTCTGGCAGCAGAAGATCCGGGAGACGGTGGAGCGTTCCCACGGAAAGGAGGAAGGCGTCCGAAAGGAGGAAACGCCGGAGGCATGAGGCATTTTCTGATCTATACCAATACCCGAAAGGATCAAAATATGGCGGTGACCGCCCGGATCCGGGATTATCTGACGCTGCGGGGCCGGAAGGCCACCCTGTGGACGGACGCTGCGGGCCAGGAAGGCCGTGCCCGCCGGATTCCGGAGGACGTGGACTGTATGATTGTGCTGGGAGGCGACGGCACCGTATTGCAGGCGGCCAGGGAAACCGCCTGTCTTTCGATTCCCATCGTCGGCGTGAACCTGGGGACTTTGGGGTACATGACGGAAATCGAGCCGGAGGGGGCCGAGGAAGCGCTGGACCGGCTGCTGGCCGGGGATTTTCAGCAGGAAAGCCGGATGATGCTGGAGGGCAGGGTCTTTTCTCGGGACGGGGACGAGAAGGAGAGCTGGGCCTTAAACGATATTGTGATTTCCCGCAGCGGTTCTCTGCGGATTATCAAATTCAATATCTATGTGAACGGCCAGTTCCTGCACGATTATGACGCGGACGGCGTGATCGTCACCACCCCCACGGGCTCCACCGGGTATAATCTGTCGGCGGGAGGGCCCCTGGTGGAGCCTCAGGCAAGGCTGATGGTGGTGACGCCCATTTGTCCCCACACGCTGAACCAGAGAAGCATTATTCTGTCCGCGGAGGACGTGATCGAGATTGAAATCCCTCAGGGCAGAGAGGGCGGGATCCAGACGGTGGAGGCAAATTTTGACGGCAGCCATGCGATCACCCTGCAGACGGGGGACAGGATCCGGATTGTGAGATCGGAAAAATGCACGGAGTTTCTCCGGTTAAATCAGGTCAGCTTTCTGGAGGTGCTTCACAGAAAAATGGCGGATTGATCCCCGGGGGATCGGGATCGGCCGGCCGGTAAGCGGCTTGGGCTTTTGCGCGGGGCGGCGCACGGAGAGGGCAAAAGGTCGTGGAACGACGGAATGCGAGGAAAAATGCTGGAAAGTTTACATGTGAAAAATCTGGCTCTGATTGAGGAGACGGAGGTGGAATTCGGCCCTGGGCTGAACATTCTCACCGGGGAGACCGGCGCGGGAAAATCTCTGCTGATCGGCAGCGTGAATCTGGCGCTGGGAGGTAAATTTGAAAAGGAAATGCTGCGCAAGGGAGCGGACAGCGCGCTGGTGGAGCTGGTCTTTTCCGCAGACGCCCCCGGGGTGCGGGAATTTCTGGATCAGTCGCAGCTAGAGCAGACCCAGGACGGCAGCCTGACCATCAGCCGCAGGCTCCAGGCGGGAAAGAGCGTCTGCCGGATCAACGGCGAGATCGTCACCGCCAGACAGGTAAAGGAGCTGGCGGAGCTTTTGATCGATATTCACGGCCAGCATGAACACCAGTCGCTTTTGAACAAAAAAAGCCATCTGGATATTCTGGACGGTTTCTGCGGCGGGGAGCTGGAGACGCTGGCAGAGGAAGCCGGACGGCTGTATGTGCAGTGCAGGGAAGGGCGGGAACGGCTGAACCGGGAGACGGTGGATGAAACGTCCCGCAGACGGGAGCAGTCCCTGGCGGAGTTTGAGTGGCAGGAGATCGAGCAGGCCAAACCGGTTCCCGGGGAGGACGGCGAGCTGGAGAAACAGTACCGGCTGATGGTGAACGGGAAACGGATCCTGGAGGGGCTGACGGAGAGCTACCAGTCCACCGGCGGGGATTTCCCGGACGGGGCAAGCGGCGCCTTAAGCCGGGCGCTGCGGGCGCTGCGCGGCGTCTCCGGATACGATGAGAGACTGGGACAGCTAGAGGAGCAATTATCCCAGGTGGACAGCCTTCTGGCGGATTATAACCGGGAGCTGTCCGAGTATATGCAGGAGAGGGAATTTGACGGAGAGGACTTCGCCCGGGTGGAGGAAAGGCTCAATCTGCTGAACCGTCTAAAGGAAAAATACGGCGGCACGTTGGAGGATGTGATTCGGTACCAGGAGGAACGAAGGGCGCAACTGGAAAAATATGAACATTACGATTCCTACCTGGCCAATCTGCAGCAGGAGCTGGCGGAAGCGGAACAGAAGTTTTCGGACGTATGCGGACGGATGTCCAAGATCCGCAGACAAAACGCCGCCGTTTTGGCCGGGCAGTTAAAGGAGGCCCTGCGCCAGTTAAATTTCCAGTCGGTGGAATTTGAGATCGCCGTGCGGCCGGAGGGGACAAGGACGGCCAGAGGCTGGGACGACGTGGAATTTTTGATCTCCACCAACCCCGGCGAAAGCCTGAAACCCTTAAGCCAGGTGGCAAGCGGCGGTGAATTGTCCAGGGTGATGCTGGCCATTAAAACCGTATCGGCGGGAAAGGACGGGATCGGCACCCTGATTTTTGACGAGATCGACGCGGGGATCAGCGGCAGAACCGCGTGGAGGGTATCGGAGCAGTTGAACCGGGTAGCGGAAAACACCCAGGTGCTTTGTATTACCCATCTGCCCCAGATCGCCGCTATGGCGGACCGGCATTTTGTCATTGAAAAAAACAGCACTTCGGACAGCACCATCACGGATATCCGGCCGGTGGACGCCGACGAGAGCACGGGCGAGCTGGCAAGGCTGTTGGGGAGCGACGCCGCCACGGACGCCGCCTGGTCCAACGCCCAGGAAATGCGGGCTCAGGCGCTGGCATACAAAAAGAATCGTCATGTAAATTTGCGGAATTGAAAAAAGAAAGGTTTAAAAAGTACACACACTGTTAAAAATACAGATAGATTACGGCGCGCCATAAGGAAGACAAAGCCTTGTGCAGCCGGAAAAAATCAGGATGCAGGGAGTGTGTGGAAAATGAACAGGCGGACGGAAAGAGACGTTAGGATCAAGCGGCAGGCGGGACAGGAAATGGTCGTTTTGCTGGAGAACTGGAAAAAGCGCGCGAGACGTATGAAGATATACCGGTTCTGCCTGTGCCTGACGCTTTTTTTCTGCTGCACGGCGTTGACCGCAACGTTGTATTACAGAATTGACAGCAGTATTCCCTCGGTGCTGAATATCCGGGCGGACACAGAGCAGTCTTTCTGCCTGGGGGTGCCGGCGGAGGCTGAGATTGTCAGCGTCAGTGAAAGCGGGGAAAGCAATATCCCGGCGGGATCGGTGCAGATCGATTTAAGCAGGCCCGTCACCTTAAAGACCGCGCAGGAATCCAGTTACAGGATGCTGGTGAAACTGTTCGGTTTTCTGCCTTTTAAAGAGGTGGATATCCAGGTGATCGAGGATCAGGAGCTGATTCCCGTGGGAGCGCCCATCGGCATTTACGTCAAGACGGACGGCGTGTTGGTGGTGGGAACCGGGGAATTTCAGGGACTGGACGGCGTCTCCTATTCCCCCTGCCGGTTTGTGCTGAAATCCGGGGATTATATCCGGCGGGTGGACGGCCAGGATGTGACGGAAAAGGAAGCTTTTATCCAGTGTGTGGAACAAAGCGGCGGCAGGCAGATGAAACTGACGCTGGAGCGGAACGGCGAAACCATGGATGTGAGCGTGACGCCGGTGAAGGATGCGGCAGGGGTGTACAAGCTGGGGGTATGGGTCAGGGATAACGCGCAGGGCGTGGGAACCATGACCTATATCGACCCCGATGGCAATTTCGGGGCGCTGGGCCACGGGATCAACGACATTGACACCAGCACGTTGATGCATATGGAAAACGGGACGCTGTATCACACGGATATTGTGGACATCAAGAAGGGAACGGATGGAAATCCCGGAGAAATGACGGGAATGATTGTGTATTCAAAGGACAATATCCTGGGGACCATCACCAGCAACAGCAGCAAGGGGATCTTTGGCGTGTGCAATGAAAGCGCCTTACAGCTTGGGGTGCAGGAGCCCCTTCCCATCGGGCTGAAACAGGAGATTGTCAAAGGGCCGGCCCAGATTCTGTGCACGGTGGAGGACGAGGCCGCCTATTACGATGTGGAAATCACGGCGGTACATCTGGATCATGACAATGTGAACAGAGGCATTGAGCTGAAAGTCACGGATCCCAGGCTGCTGGAGGTCACCGGCGGCATTGTCCAGGGCATGAGCGGCAGCCCCATCATTCAAAACGGGAAGATCATTGGGGCCGTCACCCATGTACTGGTGCAGGACAGCGCCAGAGGATACGGGATCTTCATTGAAACCATGCTGGAGCATTGAACCATGACACCGGAAGAAATTGCGGATTGTGTTTCTGCATGAAAAATCCTCGGTTGAGTCCGGGGATTTTTTTTGGCAAAAAACAAATTTCTATGAATAAATTCAAATAAATAGGAAAATATGAGAAAAAAACTCAAATATTGTTTACAAAATTGAAAAATGGTATATAATATACAAGTATCAAGTGGAGGTTGATGATATGCTAAGTCAATTTACTGTTAAAAACTACAAAAGTATCCGTGATGAGATTACATTTGACATGCAGGCAGCAGCTATTTCGGAGCATAACGATAAAATTATTCAAGATGGGAATGGGGAATTGTTTCTGCCCGTAGCGGTTATCTATGGGCCGAACGGTGGCGGAAAGTCTAATGTACTGGAAGCAATTTATACATTGGCATCTAAAATTTTGCGTCCTCTTTGCGCAACCTGCGATAAAAGCGACTGCGCATACAAGGCCAGAAAAATTCCTGTGGAACCATTTGCTTTTACGGAAGAAAATAGAAACATGCCTACAAAGTTTGAAATTTTCTTTCGGACGCAAGTAGCAGAGTATCGTTATATTCTTCATATTCAGAGAGAAACCGTGATTTATGAAAGCCTTGATAGAGTGAAAATGGAAACGGGAAGGCGCTCTGCATTGTTTGTCCGTGAAAAAGACAAAATAGATTTGAAAGGCACATTTGTCAAATTTAAGATTAGTGAAGACTTGTCGGAAACTTTGCCCTTATTGTCATATCTTGGGATTACTTATAAAAAGAACGAAATAGTGAATGACGTGCTGAGTTGGTTTGAAGAATCCATAGACTTTTTAAATTATGGAAATCCTTATCAGGAAATGAAAACAGCAATAGCAAAATCTGATAAAATCAAAGAATTAGTGTTGAAAATGATCCGGGAAATGGACTTGGATATTGAAGATTTTCGTGTGGAAGAAAAGGACGAGGATACGGTAGAGGTGTATACAAAACATATTGTGAATGGAGAGAGTACAGAACTTACGTTATCCGAGGAGTCCAGCGGAACAAAAAAGCTATTTGGACTTTTGCCGTATATTGTGCATAGCCTGATCTGCGGAACGACGTTGGTCATTGACGAACTGGACGCAAAAATTCATCCCTTATTATTGAAACACATGATTGAACTGTATACGGACATGAATGTAAATAAGGCAAAGGGGCAGTTGATTTTTACCTCCCATGATTTATCAACCATGAACAATGAGGTTTATCGAAGGGACGAAATTTGGTTTGTGGCAAAGGGAAGGGATCAAAACACCAAGTTATATTCATTGGTAGAGTTTAAGGATGACAATGGTGTGTCAGTCCGCAAGGATGCAAAATATGATAAACAGTATCTTGAGGGGAAATATGGCGCGGATCCGTATCTGCAAAGGATTATAGATTGGGGGACAGTCAATGCCTAAAAAAGCCGGTATGGAAAAGTGGAAGAAAGAGCGTCGGAAACACTATTTGGAACTCAAAGAATATCGCTACTACATCTTTTGTGAGGGGGAGCAAACAGAGCCGCAGTATTTTGCAGGATTTAAACGGCTGATTGAGGACAACCCTATCTACAAAGATATGGTATTGATTGAGATTGAGCCTTGTGCAGCAGAAACCATGCGCGTCATAGGAATGGCGGAAAGATATGTCAAAGAGAATAACATACAAAAGGGTCAAATCTGGTGTGTGTATGATAAGGACAGTTTTCCGGCAGAGCATTTCAATGGTGTTGTGGAACGAGCGGACTTGTTAAATCAGGATAACTCAGAATTACAATATCATGCAGCGTGGAGTAATGAGTGCATTGAGTTCTGGTTTATACTGCATTTTGCTTATTATACCGCTAACAACCACCGGACAGCGTACATAAATTTTTTAAACCATAAGTTTCAGGAACTGGGATTAGGGAAGTATCAGAAGAATATGCCGAATCTTTTTGAAATATTAATGGAAAAAGGTAATCCAAAGCTGGCAATACGATACGCCAAGCGGGCTATCAAAGATGGACGAGGTAAAACGCCAACGGAAATTGCGCCGGGGACAAAGGTGTATGAGCTGGTGGAGGAACTGGCGAAGTATTTGCCGGAAGAAATAAGAAACTGTTTTTGCCAGGAACGTGCGCAATTTTGACAAAATTGCCAAAATCCGCACGTTAGACTTGCAAGCAACTTACCCAATATGATAAAATATGGCTAACCAAGTAGGCGTGATACTTGTACTGAGCGGCTTATTACAGTTGTATGGTAAGGAGGCAGGAATATGGCTAAATTAACATCAAAGCAACTGCTATGGATCAGAAACATTGTGATGTTTGCCGGGGTTCTTATGGCTTTTGTTGTATGGCTGCATGTTCCTTCTACTTTAAAAAATAACCGCCTATACCATATTGGAAATGGAGAGTATACTTTTAAGGAACCTTTTCTTATTTTCATACTCATGCCTTTACTTGGGCTTATTCCAAGAAAACCGATCGATGAAATCCATACGGATGATATGACAGAGAGAAATAAGATAAAAGAAGAAATAGAAATAACGTCAAAAAAGACACAAATTATCTGCACTGTAATCGGAACGCTATTAGCATGCGTTATCTTTTTGTTGATGGTGCTGATTGGATAGTTTCAGAAAAAGGAAAGAGAGAGTACTGTAAACCCCGCAGCGGCGCTGTACTCTCTTTTACCTCTCTTTTCCATAAGCATCGCAAGCGCCCAATGGGTTCTTTCCACTTTCTGCCACCCCATCAAGCCATTTTCCCGTTCCCGATTGTTTTTGGCCGCATCCATGTATGTCTTTTAGTTCCTTCCCAATGATCTGACAGAGTGGGTTTCTGACGTCCTTATTTGCGCATGGCAGCCCGTTTCCTCAGGGTGGGATCCAGAATTTTCTTGCGGATGCGCAGGCTCCCTGGGGTCACCTCCAGCAGCTCGTCCGTATCGATAAAATCAAGGGCCTGTTCCAGAGAGAGCAGCTTGGGAGGCGTCAGGCGCAGCGCTTCGTCCGCGCTGGAGGAACGGGTGTTGGTCAACTGTTTTTTCCGGCAGACGTTGACCTCTATGTCTTCGCTTCGCCCGGTCTGCCCTACAACCATGCCGGCATACACCTTTTCCCCGGGGCCGATGAACAAAATGCCGCGCTCCTGAGCGTTGAACAGGCCGTAGGTGATGGCCTCCCCCGCCTCAAAGGCGATGAGGGAGCCCTGTTTTCGGTACTGAATGTCTCCCTTGAAGGGGGAATAGCCGTCAAACACCGTGTTCATGACGCCGGTTCCCCTGGTATCGGTCAAAAATTCACCCCGGTAGCCGATCAGCCCCCGGGCGGGGATGGAAAATTCCAGCCGGGTTCCGGTTCCGCCGGAGATGGATCCCATATTCAAAAGCTCTCCCTTTCTCTGTCCCAGCTTTTCAATCACCACGCCGGAATACTCGCTGGGGACGTCGATATAGCAAAGCTCCATGGGCTCCGTTCGTCTGCCGTTCTCATCCGTATGGTACAGCACCTCCGCCTTGCTGACGGCAAACTCATATCCCTCTCTGCGCATGCTTTCGATCAAAACGGACAGATGCAGCTCCCCCCGGCCCGAGACTTTGAAACACTCTGTGGAATCCGTTTCCTCCACCCGGAGGGACACGTCGGTATTCAGCTCCCGGAACAGCCTGTCCCGGATGTGGCGGCTGGTTACATACTTGCCCTCCTGGCCCGCCAGAGGGGAATCGTTGACCATAAACTGCATGGCGATAGTAGGCTCGCTGATCTTCTGAAAAGGAATGGGTTTCGGGCATTCGGGGGAGCAGAGAGTGTCGCCGATGTGGATATCGCTGATGCCGGCGATGGCAACGATGGAGCCAATATCCGCCTGCTTGACCTCTGTTTTTCCCAGGCCGTCAAATTCATAGAGTCGGCTTACCTTGACCCGGGTCTGTTTGCCGGGCTCATGGTGATTGCAGATCACCACTTCCTGGTTGACGCGGATCTGCCCGTTATCCACCTTTCCCACGCCGATGCGCCCTACATACTCGTTGTAATCGATGGTGCTGATCAGCACCTGGGTGCCGGCGTCCGGATCCCCCTCGGGGGCCGGAATATAGTTTAAGATGGTTTCAAACAGCGGTTCCATGCTGACGCCGGGTTTCTCCATGTCAAGGGAGGCTACGCCGGTTCTGGCGGAGGCGAACACGAAGGGGCAGTCCAGTTGGGAATCGTCGGCGTCCAGTTCCAGAAACAGATCCAGCACCTCGTCCACAACCTCGCCGGGCCTTGCCTCCGGCCGGTCGATTTTATTGATACATACGATGACGGGCAGCTTAAGCTCCAGCGCCTTGCGGAGAACGAATTTGGTCTGGGGCATGGCGCCTTCAAAGGCGTCCACCACCAGGATCACGCCGTTTACCATTTTGAGAACGCGCTCCACCTCTCCGCCGAAATCCGCGTGGCCGGGCGTGTCAATGATATTAATCTTGGTATTTTTATAAGTGACGGCGGTATTTTTGGACAGGATCGTGATGCCCCGCTCCCGTTCGATATCGCCGGAGTCCATGACCCGTTCGGCCACCTCCTGGCCCTCGCGGAACACGCCGCTTTGCTTTAACAGCTCGTCCACCAGAGTGGTTTTGCCGTGGTCTACATGGGCTATGATGGCCACATTCCGCACATCTTCTCTTTTTTGTCTCATCTTACAATTTCCTCGCATTCTGCCGCGGCAGGGCGGCTGTTCCAATGTCCTGTGAACGCTTTGCAAACTGTTACAGTATAGCACTATTTCCGGGAGGGCGCAAGCGCAGGATGCCGATTTTTAAATTCTGGTTGATTTTTATGTTGAAAGGTATAATAATAAAGGGGAAAGTGGCGGGAAATCGTGAATCGTGGGGAAATACCGCGATGGAAAAAGATTCTAAAATCTCCTGAAATATAGTATATATATTAATATCCACCGGAGAAGGATCTGCCGGGGGATTCATCGAAAAAATATTTAAGCACAAGACGGGAGGACAAGGCTGGAACGAAGGTTCCACGCCCCGGAATCCGGGCGCGACCGGATTCCCCTGGATTGCAGCCGTTACAGCGGCAGAAGGAGAGGAAAAATGACGGATAAAGTAATTGAAAACAATCAGGTAACGGTGATGGGAGAGATCGTCAGCGGTTTCACTTACAGTCACCAGATCTACGGCGAGGGTTTTTATATGATGGATGTCAAGTGCAAGCGTCTGAGCGAAAGCTATGACACGATTCCGGTCATGGTGTCGGAGCGCTTGCTGGATGTGACGGCCAACTATGAGGGAGCGCTGATCTGCGTCAACGGGCAGTTCCGGTCCTACAATCGCCATGAGGAACACAGGAACCGGCTGGTTTTGTCCGTGTTCGCAAGAGAGATCAGCTTTGTGGAGGAGATGGAGGAAAGCTCCAAGACCAACCAGATTTTTCTGGACGGCTATATCTGCAAGGAGCCTATTTACCGTAAGACCCCCCTGGGACGGGAGATCGCGGATCTTCTGCTGGCGGTGAACCGGCCTTACGGCAAATCCGATTACATACCCTGCATCTGCTGGGGCAGAAACGCCCGTTATGCCAGCAATTTTAAGGTGGGAGAGCGCTGCGCCGTATGGGGCAGGATCCAAAGCCGTGAATATATGAAGAAACTGGACGAGGAGAACGTGGAAAAGCGGGTGGCCTTTGAAGTCTCCGTCAGCAAGCTGGAGATTATGGAAGACGGCGGGGAAAATACGGAGGAAGAATCTTAAGATTTGTTTCATTGCCAGATCCTGGAAAATGTGGTATGCTTACGGAAGCACGGATCCCACACGACGAGAGGTGTATTATGGCAAAAGGATCAATCTGCATTTATTCCGGGGAGGGACGGGGAAAATCCTCCGCTGCGATCGGGAAGGCCGTACAGGCCGCCACGGAGGGCAGGAGGGTGGTGATCATCCAGTTCCTGAAGGGAAAAGGCCTGGAAGACTCCGAATTTTTAAAACGGATGGAACCTGACATCAGGCTGTTCCGGTTTGAGAAATCCGATGAAAATTTTGAAATGCTGTCCCAGGAGAAGAAGAAAGAAGAGATTGCAAACATCCGAAACGGCTTGAACTACGCAAGAAAAGTGCTGGCCACCGGAGAATGCGATCTTCTGGTTCTGGACGAAGTGCTGGGGCTGGTGGAAAAGGATATTGTGGACGGCGGAGAGCTGAAGGAGATTCTGGAAAACCGGGGGGAAACCGGGATTATTTTAACCGGCATCAATCTGCCGGATTCCATCTGTATTCTGGCGGACGAAGTTTCCAAAATCGAGACGGTGAAATTTAAGGTGTGGGAATAAAAGCATTGACACTTGTCCGGCAGAATGTTATGATGCAGTTATTAAAACGATAAGGGAGATAGAGGTTGCGTTTTTCAGGAGTACTCCTTTTGATGCGGCAGGCGCAGAGGAAAAGGGAGAAAAGGGAAGGACGCCGAAAGAAGGGATCATCTGCGGATTTCTTCTTGGGCATGCAGTGAAAAACTGCATGACTGTCATCCGGCTGTCTGCCGGATGGGGCGCTATCAAGGGAAATCCTCTTTGGGAATTTTCGCCGGCGCCATGTATGCGCCGGCGTTTTTTCATGGGGGCTTATCCGGTCACAATTTACATAGCAGAAAACCGCTCAGGGCGGAAGGAGGAAGAAAAATATGGCTATTTTTAAAGGCGCCGGCGTGGCCATCGTCACGCCCATGCACGAGGACGGCAGCGTGGACTATGAAACGTTTGAGGAACTGATTGAATTTGAGATCAGGGGAGGGGTGGACGCGATTATCGTCTGCGGCACCACCGGGGAATCCTCCACCCTGTCCCATGCGGATCATCTGGATGTGATCCGCTGCTGCGTGGATGCGGTGAAAAAGAGGGTGCCGGTAGTGGCCGGAACCGGCTCAAACAGCACGGAGACGGCAATCTATCTGTCGGAGAGGGCGCAGATGATCGGAGTGGACGGCCTGCTGCTGGTGAGCCCTTATTACAATAAGGCCACTCAGAACGGGCTGTACGAGCATTTCAAGACCGTGGCAAAATCGGTGGATCTGCCGATCCTGCTTTACAACGTGCCCTCCAGGACGGGCTGCAACATCAAGCCGGAGACTGTGGTGCGGCTGTGCAGGGATGTGGACAATATCGTGGGCGTTAAGGAGGCAAGCTCCGACATCGTCCAGATCGCCAGGCTGGCGGCCATGGCGGAGGGAAAAGTGGATATTTACTCCGGGAACGACAACCAGATCGTGCCTATCATGGCGCTGGGAGGAATCGGCGTGATTTCCGTTCTGGCGAACGTGGCGCCGGCCCAGACCCACGATATCTGCCAGAAATACCTGGACGGCGACACGGCGGGCAGCCTGAGAGAGCAGTTGAGGGCCATGGAGCTTTGCGACGCGCTGTTCTGCGAGGTCAATCCCATTCCGGTGAAGAAGGCGCTGGAGCTGATGGGGCTGGCCGGGGGGACGCTGCGCATGCCTTTGACCGAGATGGAGCCGGAAAATGTGAAACGGCTTGAGGCCGCCATGAGAAATTACGGGATCCTGTCCCAGAAACGGGGGAACCAGAATTGATCAGGATTATCATGCACGGCTGTAACGGCAAAATGGGGCAGACCATCAGCGGGATGATCGCGGAAGATCCCCAACTGGAGATGGCCGCGGGAATCGACCCAAGAGATGACGGACACAACCCCTATCCTGTGTTTTCCGATCTTTCCCTCTGTGATGTGAAAGCGGACTGTATCATCGACTTTTCCACGGCGTCGGGGGTGGACCGGCTGTTGGATTACTGCGTGGCAAACTCCGTGCCCTGCGTACTCTGTACCACGGGTCTGAGCGAGGAACAGCAGAAGAAGGCGCTGGAGGCCTCGAAAACCGTGGCGATCCTGCGTTCCGCAAACATGTCCCTGGGGATTAACCTGCTGCTTGGGCTGGTGAAGAAGGCGGCGCATACCCTTGCGCCCGCGGGGTTTGACGTGGAGGTGCTGGAAAAGCACCACAATCTGAAACTGGACGCCCCCAGCGGAACCGCGCTGGCGCTGGCTGATTCCGTCAATCAGGAGCTGGGCGGCGATTATGAATATGTGTTTGACAGAAGCGGCAGAAGGGAAAAAAGACCGAAAAAGGAGATCGGGATCAGCGCCGTGAGAGGCGGCACCATCGTGGGCGAGCATGACGTGATCTTTGCCGGCACGGACGAGGTGGTTACCCTGTCCCACTCGGCGTATTCCAAGGCGGTGTTTGGCCGGGGGGCGGTTTCCGCCGCTAAATTTCTGGCGGGCAGGCCCGCGGGGATGTACGACATGAGCGATGTAATCGGCGACATCCTGAAGTAAAAGCCGGATAAAAGCCGGATAAAAGTCGGATAAGAGCCAGATAAAAGCCGGATAAAAGCGGAAGAAGGGGAAACGGCATATGGACGGGAAAGAAAGGAAGATCCTGAAAACCCTTGCGAAACAGTACAGAAATATAGCGGAGGCGTCCACCGAAATCATCAATCTGCAATCGATTTTAAATCTGCCGAAGGGGACGGAGCATTTTCTGACCGATATTCACGGGGAGTATGAGCAGTTCAACCATGTGCTGAAAAACGGTTCCGGTTCCGTGGCGAAAAAGATCGACGAGGAGTTCGGCAATACCATCAGCAATAAGGACAAAAGGGCGCTGGCCACCCTGATTTACTATCCGGAGGAAAAGCTGGAGATCGTCCAGAGAACCGAGGAAAACCTGGAAGACTGGTATAAGATTTCTCTCCACCGTCTGGTCCAGATGATCAAGAGGGTTTCCTCCAAATACACCCGCTCCAAGGTGCGCAAGGCGCTGCCCAAGGACTTCGCCTATGTGATTGAGGAACTGATCACGGAGAAGGAGGAAATCCAGGATAAGGAAGCCTATTACAACGAGATCATCCACACCATTATCCGCATCGGCAGGGCGCCCCAGTTTATCACGGCGCTGAGCCAGCTCATCCAGAGGCTTGTGATCGATCATCTCCACATTGTGGGAGATATTTACGACCGGGGGCCGGGCCCTCATGTGATCATGGACACTCTCTGCGCGTACCATTCGGTGGACGTGCAGTGGGGCAATCATGACATGGTATGGATGGGCGCCGCAAGCGGGCATCTGGCCTGTATCGCCAACGTGATCCGGCTTGCCGCCCGGTACGGCAATCTGGCTACCATAGAGGAGGGATACGGCATCAATCTGCTGCCCCTGGCCGCTTTTGCCCTGGAGGTCTATGAAAACACCAACTGCGACGTGTTCCAGATCCGGTACAACACGGACTACAACACGAAGGATTTAAATCTGGACATCCGCATGCACAAGGCCATTGCCATCATCCAGTTTAAGCTGGAAGCGCAGTTGATCCTGAGGCACCCGGAGTTTGGGATGGACGACAGAAAGCTGTTAGACCGGATCGATTTTCAAAGGGGAACGGTGAATATCGGGGGAAAGGATTATAAGATGCTGGATATGGATTTCCCCACCATCAACCCCGAAAGGCCCTTTGAGCTGACGGAGGAAGAGGCGAAGGTCATGGTGCGGCTCCAGCATGCGTTTTTAAGCAGCGAAAAGCTGCAGCGCCACGTCAGGTTCCTCTACGCAAAGGGTGGGCTGTATAAAATTTATAACGGCAACCTTCTCTATCATGGATGTATGCCGATGGAGCCGGACGGCAGTTTCACCGAAGTGGAGATTTACGGCAGGAAGTATAAGGGAAAAGCGCTGTATGATATTCTGGAATATTATGCCCGGAGAGGGTATTACGCCAAAAGCGGGGCCGAGCGTTCCGACGGCCAGGATATCATCTGGTATATCTGGGCGGGCAAGGGCTCTCCCGTATTCGGCAAGGAAAAAATGGCCACCTTCGAGCGGTATTTTCTGGCGGAGAAGGAGACTCATGAAGAAAAGAAGAACAGCTATTACCGGCTGTTGGATCAGGAGGAAACGGTCAATTCCATTCTGAAGGAATTCGGGCTGGACGTAAAGGGGGCCCACATTGTCAACGGCCATGTGCCCGTAGAGCAGATTCACGGGGAATCGCCCATTAAATGCGGCGGCAAGCTTTTGATTATCGACGGAGGGTTTTCCAGAGCCTATCACGACAAAACCGGAATTGCCGGGTACACGCTGGTCTGTAACTCCCGGGGGCTGCGGCTGGCGGCCCATGAGCCCTTTGAATCCGCCCGTGCGGCCGTACAGAACGAGTCGGACATTCTGTCGGACTTCATCGACGTGGAAACGTTTCCCCGCAGAAAACTGGTGGCGGACACCGACACCGGACGGGAGATCAAGGAATCCATTGAAATTCTGGAGGAGCTGCTGGAGGCTTACCGGGACGGGACGATTGTGGAAGAAATATAAGAGCAAAGGCATTCAGGCATCCGTGTTCCTGCCTGAATGCCTTTTTTCCTTTTGCCGGTCTTTTATCCCCTGTTGTTAGCGCATGGAGCCGCCGGCGGTACCTCCGTTCACTCCGGTGCCGCTGTTTCCGGCAGCCCCGTTCCCGGCGCCGTTTGCCCCGTTCAAAGCGCCGTTACCGTTGGCGCCGTTCATGACATTGTCGGCAAGATCGGACACGCCGTCGGCTACGTCATCGATGGTGCCTCTGATCGTGTTGCCCGCATCCTCCAGAAAGGAGCCGTCGTTATCGTCGGTGCCTTCCGTGACGGAATTATTGAATCTTCCGGCATCGCTGGAATCGCTGGCATCACTGGAAGAATTGCCGTTGCCGTTGTCCTCGTTGGCGGCGGAGCTTCCATTGGCCGTATCCGTGCCTGCGCCGCCGTTTGCGGCAGAGTTTCCGTTTGTGGCGTTGGAGCCGGTTCCGTTTCCTGTGGAGCCGTTTTGATTGCCCGCTACGGAGCCGCCGTTTGTCCCGGCGCCGTCTCCGGCGCCCGCTGTGCTGCCGGGCCGGCTGCCTTCAGCCATGCTGTCGGAGCCGTTTTGGCCTGCAACGCTTCCGCCACAGGCGGAGGCCATGCACATAAACGTCAGTGCAAGACCGATGGCAAGGAGTTTTTTTGCTCCTGCTTTCGCTGTTTTTCCTTTTTTCATAATTTCCTCCATTCTGCATCCTGATTGATTACTCTGCAAAAAAATGATCACCGTTTACGCCGGGCGCAAACGGTAAGACAAATCGTTCCGTCAGTGCGGAGACTACGGTCGGATTCGTTGTTAGTATGTGAAGGCAAAAACAAAATATGCAGGCCGGCAAAAACAATTTTTGACAGGCGGCACGTCCTTTATTATAATGAAACTATTATCATGAAATTATGAGTGTACAGGTAAAACCATGATTTTTTATTTAGGAAGCCAATGGAAAAAATTACCTTTCATAAGGGAAAAGATTGAAAATTAAAATTTTTAATCGCGAGATTTGTGCCCGCGCACTGCTTGACACAAACTCGTTATGCGCAAAGATTAGCGCGGAAATGAGGTATAAGGATCGGAAATAAAGATCGGGAAAAAACCGGAAATAAAGACCGGAAACAAAAATCGGAAAGCGGTGGAGCAGTATGGAGTTTCGGCCATGTATCGATATTCACAACGGAAAGGTCAAGCAGATTGTGGGGGGCAGCTTGAAGGATAAGGGAAATCAGGCCCAGGAAAATTTTGTGGCGCGGCAGGACGCGGCGTATTTTGCCCGTCTGTACCGGCGTTTCGGGCTTTCCGGGGGACACATCATCCTGCTGAACCCGCCGGAAAGCGAATATTACAGCGCCACATGCTCCCAGGCAATGGAGGCCCTTTCCGCGTATCCGGGCGGTCTGCAGCTAGGAGGCGGGATCACGCCGGAGAACGCTTCCGCGTTTCTGGACGCGGGGGCGTCCCATGTGATTGTGACCTCCTATGTGTTTCAGGGGGGAAGGATTCAATATGAACGTCTGGAGCGGATGCGCCGCGCTGTGGGAAAGGAAAGGCTGGTGCTGGATGTAAGCTGCAAAAGGACGGAGGACGGATATCGGGTGGTCACGGATCGGTGGCAGACGCTCACCTCCCAGCGGGTGGATGCAGAGCTGCTGGACAGGCTGTCGGAGTATTGCGATGAATTTCTGGTTCACGGGGTGGACGCGGAAGGGAAATCCCAAGGCATCGAGACGAAACTGGCAAGCCTTTTGGGACAATGGAACGGCATTCCGGTGACCTATGCGGGGGGAGTGCATAGTTATGAAGACCTGGAGCTGTTAAAAAAGCTGGGAAACAACAGGCTGCATGTGACGGTGGGCAGCGCCCTGGATCTGTTTGGGGGGCCCCTGGAATGGGAGCGGGTATTGGCAATAATAGACAAATAGCAAGTGTTATTTTATGGCATATCGGAGAATATAGCAGTTTTTTCTTGGGTAAATGTTACAAAAATATTAAATTCACATTGCCGTCAAGGGCTGCCTATGGTAAAATAATAGAGTTTACCGGAGGTGGCTTTTATGAGACGACGAAGACATAAGCGAAAGAACTGCCATGTAGTCATCGTTACGTCCGATGCCGTAGACGCAGGCGTGAAACAGTTCCGCCTAAGGGGCTGGGTCGGGGAAACGCTGCTCCTTCTGGCCTGTGTGGCGGCCGGTACTGCAATCGGGTTTTGTCTCTTTGAAAGAGGGGATTCCACACAAGAGGAACTGATGGAGAAAAATTTCCAGCAGGAGCAGCAGATCGCGGCGCTGGAGCAGGATAATTCCTCCTATCAGGCCCAGATCGAGGAACTGCAGGATACGGTCGCTATCCTGAGCGAAACCATTACCCAGAAAGCGGAAAGCGAAAGCAGCCTGACCGAGCTGCTGGAGCAGGAGTACACGCCCACGGAATTTCCCCTGACATCCTCCGCAACCTTTGAGGAGGCGACGGAAGGAGATCCCATGTGCGTATTCACCGCAGCCACGGGAGCCATGGTGGTGGCCACGGCAAACGGCACCGTCTCCGCGGTGAACGACGACGCGGAATTCGGGCATAACGTGTGGGTGGATCACGGCAACGGATATGTTACCATATACAGAAATCAAGGGGAAGTCAAGGTAAAACAGGGAGAAACCGTCAGACAGGGAAGTACGCTTTTTATTATTAATGAAGATAACAGTACGCTTGGATACCAGATGCTGAAGGACGGAGTGTATATTAACCCGATGGAGGTTCTGGCGATCAGCGGATAAGGGCGGGACTTACAGATTGTTTGGCCGCAGGGCGGCGGAAGGCGAGGAGGATCATGAAAAAAAAGGACATGAAAATAACCAATATTATCGGAAAAGGGGCGGAGTGCAACGGCGATTTCACCGCGGAAGGGTCCGTCAGGGTGGACGGAACCATTAACGGGAACGTGAAGGTGAGCGGAACCCTGATCGTGGGCGCCACGGGAAACATTAACGGCGATGTGGATGCGGCGGCCGCCATTGTGGGCGGCGAGATTATCGGGGACGTCAGGGTCACCGAGAGGACGGAACTGACGGGAACCGCCAGAGTGATTGGAAACATAACGACAGTTATTATTGTGATCGATGAACACGCGATCTTCCAGGGAAGCTGCAATATGAATCAGGCGATGCCAGAGAAACGGCCGAAACCTCCGCTCCGCACCGTGAGAGCGGTCAAGAAGTCCGCAAAGGCGGCGATTGAGGAGGCTCTGAAGGAGGTAGAGGCCGCGAACAGGGAGGAGGCTGCGGACGGGGCCGAGGCCGATGCAGGCACAGGCGCCAACAGGGGTACAGGCGCCAAGCCCAACGGGAGCGCCAATCCCAGCGCCAACGCAAACGCCAACCCAGGGGCAGCTATTCCTGCCAACGCAAACGCCAATAGCAGCGGAAATGTCAGTGCCGGCGCAAGCACCGCCTCCCATACGATTTCCTGAGGGACGCCGATTACATAACGGGTGTTTTTGTGACAGGGACTTATATGACAGGGACTTTTATGACAGGGGCGTTTCATCGTTCATCATGCGCTCAAAAATCATTTCATAACCATCGTTTCCATAATTCAGGGAACGGTTGACGCGGCTGATGGTAGCGGTGGAGGCACCGGTTTTTTCGGCAATTTCCAGGTAAGTCTTGTGCTGTTTCAGCATTGCCGCCACTTCAAAGCGCTGAGACAGGGAAAGCAGTTCGTTTACGGTACATAGGTCTTCAAAGAAACTGTAACATTCTTCCCGGGTTTTCAGGCAGAGAACCGCATCGAAAAGGCAGTCCACAGCCTCGGTCTTTATTTTTTTATTCATTTCACAGATACCTCTCTGGATACATTCAGACCGGTTTCATAACGCCTGTCCTAAGGAGATTTTACCATATTAAAGTCCTAAAGTAAACCGCAAATCACATATTTTTGGCCCGGCTTTCCTTCGGGAAGTCCCGGGCCCTTTTCATGGGACGGCTCCGGGAAAGGGCGCGGCCCTGCGACAAAAATCTGCCGAAAAAGAGAAAATATAAGTTGTCATGTAGTTTTGAATACTATATAATGAAATTGACGGATGACGGGAAAGGCGGACGGATATATGACGATTGACCATAATGACCTGCTGAACAGCATTCTTGCCAGTCTTGACAGAGTAAGATGTATCGATCCGGATGATATCCCCGGGATCGATCTTTACATGGATCAGGTGACTACCTTTATGGAAGGGCAGTTGCGTTCTTCCGTGCGCTTTCCGGGCGAGGACAAGATCCTGACAAAGACCATGATCAACAATTACGCGAAAAACGATCTGCTGCCTCCCCCTGTGAAAAAGAAATACTCCAAGGAGCATGTGCTGCTTTTAATCTTCATTTACTATTATAAAGGGATCCTTTCCATCGGGGATATCCAGAAACTGCTGAAACCCATTACGGAACAGTTCTTTCAAAGCGGCGGGGATTTTAATCTGGAGAGCGTTTACCGGGAGGCCTTCAGCATGGAAAAGGATCAGGTGGAGGCGCTGAAGGCGGACGTGATACAAAAATTCAAAGCGGCGGAAGGCACCTTTCAGGACGCCCCGGAGGAAAGCCGGGATTTCCTGAAACAGTTTTCCTTTATCTGCGCCCTGAGTTTCGATGTGTATCTGAAAAAGCTTTTGATCGAAAAGCTGGTGGATCAACTGGCGGAGCCGGAGGGAGCGGAGAAAAAGGAAAAAGACAAGGAAAAAGAAAAGGCAAAAGACAAAGAAAAAGATAAAGACAAAGAAAAAGAAAAAGATAAAGATAAAGATAAAGAAAAGGAAAAAGACAAGGCCGACGCATCCGGCAGCTGATTCAGGAAACTTTCTCAAAAAAACTTCATATGATAGAGCATCATAATCAGGGAGGTTTTTATGAAAAAAAGAAGCCTGAAAAAAGCCGGGGCGGTATGCCTTGGCGTTATGACCATGCTCTTTGGCTTTGCCGGCTGCGGCGGGGAAGGGAAAGGGCAGGGGGGAAACACGGAGATTGTGCTGAACGAGGTGGCCCATTCCATTTTTTACGCGCCCATGTATGTGGCTATCGAGAAAGGGTATTTTGAGGAAGAAGGGATCGACCTGACGCTGGTCACCGGGTTTGGGGCCGACAAAACCATGACGGCCGTTCTGACCGGGGAGGCGGACATCGGTTTCATGGGCAGCGAGAGCACCGTTTACACCTACGCGGGAGGAACGGAGGATTATGTGGTCAATTTTGCGCAGCTCACCCAGCGGGCGGGAAATTTCCTGGTGTCACGGGAGCCCATCGACGATTTTTCCTGGTCCATGCTGATCGGAAAGGATGTGCTGGGCGGCAGGGCCGGCGGTATGCCGGAGATGGTCTTTGAATATATTCTGGAAAAGAACGGCATCGATCCGGCGGATGTGAATATCGACCAAAGCATCGATTTCGGCTCGACGGCAGCGGCTTTTTCCGGCGGCCAGGGCGAATTTACAGTGGAGTTTGAGCCCCATGCCACCTCTCTGGAACAGAAGGGAGAAGGGTATGTGGTGGCGTCCCTGGGAGAAGATTCCGGCTTTGTGCCTTATACCGCCTTTTCCGCAAAGAAAAGCTTTCTGGAGAAAAACGGGGAGCTGGTTCAGGCCTTTACCGACGCCCTTCAGAAAGGGATGGATTATGTGCAGTCCCACAGCCCGGAAGAAATAGCCCAGGTGATCGCGCCTCAGTTTGCCGAGACGGATCCGGAAGCGCTGTCCGCCATTGTGAAACGATATTATGAACAGGATACCTGGAAAGAGGATCTGATCTTTGAAAAGGATTCCTTTGACCTGCTGCAGAATATTTTAATGGATGCCGGGGTGCTGGAAGAAAAGGTGCCCTATGAGAAACTGGTGACCACGGAATTTGCCGAAAAGGCCGCCGGGAAATAAAGCCGTCCGGCAGGAAGATCGCGGCGCCGCCGGGAAAAACTTCAGCCACCGGGCGGAGCGCCGGTTCTTCCTGGGTCACGGAAAGGAATTTAACGCTGGAGGTGACGAGGCAAGAGATCTCCCGGAAGAAGTGGGGCGGGAGCGCCTGGGCGAAAAGGAGAAAGGTTGAAGAAAGCGTGGAAATCCCCGGGCAGGTGGATCTGGGGCAGGATGAAAATCAGAAAACAGATGTATCTGCTCTATATGGCGGTGCTTTTGATCCCGGTGGCGCTGATCGGGGCGGCGTTAGTGGGAAACGCGCTGAAGGTGCTGAACGATTACAACACGGAACTGGCGGAGGCCGCAAACAGCCGGATCAGAACCCTGCTCGGGGATGTGACCGCCAGGACTTACAACACGGCCTGGGCGCTCAGTTCCGACAGGGAGCTGACGGAGCTTCTGATCGCGGACTATGAAGACGGCATGGCCTTTGTCCGGGCGGTCAACGCAAGCAGCCTTCTGGACTCGGTGGTCTACGGGCAGGAGGAGATCGCCTCCATCCAGATTTATACGGATAATCCCGGGATCAGCGATTACAAGCAGTTTCGGGCCGTCACCGGGCAGGTGGAGAAACAGCCCTGGTTTCTCCGCGCTATGAATCAGACGGGAGCTTTCTGGACTTCCTTTCAGGCCGAAGACGGATCCGGCAGCAATCCCTTCTGCCTGGTGTGCCCCGTCATCCTGGTGGGATCCGACTACCGGGCGGTGATGGTCATACACCTCAGCGACCGCTATCTGCGCTCCCGGCTGAATTCTGACATGACAGACGCGGTTTCCCTGGACGATCAGGGGATTGTGTACAGCTCCGTGGGAAGCTGGTATGGCAGGGAGCAGGTGATGGAGGTGGACTACACGGATCGCTACTATCGCTTTTCCGGCAGAGTCTGGGCGGACGGCAAGGAATATTTCGGAGCCCTGTCCACCCAGAGCCTCTACGGGACGCGCTCCCGGCTGTATGTGTGCTCCTTAAGCGATCAGGGGATTGCAACGACCCGGAGAATCCTGCGCAGCTACGCTTTGATTCTGGCGCTGGCGGTTCTCATACCGGGGGTGCTCTTTCTGATTTTTACCAGGTATTTTGTGGGAAGGGTGCAACTGCTGCGGGAGGAGATGCACAAGGCCAGCAACCAGGACTACGACATCCTGACGGATTTTACGGGGAATGACGAACTGACGGAAGCCTATGAGGACTTAAAGGTCATGGTGCATGCCATTCAGGAGAAGGATGCCAGGATGTACCAGGCGGAGCTGGATCGGGCCAAGCTCTTAAACCAGCAGCAGATGATGGAGTACAAGCTGCTGGCGGGGCAGATCAATCCCCACTATCTCTACAACACCCTGGAGACCATCCGCATGAAGGCGCTTACAGGCGGGGACAGGGAGGTGGCGGACGCCATCAAGATCCTGGGCAGGACCCTGCGCTATGTGCTGGACAACAACGGCACCATCTCCACTACGCTGGATAAAGAGTTAAGTTACGTGGAGGACTATCTGGCCATCCAGAAACTGCGGTTCGGGGATCGCATCAACTGCCAGGTGGAGATCCAGGAGGGGCTGGACATATGCAGCTTTCGGATTCTTCCCCTGCTGCTGCAGCCTGTGGTGGAAAACGCGGTGGTGCACGGGCTGGAGGATACGGGAAAGCAGGGCCGGATCCGCCTGGAGGTGCGAAAGGAAGGGGAGGCGCTCAGGCTGGACGTGACCGACAACGGCCGGGGCATGACCCGGGAGGAGTTTTTGAAACTTACGGAGAAACTGGAGGATACGGATCCGCCCAAGACTGGTATCGGTCTGTACAATACCCAGCAGCGGATTAAGCTCTGCTACGGGGAGGCGTACGGCATCCGGCTGGAGAGCAGCCGGGAACTTGGGACGAAGGTGCGTATTCTCCTTCCCGCCTGTGAGGTGGACGGCTGAAACTCCAATTTTGAACGTATATCATGTGGAATTGGCTATGTATTTTTTTGAGATTCCTTCTGTTAAAGTGGGAGATGTGAGAGGATTTTCTCACGACTATTTTAACAGGAGGAATTTTTATGAGAAAGAAGCTGAAGAAATTAATGACGTTTCTTCTGACCGGCGTAATGATGTTTGCTACGCTGGGTCTGCCGGTTTCCGCAGAGGGCGAAGAATATGAGATGTTTATCGCCATCGGCGCCGATCTGGCGGAGGATGGGGACTGGGGACTCCAGTATTACGGAGACGGCGCTGCATCCAACGCCGGCGACATTGTCACGTCCAACGCGAAGGTGAAGGTGGGCGACACCGTGACCATCGGCCTGACCATGCCTTCTCCCGTGTTGAAGACCTACTTTGTGGCTCCCGTTCTGGTGGCTGAGGGCGTTGGAAACCTCGACTACACCATCGACAGCATCAAGCTGGACGGGGAGGACGTGCTGGCAGACGTGAATCTGGCTGCCGGAGACGCTTTCTGGTATGAAGGCACCGGCGATTACACCGACAAGCAGGCTGTGCGCCTGGCCGGCGGCTACAACGAGTGGGGCACCAAGTACATGGCTGAGGCTCCTGCGGGCTTTACCACCATCGAGTACACCATCACCTTAAACGGCATCGAGTTCGGCGCGCCCGAGGGAGAGCTGGTTCCCAGCACTGAGAGCTACGACGCTTTCATCGCCATCGGCGGCGACAAGGATGAGGCGGATGACTGGCTCCTGTCATATCCCGGCGATACCGCAGGCATCACCGCCACCACCGGCACCATCAAAAACGGTGAGACCACCACACTGACCCTGGAGTTTGAAAAACCTGTGCTCAACGTGTGGTACATGGCTCCCTGCGTGATCTTCCCCAACGGGGACGCAGGACAGGTTTCCGATCAGAGTACCTTTGACATCAAGCTCTATATCGACGATGAGGAAGTGGACATCGACATGACGGCAGGTGCTTCCTGCTGGGCAGAGGCAACCGGCGACTATTCGCAGGATCAGTGCCTGCGCCTGGCCGGCGGCTACAACGAGTGGGGCACCCAGTACATTGCCGAGCCTTCCGGTTTCACCAAGGTGACCTATGAGATCACTCCCAACATTCTGCTGGCTCCCGTGGAGGAGGTTCCCCAGTTTGAGTTTGATCCCAACGGAACCTATCACGCATATCTGGGCGTACAGACCCCTACCTGGCTGTTCCGTAACGCCTGGAACGACGCTACCTACGGCCGCGATGTGGACGGCGGCGCATACTTCGGCGAAATGGGCTTTGCCGAGAGCGACTGGCAGCCCCAGGGCGGTACCTTTACAGACGTGGAGATCACTGGAAACGGCACTTACACCGTAGCGCTGAACGGCTTTGATTTCTCCGGTACCTTTAACGACCAGCCCATCCTGGGTAGCGACGGCACCTTTAACCTGTTGTTCGTATCTACGGATCTGCCCAGAAACGATGCCGTAGTCATCTCCAACGTCGTGTTAAAGATGGACGGCAAGGAGATTACCACGCAGGAGACGCCTTTCCTGGATCCCGATCAGAAGGAGACCCAGAGCATCCTGCTGGCCAACATCTGGAACAGTGATATCACTGCGCTTCCCTACTACGCAGCTCCCACCAGCAGCATCGAGATAAGCTTTGACGTGTCCGGCTTTGCAAACGATGCCGCTCCTCAGGAGGCTCCCGCAGAGGATGCGCAGGAAGACCAGGCCCAGGAATCTGACGAGGGCACGGCGCCCGCCGACGAGACCGCCGCACCCGCAGAGGAGGGAGGATCTTCCCTTTCTCCCGTGGTGATCGTAGTCATCGTGGTAGTGGTGGCTGCTGTGGTTGCCTGCGCGGTTGTGGCTGTTAAAAAGAAGAAACAGTAAGACTTGGCCGGTTCAGAAAGAGCCAGGTAAGCGTTTCAACGCTGCATCAGGCTTTCAGGGCGGAAGAAATTTCTTTCTTCCGCCCTTTTCATGTGCAAAAAATTAGTGTATTTTCGGTGAAATTATTGAGGTGTCTTTTCAAAAATCCTTCCGGTATAATGTAGACAGCATCATAATCGTCCTTACTGTGTGCTTTTGTAAGGCAAAATAAGGGAGGTAGAGGATGAGTAACACAAAGACAGGCGCAGGAAAGACAGCCGACTATCTTTACTATGTGGTGCGCATTGCAACCCTGGTCATGGTGGTCATAGCTTTCTTCCCGCAGTTGAACCCGGCTAAGATCTGTGAGTTTGTGAATAAGAACATGTCGCTTTTCACGTCGGGGGTTTCCTATGGCGGACTGACGAAGGAATGCGGCAGGGCGTTCCGGCAGGGCTGGATCCAGGAGTCCAGTTTCCGGCTGCTGTTCGCATCCAGCATGATTTCCTGTATCGGCATTGCCCTGGCGGTGGTAAACGGGTGCATGTCCATCGGCAATGTGAAGTTTAAGAGGCTTGGCAACTGGTTCGGCATCGCCGGGACGGTGCTGGAGCTGGGAGGTATGGCAGGTATCTACAACGCCTACACCCAGGTTGCTGCTACGGATCACCCGGACAGGGTCATTCCCAGTCTGCCCGCTTTTCAGATGGGACTGTTTCTGACACTGGCAGTTTTGGTGCTGGTCTGCACAGTGGTCATACAGTTGCTTCTGCCAAAGGCCCGGCCCGAGGATCAATATGAGATGGAGTCCAAGTATAAGCTGTTTCTGATGTTTATGCCCTTTGCGGCGCTGGCCTTCGTGTTCAGCTACCTGCCCCTGTACGGATGGCGGTACGCCTTCTATAACTATGAATCCGGCGGCACGTTAAGCAGGGACAATTTCGTGGGCTTCCAGTGGTTTACTATGCTCTTTGAGAACGCGGCCACCAGACAGGATATCGTGAGAGTGCTGCGCAACACCCTGGCCATGAGCGGTTTAGGGATCGCTACCAGTTGGTGCGCCATGGCTTTTGCCATCTTCCTGTCGGAGATCAAGAACAGCCATGTGAGACGGTTCGTGCAGACATTCACCACTATCCCCAACTTTATCAGTTGGGTGCTGGTGTATGCCATCGCCTTTGCCATCTTCTCCACCGACGGTTTCTTAAGCGGCATCATGCAGAATATGGGCGTCTGGGACGCGGGGAGGAATCTGCTGCAGGATCCCAGCCACATGTGGCTGAAGATGCTGGCCTGGGGCATGTGGAAGGGCATCGGCTGGAGCGCCATCATCTATATAGCGGGCATCTCCGGCATCGACCAGCAGCTCTATGAGGCGGCCACCGTGGACGGCGCGGGACGTTTCCAGAAGATGTGGCACATCACCGTGCCCGGACTGATTCCCACCTACATGGTCATGCTGCTCATGTCCATCGCCGGTATCTTAAGCAACGGCATGGATCAGTATATGGTCTTCGAGAACGCCATGAACACGGACACGATTACCGTGCTGGATCTGTATGTGTATAAATTGGGTATTGTGGGAGGCGCGATTCCTCTCTCCACCATGATCGGCATGGTGAAATCCTTGATCAGCGTTGTCCTGCTCTTTGCCGCCAACAGTATCTCCAAGCTGCTGCGCGGTGAGAGTATCGTTTAAGGAGGTGACGGAAAATGGCGAAGACAACTCAGGAAAAATTAGACGAGAAGGCGGAGAAACTCTATTATAAGAAACACAAAAAAAGGTACCGCTACACGGCGGGAGACATCGTATTCAGCATACTGAACTACACCTTTTTCATCGTGTTCACCCTATGCTGCGTGTTCCCCTTTTATTACCTGTTTATCAACACCATCTCGGACAACGAGCTGGTGAGCAGGGCGGCCATCAACTTTATCCCCAGGGGCATCCACTTTGAGAACTACGCGAACCTGTTCCATGCAGGGGAGGTGGGGCAGGCCTTCCTGGTCTCCATTTCCCGGACGGTTATCGGCACCACTTTAATGGTGGCGGCCTCCGCTTTGGCAGGGTATCTGGTGACCAAGCAGAACATGTGGCACCGCAAGTTCTGGTACCGGTTCCTGGTGGTGACCATGTACTTTAACGCGGGCACCATTCCCTGGTATCTGAACATGTCCATGCTGGGACTGACCAATAACTTCCTGGCCTACATCATCCCCGGCATTGTGGCGCCCTACAATATCATCCTGGTAAAGACCTATGTGGAGTCCATTCCCGCGGAGCTGGAGGAGAGCGCCTTTATGGACGGAGCGGGATACTTCACCATCTTCCGGCGGATCATCCTGCCTCTGTGCAAGCCCATTCTGGCCACCATCGCCATCTTTGGCGCGGTGGGCCATTGGAATTCCTTTACAGATTCCCTGATCCTGATGCAGAACGCGCCGGAGCTCTTTACCCTGCAGCACAGGCTGTATCTGTATCTGAACACTACTTCCAATCTGGGGGCGCTCTTTGAGGGCGGCGCATCCTCGGTGTCGGAGGGGGTGATTCAGAGCGCCTTAAATTCCAAGGTGATCAAGTACACCATCTCCATGGTGTCCATCATCCCGATCCTGCTGGTGTATCCCTTCATGCAGCGGTATTTTGAGAAAGGTATCATGTTGGGCGCCGTTAAGGGCTGACCCGCATCATATAAAGGAGGAAAAGCAATGATAAAAATGAAAAAGTTTCTTGCAGGCGCCATGGCCGCCGTCCTGATGGCAGGAACGCTTGCCGGCTGCGGAGGCGGAGGCGGTAACGGTGACGGAAGCGGGGGAGGAAACGCCGACAGCGGCGATCTGGTAACTCTGACCGTCTTCAGCGAGAGGGCAAACTATTCCGGCGAGATGCAGGGCTGGTTTGCCAAGATCCTGGCGGATAAGTTCAACGTAAAGTTCAATATCATCCCTTCCGGCGAAGGCGTGTTTGATACGCGTATGGTGGCCGGGGATCTGGGCGATATCATCGTCTGGGGCTCCGACGATTCCAACTACCAGCGGGCGGTGGAGGAGGGGATGCTCCTGGACTGGGAGGAGGATAACATTCTGCAGGAGTACGGCCCTTATATGTGGGAGCATCTGCAGGACGCCTTTGAAAAGAATAAGCAGGTGTCCGCCCAGAAGGATGATGAGGGAAACGTGATTTCCGCAGACACTATCTATGGTTTTGCGGCCAGCGCCGCGGCCAGCCCCCAGAGCCACGACGCTTTCCTGTACACCTGGGACATCCGCTGGGATCTGTATAAGCAGCTTGGCTACCCTAAGGTGGACAACCTGGACGACCTGATGGACGTGCTGGAGGATATGCAGGAGCTGTGCCCCACCGACGACAAGGGCAACAAGACCTACGCCATGTCCCTCTGGCCGGACTGGGACGGCAACATGGTGATGTATGTCAAGAGTATGGCCACCGCCTACTATGGCTATGACGAGTTCGGTTTCGGCCATTACAACGTGACCAACGGCGAATATTACGATGCGCTGTCCGATGGGAGTCCCTATCTGGAGATGCTGGCATGGTTCAACGAGCTGTACCGCAGGGGACTGCTGGATCCCGACTCCATGACCCAGACTTACAACGAGATGATCGCCAAGGTGCAGAACGGCGGCGTATTGTTCTCCATCTTTAACTATGCGGGCAGCCAGGGCTTTAACAACCAGGCCCACTACGACAAGGATCAGATCATGATGAGCTTAAAGCCCACCCAGGCGGTTCCCATCGTGTACGGCTTAAGTTCCATGGGAGGAAACCAGCCCTGGAGCATCGGCGCCAAGACCCAGTATCCCGAGCTCTGCATGGAGATCCTGGACTGGCTGTGCACACCTGAGGGACGTCTGACCATCGACTACGGCCCCAAGGGTCTCTGCTGGGACTATGACGAGAACGGAAAGACCTATCTGACCGAGTTCGGCCTGACCTGCGTGGAGGACAGAACCACTGTGATGCCCGAGGAATGGGGCGGCAAGACCTTTAATGACGGCGCTTTCCAGCCCAACCAGATCACCTGGGCGCCTATGGACACCAACCCGGAATCCGGCGAGCCTTATAACAGAGAGTACTGGGCAAGTTTCCAGGTGCCCGAGGGACGCTGCCCGGCGGAAGTGGACTGGAGAGAGTATACAGGCTGCACCGCTGTGACGGAGTATCTGGAGAATAACGATTATGTGGTGGATGTGGTCACCACCTATTCGGCGACGGAGCAGGATGATGCGCTGGAGACGAAATGGAGTCAGGTGGCAACCTGTATTAAGGATTACAGTTGGAGAGCTATCTATGCGGAGACGGAGGAGGAGTTTGACCAGATCGTCAAGGAGATGTATGGCAAGGCAATGTCCTACGGTTACCGTGAATGCGTAGAATACCAGCGGAATGAGGCTGCCAGAAAGAACGCTTTGCAGGAGCCTCTCAGATAAAAGAAAACGGTGAGACTCATAGAACAACAGGAGGCAGCCCATAGGGCGGCCCCTTCTGAAAGAAAGGATATCCTGCCATGAAATTTTTCAGCGCGGACGGCCCATTATACAGGTTCTTTTCCAGACTGTGGGATGTGATCGTGTTAAATTTTCTATGGCTTTTGTGCTGTATTCCCATAGTGACCTTCGGGGCCTCCACGGTGGCTGTGTTCAGTGTGACCTTAAAGATGGCGGACGAGACGGAAGGATATGTGGGACGGCAGTTTTTCAAGGCCTTTAAGGTGAATTTAAAGCAGGGGATCCCTCTGGGGCTGCTGGCGCTGTTCTGTGCCTATGTGGTGTATCTGGATTTTGAGTTGTTCCGGGCCATAGAGGACGGGCCCATGATCTTTTTGATCTTCGGGATCCTGGCCATCGGAGTGTTCGGGGCCGCGTTCCTTTACGCTTTTGCCTTAAGCGCCCGGTATGAAAACACGCTGCTCAACACCTTAAAGAACTCCGTCAGAATCACCTGCCGGTTCTTTGGGCGTACCCTGATCCTGGTGGCGGTGCTGGTCATCGAGGCGCTTGTGTTTCTGTTTAACACCACCACGTTCTTTATCGGTATCCTGGTGGGGCCGGTGTGCCTGATGTATACGGTAAGCGGCATGGCGCTGCCGCTGTTCCGGGAGATCGAGCGGGAGAATCAGGGAGAATAAAAAGGAACCGGGCCGTCAGGTGGCCCGGTTCTTTTTTCGGAATTCCGCAGGACTCTGTCCCATGTATTTTTTGAACTTGATATGAAAATAGTCCACGTTTCGATAGCCTACCTTCTCGGCGATGCTGTACACCTTCATGTCTTCCTTCAGCAAAAGCTCCTTGGATTTTTCGATGCGGACATGATCCACGTAGGAGTTGAAGTTTTCCCCCATGCGCTTTGAAAAAATCTTGCCCAGATAAGAACTGTTGTACCCAAAGAGGGGCGCGATGCTTTCCAGGGTGATGTTGCCGGCGTAGTTGTGGTTGATATAATGGAGAATGTCGTCCAGCACGCTGTCTCTGGAAAAATTGCCGATGGCGCCCATGACCATCTCGGCCTGCTCCGTAAAATACCGCAGGATCTGGTACAGATAGCGGCTGTCCTCCAGGGTGCGGATGAGAGTCCCGTTGCCCGCGAAGGGGATAGCCTCCTGGCCGTAGAGATAGTTGATCCGCTCCTTCACCCGCAGCAGCAGATCCGTGAGAAAGAGCCGGATGGAAGGGATGGGGTCGGAGGCGTCGTTCAGCCTGAGGCGCAGTTCCTCCAGAGTTTCGGAAAAGAGGTTGCGGTTGAAGGACTGGATGTAGTTGACCAGCCGATCCGCGTATTCTTCCAGAACCGTGTCATTGAGAAAAGGTTTCTGCTCCCTTACGGGGGGGTGAATTTCGTTTCCTAACGTGTGCTGGCCTTCCTCGCAGAAGAAACGGCGGGAGAGAAACAGCTCCGCATCCCTGTACGAGAGGGGGATGTCCTCCAGGGAGTTTACGCACCGCCCGTAGGTGAGGAACAGGGAATCCAGGGGAGAATCCTTCTGGGGCCGTCTGTCGCCGCGGTAGCGTTCCAAAAGATCGTTAAACTTCTGGATGGCAAACTCTCCCTTCAGCAGAACGACCTCCCGATCTTGCTGCGTCACGCTGTCATAGGAGTGATTGTCCTGGTTGGCCACCCGGAGCAGATCGGAGAAACGGCAGGCGATGCCGGTATCCCCGCTGCCGTAGCGCTCGTAGATGACCACCTGATACACCGGGGCTTTCAGCCGGTATTCCTCCGGATCCAGCCGGGTGAGATCGGCGTTTCCTGTGAGCAGATCCTGAAGGATCCGGTCATGAGCCATCCGGTGGTAGTGTTCCGCCGCGTCCGTGGCGGCCTTTGTCTGATCCAGCCGAAGGCGGATCCGGTTCAGGGTTTCCTGGAGTATGTCCTCGTCGATTGGCTTGGTCAGATAGTCCCGGACTTCATAACGGATGGCCTCTCTGGCGTAGTCGAACTCGGCGTAGCCGCTGATCAGGATAAACTGTCCCTCAAAGCCCTCCCGGCGCACCTGTCGGATGACATCCAGTCCCATCAGGCCGGGCATACGGATATCCATGAGCACCACATCGGGCCTCAGAGAGAGAATTTTCTGCCGTGCCTGCTCTCCGGTGGCGGCCTCCCCTATCATGGAAAAACCCAGCGCTTCCCAGTCCAGGAGACACTTGATGCCATCGCGGATTGTCTTTTCGTCATCTGCGATCAGTATGCTGTACATGCCGACTCCTTTCTTTTGACTGGTTTTATTATAAGGTTCTGCGGCGGGTTTGTCAAATTTCTCAAATCCGGCTATTAAGGCGCCAAAAACTCGAAATCCACTTCCAGGGTTTTCACATTGCCCAGAGTCTCCGCATCCAGCAGGTTGGGAGTGGCGCCTGTCAGTCCGCCTCCGCCGAAGACGCGGGCGTCTGAGGGCACGGCGCTCACCCAGGCGTTGTACAGGTTCACACGGGTGCAGATCCCGTCGTCCGAGGAAGTGTAGGGGCGGCCCCGCAGTTGATAAGGCTCTCCGTTGACCCGCACCTCTTTTAAGTTGATGATGCAGCCGGGATAGAGGATTTCCGCGTTGGTGACAGCCAGGGCGGAGAAGGTGACGCTGTTTGCGTATCCGCCGGGAACGCCTGTAAAGTCAAGGCTGGCCGTGTATTCGCCGGGGCCTGTGATCTCCACATCGCCGCAGACCAGGCCTGCGGTCTTGTCATCGGGGTCATACACGTCGCCCACGCTGTACTGCACATTCCAGTCGCTGCTGGTGTACATGATCCAGGCCATGGCGGTGTTTTCATCCACGCCGGCTCCCTCGGGGGCGGCGGCCAGAGCCTGATCCAGATAGTTCTGGGCATCCGTCCGAATCTCATCCGCGCTCTTTGCGGACTGGGCGGAGAGGCTGTGCTCCTGATAGATGGAGGCCACTTCTTCGTCCACGATCTTACAGGTATGGCGGTCGTACATGTTGCTGCAGTCCCAGAGCATGGGCACATAGCCGTACAGATCGCAGTTGCTTAAGAAGTTCCGGTAATAATCGGCGGTGTTTTCCTTCATGGCCGTATTTTCCATGAGGACGCCGTATTCCCCGATGACCACGGCATAGCCCTGATCGGTAAACCGGGTCATCTTAGCCAGCATATTGTTCTGGTCATTGTAATCGTCTTTATCGCCCCAACTGGCCACGGCGGTGTTGATGCAGTAACCGGAAGGGTCATAGTAGTGCACGGAGATCAGCAGCTTGTCTTTGGCCGCATCCTCGGGCATCTGAAAGCGGCTGTCGCAGGTGTTGGTGATGTCGGTCCCGAATCCGGCAATCAGCAGAAAACGGTCTTTATTGTTGCCGCCGGTGGCGCGGACGGTGTCCACAAAAGCCTGGTTGATCTGATTGGCCACGGTGTAGCACTCCCCGTCGGAGAGAGTGCCGGAATCTGGGGCGATGTCCGTATCGTTCAGCCGAAAGCCCAGCTCCTCGTTGGCGGATTCAAAAATCAGATGGTCGGAATACTCCTGATAGCGCTCCGCGATCTGGGTCCACATGGAGGTGTAGAGCTCCATGGCACGGGAGCGGGTCGCTTCGTCCGCAGAGCCGAACATGCCCCACCAGCCGCCGTCCCAGTGATCGTTGACGATGACGTACATATCCTCGTTTAAAGCATAGTTGATGATTTCTTCCACCCGGTTTAAGTAGTCCTCCCCGATGGTGTAGTCTCCGGATTCAAAGTTCATGGCGTTGGTCCAGGCCACGGGAATCCGCAGGGATGTAAATCCGGCTTCCTTCATGCCGGTGATCATCTCCTGGGTGGTCTCAGGCATGCCCCAGCAGGTCTCATAGGAGGAAACCTCTGCGCCCGTACCGAAGGAGGCGCGTCCGTAGGCTTCCATGGTGTTGCCCAGGTTGATGCCGTTGCCCATCTGCTCCGCCAGCTCCAGGGCGGTGAGATCCGTGCGCATCACGCCGTCGTCGGAAGTTTCAATGCCGTTTTCGGACTTGTGGGGGCCGGAGGGAGCGCCGCCGCAGGCGGACAGAGCCAGTCCCGTCAGTGAGGCTGCCACAGCACAGGCGGCAAATTCTTTTTTGATCTTCATTTTGCTGATCTCCTTTTTGGTTTTATGTGATTTCGGATGCAAAGCCTGTCTTTACCTCTTTATTATAAGGGAGAAAGGAGGATTGGGGGAATAGTGATTTTTAGAGAGAAATATTGTGATAATTGGAGGTGCCGCCAGGAAACCGCAAAGACTTGGGGTTCCGTACTTTGCAATGGGAGGAAGAAACAACGGTTTCCGGGGCGGAAACGCAAGAAAGGTTGGCGGAAACGCAAGAAAGGTTGGCCGCGATTGACAAAAGGCCTCCTGTAAGGTAAAATAATTTGGTGAACCTGGTTGGAGGAACTGCCGCAAGAAAGGGAGGAAACGATATGGGACTGATCAAGGCAGCCAAAAACGCTGTCAGCAGCATGATGGCTGACGGCTACAAGGAGTATTTCTACTGTACCTCGCTGAGCAACAATGTGTTGATGGTGAAGGGGCAGAAACAGTCGGCGAAGGGGTATGACAGCAACAAGGGACTGGACAATATCATCAGCAACGGCTCTGTTGTCTCCATCAACGAGGGACAGTGCATGCTGATCGTGGATCAGGGAAAAATTGTGGATTTCTGCGCGGAGGCAGGGGAATTCGTGTATGATTCCTCCTCCGAGCCGTCTCTGTTTTACGGCGGTCTTTCCAAGGAATTTTTAAAGCAGACGGTGGATCAGTTTGTGCGCCGTACGGGCTTTGCGGGAGTTCCAAAGGATCAAAGGGTCTATTACATCAACACCAAGGAAATCCAGAATAACCTTTATGGAACGCCGAATCCCATCGCGTTTCATTTTGTGGCGAAGAACACCGGCTTTGAGCTGGAAACCAGCATCAAGTGCAACGGGAAATACAGTTTCCGAATTGTGAACCCTCTCCAGTTCTACATCAACGTGGCCGGCAATGTGGCGGACAGCTATGAGAGAAACGAAGAACTGATGGGCACCATGAAGGCGGAGCTTTTGACCGTTCTTCCCACCGCGCTGGCGAAGATCGGCGCAGAGGGAATCCTGCCCTCCGCGCTGCCCGCGCATTTGACGGAGATCGCGGATTATCTGAAGGAGGAGCTGTCTCCGGAATGGACGGAGAAGCGGGGCATTGAAGTGGTTTCCATGACCATGTCCGCGCCCATTGTGCCGCAAGAGGATCTGGATCGGATCAACAAGTGGTACGATACGGCTGTTCTGACCAATTCCCAGATGGCGGCGGCAAGACAGACGGAAGCGTATACCCAGGCTTTGGAAAATATGGGAAACGGCGGGGAGGACGGACAGGCCTCATCCGTGAACGGCGCCATGGGTATGATGGGAATGGCCATGATGCAGAATATGATGAACAACGGGATGGGGAGCATGTTCGGAACGCCCGGCCAGGCGCAGCAGCCTCAGATGAAACCGGCAGGCACCGTGGCGGAAGGCGCGGTTTTGGGCTGGACCTGCGGATGCGGCAAGACGGACAACAGAGGGAAATTCTGCTCCGAGTGCGGCCTGCCTAAGCCAGCGCTGGAGGGATGGACCTGTTCCTGCGGGCATGTGAATCAGGGAAAATTCTGCCAGGAATGCGGACGGAAGAAACCGGAAGGGGCGCCTTTGTACAAATGTGACAAATGCGGATGGGAGCCTGAGGATCCCACCAAGCCTCCCAAATTCTGCCCGGAGTGCGGCGATATTTTTGACGATAACGACAAGATTTAAGACGGTGGCGATATGACGGCTGGAATCATTGGTCTGATTGTCCTGCTGATACTGATCCTGGCGGTGATGGGGATCGTGTACTGCGCTTACAGGACCATCAGAAGGAAAGTAAGGGCATTCTCCCTGAAGGCTTTTCGGACGCCGGATCTGGCAAGCGTGATCCATACCCTGCAAGCGCCGGATCAGGAAAGCGACAACACCCCCAAATCGGTATCCGCGGCGACCAGTATTTTCCTGCCGCAGATCATGAAGGATTTCCCGGATTTTCATTTCGATGAGATGAAACGGCGGGCGGAAAACGTACTCCTTTCTTACCTGAGGGCCATCGATGAGCTGGATGCGTCCAGGCTCACGGAAGGCACCGAAGAATTCAGGGAAAAACTGAACATGAAAATTGAAATGTTAAAGGAGTCGGGAAAGAGAGAAAGCTACCGGGACATTCTGATCCACAAGACGGAGATAACCGTTTACCGAAAAAACAAGGGCAGATGCAGCGTGATGTTTCAATCCGCGGTCCAGTACCATTATCAGGAGCTGGACAACGGCCGGATCATCGACGGGGGAAACGGCGTTCTCCGCCAGAGCAGATACAACATAGAACTTCTCTACATACAGGACAGAGAACTGATTGAAAAATCCGGCGGTACCGGCATGGCCATGGTCTGCCCCAACTGCGGGGCGCCTCTGCCGGAGCGCGGGGCCGCGAAATGCGCTTACTGTGATTCCCTGCTGATGGAATTTAACATCCGCACCTGGAATTTCAGCAGCGTAGATCAGGCATGACGAGGGTATGAAGGGGAAATGAGCATTTATGACACATTAAATCGGGAGCAGAAGCAGGCGGTGACTACGGTGGACGGCCCGCTTTTGCTGCTGGCGGGCGCCGGAAGCGGAAAGACGAGGGCCCTGACACACAGGATCGCATATCTGATCGACGAGATGGGGGTGAATCCCTGGAATATCCTGGCCATCACCTTTACCAACAAGGCTGCGGAGGAAATGCGCACGAGAGTGGATCAACTGGTGGGCTTTGGAGCGGATCAGATCTGGGTTTCCACCTTTCACTCCGCCTGTATGCGGATTCTGCGGAGGCATATTGACAGGCTGGGCTATGACAACAGCTTTTCCATCTATGATACTGACGATCAGAAAACCTTGATCAAGGGAATCTGCCGCCAGTTGAACATAGATACAAAGGTATATCGGGAGAGGGCGCTGATGAGCGCGATTTCTTCCGCCAAGGACAGGCTGGTCAGCGTACGGGAGTATGAGCTGGACGCGGCGTCCGATTACGGGAAAACCGTTTACGCCAAGGTTTACCGGGCCTATCAGGAGGCTCTTGAGAAAAATAACGCCCTGGATTTTGATGACATTATCTGTAAGACGGTGGAGCTTTTCCGAAACTGTCCCGAGGTGCTGGAATCCTATCAGGAGCGGTTTCGCTATCTCATGGTGGATGAGTATCAGGATACCAACTTCGCCCAGTTTGAGCTGGTGAGGCTTTTGGCGGACAAATACCGGAATCTCTGCGTGGTGGGGGACGACGATCAGTCCATCTACCGGTTCCGGGGAGCCGACATCCACAATATCCTGGATTTTGAACAGCATTTTCCGGAGGCAAAGGTGATCAAGCTGGAGCAGAATTACCGGTCCACCCAGAGGATTCTGGACGCGGCCAACGGGGTAATCCAAAATAACGCGGGCCGGAAGGAAAAAGCGCTGTGGACGGACCGGGGGGCGGGAGACAAAATCCGTCTGCGCCAGTTTGACAACGCATACGAGGAGGCGGAGTTTATCGCGGAGGATGTGGCGGAAAAGGCGGCCAACGGACTGCGGTATCAGGACTGCGCCGTGCTGTACCGCACCAACGCCCAGGCCCGTCTTCTGGAGGAGCGCATGATTTTCAAGGGGATTCCCTACAATGTGGTGGGGGGAACCAATTTTTACGCCCGAATGGAAATCAAGGATATTCTGGCCTATCTGAAAACGGTTGACAACGGCAGGGATGAGGTGGCGCTGCGCCGGATTATCAATGTGCCGAAAAGAGGGATCGGAACCGCCACGATGGAAAAGCTGGACGATTACGCCCAGTTAAGGGACATCACTCTCTATGAGGCCATGAAACAGGCGGACGATATCATGGGCCTTGGAAAAGCCGCGGCCCGGATCAGACCCTTTGTCCATTTGATCGAAACCATCAGGAAACTGAAGGGGGAGCTCTCCGTTGCAGAGCTGATCCGTGCGGCCATAGACAAGGTGGGGTATGAGGAATACCTGAAGGAGTATGACGACGAAACCTGGGAAGACAGAATGGAAAACGTGGAGGAACTGGTGACGAAAGCCGTCAATTATCAGGAAACCCACGAACAGCCCAGCCTGTCGGAATTCCTGGAGGAAGTGGCGCTGGTGGCGGAGATCGATGAGGTGGACGGAAATGACGACCGGGTTTTGCTGATGACGCTGCATTCCGCCAAGGGACTGGAATTCCCCAGCGTTTATCTGGCGGGAATGGAGGACGGACTGTTCCCCAGTTACCTGTCCCTGTCCTCTGACGATCCGGAAACCATGGAGGAGGAACGGAGGCTGGCCTATGTGGGGATTACAAGGGCCATGAACGATCTGACTCTTACCTGTGCCAGAATGAGAATGATTCACGGGGAGACGCAGTACAATCCGCTCAGCCGTTTTGTCAGGGAAATTCCGGCCGCCCTGCTGGACGAAAGACGGACGGACCCCAGGCCGGCCAGGGAGCCTTTGCGGAAGGAAACCTTCGACCCCAGGCCGAAGGCGGTTTTCCGGCCCAATGTGACCGCGGATTCGGAAAAGCCCTTTATTGCCAGGGGCATCCAGAGCCTGAATCAGCTTGCGGGAATCTCCAAGGGAGCGCCTGCGCAGACGTTTTCCGCCCCGGATTACCAGGAGGGGGACAGGGTGCGGCATATGAAGTACGGCGAGGGAACCGTTTTAAAGCTGGAAAAAGAACCCAGGGATTATAAGGTGACGGTACTTTTCGACCAGGCGGGGCAGAAGATTATGTACGCAGCTTTTGCAAAATTGAAAAGAGTGTAGTAATTTTGAAATAAATGTGGTATTCTATGATAGAAGGATGACAGCGGAGCCTGTCGGAGACGGAGGTAACCTATGAATAAGATTGAAAACCTGATCGATCTTGTGAAGGCAAACGAGCTCTTTAACAAGAAGGAAGAAGAAACCAAGAAAAAGCGTAACATTGCGCTTTGGGTGCTGGCTGTGATCGGCGTCATCGCAGCGGTGGCCGGCATTGCCTTCGCCGTGTACCGTTATCTGCATCCCAGCTATCTGGAAGATTTTGAGGATGAATTTGAAGATGAGTTTGAGGATGAGGATACGGAGGACGATGATTTCTTCGTAGACGAGGGAGAAAACTAAGTAAATGAAAAAAGGTCAGGTATTTGAAACAAAGGTCACCAGGGTGGACTTCCCCAACAAGGGGATCGCCTTGACGGAAGAAGGCCCCGTGACCGTAAAAAACAGCCTGCCCGGACAGTTCATAAAGCTTAGTGTCAATAAGGTGAGAAATGGGAAGGCGGAGGGCCGTCTGTTGGAGGTGATGGAACAATCACCTTTGGAAACAGCCAAACCGTGTTCCCACTTTGGTGTGTGCGGAGGCTGTAATTATTTGTCGCTGCCTTATGAGACGCAGTTGCAAATCAAGGAGGAACAGGTGAAAAGGCTCCTGGAGGATGCGCTGAAAAACCAGGCGGTTCCTTTTCGCTGGGAGGGGATCAAGGGCAGCCCCATATCCTGCGGATACCGCAACAAAATGGAATTCACCTTTGGCGACGAAAGGAAGGATGGGCCGCTTGCTCTGGGTATGCACAAAAGAGACAGTTTTTACGATGTGGTAACTGTTTGCGACTGCCGGATCGTGGATGAGGATTACAGGCAAATCCTTGAGGCGGTCCGGTCTTATTTTGCGGAAAAAAAGGTAAGCTTTTTTCACAGGACATCACACCTTGGTTATCTGCGACATCTTCTGGTCAGAAAGGCGTACCGCACGGGAGAGATTCTGGCTGCGCTGGTCACTACGTCCCAGCCCATGGCAGGGGAAGGCCAGGGGGAGGGAGAGCAGGGCCGTGAAGGGGAGGAAACGATTCTGCGGGGATTTCTGGACCGGCTTCTTTCTCTGGAGAAAGAGGGGAAACTCTCCGGCCGTTTTGCGGGTATTTTGCACATTGTGAATGATTCCCCGGCGGATACCATAAAAAGCGACCGCACGGAGGTACTGTACGGACAGGATTATTTTTATGAGGAAATTCTGGGGCTGAGATTCCGGATTTCCACCTTTTCCTTTTTCCAGACCAATTCCTCCGGAGCGGAGACGCTGTATCAAACGGCCAGGGAATATGTGGGGGATTTAAGGGACGCATCGGGCAAGCGGGATAAGGTGGTGTACGATCTGTACAGCGGGACGGGGACGATTGCGCAGCTTTTGTCCCCCGTGGCTCAAAAGGTGATCGGCGTGGAGATTGTGGAGGAGGCTGTGGAGGCTGCCCGCAGGAACGCGGCGGAAAACGGGATCGAAAACTGCGAATTCTTGGCGGGGGACGTGCTGAAAATCTTGGATGAAATTCCGGAAAAGCCGGATCTGATCGTGCTGGATCCGCCGCGGGACGGCATCCATCCCAAGGCCCTGCCGAAAATAGCCGCCCACGCCGGCGCGGAGAAGATTTTGTACATATCCTGTAAGCCCACCAGCCTGGCCCGGGATCTCAAGCTGTTGCAGGAGTACGGCTATTGCGCGGTGAGAGGCTGCTGCGTCGATATGTTTCCCAACACGGGGAATGTGGAGACGGTGTGTTTGCTGGCCAAAACGGATGTCGGACAAGCATGAGGTGGAAATGAAACTGGATGAGATGGATTTGACCGCTGCCGAGAAGAAAGCCAGCTATGAGGAGATTAAGGCGTATGTGCTGGAGCATAGCGGACTAAAGGTAAGTAATCTTTATATTGCGCAGGTTAAAAGGAAATGTGGGATCATTGAGAGGGAGAATTATAATAAGCCGAAGTCTGAGGATGCAAGGCAGCCTAAATGCCCGGAAGATAAAGAGAGGGCGATTCGGGAGGCACTTAAGTATTTTAAGATGATTTAATAAGCTGGGAATAGGTAAAAGGATTTAACTTAAGATGGTCAGTTGACAAAAAAGCATAGGCAATATATGCAACTCGATTTTCTATACGGTAGAAATAGTCTGACATAACAGTAATTAACATTGGTAAATATGAACTGTGGCTATTAAGAAATCAACCTATTAGTTAAAAGAAATACGATATTAAATACAGTTATAATACACGAAATGGGAGATAGACGATGGAAGTTAATGAATTTATTAGAATAATAGATGATAAAAAAGTAATAGGATGCGGGAAATACAATGTTGGAAGAGATATACCCTGCGGGGAGTATTATTTATGGGGAAGAAATATATGGTATTCTTATAAGAGAAAACGAGAAAGAGAAAGTCATGAATATGTTAGAGAAGCATATGACATCTTTGAGAGTGGTGATATACTTACAATTGAAAAAGGTAAAATGACGAGAATAGATAATATAAACTACTCCAAAGAGAACATAGATATTATCATGCCTAATCATATTTATAGAGTTGGTCTTGAGATTCCAGAGGGTTATTATGTGTATAGGTTTGAAAAGAAATTCTTTAATGATACTATTTCATATTGCCGAAGTGATGATGAATGTGCTTTTGATATGCATAAAAATTATGCAGATTCAAGATATCATAGTGAACATGGTAAGAGTGGTTGTGTAATGTTAGATGTTGTTAATTTTAGGCATGTAAATATTAAAAATGGAATAGCTGCTTATGTAGGAGATGAAAAATTTGATGAACAAAAAATTGTAAATGAATGTTCCGTTGAAGAAAATAAATTTTTTAGTAATGGTATTAGAATATTTAATTGTAAGATTATGGAGATAAGATTATATAAAAAGTATAATAACGGAGGCATGTTTTGCGGAAAAATTCCAGTAGATGTATTAAATTATTACATTTACTCAGTAGAAGACCAGTTAATGTGGAAAGCAGATATCAATCCTTTATCTTTCAAAAGACCAAATAGTATTTCGATATGTTTCTCTGATAGCAGTAATAATCAATGTATAGTAGAAATTACAAATTTTTCTTATCATTACGATAGAGAAAAATTAATGAGTTGGTATACTATTTCTACTTTTTTGCCAGATGCTTTTATAGGATGTGAATTAACTCTTGAACTGTTAGCTTACAATGGAGAGCATGTTTCAGAAAGGTTTGAAGAATGTGTTAGTGTTGGTAAATATAAAGCAGACGATACGATATATAAAAGCTATCAAGTATATAGTGACGATTATAAAATGTTACAAAAATTGTTGCAAAATTTTGATGGATTAGATATTCATCAGGAATTAACATATTTTGAAAAGGCACCTGATTTATTAAATGAGGTTAATGAGTGTTTAAGACAGATTACCAATAGTAAAATACTTTTTGATCAAGAAAAAGGCGATCCAAATAAAAAAATTATTTTTAAGATTCCAGCAACATATGATAAGAAATTTTATTGTGCAGCAAAATTAGCCGACGAAGCCTATAAGATTGAAGTAGATGATAATGAATTAGCATACTCGGTTATATTCACGGGAGATCAATTGGCACAAATTGAATTGATGAGTTATATGTTTTTCGACATTAATAATAAAGAGGAAGTACAAAATAGAGAATATCTAAATAAAAAAAGTTACATATTTTATACTAAAAATACTATCCAGCAAAGGATTAATGCTTTAAATGAGAAATATGGATATTCTTCTATTGTTACCAATTCTGTATTGGTTCGAATTATCAAAATTATGAACAAAAAGTTACAACAAAGAATTGACAGCGTTTATTCAGAAATAAGTAAAGAAGGCCGTGTTCAAACAAAATGGGGTAATGAGTATCGCTTATTTTTGTTAGTCAGCAGATATGTAGAAGATGCATGTTATCAATATCATTGTGATTGGCTAGGGAAGCAAAGTTATGATATTTATTCTGACAAGTACAAGGTGGCAATAGAGTATCAAGGGCAACAACATTATGAGGCAATAGATTTATTTGGCGGTGAAGAAAGTTTAAAATATAATTTGGAGAGAGATAAGCGTAAGAGAGAATTATCAGTATTACATGGGATTAGACTACTGGAATGGAAATATACGGTACCTGTTGAAGAAAATAATGTAATAAATTTTTTGATTACTAATGGTATTGAAATTCAATCTCCTAGGTGCGTAGATATAAAATCCAATTATGTGTCCAGTAATATAGAAATGGCACCTATAAAGGGTATTAAGGGACAAAATAAGTCAACACAGCAGAGGAAAAAAGCGGTTAAACAGATAAACTCGTATGTTGTTCAATATATGTTAAGCGGAGAATTGAAAAATAAATATACCACAATTGGTGAGGCTGCTAAAGCAGTGGGTATTAGTTCAACTAGTATATCTAAAGTATTAAGAAAAGAACGTAATACAGCCGGAGGATTCATTTGGGAAAAATATGATGTATCAGAGGATATTCCACAAATTGTTGAAATTGATTTTGATATTAGTTTGATAAATAATGGAATATCCAAAAAAATTGCTGAAATGGATAGTGATGGAAATATTATTGAAGAATATCCATCTATTTTAGAAGCTTCGAGAAAAACCAACAAAGATGTTGATGCCATACGGAAATGTCTTAGGGATAAAAAGGGTTGGAGATATTTATAATTATTAATTTGCTGAGAATCTCAAAATGCAACAAGAGTATTCGGCAAAGTAATATAGAAAGAGAGTAGAAATGTTAATTGATGCTTCAGATGCAAATACCATTCCGGTTGATATAGAAAATAAAATAATAAGATATTTTTCTTTAATGCCTGAAAACGTAATTGCTAATATAAAAAATCAGAAACTTGAATACGACCATGATGTGTTATGTGCAATTGAAGAATATGTAGCTCCAAACACTGCATATGATTTTTATCAGGAGCTTATTGCATTATTTGAACAGCATGAAATGGTTTGCTACCATTCTACAAAAATACTTGATAAAGGCATAATTTTTGAGAATGGACTTAAAACAAATGATTGGGATACCTATAGCCGAAATATTATTAGTATTTTCAAAAAACTGAATGTGAAAGCAATCGATATAGCCGAATCTATGAAAGTTATAAAAAAACAATATGATTGGAAATACCCTATCGTTGATAGAGAACCACAACTGTGTTTTTATTCAGATATAGGACTGTTAAGAAATGATATGTATGCAGGTTATGAGCAATTTTGTGAGAATATAGGCGGAGAATTGGCGAAAGATGCATTAAAGAAAGATTTTCCACGAATATATGGATATTTGAGAGAAAATGGTGAGGCAATTTTAGTTAAGTTTAAAATTCCATTTATCGATATAGAAAATTACGACAAGGATTCTATTGTATATCATTTTGTTGCTTACTTTGCAGGGAAGTATTTTTGGAATTATAATTATGAAGTTCATTTTGACGGAAATACCAATAAAGATATTGAACCAAATAATATTTTAGAAATTATTCCCTATTTGATAGATAGGTATTATTTTCATAGTGGGGATTAAATATAAAAAGGGTGTGAACTTATCCGAGTAAAAAAGGAGTAATCATAAATGGGAAATAGAAAAGGACCAAAAACCTATAATCATTATGTTCCACAGTTTTATTTAAAAAACTTTTCGGGTAATAATAGCATTGGTGTTTATAATTTTGAGAGAAAAAAATTTGTTGATGAAGCTGCCATTCGTACACAAGGAGGTAGAGATTTTTTATACGGAAAAGATAATAAACTAGAAGACTGGTTCATAAATTTAGAAGGTGAATGGGCTAGGATAATTAATGATATTTTTGTATATGAAAAAATTCCAAAGGATAGTATAGATTATATTTATTTATTAATGTTTGTATATTTGAGTGATGTGAGGGTAGCTGAAAAAGCGGATGATTTCAAAAGAAACAAATTAGAAGAGTCCAAAAGTATAGCCAAGGTACTTGCTGCACAGAATAAAATATCTTTATCAGAAAGCGATATTGAAAGTATGGACATTAGATTTGACAGACCTAACCTTTCATATATACAGGGTATGAATAATTTAATCCCCATTATTTCTGAGCTTTGTCCGATGATTATTATAAATGAAAGTAAGCTGGGATTTATTACAGCCGATGTTCCTCTTGCAAAATATAACCAATGGTTTATAGAAAGGAATTATAAACATCCATATGGTTTTGGGCATATGGGATTTCAATGTTTTATTCCCTTATCTCCTAAGATATGTTTTTGCCTATATGATGATAATGTTTATAAAAATGAGTATAGTAATAAGGGCAGAATTAGAATATATAATGAGTCTGTAGTAGAACAATTTAACAAACTATTTATCCAAAATTCATATAAGGAAGTTTATTATCGCATAGACACAAGGGCATGGCTTGAGAAAAATATAGGAATAAAATCTGAAAATAAATTAGAAGAGTGGATTATGGGGAATCCGCAGCAAGGATATTTGCAAAAAGTATCAAGTCGTAGTGTGTATGACATTATAAAATTGCCTATGTTTAAGACGAAACAATTTTATAAAACAGTTCCTTTGCCTTATGATGAAGCCGGACCAATACGCAGGGAAGCATTTGAAAAAATGAGTAAATGGAATAAAACACATTTATGAGGCAACAAAATATTGATGCGTAGTACTATTTTATAACGCTTTCTCATTTTTCAAGCACTTTTCCCGTTCCGGATCAGAGTGATTTTTCTTAAGTAAATTAAGAAAATCAAACAATTCTTTTCTTGTCATATTATCCAATACAAAGAAATCCGCAATTAACTGGTCGATCATCGGCAACTCGGTGTAGTCAAATTTCTTAATGATCTTTAAGGTGCGGCCGGAGAAGTAAGCCTTCTTTTCCATGTTGATCATCAACCGTTCTTTATCGGAGGGAAGCTTTGGCAGTGTTTCCATGTCCTCGTAGGGATTGTCCTTGCAGATGGAATTGATAGGAATGTCGAGGATATTGGAAATACGTAGCGCTGTGTCAAAGCGGATGGCGGCGTCACGCTGGATAATAGAGTAAAGCGTGGTCGGTGCAATTCCAGTCTTTCTTGCCAATTCTTTTACGGTCATGCCCTTCTCGTCCAACAGATTTTTCAGATTTTTTCCATATCCCATTTCAATACCGTCCTTTCTAATTTTGTTCAGTATAACACAGTCACCCAAAATACGCAAGGCGTAAAATTTGCATAAAAACGATAAAAA